>DAONFE010000004.1:0-74359 GCA_035403525.1 Candidatus Cryosericum sp.
TCTACAAGGCGCTCTGGTTCCATGGCGAGCGATGGAATATTCACACAATCAGCCCTGTGGATGGTAACGCCCCGGCCACGTGTGATGTAACCGAGAATTTCGTCCGGATACTGTGGGTTGCAGCATGGGGCAAGGACCACGGGCAGTGTGGGGTCTCCGTGCACGACGATCTGGAACCCAGAATCTGCGATGCTCCGCCTAGGTGGCGTTGCAGTGCGGCCTGCCGGCTGACGAGGATGCTCGGCCGCTTCGACCTTCTCGGGCACCTCGTGCTCCAGCTCCTTCTTGCGCAGATACGCCCGTATATGTGCCTTAGTGGAGGCTGCTTTGACAAACTGCAGCCAGTCCGCCTTGGGTCCTCCAGAGTTGCGCGATGTAATAATCTGCACCCGGTCTCCAGTCACCAGTTCGGTGTCGATCGGAACAATGCGGTCGTTCACCCTGGCCCCGACCAAGTTGTTGCCGACGTCCGTGTGGATGTGGTACGCGAAGTCTACCGGGGTTGAGCCCGCGGGCAGGTTGATGACATCGCCCTTGGGAGTAAAGACAAGGACTTCATCGCTGAAGACGTCAACCTTGACTCGTTCAACGAACTCGCCGCTGCTGGGCACATCCCTCTGCCAATCCACCATCTGACGCAACCAGGCAAAGCGCTCCGAATCGACAAGGTCAGCAGCCTTTCCTTCCTTGTACTTCCAGTGAGCGGCCACACCCATCTCATCGACCTCGTGCATGCGCTTAGTTCGTATCTGAACCTCGAGCGGCTCTCCGTTCGAGCCCAGAACGGTTGTATGGAGGGATTGATAGCCATTCGGCTTCGGCAAGGCGATGTAGTCCTTGACGCGTCCCGGGACAACCGTAAACGCCTCATGCACGTAGCCAAGTGCCAGATAGCACTCTGGAATAGTGTTCACAAGCACCCTCAAGGCCGTCAAGTCGTAGATTTCCTCGAAGGTCTTGCCCTGCTGCACCATCTTGCGATAGATGCTGTACAGGTTCTTGGGGCGTCCCGAAACCTGCACATGGAGGCCCTTTTCCTCAAGGAGGTTCTGAATCTGCTCGATGGTGCTCTTGACGTAGGCCTCCCGCTCAGCACGCTTTGCTGCCACGAGGCCCGCCAGCCTGCGATATTCGTCCGGATTCAGGTATCGGAAGGCAAGGTCCTCCATCTCCCACTTCAGTTCATAGATTCCAAGGCGATGGGCCAGTGGGACATAGATTTCCATTGTTTCCTGCGCGATGCGCTGCTGCTTGTCCTCGCTCAGGTACTGCAACGTGCGCATGTTGTGCAGGCGGTCGGCAAGTTTGATGAACACGACCCTCAGGTCTGCGGCCATAGCAAGGAGCACCTTGCGGACATTCTCGAGATTGTTCTCCTCGCGCGACAGGTAGTTCAACCCGTGCAACTTGGTAACGCTCTCGACGAGCGACGCGACTTTGGGCCCAAAGGCGTCCTGCAACTCCTGCACTGTCGCGTCCGTGTCTTCCAGAACGTCGTGGAGGAGCGAGGCAGCATACGTCTCTGCATCCAGGCGGAAGTTGACAAGAATGAGGGCTGCTTGCACGGGATGGATCATATATGGAGCGCCAGAAGCACGCTTCTGATTGCCGTGCTTCTGGCGCGCAAACACGAACGCCCGCTGAACCAGGCCGACCTCGTCGGTGGATAGCCAGCCCTTGAGCTCTGCTATCAGTGACTCATAGTCCCTGTCGACATCAGACTCTGTTTCAGGCTTCAAAGATCAATCAGTGAAACGACTCTCGCCCCGCTCAACTTGCTCGCACCGCCCAGATCCCCCAGGCTGACGAGAAACGCGTAGGCAATGATGTCACCCCCCAGCGACTGCACCAGGTCGGCGGTCGCACTGACCGTGCCACCCGTCGCCAGGAGATCGTCAACAATAAGGACACGCTCGCCGGACTTTATGGCGTCTTCGTGCATTTCCAGAATCGACACACCATACTCAAGTTCGTATTCCTTCCGGACGGACTTGTATGGGAGCTTGCCGGGCTTGCGGGCAGGAACGAATCCCACATGAAGCGCGTAGGCGAGTGCAGCACCTATAATGAAGCCGCGAGCTTCCACCCCGACGATCTTGTCAATGTGCTCACCCTGAAACTGCCGCGCCAGTTCGTCAACAGCAAACGCAAACGCGCTGGCGTCGCCCATGAGCGGCGTGAGGTCTCTGAAGATGATACCCTTCTGAGGAAAATCGGGTATGTCGCGGATGTAATCTCTCAGGTTCATTTTGCCTCCCTGTATCGTTCCTGCTCTGTAGAATACAGCTCGTCTACACCTTGCGGGCGACAGCCGCCCTGTCCCTGTTCTTTGTCCATTGTACCAGAAGTGGCGTGGAGATATAGATGGACGAGTAGGTTCCCGATATGACGCCAACCAGGAGTGTAGTCGAGAAGTCACGAATTGGGGCGCCGCCCATGACAAACAGCACCAGGACCGCGAGGAACGTGGTGAATGACGTGTTGAATGAGCGTACCCACGTTTCGGTCACGGCAGCATTGGCCAGCTTGTCAAACGGTTCCTTTGTGCGGAAGCGCAGCTTCTCACGAATGCGGTCCATGACCACTACACCGTCCTGCACGGAATACGTGACGATGGCAAGAAACGCACCGACAAAGGGAGCGTTCAGCGGAATCCGGAAGATAGCCAGGATACCCAGAGCAACAAGGATATCGTGTACCATGCCCAGGATCGTGGCGAGCCCAAACGAAAACTTGAAGCGGACGCTGATGTACAGAAGCGTGAACAACAGCGCCAGACCCAGGGCCAGCCCGGAGCGCCGCAGAAGGTCATGTCCGATGACAGGCGCAATCGACGTAATCTCCTTGGTTGCGACGTCAATGGCCCCGTACTTGTCCGAAATCGCACTGAGGATCTTGCCACTCACGGCAGGATCGATTTCTGTAGCCTCCACCTTCATGGTAATACCTGTCTCGCCAGCCTTCTGCACAGTCACGCTGGTATATCCGTTATCTGCAAGGATCTGCCGCACCACCGCTTCGTCAGGAGCACGCTCGAACGACGCGTTGATGACCGTGCCTCCGATGAAGTCAATGCCCAGTTTGAGGGGGGCGCCGAAACTGATGGTGTTGACGACCATTGCAACGATACCCAGCGCGATGATGATGCCCGAAATGGTAAACCATGTACGGGTCTTGCCAATAATATCCCAGGTAAGAATTCTCTCTCTGAATTTCATGGTCATCCTCCGTCAGCCCAGGTATTTCCTGCTGTTCTTCACAACAGCAGGGGTGAGCAGGAGGTCCACCAGCGTATGGCTGGCGAACACGGCCGTGAACATGCTCACGAGAACACCCAGCGCAAGAGTGACCGCGAATCCGCGCACCGTGCCTGTGCCAAGGTAGAACAGGAATGCAGTGCCCACGAGCACTGTGAGGTTCGAATCAAACACGGCCCGGAACGCCTTGGCGAATCCACCAGCCACTGCTCCTCGTGCAGTCTTCCCTGCGGCCAGTTCCTCACGGATGCGCTCGAAGATGATACAGTTAGCGTCGACTGCCATGCCAATCGAAAGAATGGCACCTCCAATGGCGGGCAGCGAAAGGGTTGCATGCAGCAGGAGGTACATAGCCATCAGGATGTCTACATAGACAGTCAGTGCCAGGCCGGAGACAAGTCCTAGATAGCGATACATGAAGAACATCCAGCCCACCACCAGCAGAAATGCAATTGCAGCTGCCCAAACGCTGCGGCTGACAAAGGCTGTGCCCAGCGATGGACCGACCACCTGCTCCGAAATGGGGGTCAACTTCACCGGCAAAGCACCGCTCTTCAGCAGCAACGCATAGTTGCTCGCCTCCTGGGCAGTGAACCCTCCGGTGATGACGCCCTTGCCGTCGGCGATTGCCTCATTGACAGTCGGGCTCATGAGGACCTGGTTGTCGAGGTAAATTGTAATCTTCTTGCCGATGTTGGCTGCCGTCGCCTCCGCAAATGCCTTCGTTCCAGCATCATCAAGCTCAAAGGAAATCTGGGGCTCTCCCAGACTCGACTGCTCCTGGCTGAACACCAGCTGCGCATTCTTGAGATGAGAACCGGTCACGATGACCTTGCCGTCCTCGGTCTTGAATTCCAGCAGCGCAGTCTTACCGATGAGCTCCTTGGCACGCTCCGGGTCTTCCCAGCCAGGAAGCTCCACGATGATGCGCTTGGATGCCGCGCCTTCACGCACTACCGTGGCCTCGCTCACGCCAAGAGAGTTCACTCGCTTGTCAATGACCCCCACCGCTGCGTCAATGGCGTCGTTCGTCGCTTGAACCGTCGCAGTGTCCTCCGCCTCAAGCACGATGCGCACGCCGCCACTGAGGTCAAGACCAAGTTTCGGAGCAAGCCTCGGATTCTTGGCAACCAATCCCTGGTAGTTGATCACGCCAGCAGCAAGAGCCGCGACGATCACAACAACCAAACCACCTGTTACTTTCGACCGCATGATCCTTCCTCCTGATTTCGAGAACGTCTCAAATGTACATCAGATGGGGCTCACTGTCAATGCAGCACTGGCACTCCGGCGCTGCTACCACGCCCGGTCCGCGCCAGACGTGTACCGTTCAATGAAATTGCGCTTGTACTCCGAGAACGTGCCCGCCACGATAGACTCACGCACTTCCATGACGAGTGTCTGAAGAAACTGCAGATTGTGGATCGTGGCAAGCGTCCCTGCGAGCATTTCATTTGCCTTGAAGAGGTGCCGCACATACGCACGGGTGTAGTTGCGGCATGTGTAGCAGGGGCAATCCTCCGCGATGGGCCGAAAGTCACGCTCGTATATCTTCTTTGAGATCTTGACAGCACCATCCCTGGTAAAAACCATCTGATTGCGCGCTACGCGTGTAGGCAGGACACAGTCGAACATGTCGACCCCGCGGCTCACCACCTCGAGGATGCCCACAGGATCACCAAGCCCCATGAAGTAGCGAGGCCGGTCCTGGGGAGCATGCAGGAGGCTGTGGTCCAGCATGTCCATCGTGAGCTGGCGCTCTTCGCCAACACTCAACCCACCGATAGCAAAGCCCTGAGGGTCCTGTTCCATGATCCGCTCTGTCGACTGCTCGCGCAGGTCACCGAAGAAGCCGCCCTGGGTGATGCCGAAGAGAATCTGATGCGAAGTACCCATTGCCGTCTTCGCCCTGTTGAACCATGCTACTGTGCGATCAAGATCCTTCTCAGCCGTTTTGCGATCAGACGGGTACTGAGTGCATATATCGAGCGGCATGACGATGTCAGAGTCCAGATTCTTCTCGATAGCGATGACCCGCTCAGGCGTGAACAGATGGCGTGAACCATCAATGAACGACTGAAACTCGATGCCATCATCGGTCTTTCTGCTGATGCGGGACAGGCTCATGGCCTGAAATCCCCCACTGTCCGTAAGAATGCCCTTGTCCCAGTTCATGAACCGGTGAAGGCCCCCGGCCTCATGGACGATGTCATCGCCCGGCTGCAGATACAGGTGGTACGTGTTTGCGAGAAGAATCTCAAAGCCGATCGCTGAAACCTGCTCCGGTGTCAGTCCCTTAACAGTGGCCTGTGTGCCCACCGGCATGAAGACGGGCGTCGTGACACTGCCATGAGCGGTCCTCAGCAGGCCGGTACGCTCCCGCCCAGTGGCACTCTGGCAAGTCACCTCGAAGATTCCCACAGGACCCTCCTAGAGAATGAGCATGGCATCGCCAAAACTAAAAAAGCGATACCGCTCGCGAATTGCCAGATCATACGCATGCCACATGAGATCCATCCCCATAAAGGCGCCAACAAGCATGAGGAGAGTAGACTTTGGCAGGTGAAAGTTCGTGACCAGGTGATCAAAGCCGTGAAACACATGAGGTGGATAGATGAAGATGCCCGTGTCGCCGCTGTCGGCACGTATGAGGCCACCTTGGTCGACGCACGACTCTAGCGTCCGGACCACCGTTGTGCCTATCGCCATTACTGCGCTGCCACGGGCGTGGGCAGCGTTGATGGCCTCCGCCGTGTCCGCGGGAAGTGTGAACCGCTCGGTGTGCATGTGATGGTCTTCAATCCGATCCACGCGCACAGGCTGGAAGGTTCCCAGTCCTACATCGAGGGTCACGTGTCTGACATCGACTCCAAGTGAAACAATCTCAGCAAGCAACTCAGGCGTGAAGTGCAGCCCCGCAGTCGGGGCGGCCACGGAACCAGGCACCTCGGCATACACGGTCTGATATGATCCAGGGTCGGCAGGAAACTGCTTGATGTACGGGGGAATCTGCACCCGCGCAATGCTGGCAAACTCGGGGCTCGCATACGGGTCGCTCGAGAATTCCAGCAGCGCATCGCCGTCCTCGTTGCGTTCCAGAAGTCGCAGCTTCAGGTCGGCGGCGACCGTGCACGTCTCCCCCGGATGAAGCCGCTTGAGGGGTTTCACCAGCGCCTCGAACACCGTGGGCGACCGCCTTCCAGTCAGCAGAACGCTGATTTTCCCCCCGGTGGCGTCCTTTCGGCAGTTGAAACTCGCCTCATTGACGCGCGTGTCGTTGATAACCATGACATCCGAAGCACGCAGATAGCCCGGCAGGTCTCGGAACAGCTTGTGCTCGATCCGGCCCGTTGCTCTGTCCACCACCATAAGACGCGCAAGATCACGCTGCTCAAGCGGCGTCTGTGCGATGAGCTCCTTTGGCAGCTCGTAATCAAAGTCCTCAATATTCATGACCAGGTCAACTCCCATATGATCGAATAAAGCGCGGGCGGAAGGACAGTCTGCGCTCAGTGCACCAGTGTGCAGTATAGGAAGGGACAACCTCTTGCCAAGAATCTGCCCCTGCCAGGAAGCAGGCAGATCTTTGCATGAGCCTCGGTGTGTCAGCCTCTCCGCAGGAACTTGGGTGGCAACTGTGCCCCCGGCCCTGAGGCTGCCGCTTCGATGATCCAGCTGTGAGGCCCGGTTCGCTCAGACAGCACGACGGCCGAGGAATACACCTCCGCCCGTGCCTCGGGGTACGCGAAGGGAATGACGTATTTTCCGTGGCGCACCTGATGCAGCAGGGTGTCCGCGATGGCGTCCCGGAGCTGCTGCAGTCCCTCGCCCGTGACGGCAGAAACAGGAAACCCCGTCTCCATGCTCAGAAGCTCTCCACGCCGGGAGCTAGGCAGCGTGTCCATCTTGTTGAACACGATCACCTCAGGGATGTCAGAACAGCCGATAGAGGCGAGCACGTCCTCGACGACAGCGATGCGTTCACGCAGGTCACGCACTCCAGCGTCGACAACGTGCAGTAACAAGTCTGCGCTGCGCGTCTCCTCGAGTGTTGACCGGAAGGAGTCCATCAGAGACGCGGGCAGGTTGCGGATGAACCCTACCGTATCTATAAGAACCGCGGACTGCCGGCCAAGGCGCACCGGACGTACAGCTGTGTCCAGGGTAGCGAACGGGCGGTCCTCCGCAGCCAGGTGTGCATTTGCCAGGACATTGATCAATGTGCTCTTGCCGGCATTCGTGTACCCGACGACTGCTATCTTGGGCACCGCGGCCAGCTGCCTGGCACGAGCCTTGACCGCGTACCGTGTATCGATTTTCCCCACCTGTTCCTTAAGTTCGTGAATCTCGGAGCGTCTGGCTCTGCGACGTTCCTGAAACAACGTCTCACCGGGGCCGCGCATGCCAATATAGCCGGCCTGCTGGTCGTATCCCGCATTCATGGCGCGCAGCTGCGTAAGCTCGAACATGCGTTCTGCAATCTGTACGCGCTTGCGCGCCTCAGCCGTCTGAGCCTGAGCAGCAAATGTTTCAAGAATCAGCCGGGTACGGTCCATCACCGGCACGCCGAGCGCATCGGCGAGGTACCGGTATTGAAGTGCAGTCAGGTCTGTGTCAAACAGCACCATGTCAGCCCGAAGAGCGGAGAGCAGGTCACGCAGGTCCTGAATCTGGCCCTTGCCAAGGAGGAAGCGCTGAACCGCATGCTCAGCGAAGGCGCGTGTCTCCAGCACTTCCAGACCAATCCCCTCCGCCAGCTGGCGTGTCTCCTGCACCTCGTCCGGGTCGACATGTTCTCCGGACTGGCGCACACTGACGATGACCGTGCTTCGCAGGGCTCCGGCTGTTGTCATGCAGTCTTCAGGATGTACTTCCTGACCAGGTCCTCTGAGTAGTTGATCGTTGCCAACGGGTCGACTCCGTGGTCCGCCAGAAGACGCTCGCACTCGCTCACGTTGCCAACTGTGTAGGAGATATGCGCGTCCGAGCTCATGAGCAGGGGCATGTTATACTTGGAAAGAAGTGCCAGCACGCGTTCATAATGCGCCACGTTCTCGGGCTTCCACGTGTGCAGCGCTGACTGATTCAACTCAACCAGGACCCCTTTGGCAGCCGCCGCCGCGATGCACTCCTCAAGATCAACAGGATACGGGAACCGAGGATCCCCAATATGGGTAATAACATCTATCCGGTTCTTCTCAAGGGCGCTCACGAGTGCCCTTGTATTCTCGGCCACCGAAGAGCCACCATATCCCGTAGCGTTGTGAAAGCCGGCCAGTACAATATCAAGCTCGCTGAGCAGCTTGCTGGGCATGTCGAGGTCGCCCCACGAGTTTATGATGTTCGCTTCGACGCCCACCAGCACGTGGATGCCTGGAAGTTCGCGCAGACTGTCCTGCCTCTTGAGGTTCTTGAAATAGTCCAGTTTGGGTCCGTCCTGCCTCGCAGGCCCGTGGTCCGTGATGGCAACGTATCGCAGCCCTCTGCTCTGGGCGGCGGTGACGACTTCCTGAAGCGTCGAAAACGCGTGGCCGGAGGCAATTGTATGGATGTGGAAGTCTCCCAGCAGACGGCTGTCAGTCACTGCTGTACTCATGGCGCTTGCTGCTCCCGCCGAGAATCGAAGATATCACCATACTGCCGGCAGATACAAGGAACCACCCCAACAACGCAGCCCAGAAGCCACTGATATTGAACCCCGACACGAAGAACGAGGTCAGCGCCATGACCGCGGCGTCAATAACAAGAGTAAACACTCCAAGCGTCAGGACGCTGACCGGAAGGCTCACCAGAAGCAAGACCGGCCGGATGAGGGAGTTGATGACTCCAAAGATGAGGGCCGCCCAGAGTGCTGGCCAGAACCCTGTGACCACAAATCCCGGAAGGAATGAGCTGACGATAAGAAAGACACATGCATTGAGAAGCAATCGCACAATGAACTTCATGGTTCCTCCCTTCGATTACAACTTGCGTTCGCGCTACGCACACAAGTTGCCAGCGAATGATCCTGCGATCGTCCCCGACAACTATCGGTGCTTCAGCGGATGCTGATGCCGCTTATGAAACTCCTTCTTGCCGAAACGGTGTGCTTCATCCCGGACAGCCATCAGCAGCAGCAGCGCACCGGACTCGTGAGATAGTCTAACCGGTTCAGGCGTTCCTTCACGATAAAGGAGCTCCTCCTTCTTCGCAATACCGACAACGGGCACGTGCACACCCGCTGCGTCCCTTTCCCTGCAGACCGCATCGAGTTGTGACTTGCCGCCATCAATGAGAAGCAGGTCGCCCGCCTCCCCGAAGGTAACATCATCCCAGCGCGCGAAACGTCTCCGAAGCGCTTCCGCGAGCATTGCAGGGTCGTTCGGGGTCGACAGGGAGCGTATGTTGAACAGCCTGTACTGGCCCTTCGCAGGCTTGCCAGCTACAAACACCACCATGGATACTGTGGCATCCTTGCCCGAGATGTTGGATACGTCGTATCCCTCGATGCGCATGGGAATCCGAGGAAGGTCGAGTACCACTTTCAGAACGTCCAGCTGGGCAGGAATGTCAGTCGCGCGCGTCGACGCAATCATCTTTTGTTCGGCATTGTCGCGGGCAAACCGGAGCAGCCTTCCTGTCTCTGGCGACCTGGGCGAGGCCAGTGTGACGCCAGGACCGAGCGCGGACTTCAGGCGGTCACGCACAAGTGCCGCCTCAGCTCCGGTCGCATCCACTGCTACGCGCTTCGGGGTCTCGACATGGAACCGCTCGTAGAAATCGATGATGATGTCGGCAATCAGCATGCCATCCAGCAGCGTCCTGCCCTTGAGATCGTAGATGAAGTCGGTCGAAGCTATGAGCCTGCCCTCTCGAACTGCCTGTCGTACAACGGCCACAAGGTTGCCCTGCTGGTGGAAAGCGAACACATCCATATCCTTAACGCCGGGAGCGAACACGGCGTAGCGCTCAAAGAGCCCCTTGAGAGCAAGATACGAGTCCCGATAGCGCACGGCGCGCTCGTACTGCTGGGACTGTGACGCCTGATTCATAGCGTTCTCGAGTTGCCGCAGCAGGGTTCGCATTCTTCCGTTCAGGAAGCTCGACAGGTTCACAACGATACGGTTGTACTCTTCCTGCGTGCACTTGTTGGCACACGGCGCAACGCACAGCCCCAGGTCATAGTACAGGCATGGCTTGGTCGGCTTTGCCGGGTTGATCTTCCTGTGGCAGGTTCGCACCGGGAAGGCATGCCGGAGACTATCGAGTCCGATGTTAAGGAGTCCGGACCTCGGGTAGGGCCCGAAGTAGTGGTTACGGGGGGTTGTCACGCGCCTGGTCTTGCGAAGAATGGGAAAGGCCTCGCCTGTCAGTTCTATCAATGGGTACGACTTGCCGTCGACAAGCTGAATGTTGTAGTGAGGTTTATAACGCTTGATGAAATTGGATTCGAGAACCAGGGCCTGGTCCTCGTGGCCCGCAGTGATAAAGCTGAAGAATGCCGCGTTCGAGACCATGGCGCGGGTCTTGGGGTTCAGGTCGTTTCTGAAGTACGATTCCACCCGCCTCCGCAGGTTCTTCGCCTTACCGACGTAAATGATGTCGTCTGTCGAGTTCCGTATGACGTAAACTCCCGGCTCAGCCGGGAGTTTAGCCAGCGATTCCTTCTGGAATGGTAGTTTGTATGCACTATCCAAGCCGTCAAACGGGTTACTTGGCGTAATCAGAGTACCTCGTTTCGCGCACCACCGTGACCTTGATCTGACCAGGATAGGAAACCTCAAGTTCAATCTTGCGAGCCACATCCATTGCGATCTTCGCGGCCAGTGCTTCGTCGACCTCTTCAGGTTCGACCAGGATACGAAGTTCCCGCCCTGCTTGAATCGCGTAGGACTTCTTGATACCGGGAATGGAATTTGCAATGGACTCGAGCTTCTCAAGCCGCTTGATGTAGCTCTCGACGCTCTCCCTTCGAGCTCCCGGCCTTGATGCAGACAAGGCGTCTGCGACATGAACAATCACGTCCAGCACGCTTTCCATTGGAACATCGGCATGATGCGCGGCTACCGCGTGAACGATGTCCGCTGCCTCACCAGACTTGTTCAGGATGTCAGCACCAATCAGCGCGTGTGGGCCCTCCACCTCGTAGTCTACGGCCTTGCCGATGTCATGAACAAAACCCGCCCGCTTCGCCGCCGCTGCGGGCAGCTTCAGTTCAGATGCAATATTGGCGGCGATGAAGGCCGTCTCGACAGAATGCGCGAGGACATTCTGCCCATAGCTCGTACGATACTTCAGCCGTCCGATAAGGCGCGTGATGTCATCTGACAATCCCGCAATCCCGACACGCGCGGCGGCCTGCTGTCCCTCCCCGAATACCCGCTCGTCCATCTGACGTTCCGCTTCCTCAACAAACTGCTCGATGTGAGCTGGATGGATGCGCCCATCGGCAACAAGGCGTTCCAGGGCGATACGTGCAACTTCACGGCGAATCGGGTTGAAGGCTGACAGCGTTACAGCCTCAGGCGTGTCATCTATCAGCAGGTCCACTCCAGTAAGAGTCTCAAATGCGCGGATGTTCCTGCCTTCCCGACCGATGATGCGCCCCTTCCATTCTTCTGACGGCAACGGGACAACGCTGATCGTGGATTCGCCGACATAGTCCGTCGCAATGCGCTGGATGGATGAGGCAATGACCTCCGCTGCCTTGGCGTCGGCCTGCAGTTCGGCTTCGTGAACCACGTCCCCAACCATCTTGGCGACGCGAGAACGAGTATCTTTCTCAGCGCGGTCCAGTACAACAGCCCTCGCCTCATCGGGCGTCATCTGGGCTATCCTCTGGAGCTCCGCTTCAGCGGCAAGTTTCTGTCGTTCTATTTCCTGGGCGCTGTCACGGAGTTTTTCCTGCGCTGTGTCCAGTTCCTTGCTCTTCTGCTCTACCTGTTCGGTGCGATGGTCGAGAAACGCCTCTTTCTGAACAAGCCGATGCTCTGTTTTTTCCAGTTCGCCCTGTCTGGCGAGGTATCTGTTTTCGAGAGCGTTCTTCTTCTCTTCCAGCTCTTCCTGAAGCTTGAGTCTATTCTTGGCATTCTCAGCCTCGATGTTGGAGCGTGCTTCCTCCTCCATCTTTCGGACAAGTTCCCGTGCTGACTCCACACGGTTTCTTGCGATGTATCCTTCGATAACGAGTCCGATGACAATGCCAAGAATCAGCATCCCCGCATATATCGCGGAGGAGATGATTCCGTTTGGTCCAGGCATGTTTACTCCCTCAGTTCATATGATTCCAGCAGGCACAGGCCTGCTGGAAGTAACTCACGGATATGCCAGTGGCTACTCCTGAGACGCAGGTCCGGCCTGGACAGTGAGTTTGTCCCGGACCTTGCCCTTGATCTCATTCATAACGTCCTGGTGCTCCTTGAGATAAGTTGCAGCATTGTCCCTTCCCTGGGCAAGCCGCGTGCCTCCATAGGCATACCACGATCCACTCTTCTCAATGATGTCAAACTGGACGGCCAAGTCCACAACCTCGCCGAAGGTCTGAATGCCTTTGCCAAAAATGATATCGAACTGCGCGACCCGGTACGGTGGAGCCATCTTGTTCTTGACAACCTTCACCTTGACCTTGTTGCCTATGACGTTGTCACCCTCGGTAATGCTCTCAACACGACGGACTTCCATACGGACGGACGAGTAAAACTTCAGCGCGCGTCCTCCGGGCGTCACCTCAGGATTCCCGTAGGTCACACCGATCTTCTCGCGCAGCTGATTGATAAAGATGGCACACGTCTGCGACTTGTTGAGAATTCCCGTCAGCTTGCGAAGCGCCTGTGACATGAGGCGAGCCTGCAGCCCTACAAACTGGTCGCCCATCATGCCTTCAAGCTCGGCGCGGGGCACGAGCGACGCGACTGAATCCAGTGCAAACACGTCCAAACCCCCGGACTGGACAAGCATACTCGCGATCTCCAACGCCTGTTCGGCGTAATCCGGCTGAGAGATAATCAACTGGTCCACGTCCACTCCGATGTTACGGGCGTAGACCGGGTCGAGAGCATGCTCGGCGTCAATGAACGCCGCCCTTCCACCTGCTTTCTGTGCCTCGGCAATAGCTTGCAGGGCCAAGGTCGTCTTGCCTCCACCCTCTGGCCCATAGATCTCGACAATACGCCCGCGCGGCAGGCCGCCGATGCCCAGCGCGGCGTCCAGCGACAGACTTCCCGTCGAAATAGCACTGACAGACGCCCTGTCCGGCCGGTCTCCAAGCTTCATGACCGACCCCTTGCCAAATTGCTTCTCTATCTGCGACATGGCTGCCGCGAGAGCTTTGTCGCGTTCACTGTCTCTCTCGGCCGCCTCGTTCTTCTGTGCCTTGTCAATCAGTTTTCCGTTTTCCATGGAGCCTCCACGTATGGTGTAAGCCTTGTAGTTCAGTATACTTCAGTCTTTCCCTTCGGCAAATGGAGCCAGTTCTACCGCCCCCTGTGGGACATAGGTCGGGGTGCCCGTTCCCAGTACGCTCTCATAGAGCACTACCTTGCTGACTGGAACCACCAGTGGTTGAACCGGGGGAAGGCGAAGCGGCAGGGGCAGTTCGGGTCCATGCCCGTTAAACCGGGCGATGGTCACATGGGGCACGAAGGGCTCGGGGCGTCTGTTGGACCCAAGACCAGTCAGACCCGTGGTTACCGCGCTGGCAAGAGCCTCCGCCTCCGCGGGGGTGGAGGCAGGGCCGACCCATAGAACCGATGGATACCCTTGCCGGTAGAAAACCCCCAAACGGTCAAGTACCAGTGTCGTTGCTGTCTTTGCGGCGAGAGATGCCCGCAGGCGCTCCATGGCGGAAGGCACCTGGGCGGCCGGCAGATCACCAAGAAATCTCAGCGTAATGTGCGCGGACGCGGGCGGAACGACACGCAGGCCGTCGGCCAGGGCACCCAGTACAGGACGCTGCATGGCCAGCCAGCTGGCGAACGAGTCGGGAAGTGGAATAGCTACAAACGCTCTCATGTAAGGGTTCCCTTCAGGTCATACGGTCCAGTCTCAGCAATCTGGACTTTGACAATCTGACCCGGCTCCGGCAGCGGCCTGTCTCCATGAGCACGCACGTGTACGACGTTATCGACATCAGGGGCATCCAGGAGGGTACGCCCTGTGACGTTTGAGCCTGCAACCTCATCAACAAGCACGTCGATGTCTTTATGAAGATAGCGCCGCTCGTTGACCGCGAGGGAGACCCTCTGCTGCATCGCCATGAACTCGTGCAGCCTGCGGGCTTTTGTCGACGGATGCACCTGGTCAGGGTACCGCGAGGAAGGCGCCAGATCTTCCCGTGAGTAGGCAAACGCGGCCGCATGGTCAAGCTGAAGGGCTTCCACGTCAGCCAGCAGCTGCCGGAACTGAGCCTCCGTCTCTCCAGGGAACCCAACGATGAAGGTACTACGAATTGCGGCATCTGGAATGATGTGCCGGACACGCGCGACGACTCTGCCCGCAGAACCCGGCGCCCACGGCCGGCCCATGGCTTTGAGGACGGAAGGGTCTGTATGCTGCAGAGGAATGTCCACGTAGTGTGCAATATGCTGTGAACTGGCTACCGTTTCCAACAACTCCCGGTCAACGAGCGTAGGGTAGAGATACAGGACGCGTATCAACCTGACGCCCGGCAGGCGGTCCATGTTGCGCAGCAACTGCACAAGCTGTGGGCGATGGTCAGGCGAGAAATCCATCCCATAGGCACTTGTGTTCTGCGATACCAGGATGAGCTCGCGAGCGCCAGCCTCGACAAGCTGTGCAGCCTCTTGCAGGACCACGTCCGGGGACCTGCTGACGAGGCGACCCTTGATCCTCGGAATGGTGCAGTACGTGCAACGCTGTGAGCACCCGTCTGCAATCTTCAGATACGCGTACCCGCCCGACGTACTGACCAGCCGGGGCGCAGCAAACTGACGCATCGCGGTTGCTGAGACTGAGGTATGCGGCGGCTGACTTCCACCCTCGTGAAGCAGCGACGCCCAGAAGTCGGCCTGGTACAGCGCATCGACTCCCATGACAGCGGACAACCCCCGGTGCCGTCGCTCAAGTTCACTCTTCCACAACTCTGGATAACAGCCTACCACAACGATGCGAAGACCCTTCCCTCTCCGCTGAATGGTCTCCAGCTGATCCAGCGTCTCTTCAGCCTCAACCCGGGCTGCCTCCAGGAATCCACAGGTATTCACGACGACGACATCCGCGTCCTGCGGGTCCGAGCAGACGACCGCCTCCGGGTTCGCAGCAACAATCTGCCCAAGGATGGCCTCGCTGTCCGCAAGGTTCTTGGCACAGCCGAGGCTGATCATGCACACGCGTGGCTTATGGCGCATGCGGTGACCCGTATTCGAGTGTAACGACGGTTTTGTCCGGCGAGGCAACTCCTTTGTCCACTCCGTCTATCGTAACGTTCGTGTACATGGCATTGCCAAAATCGACAACGATGTACCTTCCGGACACCTGCGTGCTGGCGCCGGGACTGAGGACGCCCGAGAACACTACTCTGCCGTCAGCCGTAATTTCGACCCAGGCACGTCGTGTCGTCGCAGTGAGTTCAAGGGTCAGTATTCCGTTAGTGGACGGCTCAGTCGGTTCTGTAGGGGTAGAGGGCGAACCCGGAGTCGTCGTACCATCGCCCTGTGAAGGGCTACCAATAGACGGAGAGCCGGGCTCCGAGACCGATGGGGTCGAAGCACCATCGCTCGGACCTGCCGGTGTTGTACGTCCGCGCCCTGCGAGCAGCACGGTCGCGACGACAAGCGCAATAATGACAATCGCCACGAGCGACATGACGCTTCGCTTCCTGCGATAGACGGGGACCGACGCGCCGCTGCGTCGAGACTTGGGAGCAGAGCCTGCATCGTCATGCTGCGTCGCCGGGTGCTCGCTCGCAACGCCAGAGAAACCGCTGACCACCTCGTCGCCATCCAGACCAAGATACTCGGCATATCTGCGGGCGTAGGACTTGAAGAACCCATCGAAAACATCGGGCCCTCCAGCTTCAAGCGACTCCAGCACCGACTTGCGCAGCAGCGTTTCACGAGAAGCCTCATCGAGAGAGAGCCCCAGCTCTGCCCGTCTTGCTCGTAAGGCTGCAGCCGCCGTCTCCCGATTCATTGCACTCAGTCTCCCGGGCGTGCCCCGCGTTGCGGCGATTCGTCAGGAAGAAGCGCTTTCTCAAGCACCTGACCGATGTCGCTCACAAACGTGAATTCAAGTTTCTGGGCGATGTCCGTAGAAATCTTGGTTGTATCGCGTCGATTATCCTCTGGCAGGATCAGTTTCCGGATACCTGCCCGATAGGCCCCAAGAACCTTTGCCTTGATACCGCCGACCGGGAGTACTTGACCACGCAAGGTGATTTCCCCCGTCATAGCCACGTCCGAGCGCACCTTGCGACCTGTCAGCGCGGACACCATGGCCGTCGCCATCGTGACGCCGGCAGAGGGTCCTTCCTTGGGTACCGCGCCCTCTGGCACATGCACGTGGAGGTCTGTCTTGTCAATAAAGTGCGGATCAAGCCCCAGCTCGACAGCGTGCGCACGTATGTAACTCAGGGCTGCCTGTGCGGACTCCTTCATGACGTCGCCCAGCTGTCCTGTCAGTTGCAGGTTTCCCTTGCCGTCCATGCGGATTGACTCCACATAGACGGTATCGCCGCCGTACTGCGTAACAACCAGCCCGCAGGCAACGCCAACACGCGGCTCCTTGATCAGACTCGTGTGTGAGTACGGCGCCAGGTCCAGATAGTCCTCAAGGTCGTCCGCATGTACCGTGACACCTGAGAACGACTTCTTCTTCTCAACCTTCAGCCTCGCCACCTTCCTGCAGATGCGAACAAGAGCTCGTTCCAGGCCACGCACGCCTGCTTCCCGCGTGTACTGCTGGATAACCTTGAGCAAGGCCTCATCGTCAATCGAAAGGTCCGCCTCTCGCAGTCCATGCTGCTGCAGCGCCTTGGGAAGAAGAAAGTGTCTTCCTATCTGCTGCTTCTCTTCATCGGTATATCCCGGCAGCGAAATGACCTCCATACGGTCCAGCAAGGCCGAGGGTATCGTGTCGGATACATTGGCTGTCGTCAGAAACAGAACCTCCGACAGGTCAAAGGGAATCTCAATATAGTGGTCGCTGAACTGTGTATTCTGCTCCGGGTCCAAGGCCTCGAGAAGAGCGGCAGTCGGGTCGCCCCGGAAGTCGGCGCCTACCTTGTCTATCTCGTCGAGGAGGAATACGGGATTCTTGGTCCCCGCCTGCTTGATGCCCTGGATGATGCGCCCTGGCATTGCACCCACATAGGTGCGCCGGTGCCCACGCACCTCCGCCTCATCCCTGATGCCGCCAAGCGACACGTGGACAAACTTGCGGCCCAGTGTTTCGGCAATGGACTTTCCGAGAGATGTCTTGCCGACACCTGGAGGACCAACAAAGCAGAGAATCGGACCCTTGGCCTTGTCGGACAGCTTGCGCACAGCCAGATACTCAAGAATCCGGTCCTTGATTTCCTCGAGTCCATAATGGTCCTTGTCAAGAACCCTGCGCGCTCTGCGCAGGTCAATCCTGTCCTCCGTCCTGACTTCCCATGGCAACCCCATCAGCCAGTCGAGATAGGTACGGATGACGGAACTTTCGGGACTCATGGCAGGCGTTTTCGCCAGACGGGCCAGCTCCTCGTCGATTTTGTCACGGACATAGGTGGGGGCGGCAAACTTCTCCAGCTTCTGCCGGTATTCGCCAACCTCGCCCGCCTCTTCGCCCTCCTCGCCAAGCTCCTTCTCGATCGCTCGAACCTGCTCGCGCAGATAGTACTCGCGCTGGGACTGATCAACCTTGGCCTTGACATCGTTTTCGATCTTGCGGGCCAGCTCGAGCACATAGATTTCCTTCGCAAGAAGCTCTGCTATCCGGTGCAGGCGCTCCTCTGCGTCGAGCGTCGCCAGCAGCATCTGCCGGTCTTCTGCTGACAACAGGAGGCTGCTCGCCACCAGGTCCGCAAACCTGTCCGGCTCGGTGACACCCGTAACATTATTGACAGCCTCGGGTGGCAGCTTCTTGGACAGCTCCACGTACTGCGAAAACTGGTCAAGGACCACGCGCATCAGTGCTTCCCGTTCTGTGGACGTCTTCTCGTCAATGGGAAGACTCTCGACGCTGGCAGTCAGCATGTCATTCTCTGAACGCACTGCCTGTATGCGAACGCGGCGCTGGCCTTCGACGAGCACACGGTCGCTGCCATCCGGCAGCTTGAGCAGCTGCAGTATCTCCGCACCAACGCCGATTTCATAGAGGTCGTCGAGACCGGGGTCCTCGTTGGACTCATCCTTCTGGCACACGAGAACAATCTTGCGATTTCCCGAAAGTGCTGCCTCGATGCTCTTCAGCGACTTCGGCCTTCCTACAAAGAGGGGAAGGACATGATATGGAAACACCACCACATTCCGAAGAGGAATGAGGGGTGCCTCAGTCAATTCCCAATCCTGATCACTCATGACAGTTATTCACTCCTATCAGGCGGATTCCGGAAGTGGAATTCGCTCAGTCGTTCCATCGTTCCTGGTAGCCATGAACTCCTTTCGTGGTGAGAAGAACTCGGCTCCAACCGTTACCTCAGCAATGCCCGCAAAGGATGGCAGCTCAAACATCAGGTCAACCATCGGCTGGTCAATAGCCGACCTCAACCCGCGCGCGCCCATGCCCATTTTTCCGGCCTTCTCGGCGATGCTCTCAATGGCATCGTCGGTGAATTGAAGCTGAATGCCGTCCATGGAGAACAGTTCCTGGTACTGCTGGACGATGGAGTTCTTCGGTTCGACCAGGACCCGCTTGAGATCCTGTGTCGACAACTCATTCAACTCCAGTCTCAACGGAAACCTTCCAACCAGTTCCGGCAACATGCCGAATTTGACAAAGTCGCTGCTTAACAGTTTCCTGTCATCACTCTGGCGATCGTGCCGCACAAACCCCACCTCGCGCGGAGCCGTCCGCTGCGCACGAATTCCATCGAGCCCCTCGAACGTACCTCCGGCGATGAACAGCACGTCTCGCGTGTTGAACTTGATGGTTTCCTGCAGAGGGTGCTTGCGCCCGCCCTGAGGGGGAACACTTGCAACAGTTCCCTCCACGATCTTCAGGAGCGCCTGCTGGACTCCTTCGCCACTTACGTCGCGGGTTATGGATGGATTCTCAGACTTGCGTCCGATCTTATCGATCTCGTCGAGGTATACGATGCCGCATTCTGCGCGAGCCACATCGAAGTCAGTGGCCTGCAGCAACCCGAGAAGTATGTTTTCGACGTCTTCTCCAACATAGCCTGCCTCTGTAAGCGTCGTAGCATCGGCGATGGTGAATGGCACGTCCAGAATGTGAGCAAGCGTCCTCGCAAGGTGCGTCTTGCCAACGCCGGTCGGGCCTGCGAGAAGAATGTTGGACTTCTCTATCTCGACCTTAGGTGACCGACTTCGAGCAGAAAGGCGCTTGTAGTGATTGTATGCTCCAACTGCAAGTGCCTTTTTGACCTCATTCTGGCCAATGACGTAGGCGTCGAGCTGTGCGTAGATTTCTTTGGGGCTCAGCGGGCGAAATCCAGTCCACGGCTCGTTCCCCTTCGATTCACGCACGAGCTCTCGTCCTCTCTCGATACACTCATCGCAGATGTATGACCCGTCCAGTCCTTTGGCGAGGAGTTGAACTTCGCTCGACTTCTTGCCGCAGAATGAACAGGATGGCTCGTCACTATTGCGGTTGGCCATTCCTGTCAGGGGCCTCGACTTCACCGGTGACGCCAATCTTGGAGATGACCTGATCCACAATGCCGTAGTCCATGGCCTCGGTCGCAGACATGAAGAAGTCCCGCTCCGTGTCCCGCCGGACAACGTCAAATGGTTTCCCGGTATGAGAAGCCAGGATATGGTTCACCGACTCTTTGATCCGCAGGATTTCCTTGGCCTGTATCTCGATGTCCGTCGCCTGACCCTGAGCACCACCCCAGGGCTGGTGAATCATGATGCGCGAATTGGGCAGCGCAAAACGCTTGCCCTTGCGGCCTGCGGCAAGGAGAACGGCGGCAAGACTGGCGGCCTGTCCGAGGCAGATCGTCGACACTGGTGCATTAATGTACTGCATGGTGTCGTAGATAGCCATACCAGGCGTGACCTCGCCCCCGACGCTGTTAATGTACAGATAGATGTCCTTGCTCGCGTTCTCGGCAGTAAGGTAGAGCATTTCGGCAACAACGAGGTTAGACACCTGGGTGTCGATCTCGCCGCCAAGGAAGACAATCCTATCCTTCAGAAGCCGGGAGTAGATATCATACCCCCGCTCCCCGTGTACTGTCTGTTCAACAACATATGGAATAACGCTCATGGTTCCTCCTGTGCAGTCTTCGCAGCTGTTTTCACGGCTACACTGTCGACAATCAGGTCGCGTGTCTTCTCCCACACTATCACGTTCCCGGCGGTCTTCCGACCTGCCTCGGTCGAAGTGTCGATACCAGCCTTGGTCAATTCGTCGGCGTGTTCGCCGACATACTCATCAATAACGGCGTCGTCGGCCACAATTCCGCAGGCCCGCTCAGTTGCCTCCATCAGAAGGTCTCTCTGCAAAGCCTTGACGGCATCAGCCTCCACGTCCTTCATCAACTGTTCCATTGCGATATTATTGTACTTCAGATACTCGTTGAGAGAAAGACCATTGCGTGCGAGACTCTCCTTGATTTCGCCCAGGCGCTGTTCCGTAGCGTCGCGACGAACGTAACCAGGAAAGTCGATAGCAAGCTTCTCTGCAGCCGTATCGACGGCGCGAGTGAACAGTGCATCCTTGCGAGCTTCCTCAGCCTTGCGGCGTTCATCGTCTTCAAGCGTTTTCCGGAGCTCCTCGAGATTCTCAAAAGCGCCGACGCTGCGCGCAAAGTTGTCGTCCACCGGGGGAATGTGCTTCTCGGCCACGCTCTCGAGGGTAATTTCACCTTCCATCGAGCTCCCTGAGAGTTGAACGCTGAAGTGTCTCGTTTCGCCCGGCATCATTCCCACAAGATACGGCTCGTACGCTTTCCCGACCTCGCCCTCGCCTACGGTCAACTCAGTGTGATAGGGATTGGTAGCTTTCTCTGTCTTAATGGTAACGGCGACAGCGTCCCCTTTCTCGGCAGGCCCTTCCTTTGGAGATGTTTCGGTCAATGCCTCGACCAGCGCGCTGATGCGACGCTCGACTGATTTCGTCACATCAACCGGTTCATCCTCGACCTCGATACTCTTCCAGAAAGTCTGGTCTGTCCTGGAAAGCTCAAATACCCGGACCTGGAGTTTCAGCTCGTCGTTCAGCTCTTCGCCGACAGTGGAGTCGACAATCTCTGGCTCGAAAATGAGGGCATCGGCGTCACTCTGCTCTTTGAGGAAAGCCAGGTAGGCCTGGGAAGCGGCTTTCTGAACGACCTCGTCTTTGAGATCCTGATTGCTCACGTACTTGGCAACCATGCCAAGCGGAGCCTTGCCGGGACGGAATCCAGGAACGTGGAGGCTCCGGGCCTTTGCCTGCAGGGCCTGCTGGCGAAGCGCTGCAGTCTCCTCGGGAGTGAACGTCGCAGATATGACAGTTGAATTTCCAATCTTTGTTGCCGCGGTATATTCCACAATCTCCTCCATATTGGTGCGAAGGGCGGGAGTTGAACCCGCATGGAATTACCCACTGGATCCTAGGTCCAGCGCGTCTGCCAGTTCCGCCACCCTCGCTGAATACTTGCTGACACACATCGCAGGGAACTGAATCTTCGGGCAAGTGGTGGTGGGTCGTACAGGACTTGAACCTGTAACCGCCTGATTAAGAGTCAGATGCTCTACCAATTGAGCTAACGACCCACAACTTGAACAGCACGATTATACGAGTTTTCAGAGACGTGTCAACCGCCCGCCGTTCATCCAGTCAGGGTGGCCGGCGCTCTGGCGCGCCCAGCAGGAGTCGAACCCGCAACCCGCGGATCCGAAGTCCGCAGCTCTATCCAGTTGAGCTATGGGCGCTCAATCGTACAACGTACTGGTGCGCTTAGCAGGACTCGAACCTGCGGCCTACGGATTAGGAATCCATCGCTCTATCCGCCTGAGCTATAAGCGCGCATGACAGCCTGCCATAAAGTTTCCAGCCGCCAACAATTTCTGGGGTGGGTGAGGAGACTCGGACTCCCAACAACCGGATCCACAGTCCGGTACTCTAACCAATTGAGCTACACCCACCATGTGTACCTGGCGAGCCCAGCAGGATTTGAACCTGCGACCGACGGATTAGAAATCCGTTGCTCTATCCAGCTGAGCTATGGGCCCATGGTCGGGGCGAGTGGATTCGAACCACCGATCTCATGGTCCCAAACCATGCGCGTTACCAAGCTACGCCACACCCCGAGCACCTAGAGAATACACGCAATCAGCCAGAAATCAAGAACGCAGGCTGACCTCCGACTCAAGGATAGACATAAGACTCGCGATCGCCCGGGACCGATGACTGATTCTGTCTTTCACTTCCGGCCCCATTTCGGCAAACGTGCTCGTGTATCCATCAGGGACAAACAGCGGGTCGTACCCGAACCCTGATGTTCCGCGAGGGTCAGGCCTTATGGTTCCATGCACGCTACCGTACGCGGACACGCACTGAGGCACACCAGGAAGAAATGCAACTATCCAGCACACGAACCGGCCATGTACCAACGACGTCCCCTGGTCCAGAAGAAACCTGGACATGGCAGCCCGCTCTGAAAGCCCTGCATATGAGAAGCGGGCCGAATGTACCCCGGGCATGCGCCCGAACTCCTCTAGTTCCAAGCCTGAGTCATCTGCCAGGATGATGTCTGCACACACCCCTCGACACTGGTCGCGACGAACGCCGGCAAGGGCCTTTCGATAGGCGTTCTGGTAGTAGGTTGCACCGCACTCAACGACGCTGCCAGCCTCGAGCGGCTCGACCACCAGGTCACGTCCCAGAACTGCCAGAATGCTGCGAAACTCCTGCACCTTGTGTCTGTTGCCAGTGACAACCTTTAGTTTCAAATATCGGCGACCTCGACGGAGCTGACGTAGTCGCCAAGAAACAGGCGAGCCTTGTCGAGAAAGTCGCCCGTATCGCCGGTCGTCAGGAATCTATCCGGATGACCGGACACAGCCTTCAGCCGACACTTCTCGAGCACCAGCCCCACTTCGTAGGCAAGCTCCTTGCTGGGGTCGACGATCTTGACGGAAGGGCCAAGAATGCTCTCGATGAGTCGTGTAAGAAAGGGGAAGTGGGTGCATCCAAGGACAAGCGTGTCAGCACCGAACTCGTGAACTGGTTTCAAAACGTCCGAAGCGTAGTCCGTGACGTCACGACCATCAATCGTTCCGGCTTCTACGAGATTGACCAGCTCCTGGGACTGCAGTTCTATCATGTCTACGGTAGGGTCGAGGAGGCTCATGGCGCGGAGATACCCGTGCCGGCGGGCAGTTCCCGGCGTGGACAGTACGGCTACCCTGTTATTGCGCGTTGCAAGTTGTGCGCTCTTGACACCAGCCGATATCATGCCGAGCACGGGCACGCTCACGCGCTGCTGAATGTCAGGAAAGATAGCGCTGGATGCCGTATTGCATGCAACGACCACAATGCGCGCCCCATGCTGCTGCAGGTAGTCAATGATTGCAGTCGCTCTTTCTATTACCTGCTCGCGGGGCTTTGTGCCGTACGGGAAGAACCGTGAGTCAGCAACGTACATGATTGCTTCTCGTGGAAGCCTGTTCTTCAACTCCCGTACAACCGCCAGTCCGCCAACCCCGGAATCGAACACGCCAACATATGAGTCCATGCTTATCCTTTCGTCGAAAGAGATTCAATGACAGCGTCCACGATAGCCTGTGCGGCTTTCTGCTGACCCGCATCACTCTTGAGTAGACGTTCGCCTGAGACGGTGCCTATGTCGACACACTCTACCATCACTCCTGGCATCGCCGACGTTCCACGAACCTGTTCCGGCGACACCTTTTGTGTGCCAAGGTCAGGCCTGCCAAGTGATGCGACCAGCGCCTTCTGGAAGATCTGGGCAACCCGCAGCGAACTCTGGGTCCAGTAGTATGTGCAGGTCCCCACTGTGTCGATAGCGGAATCAGCGACGCTCTGGTGAATCGAGACAAGCAGGTCTCCGGCGCACGAGTCCGCAATCAGGGCACGCTCCTTGGCGTCAGGCCCCGTCAGAGAGTCTTCAGAGCTTCGCGTCAGGACCACTCGGGCACCGGCAGCCTCAAGAAGTTCACCCACCTTGAGCGCTATGGCAAGGTCAGCGGCAGACTCGGTCAGCCCGGTCGGCCCCGAGCCCCCATGGTCGAACGTGCCAGCAGCGCCAGGGCCGCCATGACCTGCGTCCACGACAATTGTCTTGCCCGCCAGTGGACCAGATGCGGCAGCACCGAGGGCCAGCACGATGTTCTGCGGTGAAGACGAGCTTACCATGACCTCGGAGGCGGGGGCGCCGACGCGCACGATGACCGCAGGGGGCCGTTCTCCTGACCGCGGCCTTGTCGACACCGATGCCCACTGAGTCAGGGCCTGCGTCCCTTGCAGTTTGACGGCAGAGGTCCCCTCCACCTCAAAGGTGCACGAAGTCGCATCCTCTGTCTTCGAAATCCGCAACGGCAGTGCAGACGCAAGAGTCACACTCGAATTGGCACCCGTGCCCGAAACGGTCATCGACGTAATCACGGGATCCATGTAGATACCACCGGCATCCGATGTCGCTTCCAGTCCGAACATATGGGCAGCGGTGGCCACCGGTACATACAACAGCCCATTCAGCAGGTGTGGCGGTGCGGCCATCTCTTCTCCCCAGTGACCCGTGCCTTGCGCGATTTTGAGCGTGCGCAGTCCGTCTTTCAGAACATACTGACGGTCTTGAATCGTCAGGCTGGTCTGCTGGTTGGTTGCATCCCATGACAACTGTAGTCCGAACCTTGCCGCCAGGTCCGCAAGGGGAACACACGTCGCACCGTCGGCAAAGAACGTCTCCTCGCTCCCGGCAAGGAGCTGGTTGTCAAGAAAGACGGCCTTCGGCGTCGCCTTCTCGCCTGCCGCGCTGACCACGACGTTCACTGTTGAGTTCGTGCTCGAGTGCGTCTCTGTGAAAGACCCTCCCTTGAGGTAGATAAGAATCTTGGAGACAAACCCGGCTGACGTCGCCCATACCCGTATGGTGGAAACCTGGCCCGTGGGAATCCCTGAGATTGCCGCCTGAGCGGACTGTACGAGTCTTGGCAGGCTCACTTCGAGACGCTCAGGGTCATGTGCCTTCACGACCGAGAGACCGGTCTTGTCCCCTTCGATGTACATCGTCACTGTGGTCCATCCGTTCGACGAAGTAGTCTCAATTCCCGTGAGACTGCATACGGCACCGCCCGGACTCACTCCGCCGATCGTTGTCGCTCCGGACACAGGCATCCAGTCGGCGACTGAGTCAGTGGAAGCCAGCTGGACAAAGATATTCTTTCCATCCGTCGCAACCCCTACAATTGACCGACCCTTGTCGACCTCGTGGCCGGCACTTTCCTGGGACAACGGGGCCACGACAGCTCCAACGGTTGCATCAACCGCTAGCAGGTTCTTGCCGACCGTCGCAACCATAAGCGCAGCAGGAATCTGCTCATGAGAGCTGAGTACAGATGCGTTCACCCAGCCAGACGTTTCCTGGCAAGTCACGCGACACCACGTTTCCTTCTGGCTGTTCAGACAGTAGCCAGAAATCGAGACCGCTGTTCCTGCCATGAAGCTCCCGACACGTCTATACACGACCGATGGTCCGTCACGCACGACGGCCGCTTCTACCAGCCTTGAGGCCAGAGGCAGTTTCGGCTTCCACAACCCGAGGAGGGAAGAACGCGTCCAGGTCGATGGGGACGAGGGAGGTGCAGAGACGGACTGCACCTTGACCACCCACGAAGCAACGAAGCCGGTGGTCTGTTTGAGCTTCAGTGAGGTGCAGTCGACTTTGTACCATTTCTTCCCGGAGCTGTCCTTCGCCTCGGAAAGAATGCGGAGAGAGGTACGAGCCCTGATGGTTGTCAGTCTTGCGTAGGATGTTCCCGGGCCACTGCGCAGCGACGTTCCGTCTTCCACTGCCACCGCGTACCTGGTGCTCGCTGTACTTGTACTGCTGCTGGGTGGCTTGGATGTCCCCGTACTTGGAGAGGAAGCTGAGCTTGCAGCCGAAGCCCCCGCTGTGGAGGGAGACGTTGTCGCTGGACTGGACGCCGATGCTGGAGTGTAGCTGACCAGCCATCCAGCTACATAGGCTGTCTTCGTTCCGTCAACTTGGACTCTGTACCATGTCCTGCCTGACGTGTCCTTCGCAGTACCGGCAACCTCGAACTTCTCACCTTTGTGACCAACGCGCACGATGCTGTAGGACGTACCGGCTCCTGAACGCAGGTTGGCCTCATCCGTAACCGTCACTGTGGCCAGACCGGCCACAGTATAGGCACCTGACGGTACAAGCATGACCACAGCAAGGATAAGGGAACAAACCGCGCGCATTGCACCTTTGCTCATCGCATGAACCCCCGGATTTCCCGGTCTACCCGTTTTCTCTCTGACTCCTCGCGGGAACCCTTGGTCGTCAGGAACTTCCCCGCAACGAGGTCTACCTTGATCAGACCTTCGTCCGTGAGCACCAGCGCGGCTGGTACAACGGTAAGCCCCTGCTGACTTATCAAGGTGGCCAGCCTTGTCAATTCATGCCGATGCAGCAGGAGTCTCCTCCGCCGCTTGAGCTCGCTATCGGGCACATCAGCAAACGCGTATGGTCCAATCGACATCTGTACCAGGAATAGTTCACGTCCATAGAACCTGCAGTACGAATCCCCAAAGGAGAATGTGTGCGAACGAATCGCCTTCACCTCCCAGCCACGCAGTTCAATGCCAGCCTGGAGGCGTTCGACAGTCCTGAAGTTGTGCTGTATCCTCTTGTTGGAGGTAATGATTCCGGGCTTATTGGCCATAGTTGCGGGCAAGCCCTCCGAGCACGGACTTGAAATCCGCAGGCAGCGCAGCGAACGCACGCACCTGGGTTCCAGTCGCGGGAGACACAAACGCCAGGGAAAACGAATGCAGCATCTGCCGCTTCACATCAATGCCTGACTGGGTTCTGTACCCATAAGTATAGTCCCCGAGCACAGGATGTCCAATGTACGAGCAGTGAACACGGATCTGGTGAGTTCTGCCAGTTTGAATGCTCACACGAAGCAGAGAAGCACGCGCCGCAAAACTGCGAATGACCTCGAAGGTGGTTGTCGATGGCCTTCCCGAACTGTCGGCCTGACGCAGAAGCAGTCCATGAGAGCGCATTGCTCCTATCGGAACGTCAATCCGCCCGCGCTTTTCAGTGAAGGTACCGCTCACAAGTGCAACGTACTCCTTGTTCGCGCTATGCTCTGCGATCTGGCCGTGCAGTGACAACCAGGCACGCGCTGACCGGGCGAGCACCATGACGCCGCTCGTATCCTTGTCCAGTCGATGAACAACCCCGGGTACTTCGGCCTCAGTTCCAGCGTAGAGGGTCACGCCGGCTGCAAGAACCACCCCGCTCAGGGTCCCGGAGACCTGGCCCGGCTTTGTCATGACTGCAAGACCTGATGGCTTGTTCACGACAATCGTGTCGTCATCCAGGTAAAGAACGGGTACCACGAACCCGTCTGCCTCAAGCTCCCGCACGGTACCCCCACCTTCCCGGAAACATCAGAGCCAACCCGCACAGAATCGCGCCGGCAGTCACAAGACAATCTGCGACATTGAATACAGACCAGCCACGCACCCAGAAGAAGTCAGTCACCTGCCCTGTCGCGATTCGGTCGATGAAGTTGCCAAGAAATCCGGCAAGAATGAGGAGGAATCCCGCTGCCATGCCGCGCTCTCCGTGGAGCGCCGCCCACCTTAGGGCCAGCGCCACGATAATGCCCAGCAGTGCATTGACTGGTACAATCCAGTGGCTGTCGCCGAACAGACCGAATGCGACTCCTGTATTCATCGTGAGTACCAAGCCAACGGGGCCGGCGATCCTGGGGCGACCCGCAAGTGCATGACGCGCAATGTACTTGGTTCCCTGGTCCAGCAGAACCAGGACGCAAACAAGCACTGTTGAACGGACGATCATGACTGGCTTGCTCACAAGGACTCCTTCGCAACAAGGGTATCAATGCCAGCGATCTCGACACGCTTATCGCGCGTCGCATGCCCCTCGACGATACGCACACGAGCGGGCGATACACGAAACCAGGCAGCCAGCACACGGATGAGCTCCTCGTTTGCTTTCCCATCTGTGGCCCGTGCATGCACATGCACTCTCCAGGGATCTCCCGGCACCACGTCCGAGCGGCTGCTGCCCGGAGTCACGTGAACACGGATACGCATTCCACCTCCATGGAACACAACTGGGCCGCCTATCCCGATAACCGGGGAAAGACGGCCCAGGACTACAGCTTCAACTGCAACTACTTCTTCGTGAGGAGATGGCAGGACACAGTATGCCCTGGAGACACCTCGACCGCTGCCGGCTCCTGCTCCTTGCACACAGGCATGGCGTATGGGCATCGGGTGCGGAAGTGGCAGCCGGATGGCGGATTGATCGGCGACGGGACATCTCCCTGAAGAATGATCCGCTCACGCTTGACCTCCGGGTCCGGAACAGGGACTGCTGACAGCAGCGCCTGAGTATACGGGTGCAGCGGATGGTCGAACAGTTCATCGTTCTCGGCCGTTTCAACAACCTTTCCAAGGTACATGACCGCAATGCGGTCTGATACATGGCGCACGACGGCAAGATCGTGGGCAATGAACAGGTATGTCAGGTTCAGACGTTGTTGCAGCTCCAGCAGCAGATTAATGATCTGCGACTGGATAGAGACGTCCAGTGCCGAGATCGGTTCATCGAGTACGAGGAGTTCCGGGTTCAGAATCAGCGCGCGCGCTACACCGATGCGCTGTCTCTGGCCGCCGGAGAACTCATGCGGGTAACGCTTTTCGTACTCGGGCCGGAGGCCCACCGTTTCCATCATTGCCGTCACTGCCTTGCGCCGTTCGTGCCGCAAGCCGACATTGTGGACATCAAGAGGTTCCTGAATAATGTCACCAACAGGCATGCGAGGATTCAGCGAACCATAGGGGTCCTGGAACATGATCTGCATGTTGCGGCGCAGAGGACGCATCTGGTTCGGAGTGAACTTTGTAATGTCCTTGCCCTTGTAAACAATCTTTCCGTCGGTCGGCTGCAGCAGCTTCAGCATCGTGCGCCCCGCTGTTGTCTTTCCTGACCCCGATTCACCAACCAGGCTCAACGTTTCGCCCTGGTTGATAGAAAAGTCGATGCCGTCAACAGCCTTCACCGATGCGACGGTAGTGCTGAAGACACCGCCCTTTACAGGAAACCACTTCTTGAGGTTCTGGACTTCTACAAGTCTGGTAGCCATCGTTGTCACTCCTCGCCGTCTACGGCTCGATGGGATGGAAGCAGCGCACCAGATGCCCGGGCGTCAACTCCACAAGTTCCGGCTCCTCGGCCCTGCACTTCTCAGTCGCAAACGGGCAGCGCGGGTTGAAGCGACAGCCATTGGGCATGTGGTACGGAGATGGCACCATGCCCTCGATGGCAGGAAGCGGTTCGTTCGTCCGCCGTTCTGTGAACTTTGGAATCGATTGGAGAAGCCCGTAGGTATACGGATGCCGCGGAGACTTGAAAATCTCTCGCGCAGAGGCGTTCTCTACGATCTTGCCCGCATATGCGATTGCAATCGTTTCCGCCATTTCCGCAACCACGGCGAGGTTGTGCGTTATGATGAGGATTGCCATGCCGAGCTTCTTCTGAAGCCCCCGCATCAGATCGAGGATCTGAGCCTGAATCGTAACGTCAAGCGCGGTGGTAGCCTCATCCGAGATCAGCAGTTCCGGGTTGGATGACAATGCCATGGCAATCATGACCCTCTGCCGCATGCCTCCGCTCAGTTCGTGGGGATACTGCCGGTATCTGCGCTCAGGCTCTGGAATACCTACCAGATGCAGCATCTCGACTGTGCGCTTCCTGGCTTCCTCTTCGTCGATCTTCTGATGCAGTGTAATGGCCTCACTGATCTGGTCGCCAACCGTGAAAACAGGGTTCAGCGAAGTCATTGGTTCCTGAAAGATCATGGAGATCTTATCACCACGGATGAGACGCATCTCTTCCTCGGACTTGTTGAGGAGGTTCTCTCCATGGAACATGATCTCTCCGCTGATGATCTTGCCAGGAGGATTCGGAATGAGCCGCATGATAGAAAGCGCGGTCACAGACTTTCCGCAACCAGACTCGCCAACCAGGCCTACGATCTCTCCACGATGGATTGTAAGGTCTACACCGTCTACCGCCGGGACAACGCCATCCTCTGTGTAGAAGAACGTGCGAAGATTCTTGACATCAACGAGTACTTCTCGATTGTCCACAGGACCCTCCCTACAGCTTCAGTTTCGGATCGATGGCGTCACGCAGTCCATCGCCGAAGAAATTGAACCCAAGAACAGTGATGAAAATGGCAAGGCCCGGATAGACAATGAGACGGGGAGCATTCCAGATAAACTGCTGCGCGTTCTGCAGCATGTTTCCCCAGCTGGCCAGAGGAGCCTGAATGCCGAAGCCAAGGAAGCTGATGGACGCCTCATAGATGATGGAACTCCCGATTCCAATTGTCGTCGAGACGATAAGCACTGCGAGCGTGTTTGGAAACAGGTGTCTCCACATGATCCTGTTGGCGCTGGCCCCGATGGCGCGAGCGGCCTCAACGTACTCCTGCTCCTTGAGGGACAGGGCAAGACCGCGGACAAGTCGCGCGTCGGACATCCAGCCAAATACGACAATGACCATGATGATCTGCCACATACCCTTGCCCATGACGCTCGCAAGAGCAATCAGCAGCGGGAATGTAGGAATAGAAAGCATGGCATCTGTGAACCGCATGAGAAGGTTGTCCGCCCAGCCCCCGTAATACCCAGCCAGCAACCCGATGAACGCACCGATGAGTGTAGCGCTGACCGCGGAACTGAAGCCGATGAACAGTGATATGCGACCGCCAAAGAACATTCGGGCAAGCACATCGCGGCCGTAGTCATCCGTCCCCAGTGGATGTGCCTGCGACGGCGGATTGAACATGCCTTCGATTCCCGGGATCTGTTCGTTCGGGTCGGCCCTCCACACCAGCGGCCCCACAAAGACAAACAGCATCATCAGAATCAACATGACGGCGCCAGCCATGGCAAGCTTGTGGCGTGTCAGACGGTGGAACACCATGCCGACATACGAGTAGTCCTCAGAACTCTTCTGCTTCTTCTTTGCTGCTACAGCCTGTTCTGCCATGGTGCCCCCCTCAGCTGTACTTGATGCGTGGGTCAACCCATGCATAGACAATATCCGCGATAAGATTGAACACGATAACCAGGAAGCTGGTGAGCATGAGGCCAACCATGGCGGTCGGGTAGTCGCTCTTCGTTTCGGCCGCAATGATAAGGCTTCCCATACCAGGTATGTTGAAAATCTTCTCCGTAATCGATGCACCACCAACAATTCCTGGTACCGAAAGCGCAACAAGAGTAACGATTGGAATCAGCGCGTTGCGCAGAGCATGCTTGTTTATGACGAGCCGCTCTGGAACGCCCTTCGCACGGGCTGTCCGAATGTAGTCCTGTCGCACCACCTCGAGCATCGACGACCGCATGTAGCGAGTCCAGCTGCCCACAGATGAGAACGCAAGAACCAGAACGGGCATGACAAGATACTGCAGCTGGTCCACGAAGCGCGTCCAGAAAGGCGCCTCCTCCAGGCCAGGCGTCATCATGCCTCCCGCGGGAAGCAGAGGAGCGCCGCTAGGCCTCTTCAGGAACACGCTGAACAGCATCATCATCATCAGGCCGAACCAGAAGGTAGGCATGGACATCCCGAGAAAGCTGAAGACCGTGACCACATAATCGGTCACTGAATACTGCTTGACTGCTGAGATGATTCCGATGGGAAGTGCGATCAGCAGCGACAGCAGGAACTCAATGCCCATGACGCGAATGGTGACCGGCAATGCACGTGCAATAACGTCGCGGGCGCTGGAACCGGGGTAGAGGAGCGATGGTCCCCAGTCACCTTTGATGACGCCACTGAACCACTTGAAGAAGCGAAGGTACCACGGCAGGTCAAACCCCCAGGCCTTTATCAGGCGTTCAATGTCTGCCTTCTTGATCCTGGGGTTCTCGATCAAAGCCGCAAAAGGGTTGGGCACGAGCGAGAAGATACTGAACGACACAATCATGACAATCAGGATCAGTGGAATCATTCCCAAGACGCGCCGTATTACGTAGTCTCTCATATTGGCGGATACTCCTTTCGGCGGACTCCCTCTGAACTCACGTCAGGGCGAGCCAAAAATTGCACAAACAAGGCACACCGGTCATCGCTGACAACCGCTGAGCCCATCTCGCACTACTGCCAAGCACACCAACCTCATGGCGCTGCTGCGCGACATACAAAACCATGACAGCAGCACGTACCTTTTCTTCTGCCCATTCCTTCATTACTCGACTGATTTCTCCAAGCCTCCCTCTGTCAGGCACCTCCCCCTCTGTTCCACTTCCGGGAAGATAGATCTGCAGCCATGAACGAACGTGGCACGGCTATGGACGCAATACTGTCAGCTGGCATCGGAAGCCGCGCGGGATACTGCATAGGTACCCGTCATGAGGTTATACCACGGTCGTTCGCTGGTGTCAATCCGGCAGGGTCTCGCACGCTGCGGAGTCGGCTCCAGAACCAGAGCGGCGCCAAATCTCGCAATAGCTGTCCCCATTTCCACTATGCTCCCGGCAGTGCGTGTCCAGAAACTATGCTTGCCAGCCCTGTCAGCAGTCTCGCCATGTCCCCTGTCCTCAACAAGGGCCAGAGCATGCTCTGTCAGACGCTGGCACTCGGCGCAGCCGCCATCTTCACGAGATTGTTCGGGAAGCACAAACACGGCAAGGTCTATGAGGTCCATGGTCTCCACTGGCAGCGACGCCCCATCCAGACTGTCGAACATGTCCCTGTTGCAGTCGACGATATTGGAGATTACCTTGTCCAGCTGTTCGGCCTGGAACAGCTCACCATCATTGTTGTCCATGCACCTCACCCATCTTGTCTGCCACTACGCCCCTGATCTGACCAAGTGCTCGGAACAGAAGCACCTTGACGTTGCTCTCACTGAGTCCGAGCAGAAACGCAACCTCATGTACTGATCGTCCTTCCAGAAGACGCAATCTGACGACGGAGCGCCTGGGTTCCTGGAGCGCATCGATCGCCTGCCGGATGATAGCGCGAGTGTCGGCTGCCTCCGCAAGTTCATATGGGTCCCTCAGCAACCCTGTGCTGTGTCCGTCCATGAACTCCTGGAATGGCAGCATGGACCGATTAGTATGCTGCCTGTAATAGTCGGTCAGGACGTTGCGCTCGATCTTATACACCCACACGTCGAGCGGAACACCCTTGTAGGCGAAGTCTCCTATAGCTGATACTACCCGGCTCATCGTTTCCTCTGCTATATCTTCCGCGGTTGCCCTGCTCTTGACGTGCCTCAATGCATAGGCAAACATCCGCGGGACAACGTCTCCAACAAACTCCTTCCAGGCATCGTTGTCGCGCAGCTGCAGTCTGTGAAGGAATTCCTCCGTGTTCAGGTCCATGCCCATCCTCTCAACCCATAGTAACGAAGGGAGACCTGACTGGTTACAGGGGGGTACTGGTCCGAGGACCGAAAATGGCGGTGCCCACGCGAACCATGTTGGAACCATGGGCAAGCGCCAGCTCGTAGTCATCAGAAGTTCCCATGGAGAGCAGTGAGAACTGAGCTGTTCCCATCTGACGCGCCAAATCCAAGTAAAGTTCGTGGACACAGTCATACATCCGGGCACGCTCTGCCATCGTGGCCGCCAGAGGGACAACTGCCATCAGGCCATTGAGTCCCCTGAGCCATGGCACTTGTGCGGCGGCGAGTGCTCGCACTTCGGTCACGGTGAGTCCGCCCTTTTGAGTCTCCCCGCCAGCATTGACTTCGAGGAGAAACACCGATGCACGGATGGCAGGATCGTCGCGGTGGTTGACCACCCTCTCCAGAAGCTCCTGGTCCGAGGAGTCGACCGCGTCAAACAGCCGGAGAATGGGATTGTACTTGTTGGACTGAAGGCGTCCGATGAAGTGAATGGTTACGGGCCAGTCATGACGCAGGCTGAACAAGTCCTTTCTGACGGCCTCCTGCAGATAGTTCTCGCCTATCTCAGTCGCGCCTGCCTCAAGGACGTCGAGAATCCTGTCCAGCGGCTGCGTCTTGGTGACACACAGCACGTGCGGCTCAGCTGACAGGCCCGTTGCCTGCTGGTAAGCAGCGGTGGCCCTGTCGCGAACGGCGATGAACCGTTCACCAACGAGACTCACAGCACAGCGTCAGAAGCCGCGAGGCGGCCCCTTCCGAAGGATGGCGGGAAGTTCTACCTCCTCCACCTTGAACTCCTTCAGAATCTTCTTCTCCTGCTCAGCTTCTGCTTTCTGGGGCTGCATGCCCGAGGCAACAACCGTGATGCGGATTTCATCGCTTACTTCGCCACCAGGCTCACCCAGCAGGTCGTCGTAGGGATCTGCAAGACCGAAAATGATCTTGGCATCTTTGGATGCGGCAGACTGAATCGCCGTCGATATGGTGTCCATCTCTTCCATGGAGATCTCGTGTCCTATGACGTTGTAGACCAGCCCAGTAGCGCCCTGCATGGAGTACTCGAGGAGCTCGTAGTTCGTCGCCGCCTGAATGGCTTTCGACGCCCGCTCGTCACCCTTCCCGGCACCCATACCGATCCAGATGCTGCCCTCCGTACCGTCGCCGAGATCTGCCGGCGGTGTGGAAGTCAGTACGTTCTTCAAGTCGGCGAAGTCGAGGTTGATGATGCCAGGCGTCCGGATAAGTTCGGTGATTCCCTGCACTGCCTTCTTCAGCACCTCATCGGCTTTCCGAAACGCATTGCTGATGGTAATCTTGCCCTCCTCAAGCCTGAAGAGACGCTGGTTGGGGATGACAACGAGTCCATCCACACTGTCGCGAAGCTCCTTGATTCCATCAACCGCCACTTTGGCACGTTGCGGTCCCTCGAACGCGAACGGTTTTGTTACGATAGCAATTGTAAGGATGCCCAGCTCGCGGGCCACTTTGGCGATCACAGGTGAACCGCCTGTGCCGGTCCCCCCGCCCATGCCGGCGGTGATGAACAGGAGCGAAGCTCCGCTGATAGCTTCTTTGAGCATCTCGCGGCTTTCCTCGGCAGCCTTCCGTCCGATGTCAGGATCTGCCCCTGCGCCCATACCGCGAGCGACCTTGGCGCCGATCTGAATCTTGCTCTCTGCGCGGCTGTACCGCAGTACCTGGGTGTCGGTGTTCACTGTCACAAAGTCAACACCCGAGGGAAAGTCGCCAACCATCCGGTTGACAGCATTTCCGCCCCCGCCGCCGACCCCGATTACCTTGATGCTTACGTTTGAGCTTCCCCAGGGATCCAGTCGATCATCCATATGGATTTGCCTCCCCGCATCTGTGACTTAGTCAAACAGGTCAAGACCCTTGAACAGCCCGCTCAGACCCTTGAACGCATGCTTCTTCTTCTGCGAGGCCGCACCGTCGCTGTGAATGCCGAGATCCAGTAGGCCAACGGCCGTCGAGAAGCTGGGGTTCTTAAAGGAGCTGAACACGACATCGTCAATCGTAGGCTGTCCCACACGTGCCCGCATGCCGCTGATTTCGGAGAACTTGTCGGCAATGTGCGCTATCATTGCTGTTCCACCAGTCAGGACCAGGCCTGCTGGCAGCATGTTGTTGTATCCCGAGTGAACCAGCTCGAGCTTGACGGCCTCGGCAATCTCCTCGATACGGGAGGTCACGACGTCGCTGATATAGGACTTGGTCGTCGCCAGGACACCATCCCCCGACGCCGTCGAATAGCTGACCTGGCTGTCCTGAAAGTCCTTTCCGGCGGCAGCATCGACGGAACCATAGGCTATCTTAAGCTCTTCTGCAACGTTCAGGCTGGTCTTGAGCATCATTGCGAGATCCATCGTCACATGCCGTCCACCGATCGGAAGAACGGCCACATAGCTCAGGCTCCCGCCTGTGAATACAGCGAGGTCGGTAGTGTCGCCCCCGATGTCGATGCAGGCAACACCAATCTCCTTCTCCTCGGTCGACAAAACTGCGTTGGCAGACGCCAGACCCTCAAGGACAAGCTTGTCCACTTTGAGGCCAGACTCCGTCACGCACCTGCGAAGGTTGTCAAGGATGGTGGATTGGCCAGTAACGATGAACGCCTCAAGCTCGAGGCGGATTCCAGACATGCGCAGCGGGTCCTTGATACCTTCCTGCCCGTCGACGAGGTACTGGCGGGGAATGACGTGGATAACTTCCTGGTTCGGGCCCAGCAGAACCGCACGGGCAGATTCCCATACGCGGTCCACATCGTCCTTCTGAATCTCGCGTCCCGGCCTGGAGATGGCCACAAGACCCCTGTTTACGATGCCGGTGACATGGGTGCCGCCGACGTTTACGATGACAGACGCAACTGAATAGCTGCTCATGCGTTCTGCTTCGTCCCGTGCCGCCTGTATGGCCTGTGTGACTCCTTCCATGTCCACCACGACGCCACGCTTAAGGCTGTTGCAGGGAGCCGTACCCACGCCCAGCACGGCATCAAGGGTGTCGCCTGTCGCTGAAGCAATGAGCATCTTCACGCGAGTGCTGCCAATGTCAAGCACACTGACAATTCGTTCCTGACCCGCCATCACGCCTCCTTCTTCAACAGTACACGGCGGATAATCGCGATGTTCTGGTACATCCGGCTTCCAAAGACGACGACAGCGGCCAGGTAAAGGTCGATGCCCAGCTGATCCCCCAGGTACCCAAGGAGCGCCGCGACCAGACTGTTGATGAGAAATCCTGAAAAGAACACGGTTGCATCAAACGAGTCCTTCAAGTACCCTTTGATGCCCCCGAGAATTGAATCCATGCCTGCAAGAAGCGCCAGTCCGACGTACTTGGAGTACACGGCAGGAATGTGTACGGGGCGTACTATCCCGAGAACAATCCCGATGACGAGCCCACACACTGTAACGAAACCGACCATAGACTCTACCTTTCCTCCCGTGTCACTTGATGCTGATCGGGTTGACTTTTTGAACTATAGCACTGATGCGCCTCAGGTTCAACAAGTCAAGCGCACCGCCAGGAATCTGGAGCCCCTTGGACATGTTCTCAGCATCGCCGATAGCATCGATGACCAGAGGCATGTTCGTAACCTTGTCCCCGACACGGATATTCAGTCCTGCCCGATAGACCGATGTGGTATCGGTGAGGCGAATTCCATTCAGAGAAATCGCCTCGGCGCCGGACGCCCAGAGGTCACTCAAGAGGAGCAGCAGGTCCTCATCGGCCAGTATGGACGGCGTCGCCCCGGATGACTGCTCCGTAAGCGTGACCCTGATGCCAGGTCCCTCCAAAGCGGTAGCTCCCATGCGCTGCCTGAGAACCGCGATTTCACCCTCAAGTTGCTTGACCTGAGCTGCTGTGTCGTCAGATGCCCGAATGTACTGATCAACTTTCTGTGTCAGTTCCTGCTGTTCGCCAGACAGCTCCGCCTTGCGCTGCTGCAGGTCCTTGATAACCCGGATGAGGTCCTTCGGGTCTTCGTTCTGGTAGCTCTGTTTCATTTCGCGCACCACACGTGCCTGACCGGGCAGCAGGAAACCCACAAAGAGGCTGATGAGACCAAAGATGATAACGATGGAACGCAGCGACGAAGTCGCCTGCTTTCTCATTTTGCCTCCCGTGCATACTTGAACGGCAAGTTGTCAAGAGAGGCAGGAACTGTGACCGAGGCCTTCTTCTCGAGCGAACAGGTTATTCCGAACTGGTCTCGATATGCCTGAAGCACTCGGAAGAAAACATCCTGCGTGATGCTATCCGCCAGGAGGTCTGGGTTGCCCACGGCCGTGATCACATATGGTGGAGACATTCGCGAGGAGTTCACGAGAATGATGGGGCCTGCGCAGACAATGGGCGTGTTCGCCAGAATCCTCTGATCGTTGATCGCAATCGCCGTTGCGCCGTACCGGCGCATGAGGTTGACCACACTGCGCAGGTACCCATCGTGAATGACAAAGTAGTTCGGGTCATCTGACAGCGTCGGGGTGCGAGTACTGTCGCTCAGCGTCAGGACTACACCGGGACCTGTCACGTCGGAGAACCCGGCCTGGGTGCGCAGACTCTGCAGCTGGTCGGTGAGAGCACGAACCTCGCTGCTCGTTGCCGCACCCTGTGTTTCAAGCTCTGCCAGCTTTGCACGGAGTTGAAGGATGCTCTGGGCAGCGGTGTCGTTCTCCTGCTCGAGTCCCTTCATGATCTCAACGAGCTCGACGTTCTGCGCGGGCACCACGTATGCGCTGTTCACCGTCGGCTCAAACTGAACTGCAAGCAGATACCCGAAGCAGGCCGTCAGAACAAAGATCCCTGCCAGAAAAACAAAACCGGTCTTCTGTCGCCCTGTCATGACCCCTCCGGAATCACAGCCTGTCCGGCGAATCGCAAGTCGACAGTCACAGCCTTACCCTTGAAGTCTGGCATCTGAACGACCGCCACAGCACGCTGAATCTTGGAAGCGTAATCATGTCCATCACCAAGCAGGAGTTTCTTCCCATCCTTGAGCCTCACAGACAGACCCGAGGCGGACAGAGACACCGCGACAGCTGGCAACTGCTCCCTGCAGCGAACAAGCTCCAGCAGCATCGGCGCGAACTCAAGTGACCGCGCCAGGAACGCCGTGCCGTCATTCGGGAATCCCGACACGCTCACCAGCACCCAGGACTTTTCGGCCCCGGACACAAGGTAGGCAGCTCCTGCGCGCGTGTACACGATACCGGTCTTGTCGCCCTGCCTCACGGCCAGGTCCGGTTCACCCATGTCGACCACGAGCGTCGCATTCCATGGACGCTGCCGGCTGATGGCAATTGTTGCAACAGGCAGGTTTCCCAGACGCGCCGCGACAGCCCTCTTGTCGAGGAGCGTCACCACCCCGTGCGACGCATCGCGCCATGTCTGCTGCACGAGAGGTGCCTGCCAGCCATCAGCGCCCTGTACCGTAAGCCGGTCCGTCGGGACCACCAGCCAGTACATGGCCCCCAGCAGTGCAACGACAACAGCGACGCGTGTAAGTGTTCTCATCGGCTCCAGGCCAGAATTTCCACTCGTTCCTCAGGAGAAGTCCCCCAGCAGCCTGATCTCTGGGGAGAGGCGTACATTGAAGCGAGCATAGACGCGCTGAACAACAATGCCCATAAGCGCAACGACGTCCTGAGCCGTCGCTCCACCAAGGTTCACAATAAAGTTCGCGTGCTTGACCGAAACTTGTGCCTGTCCGACTTGCAACCCCTTGCACCCGGCCTCTTCGATGAGCTTGCCAGCGTATGTCGTGGGAGGATTCATGAAGATGCTGCCTGCGTTAGGATGTTCCCACGATTGCTTCGCATGCTTTTCCGTCCTGATTCTTGCGGCTGTCGAACGAATCGTGGCAGCGTCTCCCGGGTCCAGTTCGAAGGCAGCCCCCATGATAATCGCGCCGCTCTCCTGGAATTCACTGTACCGGTAATCAAAGTCGATCTGCTCATGACTCTTGAGGCTGTACTCGAGATTCCGGTCCAGGATTTCAACGTATGCGAGGTGCGTGCTGATTGCCTGCGAAAAAGAACCTGCGTTCATGAAGACCGCTCCGCCAACAGTACCGGGGATCCCCACGAGGTACTCGAGCCCTGACAACTCGTGGCCCATCGAGAACTCTATCAGCGTACCCAGAGGCATGCCAGCCCGGGCCATCACCAGTCCCTTCTGAAGAACAGGCTGACGCGACTGCTCGACAAGTCGCACCGTCAACCCCTCAACTCCCTGGTCTGACACCAGCACATTCGTACCGTTGCCCAGAATGGTTGTTGGAATTCTCAGCGACCTGGCAGCGCGTAAAGCGCAGATCAGATCCTCTTCGCCACTGGGCGTGTACAGGTACTCGGCAGGCCCCCCGATATGGAATGACGTGTAGCCTGACAGCGGTTCTTGACTCAGAACCTTCTGCTCGACGCGCCGACTGAATTTGTCTAGGACCGAATTTGTCATCACCGGGTCTCCGCATTCCTGAACGTTTTCCATCTCGTGCCAAACAATTATTCTACAGTATTGCCGCCCGTCAGCAAGGCGGCAAACGTCAGGGCGAGCCCATTCACATCCCCCGGGCCCATGAACACGATCACACTTCCGCCACCGGCCAGGTCGCGCAGCTTCTCAAACAATTGTTCGACCGATGTCCGCGGTTCCAGAGCACTGCCAACTGCCTGGTGTATACTGTTCCGAAGTGCCGCGTTGAGTTGGTCAGGGTCACCCACACGTTCGCCTGCAGGAAAGATGTCCAGCAGAAACACCCTCGACGCCCCATGAGCGGCGGGCCCATACCCGTCCACGCAACTCGCAACCCTGCTGTAACGATGTGGTTGAAGTACGAGGACGACATGCTTTCCGGGATAGCGGGTGCGAATTGCTTCGAGTGTCGCCCGAATCTCGGTCGGATGGTCGGCATGGTCGGTCAGAACCAGGCCGCTCGGGCTGTCACAAAGGACCTGCATCCGGCGCTCCATTCCGGGGAATTTCGCAATCACCCGCAGCGCTTCATCAAACAGGGCACCTGCAGCCTCACATGACAGACATGCGGCAAGTGCATTCAAGTACGCCACGCGGTCGCCGTGCTCCATTGTCAGTCTACGCTCCTGGTCACCACGCAGGATGAGCGCGGTGTTCGTCGCAGCTTCGTAGCTCATATGCACGTCACTGGAAGCTCCGCTTCCATAGAGCACGTGTCGAGGCAGGCCCTGAACCATGCGCGAGACCTCCGCGTCATCCGCGCATCCAATGACAGTTCCCCCACGCAGCGCAGTCTGACGACAGAATTGCTCAAAGGCCTGGGTCAACTGCTGAAAACTCCCCCCGTAGGCTCCAAGATGGTCTGCGTCAATATTGGTAATGACACTGACATCGGGATGAAACTTCAGGAAGGAGCGGTCAGACTCGTCCGTTTCAAGGACCATCACCGGTCTCCCGTCCACGCATGGCCTGTCAGGGTCGTACAGTGGAAACGGATTATCGAACCCGAGAATGCGCCCTCCAACGTAAATCGTCGGAACGAAGCCCAAGTGTGCCAGCACGTACCCCGTCATCCCCGTTGTCGTCGTCTTTCCGTGTGTCCCTGCGACCGCGATCAGAAAGTGACGCGACGCAAGTTGAGCCAGGACGTCACTCCTGTGCAGGATTTGCATGCCAAGAGCGCGGGCAGCCGCATATACCGCATTCTCGTCAGTGATTGCCGAAGACCGGACGAACACCTCGTCTGGTTCGAGTCGAGACACCGCGGCAGCTTCTGACAGCACCTCAATGCCATGGTCGCCGAGGCGACGCGCCTCTCGGCTGTCGCTCGACAGGTCGGAGCCACGCACATGCACGCCCATGCTTTGCAGGAGCAGGGCAAGGGAACTCATGCCTGCGCCGCAGATGCCTGCAAGAAACATGCGGGTCTCCTGGTGCACAGCCTCAGCCATGGCTACACTCCTCCAAGATAGTTCTCGTGATTCGGTCTCCGGCGTCCTGGCCAAATACGGTAGCCTCATACTCCAGGGCCGCTGTCAAGTCGCTGTCAAGCGCACGCAGGAGGCGTGTCAGAAAACGATCGAAATCAAACGAGTCCTGCTCAAACGACTCTCCCAGGCCAAGACTCTGCACGTACTCTGCATTCCTGGCCTGATGCTGGCCGACAGCAAACGGATATGGAACTGCCAGGGCGTAGATTCCGCCAACCGCCAGCTCCGTGAGCGCCAAGGCGCCACCTCTCGTGACCGCGGCCCGCGAGTTCCCATACAGGCACTCCATGTGCTCCTCATAGGGAACGATGGTCGCACGAACGGTGCCGGGACCAAGACGGTCCAGCTCATCACGCACCCTTGCGTACTCGTCGGTTCCTGTCACGACTGTGACTGCGGCACTGCGTCCGAGGTGGTTCAGCACCTGGATGGTCCGAAGGGAAAGGTCATTGATGAACGTGGCACCGCCGCTTCCGCCCAGAAACAGGAGTTCTGTTGCGTTTGCCGGGTCCTCGCGACGGTGAACCAGTTCCTCGTAGACTGCCCGCCGCAGCGGATTCCCAGTCAGAGGGTACCGGGGTCCTGAGAGTCCTTCGACGGGAAACCCCAGAAACACGTGCCTGGCGTGATGCGAAAACAGCCTGTTGGCGCGTCCCATGATGGTATTCTGCTCAAGCAGATAGATGGGAATACCCAGTTCGTGCGCTGCGAGAATACCTGGCACCGAAACATACCCGCCTGTTCCGATGAATGCGTCAGCGTGAACATCGGCCAGTACTTGTCTGGCACTCTGCACGCCACGACGCGTAGAATCAGCTAGTTTCCATACCGCTCGAGGCGTGTACAGGAGCGGTGCAGACTCCACAAGACGTACGTCCAGGCCGTGTCCACGAAAGACACGCTCCTCCATGCTCGATGGCCTTGCGAGCATCGCCACGGGGCCAGAATCCCCCAGTCTCTCGGCCAGCGCGACTGCTGGGTAGATGTGTCCTCCCGTACCGCCTCCTGCGATGACGCACCGCATCATGAAACCGCCTCGGGGCTTCTGGAAATGGCGCTGGCAATGCCCAGGGCGGCCATTTCGAAGACGATGTGGTTCCCCCCCTGGCTGAAGAACGGAAGCGGAACCCCCGTCGTGGGAAGAAGACCGACGACCACCCCTATATTCACCATCGTTTGCACTGCAATGAACACGCCAAGGCTCATTGCATACACACGGGCGAATGGCTCGGACGTCCGCATGGCCAACTGAAACAGCCCGAACACAATCCACAGATACAACGCTAGAATCAGCGTTACCCCCACCAGCCCGAACTCCTCGGAGAAGATGGCGAACACAAAGTCGTTTTCCTGTGCTGGAAAGTGGATGAACTTCTGGACACTCCTCATGAATCCCCTTCCCGTCACCCCACCGCGAGCGATCGCGAACATGGAATTGACAAGCTGGTAGGCCACACCCTTTGCCTTGTCGGGAGTGAGCGGATCGATGAATGACGTCATGCGCAATTTCCATGAACTCTTTAGACTGACAGCCACCACAGCTAGCAATCCCAGAACTGATGTCCGGCTAACCCAGTAGCCGAACGGAGCTCCGACTGCAAGCAATATGAGCAGTGCGGACCCCGCAATGACAAATGCAGTGCCGAAGTCTGGTTCGATGGCTACCAGTCCTGTGAACAGCAGCGCAAACAACAGGAATGTCCTGAAATAGCGGCGGTCGTACTGGTTCAGGTACTTTCCACTGAACAGCTTCGCCGCGAGCAGGGGCACGACGACGGTGGCAGCCTGAGACGGCTGGATGCCGATGGTACTTGTGCCAATCCAACGGTACGAACCGTTGACACTACGCCCGACGCCAGGCACAAAAACGGCTGCAAGCAGCCCGGCCAGTCCATAGGCGAGCAGAGGTGTTACATCGGCCCATCGCATGTACTTGACCCTGGAAATAACCCAGTAGGCGACGAATCCTATGCAGACGATGATGCCCTGTTTGACGACGCTTGCCGGTACTGCAACCAGCTGGCCGCGCGCTGCGCTGAGGCTTGCGGTGATACTGTAGTTCTGCAGCACTCCAAGACAGAGGAGTAGTGCAACGGGAATGAGGATGCGCTTCACTGGGATGCGGCCGCGCACCGACGCAGCACAATTGCCTTGAACACGTCGCCGCGCTCCTCGAAATCGCGGAACATGTCAAAGCTCGCACAAGCCGGGGAAAGCAGGAGAGTTCCTCCTGTGACCATCAGGTTCGTTCCACGCTCAACTGCCTCCTCCAGTGACGCCGCCTGTACGATACGGTCCTGGTGAAGGCCTGCACGCCGCAGGGCCTCCTCGATAGCTGGCCCTGTTGCCCCCATGACCACGGCGGCAATAAGACGACTGTCCTGCGCCAGGCGCGTTGCCATGCCATCGTACGAAACGCCTTTGGAGCTTCCCCCCAAAATCACAGCATATGGACCGCTTAAGGCGTCGACAGCAGTGATGACTGATTCCGGAGTGGTCGCTTTCGAGTCGTTGATGTAGGTGATACCCCCGCCCGAGCACACATGTTCCAGCCTGTGAGGCAGTCCTCCGAATGTACCGACCGCCCCCCGAATGGCCTCGGGAGAGACACCATACAGGAACGCGGCAAGAGCAGCGCTCATCGCGTTGGCCACGTTGTGACGGCCGGGGATACGCAGGTCGCCCGTGTCAAACAGCTCAACTTCCTGCGAACTGTCTCGAAAGACGACCTTGTGTCCCACTATGTGCACCCCGTCAAAGGGTCCGTCTGTGAACCCGAACCAGTACGTGCGGGCAGCCAGCGCAGAGGCCAACCCCCGAAGTGCAGGATCATCCCGGTTCAATACTGCGAAGTCCTCTCCAGTCATGTTCTCGAAGATGCGCTGCTTCGTCGCGAAGTAGCGCTCCATCGTACCATACCGGTCAAGGTGATTAGGGACGAGATTCGTGAACACTGCCACGCGCGGATGAAACGTGTGAATAGTCTCCAGCTGGAAGCAGCTTACTTCCAGAACAGCCCGACCCGCGGATGGATGTTCAACAAGAAGCTGTGACACAGGGGACCCCAGGTTGCCCCCGGTCACTGTGTCATGGTATTGCGAGGACACCAGTACCCCGAGCAGCGCTGTAGTCGTGCTCTTGCCATTGCTGCCGGTGACTGCAAGAACCGGGATGTCAGCAAACGCTGCAACCTCGGTTTCTCCAATTACCGGCTTTCCCAGCGACCGGGCGGCAACTAGAATCGGTGCGTCAGGTGGCACGCCAGGAGAAACTATGAGCGCATCGTATTGTGCCATGATGCTGGCACTGTTCCCGCCGAACTCATGGGGGATACCTGCACCGTCAAGCAGTCTGACCGCCTCGCCGAATTTCTCGTCCGACCCGAAGGGTTTGGATTCGGACACAAACACCCGAACGCCGTGCGCGCGCAGATACAGGGCGGAGTAGAGACCACTGGCCAGTGATCCGACAACAAATGCGGACTCAAAAGGAATCACCCGTTACCTCCATGTGGTCAAGATGAGGACTCCGGCAAGCACAAACAACACGCTCACGACAAAGAACCTGGCTACAATCTTGTCCTCGGCCCACCCCAGCTTCTCGAAGTGGTGATGAATGGGCGCCATAAGAAAAACTCGTCTCCTGCGGCCCGAGAGTCTGTACACGCCGACCTGAATCATGACGCTCAATGCTTCCACGAGAAACAGGCCCCCGACAAGCAGGGACGCCAGTTCCTGGCCCGAGGCAAATGCCCACGCCACGAAGACGGATCCCAGCGCCAGAGAACCAGTATCCCCCATAAACACCGAAGCCCTGGGTCCGTTGAACCACAGGAACGCAATGTCAAATGCAGCAGCTGCTGCCGGCAGCAGTCCCGCAAGTCCCGACGGATGCAACACTCCCTCGACGGTGGCAACGACGAACACGGGCAGGCTGGTGCTGGCGAGCAACCCGTCCAGCCCGTCGGTCAGGTTGAACGCATTCACCATGCCAACGGCATAAACCATGGCAATGGCGAAGAACCACCACCCCGACAGGAGAACGGTAGTGCCCACGCTCACGCTTCCCCTCAGCTCTGTGCCGCCTACGATAAAGAACAAGGCCGCAGCAAATGTCTGGATAAGGATCTTCTGATATCCAAGGAGTCCATCGTTTCGGTGCTTGCGCTCCTTGAGCCAGTCGTCCAGGAAGCCAGACAGCAGGTTGACGGCTACAAACAACAGTACGGCAGTATCAATGCGACTGAGTCTATGCCCACTCGTTCCCCCCACATACGCCAAGCACGCCACGAGAACGTTGAAGACCAGCATGAATCCGCCGCTGGTCGGGGTGCCAGCCTTGGTCTTGTGTGAATCCGGCCCCTCCTCCCGGATCAGTTGAGTGAAACCACCCCGTCTGAGAAGACTGATAAGCGAGGGAAACAAGGCCAGGTTGAAGACCGCCAGCAAGAGGAGCAACGCGGTGACGGCTGTGGCTGTCATCGTCCGTCCCCGCCGGTTGACGCGCAGTGAAAGCCCAGTTCTTCCAGGGCCTTCCTGGCCTCTTCACGGTCATCCAAGGCGACGTCCCTGCCCTCATAATACATGACGGCTTCGTGGCCGCGCCCAAGAATGAGGACCGCGTCTCCTGGTTGTGCTGCCGCAATCGCGGCACGGATTGCAGCTCCTCTGTCCTCAATCACGGTGACATGGTCCGTTGTGAACCCTCGGACGATGTCGTTTACAGCGATGGATGCGTCCTCTCTCCGCGGGTCCTCTACGGTCACGTAGGACCACCGACACACCTGCTCCGCAATTCTCGCCATCAGGGGACGCTTTTCCCGGTCGTCCGCTCCAACAGACCCGAATACGGAAAGCAGATCACCACTGATGGTAGGACGGACAGCATCAAACAGTGCGCTGAACTCTTCCGGGGTATGTGCGTAGTCGACGATTACTTCAAACGGCTGTCCGCACACGATACGCTCATAGCGTCCAGGAATGTACAAAGGTTCACCGAGTGCGCTCAGTCCGGGGCTCAGGTCTTCTCCAGGTCGCACGGCATGGACCGCAGCTATAGCTGCCAGGGCGTTGTATGCCTGGAACGCGGGACCGATAGACAATGTGACTGGAACAGGCGGTGCACCACCGATGCTGATACACAGTTGCGTCCTGCCCGCCGTCGAGACCGCTCCGCTTCCGTGCACATCTGACGGCTCCCGCATCGCATAAGTAATGACCCGGGAACCATCTGCGGCACTCCGGAATGCCGTCATCCACGCGTCGTCGGCATTAAGGACGGCACTTGCACCCGGTTCCAGCGAACGGAATAACTTGAGTTTTGCCTGCAGATATGCTTCCAGTGTGCCATGATATCCAAGATGGTCTTCAGAGAAGTTCGTAAACACCGCGCAGTCGAAGCGCATACCATACACGCGGTCGTATGCAAGTGCAAACGACGAGACTTCGATGATCGCTACGGTGGCTCCTCTGTTCAGCCCGGATCTGAGGTACCAATTCAGTTGAAAGGCCTCGGGCGTGGTCGCCGGCAGGGCATCCGGCGGATACACTACTCCGTCCGGCATGACATAACCCGTCGTACCAATCATGACGGCAGGGATTCCCATACCTTCCAGTACCCGCTTCGCAAGATAGGCGGTACTGGTCTTGCCGCTGGTTCCCGTAATGCCGATTAACTGCAAGTGACGTGCCGGATAGTCGAAAAAGGCTTGAGAAGCAAGGCTCAGAAACTGGCGTGCACTGGGAACCACGATAACCGGCACCTCCGTGACTTCCGGGTGTTCCTGCTCGGACACGATACAAGAGGCACCTGCGAGGAGAGCTGCCGGAATGAACGCGTTCCCGTCGACACGCGTGCCCGGAACAGCTACGAACATGGCACCAGGAACACACTCGCGGGAGTCCGGCGTTATGCAGGTAACCACCCCTGTCAGCGCAGACGAAGAACGCCCGCGAGACCAACAGGAAGCGGGAACCATATCGAGCAGCTGGCGCAGCTCCTTTTTCTCATCGATGTAGTTCATGGTTTCAACCTCAGATACTGTATCAGCTGCAAGGCAATCTTCTTGAACGTCGGTCCGGCAACGCGAAATGATGTACGTTCACCCTTCTGGGTCTGATGAATGCTGAGAAACACGACTACCCGCGGGTCATTGGCGGTAAGAATGCCGGCAAAACTGAACACGTACGACCCATCCTTGAGATAGCCCCCACCGGGTGCGGCAATCTGTGCGGTGCCCGTCTTCCCTGCTACCTCGTAGCCAGGTATGTAAGCCGTGGAGACGCCGATGTTCTTCTGGACAACACCGTGAAGCCCCTCGAGAACATCGCTGGCGGTCTTGGCACTGAACACCTGCCCCACAACACCCGGGGTGTCTGTACGCTGAACCGTTCCGGACGCGTCAACAATCCGGTCGACAACATAGGGGCGTTGCATGACGCCACCGTTTGCAATCGTGGCATAGAAGTTCGCCATCTGAATGGCCGTGACTGCAACCCCTTGCCCGAACCCCATCGTGGGGAGTGTCGTCTGTGACCACTGTGACACTGGAAGGAGAATGCCTGATTCCTCTCCGGGCAGGTCAATACCCGTTGGCTTGCCGAATCCGTACTTCCGAAGAGCATTATAAAACGGTTGAGCACCAATCTTCATGCTGACCTGTGCGAAGCCGACATTCGAGGAGTGCTCCAGCATGGCATAGAGGTCCATTGTGCCGTATGCATAGTTGTTCACTTCATGTACAACCGTGCCGTTGATTTTGAGGCTTCCTCCGCTGTAAAACGTGCTCTTGAGAGTAATCGCCCCCGTTTCCAGTGCGGCGACGGAAGTCGCTGCCTTGAATACCGAGCCGGGCTCGTAGTTGGCGCTGACAACCTTTTCGGACAGTGCGCTGAGCGGAGCATCCTGCCAGTGTTCCGGGTCCAGGCCAGGCACGTCTACCATTGCGAGCACTGCATCCGTCTTCGGGTCCAGGACAGTACATGTCGCGCGCTTGGCATCATACGTCTTGACCGTTTCCAGAAGTGCCTGCTGGGCAAAGTACTGGATATTGGAATCGATGGTCAGCACAACATCCTTGCCCTGCACTGCCTCGACGACTTCCTCCGTGACGGCAGGCTCTCCAGGGTTCGACCCCGACACGCGATACGTATGTCGCCCATCCATTCCCCGAAGTTCCCTGTCGTACTGGAATTCGATGCCAGACAGACCCTGGTTGTCCGAGCCTGTGACCCCTACTACCGACGAAACCAGGGAGCCGAGGGGGTAGACGCGCCGATATCCCTTGTCCAGCACAATCCCGGGTATGCTCAGGGACCGCAATGCCTCGTATTCGGTTGCTCCCACCTGCTTCTTCAGGTAAATGAAGCTGGATGATGCGGCACGTATCTGCTTTTCGAGTGCGGTTGCAGACGTCTTGAGAATCGGCGCGATGGCTGCGGCTGTCGCACGAGGGTCCTTGACTTCTCTCATGTACAAACCAAGAGACCAGGTCGCGATGTCCTGGGCAAGGACACGCCCCGTCGCGTCGAGGATCATCCCTCTCTTCGCCTTGATAGGAATGGAATCGGTCGCAAGTTGTTCGTTCGCCATGTCGACAAGAGTATTGCGCGCCACGACCTGCAAGTAGACGAACCGCGACTCTATTCCTATTGCTGCGACGAGAAATAATACAAAAACCAATGTGAGACGCCGCCTGAACAATTCGCTGAACGATGCGACGCCTCTCTTCATCTGTGTTCAGTCCTTGTCAAATCCTGAGGTACTAGTGAGTGGTGTTGTCCAGTGTGCCTATCACCGCCGTATTATTGGGCGTCAGTCCCAGCGTGTCCGCCGCTGCCCTGACACGGTCAGGCGAAGTAAGGCTGGCATCCTGTTCCAGTATTGCTTCCTGCTGCTGCAGCTGTGCCTGGATCGCCGTCCTGTTGAGGTCTACCTGATGCTCGAGGAAAAGGGTTGTACTGTACACATAGCCATAGGCACACAGCAATCCAATCGTCGTCGCGGCGAGAGCCGCGATGCGCAAGCTCCGCGTCCTGGCCTCTGCAGAAACACGAACCGCAGCAGCGGGGCGGCGAACTGCTGTATAGTTGCCCTTGATTGCAATGCTCATGAGGACACCCTTTCAAGCACCCGCAGCTTTGCACTGCGCGATCGTCTGTTCACTGCAACCTCTGCGTCAGAGGGCCGTATCACCTTCTTGTTGACTAGACGAAATCCTGGCTCCCCCGAGACCGGTTTCTCGCAGAGAGCCAGGTAGCTCCTCTTCACGATTCTATCTTCGAGCGAATGGTAACTGATGACCAGGAGTCTTCCATGTAGATTCAACAGTGATGACGCTGATTTCAGACCAGCTTCGAGTGCATTCAACTCGTCGTTTACATAGATGCGCAAGGCTTGAAATGTCTTCGTCGCAGGATGTATCCTGGCGTGTCTGGTGGGAAAGACAGCGGCTACTGTCTCAGCAAGTTCGCTCGTAGTTGCAATTGGCGCACGTTGCCGACGGCGTACAATTGCTCGAGCCACCTGACGCGACCTTCGTTCCTCTCCATACTTCCACAGAATGTCAGCAATCGTGTCCTCCGGGAACGAGTTCACGATATCCCTTGCCGTAGTTCCGAGGCTGTCATCGAGCCGCATATCTAACGGTTGATCGTGGCTGAACGACAACCCCTTTCCTGTGCCCGCGAGTTGCTCCGAAGAAAAACCCAGGTCCATCAGGATCCCGTCGAATCTTGTGTCTGAATAATCCTTCAGCAACCGCGTCATATCCCGAAAGTTTCCGCGGATGATAACCTTGCGGGCGGCAGTAGAGTTGAGTCGCTCGCGGGCAATGGCTAGAACCTCTGCATCAACGTCCATCATGAAAAGCGTCCCTTCGCTAGACAATTGGCGCCCAATCTCATACGCGTGTCCGCCTTCCCCTGTCGTGCAGTCCATATAGGTTCCATCTGGTCGAACCTGCAAGTATGTCATGACCTCGTCCAGAAGGACGGGTGTGTGAACAAACCCAGTCACTTGGCCTGCAATGCACCGATATTCTGCTCAAAAACCTTCTCCGCTTTCGCCCGATATGATTCCCAGGTACGAACGTCCCAGATCTCCAGGTGCGTCAACGCACCGGCGAATACGACCTCTTTGTCCAGTTGTGCATACTCTCGCAGATGTTGCGGTATGAAAATGCGACCGACCTTGTCGAGTTCAACCGTTGCTGCTCCGCTGAAGAGAACGCGGACGAAAGCCCGAGTGTCTGATGAGACAGGAATGAGATCACCATAGAACCGTTCAATGATAGAGGTCCACACTCTGTCATCGAAAAGGTACAGGCACCGATCCATGCCTTTGGTGAGAACATAGGGGGCGTCTGCATCGGTGCGATAATGCGCCGGGAACATCGTGCGCCCCTTGTCGTCCAGGGAGTACCGATATTCACCGATGAAGGAACGCTCCTTGTTCATGGCGTAAGTATACCACAATTTCCCACTTTTTACCACAATTGTGGCACAAACGCCAAGAGCACGTCCTAGACTATCGTTCCGCCTCCGAGTACGAACCGGTCCTGATAAAACACTGCAGCCTGCCCCGGGGTCACTGCGAACACTGGGACACTGGTGTGTATGAGAGCTCTGTCATCGGACAGCCTTTTGACATCGGCAGTCACCGGTCTTGCCCTGTAGCGGGTAACAACGTCAGAGGTAAAGGTCTCCAAGCGTGCAGTGGGAAGATGCTGCCACCGGAGCTCTGCCACCTCGAACGTGTCACGCATGCACTCGCTGCGTGTCCCAACTATCAGCTGGTTGTCAGACTGGCGCTTCTCGACAACGTAGAGCCTCTCCCCTGAGCTGATGCCCAGGCCGCTCCGCTGTCCGATGGTATACGACGCCAGCCCCTCGTGTCTTCCGACAACCGTCCCCTCGCTCAGGAGCACGGGCCCTGGAGGTCCGCCAACCCGCCGGCGTGTCTCCACCGCAAGGCTGTCCACAAGGAAGCAGAGGTCCTGACTTTCGCGCTGTGCCAGAAGTTCTGCAGGAAACGATTCTGCTGCAAGAGACTTCACATCCCGTTTCAACCTTCCTGCCAGTGGAAAGACTGCCCTCTTCCGTACCTCAGGAGACAGGCGATAGAGGAAGTACGACTGGTCCTTGGCAGCGTCTTTGCCCCGACAGATCAGGTCACCATCCGGGGAGTGCACGATGCCCGCGTAGTGTCCGCTGGCGACAAGGTCGGCACCAAGCTGATGCGCGGCGTCCAAGAGCCCCTGCCACTTCACTCGCTCATTGCAGAGAAGGCAGGGGTTGGGCGTGCCGCCAGCCGCTATACCTCGCCAGAACGGACTCACGACCTCAGACTCGAAGAGGAGGCTCATGTCGATCTGGTGCCAAGGTATGCCCAGATGCTCGCACTGGGCTCTTGCCCGTCGCGTCGATGCAAGGTCACAACAGTGACTCCGATCCGAGAAGTGGAGTGTGACACCAATGACCTGCTCCTGGGCATCTCTCAGCAGCAACGCGGCAACAGCGGAGTCTGTCCCCCCGCTCATTCCAACGACAATGCTCATCGCAGCGGCGCACTTCTCAGGAGAAAACGCAACGCGCAGATAGAACTGTGCAGCCCACTGCAGGCACGGCGCCGTAACCTATCCCTCGGCCGCACTGGAGTCCTTGGGCCCACCTCTGCCATTGTTTCCTGAAGTCTCGGAGTACTCGTACGTCTCATAGCGAAGGCAGCACATGAGTTTGCCACAGACGCCCGTTATCTTGCTGGGATTGAGGCTGAGGTTCTGAACCCGCGCACACTTGAGACTCACGGGCTTGATCTCCTTGAGAAAACAGTTGCAGCACAGCTCACGGCCACACATGCCCACAGTGGCAAAGAACCTTGTCTCATCACGTGACCCGATCTGCCACATCTGAACCTTGGCCTTCAGTGCCCTTGACAGCGTAGACACGAGGGACCTGAAGTCGACCCGGGTATCCGCGGTAAAGTAGAACACATACTGCTTGCCAGAAAAGGACAATTCGCAGTTGACCAGGTGAATTGGCAAAGCCGCGTCGCGTATCTGCTCCTTGCACAACGCAATTGCAGCGTCCTGCTTACGCTCGTTCTCCGCGAGCCGTTCAATGTCTTCCGGCGTCAAACGTCGCACGTATTTGAGAATGCTGGCCGGCCGTTTTCTCGGAGCATTGTCATGACGGGCGTACCCTATGACAACATGGACCAGCTCCTTGTCCGAGCCAACCGCCAGGACCTCATCGCCCGGCACCAGATGCGTCCCGTCACTGACCTCAATTGCGTAGGTCTGGTATGACTTGGCCGAGCGCGCGCTCAGACGCCGCTGCGACCCGCAGGTAGCCGGTAACATGTATGTTCGATCACTCATCTGTTGTCATTCTCCTTAGCTCAAGCAGAGCATTCGTCACGACCAGCTCTGCGTTCACGTTCTGTTCCACATGCTGGAGGCGATCTCCAAGGCGATCCAGAAACGGGATTACACGCGATTCATCGAGCACAAAGTTGACACGCGCCAGCTCTGGCTCAATATCCAGCGAAACGTGTGCAAGAGGGGGAAGCTTGCCGCGAGCTCGCAGGACACCTTCCATGAACACGGCAATGGAACGCAAAGCCTCCATGGCGTTCTCCCGCTGGGTCGCACTGGCATCCATCCTCAGGAGGCGGCTGCTTGCATCCCCCAGGCTGAGATTCGCTTTCGCATAGTTCAACAGAACGTCCAGCGCAGCGTCCTCATCCTGCTGTTGTCCGCCCGCCTGGACCGCGTCTGCCCCGACGTCAGCCTGAACCTTGACGACCTGAACGCGCGACCGAATGGTCGGAAGCACCCTCCGGCTGTTGCGGGACAGTAGAAGGAACACATTGCCCGCAATCGGTTCCTCAATAGTCTTAAGAACCCTGTCGGCGGCGACATCGGTGAAAAAATCAACTCCGCGGAAGACGCTCACCCTCAAGGAGCCGGGCGCGGTCTTGATGCATGCATACGCAATAAACTGGTCCACGGCCTCAATGTCCAGCTTTGCTCCATCTCCGAACACACGCATGTTTGGCGAACCGCCGGCCTGAATCTGTCTGCACGAGGCGCACACGTCGCAGTACTGTCCGGGCAGATGTTCACCAGTACAGTTTCCGGCCTTCGCCAGAGCAGTGGCAAGCGCCAGCTTGGCTCCGTCGTCCCTGCCGACAAGAAGATATGCGTGCGACAGTTTTCCTGACGCCAGCGCCGCCTCAAAACAACGCGTTGCGGCACATGGTCCGATTGCATCTTCTATGCGCTTCGCCGACAATCCGATACCTCCGCCGCGTGCACGGCCGTGCGCCTGCAGTGGTCTATCAGGCACCGTGCCGAGCATCGCTTGCTGGCCAAGAGTATATACTCCAGCAGCCCGACATGCAATGAAGGCCTTCTCCCTCGCAACTGACAACCCCGCCGGAGTTGCGCTCCGGCGGGGCATGAGACAACCTCTGTCCTCGGCGACTGCCTACTTCTCGAGGTCCACGAGCTGCTTGTACAACTTGCGCTGCTCAGCCGTCAGGGTTCTGGGAACAGCGATCTCTACACGGACGATGTAGTCTCCCCGGCGACGCTCTCCCACAGCCTGAGCCCCCTTGCCCCGTATGCGCACTTCCGTGCCATGCTGGCTACCTGCGGGTATGGTGACCGCCTCCGTTCCACCCTCAAGAAGAGGGACCTCAACGCTCGTCCCAAGCACTGCCTTTGATGGGGGTATGCGCACCGTGTGGTACAACAGATTGCCGCGCCGTTCAAACCGCGGATCAGGCTGCACAGTAATGAGCAGGTACAGATCTCCGGACGCACCGCCATGCTTGCCGGCATCTCCCTGCCCGGCAATGCGAACCTTCATGCCGCTGTCCACGCCAGCAGGAATAGTAACCTCGATGGTCTTGTCGACCCGGGCCACGCCCGACCCCTTGCAGGTGGGGCATGGAGAATCGATGACTCTGCCTTCGCCTCTACAGGTCGGACAGACTCCTGCTGTCACCACCCTTCCGAATATGGTGTCCTGAGTCTGGCGGACCTCGCCACTGCCCCCACACGTTGGACAGACTTTGGGAGAAGTCCCTGGAGCGGCTCCACTGCCGTGGCACGTCGCACATGTATCGTATCGGCGTATCTGGATCTCTTTCTTGGTCCCGAACACCGCCTCTTTGAGCGTCAGCGTCATGGAAACGCTGAGGTCACGACCCCTCGGAGACTCCTCCGGCTGTTGGGTTGCCTGCGACCGGCCGAATCCACCCATGAAACTCCCGAAGAGGTCCCCAAAGTCGAAGCCACCAAACGTGTCGCCAGCACCTCCGTACTGAGGTGTCCACCCTTGGCCGGCACCTGGAAAACCCGGTGCTCCTGCTTTGCCATAGGTGTCGTACTGCTCACGCTTGGCCGGGTCACTCAATGTTTCATACGCCTCGTTTACCTCGGCCATGTGCTTGGGTGCTTCCGGGTCGTCCTTGTGGAGGTCGGGATGGTATTTCTTGACCAGCTCCCGATAGGCCCTCTTGATGTCATCCTGGGAGGCCCCTTTGGGCACTCCCAGTATGTCGTAGTAGTCTCGATCAGTTGCCACATCGACCTCCACTCAAGCGTTTAACACACAATTCAGTGACCAGCTATGCCTTTGGCGTACCTTCTCCCTCGACTGTCTGCCCATCCTGGGGCGGCTGCTGGGTTCCGGTCTGTCCCTCGGGCCCCTGTCCGGACGATGGCTGCCGCTGCAGGTCTTCTGTTACTTTAGTGAACGCAGCGTTCACTTCGTCAATCTTCGCCTCTATCTCGGATGTCTTGTTGTCACGCACAAGGTTCTCGAGTTCAGTCAGCTTTTCTTCAGCCTCCTGCCGAACCTGCGGCGAGATCTTGTCGGCGTTCTCGGTAAGCGTCTTGCGACCACTGAACACGACCTGGTCTGCCCGGTTCTTAAGCTCGACTTCTTCCTTGACTCTCTTGTCCTGTTCAGCAAACTGCTCTGCCTCACGCTTCATGCGCTCAATCTCTTCATCCTTCAACTTTGTAGCATTCTCGATAGTGATGTGCTGCTCCTTACCCGTGGCTTTGTCCTTCGCAGTCACATGGACGATGCCGTTCGCATCGATGTCATAGCTCACCTCGATCTGGGGCATGCCCCGCGGGGCAGGTGCAATGCCATCGAGTATAAACCGCCCAAGGGACATGTTGTCCTTGGCCATGGGCCGTTCTCCCTGGAGCACATGGATTTCGACCTGAGTCTGGTTGTCAGCCGCTGTCGTAAATGTCTGTGTCTTGGAGATCGGGACGGCTGTGTTTCTCTTGATCATCTCTGTGAATACGCCTCCGAGAGTCTCGATACCAAGAGTAAGAGGTGTCACATCAACGAGGACCATGCCGCTCTTTACTTCTCCAGCCATGATGCCTCCCTGAATGGCGGCACCCATGGCAACGCACTCCATCGGGTCAATGCCACGTTCCGGAGCCTTGCCAAAATAGCTCTCCACGAACTTCTGTACCATTGGCATTCTCGTCGGGCCGCCCACCAGAATGATGTTGTCAATCTGCTGCGGCGTGAGGCCCGCATCCGAGAGCGCGCGGTTGATGGGTTCACGGCAACGCTCAATGATAGGTTGCACCAGCGATTCCAGTTTGGCACGTGTAATCGGCATGACCAGGTGCTTCGGGCCGCTGGCATCTGCGGTGATGAACGGCAGGTTGATCGTTGTCTCGAAGGTCGTCGAAAGTTCTACCTTTGCCTTCTCAACTCCCTCACGCAAACGCTGCATGGCCATCTTGTCAGCACGCAGGTCAATTCCTGTCTGGGTGCGGAAGTCGTCTGCCACGAAGTTCAGCAGGGCATTGTCCATGTCCGTGCCGCCAAGCTGTGTGTCGCCGGACGTAGCAAGAACAGTGAACACGTTGCCGCCGAAATCCATGATAGTAACATCCAGCGTTCCCCCGCCAAAGTCAAACACGAGAATCTTGTGTTCTCCTTCAGTCTTGTCGAGCCCATACGCAAACGCTGCTGCCGTGGGCTCATTGATCAGACGCACAACCTCGAGCCCTGCAATCTCGCCGGCATCCTTAGTGGCCTGCCGCTGGGCGTCGTTGAAATATGCAGGCACCGTGATGACCGCCTTGGACACCTTCTGTCCGAGGAACGCCTCCGCATCGTTCTTGATTTTGCGGAGGATGAAGGCGCTGATCTGCTGTGGTGTATAGGTCTTGCCAAACACAGAAACCGTGTAGTCCGTCCCCATTTTGCGCTTGATTGCCTGAATGGTGGATTCCGGGTTCAGTGCTGCCTGCCTCCGTGCGGGTTCTCCGACAAGAACCTGCCCATCCTTTGTAAACGCAACGTACGAAGGTACGGCCTTCCCTCCGATGCTGACTCCTTCGGCCGCGGGAACGATGGTTGGCTTGCCGCCGACCATGACTGCAGCCGCCGAATTTGAAGTCCCCAGGTCAATTCCGATGATTTTCTCTTCCATTGTCAACATACCTCCTTGTTCATAGTATTCTCGTCACTACTCAACAGTTATTCCTGTACATCCGCAGCATCTGGCGCGGCGCTCGGTGGCGCAGAGACGACGTCAACTACTGCGGGTCGCAGTAACATATCGCCTAACCTGTATCCATCTCTCAGCACGTGTACTACGGTGTTGGGAGGCAAATCTGAATCTGTCACTACATGGGCAATTTCACAGGTGCCCGAATCGTAGGGGGCGCCCTCAAGCCCTTCTATTCTGTGGATACCGTTTCGTATGAGAAACTGGTTCAGCTGGGCAAGAACGGCCTTCGCACCGGCAAGCAGACTGCCTCCATCGCCTCCCGAAGCTTCCTCTCCATGGCGGACCAGCTGCTCAAAGCTGTCCACCACCGACAACAGGTCCAGGAAAAGCGCTGATTTGGTCCTGGCCTCGAACGAGCTCTTGTCGCGCTGTAGTGTTGCCTGATCCCGGATGCGCATCATCTGCTCTTCGTGCACGGAGCTCTCCAGGCGGGCCACCTCTTGTTCAAGTTCCTGTACTTTGGCCCGAAGCGTTTTCACCGCATCGCCTCCATCACTGTTAGCCTGTACCTCCGGATTCTCAGTAGCCATCCGGATGTCCTCCTCGGGATGTTGCTCTTTTCCCTGCTGACCACTTGGTTCCTCTGATGCATACCACATAGTTCGTGTCCTCACCGCTGGCTCTCCATATAACGTGCGTATCTCAACTACTGATAAACAACTGTTCTCACAGCCAGTTAGCACTCTCAGACATAGACTGCTAACGACTGCTAAATTGTAGTGCAAAGGACTGGGCTGTCAAGCGTACAATCACTGCAAATAGTTGATTTCTTGGCAAGGCACACGATAATGTAGCTCATCTGTATGCACGGAGGTTAACAATGTACACGCCAGAGATCTCCCGGATGGAGCTTGCACATTTCATCGACCATACCTACCTGAAGCCTGAGGCCGGCTCGGCAGATATTGAGCGGGTTGCCATGGAAGCCAAAGAGCTTGGCACTTTTGCCCTCTGCGTCAACAGTTCCATGGTCGAGACAGCCTACGCTGTGCTCGAAGGTTCTGACGTTCGCCTCGCTTCGACAATTGGCTTCCCCTTCGGCTCTGTCCTCAGCGTGGCTAAGGCACGTGAGACCGAGTATGCAGTGCGGCACGGCGCAGCCGAGGTCGACACCGTCATCCAGATCGGCTGGCTCAAGGACAAGAACTACCGGGGGGTCGCACAGGACATCGAGGCCGTCGTACGTGCCGCAGGGGAAGCGCTGGTGAAAGTCATCCTCGAAACCTGCCTCCTCACCGATGAGGAGAAACGGGTAGCCTGCGCAATTGCAGTCGCCGCCGGCGCAGGGTTTGTGAAGACGAGCACGGGGTTCAACAAAGCAGGCGCGACGGAGGACGACGTGAGGCTCATGCGCGAAACCGTCGGACCTCTCGTGGGGGTCAAGGCAGCCGGCGGTATCCGTGACCTCAAGACAGCCATTGCCATGCTCAACGCGGGTGCTACCCGGCTTGGCGCATCTGCATCGGCAGCCATTCTTGCCGAAGCCCGGCCCTAGGAATTGTGGCCTACCACTGGACCATCGCAACCATCCTCCGTGCTAGCAGGGTGGGAGAAAAGGACAAGCGTTTGGTCCTGTTCTCGAGGGAACTTGGAAAGGTTACAGCCACCGTTCATGGGGCTGCGATGCCCGACGCCAGATGGTCGACGGCGTTTGAGCCCTTTTCCCTGCTCTATTTGAGACTTTACGACCGTTCTCACTACTTGACCGTAGTCAGCGCCGAGGAACGAATTGTCTATGCGGCAATTATCTCGTCCCTTTCCCGGTCATTGAAAGCGATGGCCCTGAATCAACTCCTGGAGTGCGTACTTGAGCCCAGGTCCGAAGAGCCCGAACTGTTCGCAGCGTATGTTTCCGCCCTTTCGCACCTCAACCTTTCCATGACGACAGAGGACGAGGACAGGACATTCCTGCAATGTACTCTGGACGTCCTTGCCTACCTGGGCTTTGGCATGAGCTCGTTGCACTGTGAGCGGTGTGGAGTCACATTGGAGGACCAGGTGTACTTCTCCTTGCGCGAAAACGCATTCCACTGTGCCACGTGCGCCGCACCCGAGACCGATGTTCTGCTGTCGCCAGATCTCACGACATTCCTGAAAGCGGGAGAGGGACCACTTACTGAACGGCAGATTCTTGCTGGCATCGCCGTTACTCTGCGCCTGCTCCGCTCAACTGCCGACAGGCTTTCCATCACACAGTCGTTTGAGCAGTTCGCACAAAGTGCGACTGCACTGTTCCACATTGATGAGGCCAAACAGGCCAAGGAGTCTTGTCATGAACTTTGAAGACATGGTATCGAAACTGGAGAACTTCTGGGTAGGCGAAGGATGCACGCGCCTGTTCCCCTACGACCAGGAAGTGGGAGCCGGCACCCTGAGCCCCTCGACGTTCCTCAGGGTACTTGGCAACAAGCCATGGAGCGTCGTCTACGTTCAGCCATCAAGGCGGCCTGCTGATGGAAGATATGGGGAGAATCCCAACCGTCTTTACATGCATCATCAGTTGCAGGTCATCGTCAAGCCGCCCACAACCGACATTCAGGATACGTACCTGCGCAGCCTGTACCTGCTGGGTCTCAAGCCGGCCGAACACGACATACGGTTCGTCGAGGACAACTGGGAGACTCCTGTGCTCGGGGCCGCGGGTGTTGGATGGGAAGTGTGGTTAGACGGCATGGAAGTAACACAGTTTACATACTTCCAGCAGGCGGGAGGTCATGAACTGCCCGTGGTTTCGGTCGAAATCACGTACGGACTTGAGCGCCTTGCCATGTTTGTACAAGGCAAGGCCAACGTTTATGACCTCGAGTGGCACGAGGGGGTTTCGTATGGCTCGCTTCGACAGCAGGTTGAGCGCGAAAACAGTATCTACTCATTTGAAGAAGCCGACATTCAGTCGCTGACGACGATGTTCGACCTCTGCGAACGCGAGTCGCAGCGCATGATTGAACGAGAGCTGATTACCCCCGCCTACGAGTACCTGCTCAAGTGCTCCCATACGTTTAACGTGCTGGATGCGCGTGGCACGGTCGGAGTGACTCAGCGCATGGCGTATCTTGCACGAATACGGCGCCTGGCCTACGGCTGCGCTAATCTGTATCTGGAGAATGAGAGCCATGAGTGACCTGCTGATAGAGATCTTCACTGAGGAACTGCCAGCGCGCTTCATCGATGGCGCCGAAGCGCAGATGACGCAGCGTGTGAGCCAGCACCTGGATATGGACCAGATCGTTCACGGAGAAATCCATGGCTACGCAACGCCCAGGCGTCTTGTCACGATCGTTGACGGCGTCCAGGAGCTAACCGAGGACCGCACCCTCGAGGTACGAGGCCCTGCGGTCGCTGTGAGTTATGACGGCGAGGGCAATCCGACGCCTGCATTGCTCGGGTTCTGCAAAGGTCAGGGAATCGACCCGGCTCAGGTGTTTACGAACGACGTCGGTGGCAAACCGTACATCTTTGCACGCAAGACCGTTGCAGGTCAGGAGTCCGGGCTGCTCATCGAAGGATTCCTGTCTCAGCTGCCACGGGAGATTGCATTCCCCAAGATGATGCACTGGGAGCAGTCCGGGTTCCAGTTCGGGCGCCCCATCCGGGGACTTGTGGCACTGCTGGGAACCCGGGTGCTCCACTGGAGCATAGCGGGCGTTGAGGGGTCCAATACGACGTTCGGTCTGCGAGTAGGCAAGCCAAAACCAATCACCGTCTCCAGCCCGGAGGACTATCTGCGTAAGCTCCGCGAGGCATTTGTCATCCTGGACCCTGCCGAACGCCGCCGGTCTATCGAAAAACAGGCAGACAAACTCCTGAAACCTCTCGGGTATTCCCTTGCAGCCGACCGCGAAGATTTGCTTGCCGAGGTGGTGAACCTTGTCGAGTATCCAACTGCCTTTCTGGGCAGCCTGCCGGGAATTGCAGTAGAACTGCCTGAAAGCGTAGTCCGGTCTGTTCTCCAAGAGCAGATGCACTCGTTCCTTGTCTACGATGAACAGCACCGCGTCGTCCCACACTTCCTGAGCATCCGAAATGGTCTGTCCGACTTCATCGACATTGTGCGCCGCGGCAATGAGAGCGTAGCCAACGCACGCCTGCTGGATGCCTCGTTCTTTATCGCCGAGGACACACGCCAACCCCTGGAGGCGTACGTGCCAAAGCTGAACACGCTCATCTTCATGGACCAGCTGGGAACCATGGCTGACAAGACGGCCCGCCTGGAACAACTGGCAGCCAGCGTGGGCAGTTTTGCCAGCCTCGAAGCTGACGAGAGAGAACACCTTTCGCGGGCTGCCCACCTGGCAAAGGCGGACCTCGCTACAAGCATGGTCAAGGAATACACCTCTCTTCAGGGCGAGATCGGAGGCATCTACCTCATGCGGGAGGGAGAAACTGCTGCAGTTGCAACCGCCATCCGTGAGCAGTACATGCCGCGGTCTCCATCTGAGGCAATACCTTCGACCCGTGTGGGACAGATCCTGGGCATTATTGATAAGGTGGACACGCTCACGGGTATTCTGGGCACCGGATTCAATCCCTCCGGATCTGAAGACCCCTATGGAGTCCGCCGCGCGGGCAACGGCATTATTCGGACCATCCTCGAATCAAGGGGGCCTGTCGATGTGGAAGCCCTGGTCCGGAAGTCAGTTGACGTCTATCTTGCCCAACTGGCCCTGCCAGCGCCTGACGACCTGCCCGGCCATGTCCTGGATTACCTGAAGGGGCGCGTTACGCAGTACTTCAAGGAGAAACAGCTCCTCGGCGAGTTTTCTCCCATGGAGAACCTTCCCCTCAAAGAACTTGGAAGTGTTCCGGAGCGGATGGCGGCGCTGCAGGCGGCACGTGGTGACGAGGAGCTGCCTGCCCTCGCAGACAGCCACCGCCGAATCCAGAACATCACGAAGGGGCTTCCTGAAGCCTCCAGCCTGCCCGATGACCTGCTGGTCACCGAACCAGAGGAAGTCCAGCTCAGAGATGTGGCCCGCACGGCGCTTCCGATGGTTCGAGCTGCGCTGGACCAGCGCAATTATGCCGAGGCAATCCGCATCTGTGAAAGCATGGTTCCGGCCATCACCACGTTCTTCGACCGTATCCTTGTCATGGCCGGCGACGAACGCGTACGAAGCGCACGTTTATTGCTATTGTGCCATCTGAAGTATATACTGGGTCAGGTTTGTGACTACGCTAAGTTAACCTAAGCCTCATGGGAGGAACTATGGACCAGCACAAGTATGTCTACGATTTCCAAGAGGGTGGCAAGGAAATGCGATCCATTCTCGGCGGCAAGGGCGCAGGCCTGGCTGAGATGACAAAGATCGGTCTGCCGGTGCCACCAGGATTCACCATCTCCACCGAGATGTGCCCCGTGTACCTCGAGGTTGGGGACATCCCCGAACCAGTAAAGAACGAGATCAGGGAGCACCTTGCCCGCCTTGAGGGCAAGCTGGGCAAGAAGTTCGGCTCTGCCGAGGATCCTCTGCTCGTGTCGGTACGTTCCGGAGCCGCAGTGTCCATGCCAGGAATGATGGACACGATCCTCAATCTTGGCCTCAACGTTGATACCGTGGAGGGCCTTGCACAGCTTACCAGCAATCCGCGCTTTGCATGGGACTCTTATCGGCGGTTTACGCAGATGTATGGCAACGTCGTGCTGGGCATCGTTCATGACGACTTCGAGCAGATCCTTGCGGAACAGAAACAGCTGCAGGGTGTCACGCAGGACACGGACCTGTCCGTCGACTCGCTCAAGGCGGTCGTGCAGAAGTACTTCGCACTGGTACAGGAACGCACCGGCAAGCCGTTCCCCCAGGACCCCATGGACCAGCTGATGGGAGCCGTCGGCGCAGTCTTCCGGTCCTGGAACACCGAACGCGCCGTCACATACCGCAAGATCGAGAACATCACAGGTCTGATCGGTACCGCCGTTACGGTGCAGTCCATGGTATTCGGCAACATGGGCAACGACTCCGCAACGGGCGTCTGCTTCACGCGCGACAACTCCACCGGAGAAAAGCACTTCTCGGGCGAATACCTGGTCAACGCACAGGGCGAGGATGTCGTTGCAGGCATCCGCACGCCGAAGAACATCAACGAGATGGCCGTCGAGATGCCCGAAACGTACAAGCGCCTGGTCGAGGTCTCCATCCTGCTTGAACAGCACTATCGGGACATGCAGGACATGGAGTTCACAGTGGAGCGAGGCAAGCTCTTCATGCTGCAGACGCGAAATGCCAAGAGAAGCCCGGTTGCAGCCGTCAAGGTAGCGGTCGACATGGTGGCAGAGGGACTCATCACCAAGGAAGATGCAGTCATGCGCGTCACTCCCTCGCAGCTGGACACGCTGCTCCATCCCCAGGTCGATCCGCGGGCGACGATTCAGGTTATTGCCCGCGCAATTCCTGCCTCTCCCGGAGCCGGATATGGCAAAGTTGTGTTTGAATCCAAGAAGGCAGCTGAGCTCGGCGAGGCTGGCGAGAAGGTTGTCCTGGTACGTCAGGACACCTCGCCGGAGGACATCGATGGTATCTCGAAGGCCCAGGCAACGCTGACGACGCGTGGCGGGGCCAGCGCGCACGCTGCTCTGGTCGCTCGCGGGCTGGGCAAGCCCTGCGTTGTGGGGGCCGACCAGATCAGACTTAACAACGGTGACAAAACTTTCACGGCCAATGGCGTTACTGTTCACGAGGGCGACGTCATCACAGTCAATGGCACAACAGGCGAAGTCATCCTGGGCCAGGCGCCCATGGTCGATGCAGAACAGACCGCTGAGCTGACGACGCTGCTCGGTTATGCCGACGAACTGCGCAGGCTCGGAGTACGGGCAAACGCTGACACGCCGACGAATGCCCGCAAGGCCCGCGGATTCGGTGCCGAAGGCATTGGACTCTGCCGCACCGAACGCATGTTCAACGACCCGGACCGCCTTCCGCTCATGCAGGAGATGGTCATCGCCGATACGCCGTCGGAGCGCATGGTTGCTCTTGAAAAGCTCCTGCCCCTGCAGCGCAGAGACTTCGAGCAGATTCTTGAAGCCATGGATGGATACCCTGTCATTATTCGCCTGCTCGATCCACCACTGCACGAGTTCCTGCCACAGTGGGAGCGCCTCGAGAGCGAGCTCTCGGAAGCGACCGCCGCAGGGGATGCGTCACGCATTGCCTATGTGCAGCGGGTGATGAAACGGTACAATGAGCTCAAGGAGTTCAATCCCATGATTGGATTCCGTGGCTGCCGCGTCGGTATCGTCTATCCGGAGATCTACCGTCTGCAAGTGAGGGCAATCGCGGAGGCGACCCTCGCGCTTGTTCAGTCGGGCAAGCACCCCATGCCGGAGATTATGCTGCCTCTTGTTGGACACGTCAACGAGATCAAGATACTCAAGCCGCTGGTGCAGGAGGAACTCGACAAGGTGTTTGGTCCTGCAGGAGTCACGCTGCCTGTCAAGATCGGTACTATGGTGGAAGTCCCCCGCGCCTGCCTGACGGCCGACGAGATTGCCGAGTATGCCGAGTTTTTCAGCTTCGGCACGAATGACCTGACACAGACAACCTACGCCTACAGCCGGGATGACGCGGCAGGGACGTTCCTTCCCACATATCTTGAGACAAAGGTCCTTGACGTCGACCCCTTCCAGACCATCGATCAGAAAGGCGTCGGGAAACTGGTCCGTGTGGCTGTCGTCCTTGGCAGGCAGACCAATCATCAACTCGAGATCGGTATCTGCGGCGAGCAGGGCGGTGACCCCGATTCTATCGAGTTCTGTCACACGTCCGGCCTCGACTACGTCTCCTGTTCGGCACCCCGCGTCCCGGTCGCACGTCTGGCTGCAGCACAGGCCGCTCTCAAGCATAAGGTCTCCGCAAACTGATTCTGTCTCACCGAAATATGCTACCTATCACGAACTACAGAGATAGGGAAGGAAGGCTGCTCTCTCAGGGAGCAGCCTTCGGCATCTCCAGCAGGGGAAGGGTGGTGCCTGAAGAGGACGACGGTCTCCGGTCGCCCTTTCAGAAAGACCGTGACCGCATCATTCATGCGCGGGCATTCCGCCGGCTGCAGTACAAAACGCAGGTGTTCATTGCTCCCAGGGGCGATGAGATACGTACCAGACTCACGCACACGCTCGAGGTAGCACAACTGTCACGGTCAGTCGCAAACGCCCTCGGCCTCAACGAGGACCTTGTTGAGGCCATCGCTCTGGGCCACGACCTGGGCCACGCCCCCTTCGGTCATACGGGAGAGGCGGTCCTGGACCGAAAACTGAAGCAGGTTGACTCCCGTCTCGGCTTTGAGCATGCTCTTCAAAGCCTCCGCATCGTTGATGTCCTTGAACGTCGTGAGCGCGGACATGGGGAAGTGCTGTTCGGACTTAACCTGACCTACGAAACCCGTAACGGCATCGCATCGCACAGCAAGGGCCTTGAGGAAATGAGCAAGCTCGAAGACATGCAGAGCCCACAGACACTGGAAGGGCAAATCGTGCGCCTGTGCGACAGAGTCGCCTATGTCAACCATGACCTGGACGATGCCATTCATGCCGGGATCGTGGAAGCCGGCGAAGTGCCCGGTGCGGTGGAAGCAACACTGGGAACGTTCTATTCGCAGCGCCTCGACACCATGGTCGTCGATATCATTCATTCGAGCTCCACGGCGGGACAGATTGTCATGAGCGAGCAGGTCCGCAATGCCATGGACGAGCTCATGCTGTTTCTCAAGGACAGGGTGTACATGCACTCTGAGCCCAAGAGGGAGGAAGGCAAGGCCCAGGATCTCCTCGAGCGCATCTTCGACTTCTGCATGCAGGACGTCGGCCGTATCGAGCCGTATCTGCGGGAGCATCCGATGACGTGCGACTCCGACGACCCCGTCAACATGCTGCGGCCCGATCGCACCGGCACGGCCCGAATTGTCACAGACTACATCGCATCCATGACCGACCGCATGGCACTGAGAACCGCCACGGACCTGGTCCTGCCCCGCATTTTCGTCTAGCCGGACTCGCAACTGCCACAAGTTCTTCATGGCGCTGGAAACGATTTCAGCGCCTTTTTTCGTATACCATTGCGACATGGAATACAAGGAATACGCCGCTCAGGTCAGCGCGAAGATAGGTATCGTGGACGTCGTTGGGCATTACGTCAAACTGCACCGGCAGGGCCGCAACTACGTCGGGCTCTGCCCCTTTCATCACGAGAAGACCCCATCGTTCACTGTGAGTCCTGACAAGAACATGTTCTACTGCTTTGGATGCAAGGCATCCGGCGACATGCTGACATTTGTCCGCAGGATTCACAACGTCAGCCTGCCGGAAGCGGTCGACATCGTGTCCCGCGAGTTTCACGTCGAGCTGCCCCCCTGGCGCATGTCAACAGCTGCGTCTCGAGACCGGCAGCAGCTGCTTGAGGCCATGAAAGTCGCAGCAGAAGCCTTTGGTGCTGCCTTGAAGACAGATGCGGCGAGGGGGTGCCGGGACTACATGAACAGTCGGGGGCTTGGCGCCGAGGTGATCCAGCGGTTCGGACTGGGTTATTGCCCGCCGAGCCCGGAAGGCCTCATCGGGTGGTGCGCGGCACGCGGCGTTTCTGTGGACGTGCTCACCCGTACCGGGGTTGTGCAGCAGCATGGCGGCGAAGTGACCTCGCCGTTCAGTCATCGCCTGGTGTTTCCCATCTGGGACAGCATAGGGAATGTGGTGGCGTTTGGCGGCCGCGCCATCGACGGTTCCATGCCCAAGTACATCAACAGCCCGGAAACGGCGCTGTTCTCGAAGCGCAGGACTCTCTACGGTCTGCCGCTGGCGGAATCGTCAATCCGGGACACCGGGTTTGCCATCGTGGTCGAGGGCTACATGGACGCAATCGCTCTCCATGCCTCCGGGTTCACCAACACGGTTGCCTCACTGGGCACGGCGTTTACTGAAGAGCAAGGCAACCTGCTGAAACGGAGTACGGGACGTGTCCTTCTCAATTTCGACAGTGACGCAGCCGGTCAGCATGCAGCCCTGGCAGCTTTGGCCGTGGCGGACAGGACAGGGCTTGATGTCGCTATCGTCAGGGTGCAGGGAGCGAAAGACCCCGATGAACTGTTGCGACAGCCTGACGGGAGTGCGCAGTATCAGGCTGCTCTGGAACAGGCTGTTGCAGTCGACGATTTTCTGCTGGACGTTTGTTCATCTGGCAAGAACCTGTTGTCGACGGCTGGACAGAGAGCATTTGTTCAGGAAGTGATGGAAATAGTAGGAGACATGCAGGACTCGCTGTTGAGAACCCAGCTTCTCAGCAAAATGGCACTTCGGCTGCATGTTCGGGAGGACGAACTGGTGGGCCTTTATCGCAAGGGCCGTGCGACTGCGCGTCAGCAACCCACGGTGGACCCGTGGCGACTGCCCCGCAAGAGCCTGGGCCACTCCAGGATTCCCACAGGCGAATCACTGCGAAGCTCCCGATCGGCACTTGAGCAGGACCTGGTTCATGGGCTTGTACACAACCTGGACCGTGCCCCGGAGTTCCTGCCTGCCCTCGATGGAGTTGCCCTTCAGGATGAGAGCTACCGCGAGATCCTCGAGGTGATACGGCGTGAAGGGTCACTTGGAACCCTTCAGCCTGCCGGTCTGGTTGCTGAGTTGAGCCCCGAGGCAGCCTCGCTCGTGGGAAAGTGGGCATTCGAGGAACACAAGCTGACGTATGCCGGAATCATGGATGTCGCAGGAAGACTGAAGTCCGGCCCTGCCAATCTCGCTGACGCCAGAACGAGCACTGTTACACGGCACTGAAAGGGGAGAGTCATGGCAACCGAGAAGAAGAGGAACTCCAGGAAAGCACAAGTGGAAGTCAGAGAGCCCGTTGAACAACCAAAGGCTGCGCAGGGCGCTGGCAAACCATCACGGGAAGCAATGGCCACGTCTGAGACAGAGCGCGCACCGGTCAAGGCCTCCAGGAAGCGCACAACCGGTACTGAGCCAACCAAAATGGACTCGGGTGAGCAGACTGTAGCGCCGCCCTCCAGGACGCGCCGGACAAAGCGCACGCACGTCGACAAAGAGTCCGTGCCAGATCTGGATGAACCTCTCGATGATGGAGAACATGAAGAACCAGAGGAACAGCATGAAGAGGCAGTGGTCGTCGAGCCGCCTCTTCCCAAACGGCACGAGCTGCTCAAACTCCTCGAACGTGCGCGTCAGGCCGGTTTTGTCGACTACGGAGCCATCATGGACGCTCTCGAGAAGCAGCAGGTGTCCGTGGAGGAACTCGATGCTTTCTATGAACGCCTCGATTTTGAAGGTATCGTATTCGGAAGTCCGCGCTTCGTGAAATCCACCGTCAGAAAAGCGACCGCTGCCCCCTCGATTCCGTCTATCATCCGCGTTACGACGCAGGAGGAACAGAACCCGATTCAGTCCTACCTTAGCGATATTGGACGCGTGCCGCTGCTCACTCCTGAGCAGGAGAAGATTCTTGGCAAAGGAGTCATGCAGGGCGATCCCGAAGCACGTCAACAGCTCATCGAAGCAAATCTGCGACTGGTCGTGAGCATTGCCAAGAAGTACACCGGTCGAGGTCTGTCCTTCCTCGACCTTGTCGAGGAAGGAAACCTGGGACTGATTCGCGCTGTGGAAAAGTTCGACTACAAGCGGGGATTCCGTTTCTCGACATATGCGACATGGTGGATACGGCAGTCGATGACACGCGCACTGGCAGACCAGTCACGCCTGATACGCGTGCCGGTTCACATGGTAGAGAACCTCAACAAGATCGACAAGATCAAGAAGAACTTCCTTCAGGAGCACGGGCGCGAGCCCACCAAGGAGGAGTTGGCGGCAGCGATGGGCATTCCTGTCAAGAAGATTGTCCGTTATCTGCGGCTGGGCCAGCAGCCTCTCTCGCTCGAGAACACGGTTGGCGATGAGGAGGAAAGCAGGCTGGAGAACTTCATCGAGGACGAGAAGAGTCCCAGCCCGGAGAAGGAAACCTTCAACAAGTACTACAAGGAGCAGCTCGAGCGGATTCTTGAGACGTTGCCGGAGCGCGAGAAGAAGATCCTTATCTACCGCGAAGGCCTGCAGGGTGAATATGAGCATACGCTGGAGGAAGTCGGGACTATGTTCCAGGTAACCCGTGAGCGCATACGCCAGATTGAGGCCAAGGCGAAGCGGAAGCTGAAGGACATGATCGCGAAAGAAAACGGCATGAGCGAAGAAGACATGCACAACGATGGCAACGTCATCCGGCACCGTACCTCTTCAAATCGCAGAAGGTCGCCTTCACAATCTTGAAGCGCCTCTCCCATCTTGACAGGAAGGAGATGTGCAAGTAGAATACCAGATGTTCCCCGATAGCTCAATGGTGGTAGCACTGGACTGTTAATCCGGGGGTTGTAGGTTCGAGTCCTACTCGGGGAGCCAGTTCCTTGGATTGTGTGAGTTGTTGTTGCCCCTTCAGGTGTTTCCTGACAGGGGCTTTTTTATACCCAACAGTCAGTGACGCCTTCTTGGCTATACTTACACCATGAGCGACATACCAACAGTGCCTGAACCTCAGGACACCACTAGCGTGCGCAGCGAAACCAGCACAAAGATCAACGTCTGGCTCCGTGTTCTGCCGAGACAGGCAGGAGAACGACTCCACAAGCTTGAGTCCCTCTTTGTACGCACAGCGCTTGGCGACCTGCTGACTCTGGCGGCGACGCCAGCAGAGCGCCCAAGCTTTCAGCTGTCCAGCAATCGCGCTGAACTCATTCCGGGCAATTCGGTCACGAGGTCCTGGACCGTCTTCACAGAGGCTCTGGCAACAACGAACAACGCTGCCGCTTTCCACATCCAAGCGCACCTTGAGAAACGAATCCCAGAACAGACGGGGCTGGGGGCAGGCAGCGGGGATGCCGCGGCCTGTCTTCTGGCGCTCAATGACCTGCACGGCCATCCGTTCACCCCCACCGCCCTCACACTGCTGGCATCCAGGATCGGTTCGGATGTGCCCTTCCTGACTGCTCTCATGCCAGCGGCGAGCGTGCAGGGCACAGGTGACTTCCTTACTGCCGTGCCGAAACTCCCGCAGCTGTGGGCCTGCGTTGTCTTGCCTCCATTCAAGGTGGACACAGCAGCTGCATACGGAGCACTCGACCGTGTCATTGCGAGCACAGGAGCCGCAGCAGTAGAACCAACGGTCAGTATGGAAGAAGTGGTTGCCGCACTGCAGGGAAGTGTACGATTGCCTGCAGGGACCCACGCCCCCCGTCTCAACGCCTTCGAGACTGTCCTCGGGGACTACCGGGCATTGTACCAGGAGGTGCGAGATATCCTCTGGGCCGGTGGAGCCCGGGTCGCTGGACTCAGTGGTTCCGGCAGCGCTATGTTTGGGGTATATGAATCACGGGCAACTGCTTCCGCAGTTGCCCGTGACCTCCAGCAACGCCTGACGTCCTGCCAGGCTATGGTTGCAAAGCTGGGATAGAGCGACTACTTGATCTCGACCGTAGCTCCGGCAGCCTCGATCTTGGCCTTGAGCTCGTTGGCCTCTTTCTCCGAGACGTGCTCCTTGACGGGCTTCGGTGCTCCATCAACGAGGTCCTTGGACTCCTTGAGTCCGAGTCCGGTGATCTCACGTACGACCTTGATGACCTCGATCTTCTTCTCACCGACGGTCTTCAGAATGACATCGAAGTCGGTCTTTGCCTCTGCGACAGGGGCAGGAGCGGCAGCTGCAACCGCGACTGGTGCCGCAGCCGAAACGCCGAACTTATCTTCAATCATCTTGACCAGATCCGCCAGATCGAGAACACTCATGGTTTCAATAGCTTCAAGGATTTCTTCTTTTGTCATGTCATACCTCCTGGAGTATGGTGTTATGCTGCTTGTGTTCCCTGAGCTTTCTGCTCACGGACCTTGTCGAGCGCGTAGACGATACTACTGACTGTCTGCTGCAGCGCCATGGCCAGCCCCGTAATGGGACCGTTCAGACCGCGGCAGACCTGCGCGATAAGTTCGTTCTTTGTCGGCAGCAGTGCAAGGCGCTCCACCTTGCCCTCGTCAAAGAAGGCGCCATCAACGATCGCGCCCTTCACCGCAAAACGCTGTTCACCAGCCTTGTTGGTCGGCTTCTTGTAGAAAGCCTTGGCTAGAATGGATGGATCCGTTTTGCCGAGCCCGACTGCAGTCATCCGCGTGAACAGTGAATCGGGAACAGGGAGCCCGACTTCCTTCACCGCACGTTCCAGCAGGGTGTTCTTGACGACAACATAGTCGATCCCCTGCTTGGCCAACTGCCGACGCTGGTTGGCAATGAACGACGCGTCCAGTCCCTCATAGTCGACAAACACAACAGAGGGAGCCTCCTTCAGCCGCTGTACAACCTGGTCAACCACTTCTTTCTTTTGATCCTTGGTCAGCATGTTTCACCTCCTCTTCCTGGAAAAACAAAAGCTCTCTGCCAAAGCAGAGAGCCGTATCGCACTCGAGAACCAAGCGCACACGCCTCGGCGGGCAATATTGAGGGGAAAACCCCGCTCGCTGTCTTTGGCAACGCGTATGTGAGTATAGCCTAAAGTTTGTTCGTGTCCACCCTGATCGAGGGACTCATCGTGAGAGACAGATAGGTCTTGCCCATGTACGTGCCCTTGACAGAAGCCGGCCGTGCCCGCTGGATTGCCTCCAGCAGGGCGATGAAGTTCTCCTTGATCGCCGCTGGTGCAAAGCTCGACTTTCCCAGTGGGCAGTGCACGATTCCGGCTTTGTCGACACGGAACTCGATCTTGCCTGCCTTGAACTCATGCACAGCCTTGCCTACCTCAGGTGTCACGGTGCCGGCCTTCGGGTTGGGCATAAGCCCGCGCGGACCAAGAATACGCGCAACCTTTCCAAGGGAAGCCATCATATCGGGTGTGGCAATGGCCACATCAAACTCGAGCCATCCACCGCGAATCTTCTCAATCAGCTCGTCACCGCCCACAACGTCAGCGCCTGCTTCCTGAGCCTCGGTCGTCTTGTCTCCCTTCGTGAATACGGCAACTCGGACCGTCTTGCCAGTGCCAGCCGGCAGAGTCACGACACCGCGCACATTCTGGTCTGCCTGCTTGGGGTCCACATTCAGCTTCATGCTGACCTCGATGGTTTCATCGAACTTCGCCGTCTTCAACTTTGGCAAAAGCTCAACAGCCTCATCAAGGGTGTAAGCTTTGGAATTGTCGACCAGCTTTGCTGCTTCCTGGTACTTCTTTCCCTTCTTGTTCATCTGTTCGCCTCCGTGGTTTCGTGGAGAAACTCCTCCCACGCTTCCTGAGTGCCGTGTCTAGTCGACGACGGTAACTCCCATACTCTTGGCAGACCCGGCAATGATCTTCACCGCCTGATCCATGTCATCGGTATTCAGGTCTTCCATCTTGATCTTTGCAATCTCTTCCAGCTGCGCTCTGGTGATACGACCGACCTTCTTCTTGTTCGGTTCGCCCGACCCGGAGTCAATCTTGATGGCCCGCTTGATCAGGGACGACGCTGGAGGTGTTCTGGTAATGAACGTAAACGACTTGTCCTCGTAAACAGTAATAACAGCTGGAATGACCAAGCCGGCCTTATCCTTGGTCCGTTCGTTGAACTGCTTGCAGAACTCCATGATGTTGACGCCCTTCTGACCAAGAGCAGGTCCAACGGGCGGTGCTGGCGTCGCCTTGCCACCCTCAATCTGAACGCGCGCATATCCAACAATCTTCTTCGCCATGGCGAGTACTACCCCCTCACGTTATCACAGCTTCTTGATGAAGCCGAAGTCAATCTCCACAGGCATCTCGCGCCCGAACATCAGAAGCTTGATGCGGGCCTTCTCCTTTTCGGGAGAGATGCTCTCGACCTTACCCTGCATACCATCGAACGGGCCTCCGATAAGCTGGACAGTGTCGCCAACCTCAAAGTGCAGTTTGGCTACTGCCTCCTCTTCCGAGACTCTGTTCTTGATAATGCGTTCAACTTCCTCATCGGACAGAGGAATAGGCTTTCCGTAGTTGCCGACAAAACCAAGAATTCCAGGAGTGTGCGTAACCACATTCCACGTCTCATCATCCATGATCATCTCAACGACCAGATATCCGGGATAAACCTTTTCCTGTTTGACTTTCCGTTCCCCGTTCTTGATGATGACCTTGTTGTCGACCGGGAGAACGACCGAAAAGACGCGGTCACCCAGGGCCAACGTCTTGATCTTCTGTTCCAGATTGTTTCTGGCTTTCTCTTCGGCCCCCGAATAGGTGTGCAGAAGATACCAGTTGCGTTCAGCCATGCACGCCTACTTGATGAGCCAGTTCAGGGCTGCCGCAAACAGATAGTCCCAGGCGCCAATATAGGCGACCCAGAAGGCTACAAATGCGAGAATCGTAGCCCCGGACTTCGCCAGTTCACGAGGCCGTGGCCATGTTACACGATGCCGGAGTTCCGTCCAGATGGAACGAATCCAGCCCTTGAAGCGCTCACCTGCGGACTTTCCTGTCTTTGTGTTGCTCACACATTCCTCCTGAAAGGAAGGTGGCAGGCCCGGAGGGGCTCGAACCCCCAACACTCGGTTTTGGAGACCGATGCTCTACCAGTTGAACTACGGGCCTACCTTTAGGGACCTGTCGGTGCTACTTGGTCTCCTTATGCTCCGTATGCTTTCTGCAATGCGGACAATACTTGTTCATGTGCACTTTGTCAGGATCGTTCTTCTTGTTCTTCATGCTCGTGTAGTTGTGATTCTTGCACACAGTGCACTCCAGCGTAATGATATCTCTCATCGTAGCAGCCCACTACTCCAGAATCTTGGTGACAACACCGGCGCCAACGGTCCGGCCGCCTTCA
>DAONFE010000005.1:0-21130 GCA_035403525.1 Candidatus Cryosericum sp.
TTCCTCAGGCTCGCCTTCGAACACGATGGAGCACGTGGGGTCGATGATGAGTTCGAGGAACACGATGTGGACGGGGTGCAGAATCAGGGGCCAGCGCAGGAGCACGGGCAGCAGGACCAGGCCTGCGATGGGCACGTGCACTGCCAGGATGTAGCCCATGGCCTTGCGGATATTGTCGAAGATGCGCCGTCCCATGCGAACGGCGGCGACGATGCTGGTGAAGTCGTCCTTGAGCAGGACGATGGCCGCGGCCTCGCGGGCAACGTCGGTTCCCCTCTCGCCCATCGCGATGCCGATGTGGGCATTCTTGAGCGCTGGCGCGTCGTTGACGCCATCGCCCGTCATGGCCACGATTTCGCCGTTGGCCTTGAGTGCCTGGACAAGGCTCAGCTTCTGCTCGGGCACCATGCGCGCGAAGACGCTGACGTCACGTATCTTCTCCACGATTTCGTCCGGGGACATGGCCTCGAGCTCCGGCCCTGTCACGACCCGGTCCGGGTGGTCCAGGTGGATTTCGTGGGCGATGGACTGCGCCGTTCCGGGATAGTCGCCCGTGATCATGACAACGCGCACGCCCGCGCGCCGGCACTGCAGCACGGCGTCGGGAACGGTGGGCCGGATTGGGTCGGCCAGTCCGATGAGTCCCACGAAGGTGAAGTCAAAGTCATGCTGGTTGTCGGGAAGGTGAGCGCTGTCGCTGGGTGCGCGCGCCACGCCGAGGACCCGCAGACCATCCTCTGCCATGTCCAGCACCTGCTGCATGACGACGCCGCGCTGGTCCTCCGGCATGTGGCAAAGGTCGAGGATGGCCTCGGGAGCTCCCTTGGCTGCGACGCTGCCGTCGCCAGAGTGCATCTGCCAGGCGTGCGACAGGGCAAGCAGCTGGCGCGAGAGCGGATACTCACGCTGAAACTGCCAGTCGTCGTGCAGGTGCTCCGTCCCCTTGAGCGCGCTGTCCCCCAGGTCGAGAATGGCCCGCTCCATGGGGTCGAACGGGTCATCCTCGCACGCCAGCACGGAATATTCCACCAGCTCGTGAAACGCTTCGGGCAGGGGTTCCCGAAGGCCGCCTGCAGGCACCTTGTAGGAGTCACCACCCGCAGCAAGCTTGCGGACAGTCATCCGGTTCATGGTAAGCGTGCCGGTCTTGTCGACGCAGAGGACCGTCGCAGAGCCAAGGGTCTCGATGGCTGGCATGCGCCGCGTCAGCACGTCGTTCTGGGACAGCCGCCACGCGCCCATGGCCATGAAGATGGTGAGAACGACAGGAAACTCCTCGGGCAGGATGCCCATGGCAAGCGCCAGACCTGACAGGAATCCCTGCTGCCATGCGACGAGATTGTTGCCGTTGGTCAAGCTGAACACCACGGTGACGATGAGGCACATGATGACGCCGACCAAGCCCATGTCGCGCACAAGGCCGTTCACCTCGCGCTGCAGAGGCGGCTTCTCGGTATCGACGGTCTGCAGGGCCTTGCCGATTTTGCCTATCTCGGTCCGGAGTCCCGTGCCCCTGACCTCGGCCACGCCCTGTCCTGCCACCACGAGGGTGCCCGAGTAGACAAACGGCAGGTCTTCGCCCCCGGGACGTCCAATTTCCGAGAGCCCGTCCCACTCTGCCTTGCGTACGGGGACAGATTCGCCGGTCAGCAGAGATTCGTCCGCGTGCAGGTTCGTGCACGACAGCACGACCGCGTCCGCGGGAACACGGTCGCCCTCGGACAGCATGATGACGTCGCCACGCACAACTTCGCGTCCGGCGATGCGGACCCACTGGCCGTCGCGGCGCACGAGGGCGCGCGGGCTGGACAGGTCGCGCAGGGCATCCAGCGCGTTTTCGGTGCGCCGCTCCTGGATGTACGTGATGCCGATGATGACGAGGACGAACCCCAGCAGCATCAGCGCTTCGGCGCGGTCGCCGAGCAGAAGGTAGAGAGTGCCGCACGCCAGCAGGAGCAGCAGCATCGGCTCCTTCAGAACCTCGAGGAGTATGCGCACCCAACCGCGCTTGCTGGCGCTGGGAAGTTCATTGGGGCCCTCCTCGACCAGTCGTTTCTGTGCTTCCGCTGTCGTAAGTCCCTGTGGTGCCGGTGGAACACGTACCTGTGTGCCGTCTGATGATGATGCCATGACAGAAACCTCCATGCAGTGCAGATATGGTGGGTTCCCGACCTTGATATTGCTTGACTCTGGCAAGCCCTACGTCCAGCTGCATGTGTGCAGCGACTGGCAGGCGACCTGTCAGGAACGTCTGTATGCTAAGGCCAATCGCTGCGCGCGTCAAGTGTCTGTCTCCTTTTCGTGCAGAAGCGATGGATGCCCGCTTCCGGCGTGGGGACGCGCGATTGTGAAGACGTGGTGTGGCTTGCAGGGGACTGGTATCCCGGCATGTCCTGGGTACACTTTTGTCAAGGGACTCCTGTCCAATGTCCCGGAGGACGACATGGCACGTGTGGAGGTGACAATGAAGGCAGTGGTCGCCATGAACGCGTTCAAGGGCAGTATCCGTGCCAGAGCGGCGACGGACGCCGTGGCCCTCGCATTTGAGCAGGCGGGGTTCGAGGTGGAGCGGCTGTACCTGGCGGATGGCGGAGAAGGCACCATCGAGGCCGCTGCAGCCATGGGCGCGCGCGTCGAGTTCGTGCCCACCAGGGACCCCCTGATGCGCCCTGTCGAAGCTCCCATTGCGTGGCTGGGAGAGACTGCTGTCATCGAGCTGGCTCGCGCGTCCGGCATGGGCCTCATTGCCCCCGAGGAGCGCAATCCCATGCAGACGACAACCTGGGGCACGGGCGTCCTCTTGCGGAGGGCGCTGGAGGAGCATGCGGCCGCAGTCATCCTTGGCGTCGGAGGGTCCGCAACGCTGGACGGGGGTCTGGGGCTGCTGGCGGCGCTGGGGTTTGACGTGACGGACGATGCAGGCGAAGCAACATGGCGGGGCGGAGAGGGCCTTGCTCGCACAACCCGCATTGTTGGAAGCGGCGCCGGCAGGCCCGCCAGCCTCGTTCTGGCTACCGATGTCATCAACCCGCTGACCGGCCCGAATGGCGCGGCCGCAGTGTTTGGTTCGCAGAAGGGCGGCACCGCGGACATGGTGAGCGCTATCGAGAAGGGCATGGAGAACCTGGCGAGGCTGACCGCGCAGGTGACGGGAGTCCACCTGGAGTCCATGCCTGGTGCAGGTGCCGCAGGGGGGCTTGCGGGCACGGCAGTGGCGTGGCTGGGAGCCCGGACGCAGCCAGGCGCCGAGGTATTCATGGACCTGCAGGACTTCGACCGGAGGGCAGCGGGTGTGCCCATCCTTGTGACCGGCGAGGGACGCATCGATGCGCAGACCGTCTATGGCAAGGTGCCCGTCCGCGTCGCACGCAGGTTCCGGTCCGTTTCGCCCGGGGGGCTGGTGGTTGCCCTTGCCGGGGCCGTGCGCGACCGTGTGGCCGTGCACGATGCAGGCATCGACATCCTGCTTGCGACCCCCGATGCGCCCATGACCGAGCAGGACGCCATGGCGAACGCCCTCCCGCTGCTTGAGCAGACTGCGGGAGAGGTGGCCCGTCTTCTGGCGTCCAGGGGATGACGCGCCAGCGTTTTTCCGTATACTTCCCTCATATGCCGGCGGGAGGTTCACATGAGCGACGCAGGACCACGTGAGGGGCAGCAGGTGAAGGCGCAGGAAGAGGGTCCTGCGGGACAGAACGCGCTGGACTGGGAGAAGGCCAGGGAGCGTGTGCAGGAACTCAAGGGCTTCTATGCCCATGCGGCGGTGTTTCTCTTTGCCAACATCGCGCTCGTCATTCTCAATCTGGCGACGCTGCACAAGAATGACGGCATCCTCTGGTTCGTCTGGCCGCTCATCGGCTGGGGAATCGTTCTTGCTGTTCATGCCGTGTCTGTGTTCGGACTCGGCCGTTTCCTGGGCAGGGAGTGGGAGCAGCGGCACATCCAGCAGGAACTCGACCGGCGTCGCGGAGGCTGACAATGGCACCTCTGCGGCGTGGCGCAGTGAACGGTTCGGCTGAGCGCAGTTCCGGAAGTGGCGTGTTCCGCCGGCCGGAGGGGATGACCGCGTTCACCATCGTGTGGGCGGGACAGGTGGTGTCGCTGGTCGGCACTGCGATGACCAGCTTTGCGCTGACTCTCTGGGCCTACCGGGTGACGGGCCTTGCCACGGCGCTGTCGGCGGTCGCATTCTTCAGCTTCGTGCCGATCATGGTCATGAGCCCCATCGCAGGCGTGCTGGTCGACCGGTGGAACCGCAAGTGGACCATGGCGCTCTCGGACCTGGCGTCGGCGCTGATGACGCTGGTTGTGCTGGTTCTGTTTGCGATGGGAAAACTGCAGGTATGGCACCTGTTTGTGACCGGCGCGCTGTCGGCCGTCTTCCAGACCTTCCAGTGGCCCGCCTACAGTGCTGCCATCAGCACGATGGTTCCCAAGCAGCAGTACGAGCGTGCGAGTGGCATGATCTCCATGGCGGAGAGCGGCTCGGGCATTCTTGCCCCCATCCTCGCCGGAGCGCTCATCGGCCTGGTCGGCTTCGATCGGCTGTGGGTCATCTTTGCCATCGACCTGTGCACGTTTGTCATTGCACTGGGCGCGCTTGTGGTGGTGACCATTCCGAATCCGCCCCCGTCGACCGAACCATCACAGGGTCTGCTCAAGGACTCGCTGTTCGGGTTCCACTACATCTGGCAGCACCGTCCGCTCTTCAACCTGCAAATGGTCTTCTTTGCGTTCAACCTGGTTGGAAACCTGTGCATGGTCATCACCCCCGCGCTCATTCTCGCGCGGACAGGCAACAACGCTGCGGCGCTTGCTAGCGCACAGTCCGCGGCAGCCGTCGGGGGTCTCGTCGGGGGAGCGGTCCTGACGGCCTGGGGCGGCCCGCGGCGCAAGGTGCATGGCGTTCTCCTTGGGATGATAGGAAGCTCCCTGCTGGGCACTGTGGTGCTGGGCCTGGGCCGGACGCTTCCGGTGTGGATGGTCGGGTCGTTTGTGGCTGCCTCCGCGGATACGCTGCTCAATGCCGGCAACCAGGCCATCTGGCAGGCCAAGATACCGCCTGCCCTGCAGGGCCGCGTCTTCTCGGTGCGCAGACTCATTGCACAGGTCAGCGCGCCCTTGGCCATGCTTGCATCCGGACCGCTCGCGGACCGCGTGTTCGGTCCGGCCATGATGGAGGGCGGCAGCCTTGCGCCGGTATTCGGATGGCTGACGGGCACCGGTGCAGGCGCTGGCATGTCTCTCATGTTCGTGGGAGTCGGTCTTGCCAGTGCGGCGGTTGGCCTCACAGGCTACCTGATTCCATCTATCCGGGACGTGGAACGGATCGTCCCGGACTATGACACATCCCCGGAAACCGCATCGAGCTGAGCACATGGTGAAAACCAGAGTGGACGACACGGGTGCCGGCCGGCAGGACCCTGATCCGATCGAGGCGTACATCGCGCAGTTCCCCTCGGATGTCCAGGAGAAGCTGAGAATGTTGAGGAAAATCATCAGGCAGGAAGCGCCCGGAGCTGAGGAGAAGATCAGTTATCGCATGCCGACGTTCGTCCTGCATGGGGACCTCGTCTACTTCGCCGGCTTCAAGCATCACATCGGCCTCTATCCGCTCCCAAGCGGCGTCGAAGCGTTCCTCCCGGAGCTGGCAGGGTACCGGACCGGCAAGGCTTCCATCCAGTTCCCGATCGACAAGCCGCTGCCTGCAGAGCTGATTGCCAGGATCGTCAGGTTCAGAGTCGCCGAGAACACGAGACCGGCCGGTGAACGGCGGAAGGACAAGGCAACCAAGGGCTGAGCGTGCCGCCGGTGCCGGCGAGATTTGCGGGCGATGCTCATGTGATCCGCGAAGGGAGCATGGCCATGTATACCTGTGACGGAGAGCATGGCGGCCAGCTCCAGAATGAAGCACGGACCCCGACGGCCTGAGCCTTACCAGCCGCCTCCCCCGCCTCCGCCTCCCCCGCCGCCACTGGCGCCTCCGCCTCCCCCGAAGCCGCCCCCACCCAGGCCGGATGACTTGCCCGGGGCGACAGCCGCCGCGCTGATGGCGCCGCTGAAGCGCGAGCCGAGGTTGTCCGCGAATGCGACAGGATTGGCGGGGTTCCAGTACATGCCGCTGTACCAGACGGGCACGTAGGGACGACCCTCAGCGGCCATGCGGGCGAAGACGCTGGCGAACTGCTCAGCCCAGCGCTGTTCCACGCCGAGCGCCAGCGCATAGGGCAGGTACTTCTCGAAGGCTTCGGGCGTCCGTTCGGGCGGGTTGAGCAGATTCATGCGGTCCTTCTCAGTTACGGAGAGGTACAGCTTGAATCCCTCGACGCGGTTCATGAGGGCGCGGCCGCGCGTGGTGTAGGACTTGAGGCTGCGCGAGAAGACCACCCCCATGGCGAGCAGGCCCACGGCCACGATGATGATGGGGGCAATCTGTGTGGCGGTTCCGGATACTGCTAGGAAGGATGTCAGCATGAAAACGGCGATAGAGCACAGGATACCGATCAGCAGGTACCCGCTGTTGCTCACGAAGAAGCCGGGCTGGTAGTCGGACTCCAGCACCCGCTTGTTGGCACGCATGGCCCTCTGAATGTCCTCGGCATTGTCCTGAAGGAAATCGACGCGGGAACTGTCTGACAACAGCGAACTGGCGACAGCAGCCTCGTCGTCGGACAGGACCGTCGCATCGGACGTGCCCCGCTCGACCCAGTACCTGCGCCCGTCCTCGTGGATGGTGATGAAGCGCTTGACGGCCATGTCGATGAGGGCCGCGGTGAATGTCTTGCTGTCGTGCCCCATGCGCGCCAGGTACCGGACACCGGCGGGCGACATGCCCTCGGGCGGTGTGAACAGGGCGATGATGGTGCCACGCTCCGGGTCCTTCCCGAAGCGGTACCACACGGCCATGTAGTAGACGAGGACGGCAATGAGACCGAGCAGGCCGGCAATGAGGGCGCTGTTGTCGCGGAAGAACCATCCGATTCGTGTGAGGGCGGACGGCTGGGCAATGTAGCCCTTGGGCCAGCCTACTGCTATGGTGAGCCCCTCGCCGGGATTCAGGACCGTGGTGGTCACAATGGTCGGTGTGCCATCCACCCCGCGTGAGACGGTGGCGGCGCTTGCGGTGGAACCGACTGGTCCGGTATAGACTGCGATTCCCGTGATGGTTGCCGCGGCGCCCGCCGGCAGGTTGACCGTGGCCGAGGCACGCTCGATGGGAAACACCCACCCGTTGCCGGTGACGTTCCAATACAGCTCGTCGTGGTCGCTGAAGTACCCCAGCTCCCGGTCGACGCGGAAGCGCAGGGTCCAGGTGTGGGTGCCGGGCGGGATGACGACGTCGGCGCTGCCCATCTTCACACGCTTGCCGTTGCTGTAGTTCTGGACGGTGTACGGCTCGGTCTGACCGTCGCGCTGGACCCCAAGAACAGTGAAGTCGATGACCATGCGGCCGCCCGTGCTGGCGTTCTGGTAGATGGTCGGGAAGTCGTAATAGATGCCGTGCTGAATCTGGTCACCCGTTACCAGCGCCGTTATCGTGTCCTCGACGCGCATCGACCCGTCCTGCGCTACCGTAATGACGCTGTCAAAGCTGGTGATGCGCTCCTGCGCCGCCATGGCGGCGGACGGAATGCACAGAACCAGCAGGAGCGCGAGAATAGCGGCTTTCACAAGGTGTAGACGATGGCTCTTCATGGTTCCTCCCCGCATGCTACCAGCCTCCTCCACCACCGCCTCCTCCCCCGCCGCCGGAACCGCCTCCTCCACCGCCCCCGCCTCCTCCCCCGCTGAAGCCCGAGCTGCTGCCGGGAGCAACCGAGGCAGAGCTGACGGCCGAGGCAAACGAGCTCGCGAATGAGGAGGCGAAGCTGGTTGTGACAGCAGGGGTCCACGTTGCGCCGTGATACCACATCGGCTGGTAGATGGGTTCTCCGGAGGCGCCGGTCTGGGCAAGCATGTCTGCGAAGCGCTCGCCCCACTGCTGTTCCACGTCCAGGGCCAGCGCATAGGGCAGGTAGCGCTCAAAGGTTTCAGGAGTCTCGTCGGGCGGCGTGAGCATGTCGATGCGGTCCTTCTCGGCGACGCTCAGGTACATGCGGAACCCCTCGATCTGGTCCAGCAGGGCGCGACCCTCCGGCGTGTAGGCCTTGAGCAGACGGAAGAAGACGATGTCCATCACGGCGGAGGCGATGACAAGGACGAGCAGGAGCGGTCCTGCAAGGCTCGCGAACGCCACAAGCCCGAACGCCTCGGCCAGCACAAAGGGAATGGCGAACAAGGTTGTCCAAAGGGGGCCCAGCACGCGGGACGGCCGTTTTCCGGCATCGCCGGGCGGGCGGCGCCAGGATTGCGCGGCCGCAGCCACAACGGCGGCGGTGCCCACGGTCCAGAACGACAGCCAGAAGCACATGAACACGAAAGAGAGCATCTGTCCGGGCGGGGCTATCCCCAGCAGACCGGCTGCCAGCGTGCCCGCGATCGAGAGCAGGATGCCGATGATGGCGTAGCGCGTGTTGGTGACGAAGTACCCCTTGCCATACCGCTTTTTGAGGGCCTTCTCCAGGGTGCTCTGGAGGGCCTGGATGCGGGCATGCGAACTCTGCTGGAACGTCAGGCGAGTACGCTTCCGGCCCTCGAACAGCTTCTCCAGCAGCTCCTGCTCGTCCGGCAGGAGGTCTGCGGGCATCTGCCCGGTCGTGTCGATGGAGAACTCTCCGCCCTCGTCCTGCTCAATGACAAGCGCTCCCTTGACCGCAAGACCGGTGATGGCGGCTGTGAGCCCCTTCATGTCCGTGCCCATGTGCCTGAGGTAGCGTACCGCGGCAGGGCTCAGGCCCGCGGGCGGGGTGAATTGAGGAATGATGGTGCCCCGGCGCGGGTCACGGCCCAGGCGCGCCCAGATGAGGACGTAGTACAGGAGGAGTCCCAGCAGGGTAAGCCCTGCGATGACTGCGCCGCGATTGTCTCGCAGCCAGAACCCGAGGTTCTGCAGGGGACCCGGCGGAACGACGAACCCCTTGGGCCATCCCACGACGATGCTCAGTCCCTCGCTGGGCGCCAGAGGCGCCGTGGTCTCGAAGAACGGGTTTCCATCCGCGTCGCGCGCGGCGGTCCATTCCTTGCCCATGGCGCCCTGCGGGCCGGTGTACGCAGTCAGTCCTGTGACCTGCTGTCCTGCGGTGCCCGGAAGGATGACTGTGCACGAGGCGTGGTCGATGGGGAACTCCCAGCCGTTACCGGTGACGTTCCAGTACAGCTCGTCATGGTCGTCGAAGAAGCCCAGCTGGCGGTCGGAGGCGTAGGTGAACACGTAGGAGTGTTCACCCGGGGCGAGCGTGGTCGAGCTGGACCCGAAGAACACGCGGACGCCATTAGAGAGGCGGCTTACACGCCACGGCTCGGCCGAGCCGTCACGCGTGAGCCCGAGGACCTTGAACGAAACCCTGGTAACCCGGCCGCTGCCCGGGTCCGTGTAAGTGGTGGGAAAGTCGCGGTACAGGCCGTGCTGGATGGCAATGCCTGCGGAAACGAAGCGGATGGACTCCTGAACGGTGACCGTCGCGTCTGTGCCGACAGTGACGACGCTGTCGAAGGAGAGGATTCGTTCAGTGTCCGCTCCTCGTGCCCCGTCCGCAGGGGACAGGAGCACGAGGACGGCAAGGCAAACGCCAAAGATGCGGGCCAGGCGCTTCATGGCCGGCGCCCTGTTCACGAGTGGACTACTTGTCGAACGACACCTTGGGGGTGGCGCGCTCTTCCTCCCCGCCCAGCTCGAAGAACTCTGCCTTGTGGAACCCGAACATGTTGGCGATGAAGACGGAGGGGAATGTCTCGCACATGATGTTGTAATCGCGCACCGTGCCGTTGTAGTAGCGGCGGGCCATCTGAATCTGGTCCTCGAGGTCCGCAAGCTTCGACTGAAGGTCCAGGAAGTTCGTATTGGACTTCAGCTCCGGGTACGCCTCGGCGACGGCAAACAGGCTCTTGAGGGTCTGGTTGAGCTGGTTCTCGGCTGCTGCCTTGTCGGCGACGCCGGTCGCCCCCATGGCGCGGGTGCGCATCTCGGTGACCTGGGTAAACACCTTCTCTTCCTGCCCGGCGAAGCCCTTGACCGTCTCGACCAGGTTGGGAATCAGGTCGTAGCGACGCTTGAGCTGCACATCGACGCCGGACCACGCCTCATCCTTCATGGTCCGCTTGCGGACAAGCTGGTTGTAGATCGCGACGAGCCAGACGACAATGAGAACGATAACGATCAGAGCAATGATCCAGCCCATGTCTTCCTCCCTTTACTGGCAGTGGATGTACCGTGCCACCCGGCGGAGCAGGGTGCTACGCATATTGTAAAGGAAACTGTGTGGTTGCAACAGTGAAGGTGTCGCCGCGTGCGCGGCCGCTAAGCGTCCGCACTGCCCGCTTCGTCCTCCTCTGGAAGGTCCACAGGCAGCGCGAACGTGCCGTCTGCCCCGCAGGGAAAGGGCACGACCGCAGTCACCGCAGACACGTTGAGGGGACCATAGATGTGAGGGTAATACAGCCCCTCCGCGGGTTCCCAGAGCGTTTCAGCCTCCAGGAGCTGCTGGCTGATGCACAGCAGCACCAGGTCCCGTGTTCCGCGGTAGAGGTTGTTGGCGACGTCGACGATCTGCTCGAGCGCCGAACAGTGAATGAAACCATCCTCCTCGAACGTGTCCGGAACATATTCGCCTTCCTGAAGGGCCTGTTGCCAGCGTTCCTGCGTCTCGATACGATAAATCATGTCCATGTTCCTCCTGAGAGTCCGGTCCGGTTGGTGTGCGTCCGTGTCCATCACGCAGTATAGGGAAAACTGTCCGGACAGTGCGGAGAGGTCCTCACATCGCCTCTCAGGCTGTCTTCCTTCTCCTGCTTGACATTTTCAAGAGGTGTATCATAGTGCTAGTACACCAGCACTGCAGGTGACACGGCAGCCGCCCGCATGGGCGGAGGAGGTGTGGTATGGAGTTCGATGACAAGGCTCCCATCTATGTGCAGATCATGGACCTTATCAAGCAGCGGATAGCATCCGGCGAGCTCAAGGTCGGCGAGCAGCTCCCGTCTGTGCGCGACCTCGCGGGGCAGCTCGTGGTCAACCCGAATACGGTCCAGAAAGCCTATCTCGGGCTGGAACGTGAGGGGTATGTCGCGACGCCGCGAGGAATGGGAACCTTCGTGACCGGCGATCGCGACGTTGCCGACCGGCTGCGCGAACGGCTGGCTCACAGTGCCGTCGAGTCCTGCGTGGCAACGCTGCGCTCGCTGGGCTACAGCCCCGACGAGATTGCCGCGCTGGCGGCAGAAGCAGCAAGGGAGGTACAGCCATGAGCGAACTCGTTGAAGTTGTTCACCTTACCAAGCGGTATCTGACGAATGCCGCGCTGTCGGATGTCAGCTTTCAGCTTCCCGAAGGCCACATCATGGGTCTTCTGGGCCCCAACGGCAGCGGCAAGACGACCCTCATGAAGATTCTTGGGGGGCTTCTGTACCCTACGTCCGGCTCCGTCTTCATCGACGGCATCCAGCCGGGCATCCAGACGAAGGCGCGGGTGTCGTTTCTGCCGGACGTCAACCAGCTCAACCGGTGGATGTCCGTGGGCGAGGCGGGCGACTTTTTCCATGACTTCTATGCCGACTTCGAGCCTCAGCGCTTTGAGGACCTGCTGAAGGTCATGGGGCTGACGCCGGAGCAGAAGATAGGCGCGCTCTCCAAGGGGATGATTGAAAAGGCGCGCCTGTCGCTGGTGTTTGCACGCAAGGCTCGGCTGTACATTCTCGACGAACCGTTCGGAGGGCTGGACCCGCTGGCGCGTCGGCAGATTCTCGATGCCCTGGTCGCCGACTTCCGCCCGGATGCGTCCATGATTGTGTCGACGCAGATGGTGGGCGAGGTCGAGCGCTTCTTCGACGACGTCGTCTTTCTGGGGAGCGGCAGCATTGTGCTGTCTGGCGAGGCCGAGGACCTCCGGGCGCAGCGGAGTGCTTCCATCGAGGAGATCTACAGGGAGGTGTATGGACATGTGGAAACTCGTCAAGTATGAGCTTCGGGGGCGCAGGCTCGTCTCCACCATCGGCCTCATCAGCATGGCGGCTCTCACGCTGTACCTCGCGGTGCGTCTCATGGAGCTGCCGCCGTACACGCAGGGGCAGCCCGACACCCTTGTGTCGGGAGCGCCCATCATCATGGCATGGTGCTGGATTCTCTTCTATCTGGTGGTCACGGTCATCAACATCCTCACCTATACCCAGGACCTCTATGGCGACACCGGCTACCTGGTGTTCAGCCTGCCGCTGCGCGGTGCGGCAATTCTGGGTTCGCGCATTGTCCTGCTTGTCCTTGACACGCTCATGACGCTGCTGGGCGGCATGGCCAGCGTCATCATCCTGACCCTGCTGACGCCCGGGCTGGGACAGCAGGTGGCTCCGCACGTGGGCCGGTTTCTTCTGACCGGCGACTTCTGGGTGATGTGCCTGGGAGTGCTGACCGTCATCGTCAGCGTCATGCTCATCATGTTCTTCGGGGTTACGTTCGGCAAGACGCTGCCCAGCGCGAAGAAGCACATGAGCAGCATCGTGTCGGCCATCCTCATCATTGCCGTCCTCTTGGCGAGCGCCCGCGCAGGTATCGCCCTCAACCAGCTGTTCGCTGGCTGGAAGATTACCCTCGAGCCCTGGAGCAACCTTGCTGTTCTTGCAGGCCCGCATGCCGAGATGGAGTTTCCCCTGGGTTTCCCCCTGCTGTTCCTGGCTCTTGGCGTCGTCTCCTTTCTCCGTACGTCCTGGCTCATGGACCACCGGCTGAATTTCTAGCTTCACGTTGTTGTTCTGATGCCGCAGACGTCTCGTGATGTGACGGTCTGCGGCATTCTTGCGCTGACGCAGGTTATTTGTTCATAACAGCAAATGCTGCTATGCTGTTTGTATGGAATCTATTGACGGGAAGGCAGGAACTGAGACCATACAGCCGCGCAGCCGCTCTGTGACGTCAGTGCTGGCGCCGGCCGACCGCCTCCGGCCGATGGGACTGGATGCTTCAACTGTGCATGTTCCGGAAGCCGTGACTGAGGCGGTTGGCCACGTCGATGCGTGGCAGGGCAGCTATCACGGACGTTCGGGCCTGATTCTTGCAGGCAGGACGCAGGCAGGACGCCAGGTCGTGCTCAAGGTCGTCCGTGGCGCATACCGCATGCAGGAGCTGGCGCATGAGTACACCGTGCTGGAAGCTCTGGGCGGGACGAGCGTTCCGGTGCCCGGGGCGCTTGCACATGCGCAGAAGCGTCCGCTGGGATTTCTCGCAATGGAGCAGGCGGCAGGCAGGTCCTCAGCGGACGTTCTGCGCGAGGCGAGTGAACGCGGTGACCGTGAACAGGTGGCTGCCATGATGGGTGGGCTGCTCTCGTCGCTTCACCACCAGTCGGTTGCGGCTGTTTCGTGGAATGACTGCATCGACGGGCAACTTGCGACAGCCGAGCGGCATCTGCGTGAGCGCGTCATGAGCAGGGCCGAGTTCCGGGCCAAAGGCATCGCGGGGGACCCCGCAGCGTGTCTTGGCCAGCTGAAGGCCACACGTCCTGCCCCCGGTCCGGTGGTGTTGCTCCACGGCGATTTCCGACCCAGGAACGTCTTTATGGACGGAGGCCGCGTGACGGCGGTCCTTGACTGGTCCATGGCGGACCTGGGTGACCCCTGCACCGACATTGCGACCATGTTCGGGTATCTGGACGGCGCGGCCCAGAGGGTCTTTCTCAACGCCTACGGGCTTGAGACTATCGACCCGGCACGGCTGGAGTGGTTCCGGACGCTGGCGATATTCCTGACGGTCTAGGCGTCTCTCAGGCGCGACTTCTGCGCGCGTAGACGAAGCAGCCCGCTGCGAGACTCGCTGCCCCGATGGCGGTCAGCACCAGCAGGTTGGGCAGCACGGCCCGAAGCCCGAGACCGCGCACAATGATGCCATTGAAACCGTTGACTGCCCAATACTGGGGAAAAGCGCGCGCTGCCAGCTGGAGAAAGCGCGGCATGATTTCGACCGGCCACCAGCAGCCGGCGAGCATCGATGTCGTGTAGCTGACAAACGTCGCGATGGCGGTCGCCTGGGCCAGGGTTGTGCACACGGACCCCACAAAGATGCCGATGCCCGTCGCGCCGAAGACATAGGCGACCGTGAGCGCGGCGACGGCCAGCGGACTGCTGCCCCAGTCGACGCGGAGAACCAGCTGCCCCCACAGGACAAAGATGGCGAACTGGCTGACCCCCAGTGCCATCATCGCCATGAGGTGCCCCGCGAGCAGCGAGGGAATGGATGTCGGGGTGGTGAGGATACGCGACATGGTGCCGCGCAGCCGCTCGCTGACGAGCGCGGTCGCCGCTCCCAGGACACCCGCCATGACGAACATGGCGCCAAACCCTGAGCTGGTCTGCGTGCGCGTATCGGGAAGCTGTTCGTCTGACTGCTGCTTCGCAAGGACAGTGACCTGCGTTGCCACGGACGGCGCGGTGGAGAGCTGCTCCTGCGCCTGCTGAGCGGCCTGATTCCAGATGCTCTCGCGCGCCTCGGGGGAAAGGGGCTGCCACCGTGCAAGCTGGTCCGCTGTGAGTGACGCCGCGCGGGCGACGCCCGCGGTCCGCGCCATGGCCTTGTTCACCACCTGCTCGACGAGGATGCCGGACGACGCGTCTGCCGAACGTGTCAGTCGGACCTCCGCGGGCTTGCCCTCCCGCAGTGTTTCTGTGAATCCCGGCGGGATGACGACAAGCGCGGCGACCGTGCCCTCCCGGAGGCGCTGCGCCCCGTCCTGTTCGCTCATGCGGAGCATCTGGACCCCCTGCTCCTGTTCGAGCGCCTGCATGGCCGCTGCTGCCATGATGCCACGGTCAAGGTCCGTGACGGCGACCGGGATGTCCGCGGGCGCGCTGTAGCCTGCCGAGCCAAAGACCAGGCCTACGATGCTTGTGAAGATGATGGGTACCAGCAGGAGCCAGACCAGGGACGACCGTGAACGGGCGATGAGCCTGAGCTGAACGCCTGCAATGACGAACGCTTTGCGCATGGCCGGCTCCTCAGGCGTTGCGGCCCAGGGCCACGGCAGAGACTGCCACGAAAACCACCGCCATGCCGAGGCAGACGCCTGCGGGGAGCAGGACGGAGGAGAGGCCGCCCCCCAGCATCAGGGCTGTGAAGCCATCGATGGCCCAGCGGGTGAATGTGAGGCGGGACGCGGTGTTGAGCCACGTCGGCATGACATACACCGGCCACATGGAGCCTCCGAGAAGACTGTAGATGAGCGCCACCGCAGGCCCGAGGGCGCCCTGCTGGTCCCCCGATTTCACGAGGGCAGCGACCACGGTGGACAGGCCGGCTGCGGCCAGGACCGAGGCCCCCGCCATGAGCAGAAGGGCGGGCAGGGACGTGGACCACTGCACGTGGTACAGCAGGCGCGTCAGCAGGATGATGATGGCAAACTGCAGCGCCGTGATGGCCAGCGTTCCCAGGAACTTCCCGGCCATGACCGTCAGGCGCGAGGTGGGCGTTGTCATGATGCGGGCCAGGGTGCGCTGGCGTCTTTCTTCCAGCATGTCCCATGCTCCCTCGTTGGCGGTGAAGATGAGGTACATGAGCGACATGCCGACAGCGTAGTAGTCAAGCGCCGGCACGACCTTCCTGCCCTCGAGCGCCGTTGTTTTCACCGCAATCAGGTCCTGAGACCGCCCCGAGCCAGCCTGCTCGAGGGTATCCTGGACAGCTTCGCCCATGCGTTCGACAGGGACTGCGCCAGATTCCCCGAGGACCGATGTGGCGACCGAAATGGCGACGCGGCGCGCCTGCAGCTCGGTCGTATAGGCCTGGACGATGTTCGCGACGACGCCCGCCTGGATGAGCGACTCCGGGTTCTCCAGCACCTCGATGTGTGCAGCCGCGCCGGAAGTCACGGAGGCGCCAAATCCCATCGGAATGATGACAGCGGCAGCTGTCCTGCCCTGTTCCACCAGTGTGCGCGCATCCTGCTCGCTGCTCGCGGTTGTGAGCGCCAGCACGTCCCTGGCGCCGGCTGATGCAAAGACCTGCTGGGTCAGCTGCCGCGACAGGGCGCTGTCGTCGAGGTCGACCACGACAGCGTGCGCCTGGAAGGAAGTTGCGTTCCAGTTGAACACAGAGCCCAGCACGATAATCATGACCATCGGCACCAGCAGCAGGGTGACGAAGGCCGTCCTGTCGCGGGTGCGGACGGCAAGGTCTTTGACCGCGATGTACCACACCTTCATGTCAGTCCCTGAGGCTCGTGCCTGTAAGGCTGAGGAACAGGTCCTCGAGGTTGGGTTCCTTGACCTCGATGGCGGTCACGGTCGTCCCTGCCGCCGCCAGCTCCGCGACCAGCGGCGCCACAAGGGCGCGCCCGCTGGCAGTGGCGATGCGGACCGCATGGTCCTGCAGTTCGACTGTCTCGACTCCCGGCAGTGCCATGAGGCGTGTCCGCAATGCCTCATCTGCCTCGTCCCCAAGCCGCACGCTGATGATGTCCTGTCCCCCGGCGCGCCTCTGCAGTTCCTCCTGCGACCCGTCGGCGATGACCCTGCCGTGGTCCATGATGGCGATGTGAGAACACAGGAACTCGACCTCTTCCATGTAGTGGCTGGTGTAGAGCATGGTCACACCCTGCCGGTTCAACTCCCTGAGCGTCTCCAGGATGTTGTTGCGCGACTGCGGGTCAACGCCCACCGTGGGTTCGTCCAGGATGAGGAGCCGTGGCTGGTTCAGCAAACCGATTGCCACGTTGAGTCTGCGCTTCATGCCGCCCGAGTAGGTTTCTACCCGGTCGTTCTGACGGTCCGTCAGCCCGACGATATCGAGGACAGCGCGCACGCGCTCCTGCAGAAGGCGCGCCGGAATCTCCTGCATGCGTCCGAAGAAGACCAGATTCTCACGGCCGGACAGCGCGCCGTACAGCGCCAGCTCCTGCGGGACAACGCCAACCTCGCGGCGCACCGCCATGGGCTCCCTGAGGACGCTGTGGCCGTCCACGGTGACGTCGCCCTCCGTGGGACTCAGGAGGCCGCAGACAATGGAGACGGTCGTCGTCTTTCCCGCTCCGTTGGGACCCAGCAGACCGAAGATTTCGCCCGCGGGGACGCTGAGGTTCACGTTCTGCACAGCGGCTAGCGCGCCGAATCGTTTGGTCAGGTTCCGAATCTCAAGCAGCACCATGCCCTCCGCTCCCTCGAAACCGCTGGCGTGTCAGTGGTGTTCCAGCGGCAGTTCGTACACAAAGACGTCGGGGTCGCCGTGCTGCCACACGTTGAACTCCAGCGCGGTGACAGTCTGCAGCAGACTCCCTGGCGCCGGCGCTCCCGCCGGAATCATGGCCATGATGTTCTTCGCGCCCGCATAGATGGCAAGCGTGTGCGTCACCAGCGTCTCGATGCCCTCGGGGTCGCCGTCCACGAAATCGATGGAAGTCTCACGCTCGTCGTGGTCGGGACGGCAGACAAGCAGCAGGCTTCGGATGCTCCCATCCTCACGCCGCAGGCCGATGGCCTTTTCGAGCGGAGGCCAGGCGCTCGTGCCGGGGCGCGCAACGGGCCAGAACTTCCAACCCTGGCTCATGAAGCCGGCGCCCGCCTGGAGAACCCTCGAATTCAGAGCCCATGCCCTGGCTTCGTCGAAGGGGATGGACACGACCTCGGCGGAAAGCGCGGCTGCGGCGCGTGCGGGCGATTCGCGGTCGGCTTCGGCAAGGACGAACGAAGCTTGCCGCTTGAACCCGCAGGCCTCCACTATGTGGATGCTGGCAAGATTGTCGATGTACGTCGACAGCCCGATGCGCGCCGCGCCCTCGCGTCCGGCCTTTTCGATAAAGTACTCGGTCAGGGCCTTGCCGGCTCCATGCCCCTGTGCCGCCGGCTCGGTGCGGATGCCTTCGATCCAGACATAGCCGGGGGCAAGGTTGACCGTATGGGCAAACGCGATGACGGCACCGTTCAGTTCTGCGACGGCGACTTCTGAATCGCGCATTCGCATCCATTCATCGATGACCCGTGGTACGTAGTCCTCGCCCTCCCAGATCTGCGAACTGATTGCGAGGATGCGTTCCCGGTCAGCAAGCCGCGCCGTACGGATGGTCACACCCATGTCTTCCTCCTGTCATGGCCGCGTGGCGGTACACTGCGCCGTCCTGCTCCCAGTATACCGAAGGGGGCGGGCAGTGCAAAGCCGCGGCGCACCGCGTCACAGGAAGCGTGCCCAGAACAGGATGGTAAGCGGGAAGAGCAGGGTTGACACGACGACGTTTCGTGACAGCTGCTTGACGTCCAGGCCGACCTCGGCGCCGTACACGACGCTGGCGACCATGGTGGGCATGGTGCTCTGCAGGATGAAGGCGGAGCGCACATCGCCGGTGACTGGCAGGACCCTGGTGAGAAGCAGGGCCGCCGCGGGAACAAGCACCAGCTTGATGACCGCAGGCGCCAGCGAACGCCAGTTGAAGTCGAGGTCCACCGTCAGCCCCACGAACAGCATGGCAAGGGGCGATGTCGTGTTGCCCACCAGCCGGCACGCCTCGGTGATGAAGCCGGGCAGGCGAACAGACTTGAGCAGCAGCGCCAGCAGGAGTGCGACCAGCGGCGGGTTGAGGAAGCGGCGCGCGTCCTTGTGGACCCACGTGCTGAAGACCATGAACGAGTGCGTCTGTTCATAGATGACCGCGAGAGGAAGGGCGCCCTGGCCCAGGACCGCCTGCACGACGGGATACCCCATGAAGCCGGTGTTGCCGAGGAATCCCGACATCACCGTCTCACGGTGCCTGCGGGGCACGAGGCGGAACAGCGCATACCCCGCCGCCTGGATGATGGCCACGCCGGGGATGATCCACAGCGACTCCACCGGAATCGGATTGCTGTACAGGCTGTAGAACGTCAGGGCCGGCAGGGCGATGTTGAACACGAAGGTGCGGATGGTGCCGGCATCCCCCGCAGACAGCACATGGAGGCGGCGCAGCAGCATCCCGACTCCTACGAGCAGGATAAGCGTAAAGACAGGACTCAGTTCAGCAAGGCTCACCGGATGGTTCATACCGAACCATCATACCAGCGAACCGGGCTCCGTCCAGCGCGTCGGGCCGCTCAGCCGGCTCGGTACCTCTGGCTTCTGTCGTCAAAGCCTCGCGCGAGGCGGTGTGCGACGACCAGGTAATGGTCCAGCAGCAGGCTGCGCTCTTCCAGGGACAGGGTGTCGCACGTGCTGAGCAAAGCGTCGCAGACCGCAGGCTGTTCCAGCTGCTCCAGGAAGGTCCCGTAGACCAGTTCTGCGGACGGGTCTCCGCAGATGAAGCGCTCCATGAAGTCGAATTCGCGGCTGAGCTCGTTCTGGCCGGCTGCCAGCACGGCCTGAACCGTCTGAGGCCGTGCCGCCATCTGGCCCGCGCGCAGTGCGGCGCGCTCCACGCCCGCCGTCACCCAGAGGTCAAAGGAGAACATCGGCGTATCGTACCTGTCCCTGTCACGCAGCATGCCGCTCACCTCCCGGTCCCAGGTGGAACAGATAGTTGATGTAGTCGCCGCCCTGCTGCCACCAGGGGCTCTCACAGAAGCAGGTCGAGCCCACGCAGGGCGTATCCTCGGCTCCGGTGCCCAGGTACCGCATGATGTCCAGAACCGCTCGGTCCGGCCCTGCAGGAAACCAGGCGAGGGCAAACCATCCGCTGGGTAGATTTGCGTCGCCTGGCCACCACAGGACCTGGTGCACATACCCATCGTCCGTCCAGAGCCGGGCGAGCTGCAGAGCGCGGCTCACAAGACCCTGCCATGCTCCGGGATGCCAGCCCTCCTGCGTGCGCCCCGCACGCAGGGCGAGGCTCTCATGCAGGCTTTCCCAGTGGACCTGTACCAGGACACGCGCTGTCCTTCCACCAATCGTACATGGCTCGAGCACCGTCGTAGGTTCGGCAAGCAGGAGGGCTGCGGGCGAGGAGAAGGGTGCAGGCTGGGAGAAGATGGCATAGTCGCTGCCCACCGGACACAGCACGTCCTGCAGGAGGATGTAGAGCCCGAACGTGCTGCGATGGTAGGCGAGCCTCAGGCGTTCGGTTTCCGCTGGCTCCAGCGCAGGATGGAGAGCTGCCCAGCGGTCAAAGCAGCGCGGGTCCATGAATGCCATGAGGAGGGACTCGTAGCGGATGGCGAATGCCGCATCGGAAACAAGGCGCCGGGCGACGAAGTTCAGCTCGCGCCCAAGGTCTTCAGGGTCGGCCTCTACAAGGCGCTCGACGTTTGCGGGGTCCAGGGCGGCAGCACGCACGTCGCTGCCGGTGGCAATCCGGCCGAAATCGTCATGTCGAGGAAAGGCGAACAGGATGGTCTGGTCCATGCTGCCTCCAACGTGTGGCGCTGCACAAAACGCTTGCTGCAGACTTCCGCGATTGTTCTCGACGTACCGATAGCGATGTCTGACCCCTGCGCTGCTCTGCTGAACCTTCCCTGCATCTTCAGATACCAACGCATGTGACTGGCTGGACAGTGGTGTATCTCATCTCGACCGCGCCTGCCCCGCAAACCCGCCTTCTCTACCTGCAGGATAGCTGCCGGCAGACTTCTGTCAAGTGTCCGGGACCAGGCGTCTCCGAGCCTCTCCAGGACGTGTGCTCAGGCAGGAAGGAGCCCCTGGTTGTGAAGGATGCCTCGCATGGCACGGAGGGCATCGCCCTGGGCGCGCTCCTCCCACGCCGGCTCGGATGGGCGGTAGGCTTCGCGCCACAGGCGCCCCGCTTCGCGGGCCACGGCCTCGGATGCGGCGCCGTTCCAGCGGACCCGATTGGCGGCGACCGCACGCCACAGGCTGTCAATCTGCGCGAGCAGCCCGTCCCCCAGACAGCCGAACTCAAAGCATGTGGCGTACAGGGCGGTGGAGGGGAAACTGGCCTGCCGCGCCCGGTACATGAAGTCGATCATGTCCCCGTCGATGTGGTAGAACTCCTCGGAGGTGGAAGCCACAACGTTCGGATAGCCGATGCGCTCCTTCCAGACGGCCGAGGGGGATGGGTCCAGCGCCGAGTTCACGACGCTCATGAGGTTGCGCGGGCCGTACCCTGTGTGCAGGTCCACGTGGACGAGGTGGGGCGAGGCT
>DAONFE010000005.1:21230-47456 GCA_035403525.1 Candidatus Cryosericum sp.
AGCAGGAGGAGGGTTCCAGGACAGCACGAAGTTGCGGTTGAGGTCGACGTTGGCCGCATTGGTCCGCTCCTCATGAGCCATGCCCCACGGATTGATGGCATGCACCAGGCACAGTGTGGTTGTCTGCGGGTCGACGTCTCGGAGAACATCGCGCACGACGAGCTCAAGGACCGCCGAGCCGACGTAGCCCTCGATACCGTGCTCTCCCGTTGTGACAAGGAGCAGGTGCTGCGCCGCAGCGCAGGCCGGTGCGTGCAGAACGTCAATCGTGAGGTCCTCGCCCTCCGGTGGAACTGCGAACTCCTCGAGGCGCGCCGAAGGCCAGCGCTCCCGGATGTCGTCCAGGCGGGCGCGGAAGCGGTCGCGGGAGGCCGCATAGCTGGCCGGGATGAGCGCAGGCATCGCCTAGAAGGGGCCGAGGCGGATGGAGACCGCCAGCAGCAGGAATGCCACCGTGACTGCCAGCACCAGCAGCTGCAGAAGGATGGTCCAGCGGAACCACCGGGGGTACGACACGCTGGTCAGACTCAGCCCGATAAGCAGCACGGCGTTCGTGGGATAGACGAGGTTGCTGAAGCCGTCGCCGAAGCAGAATGCCGTCACGGCGACCTGCCGCGTGAGCCCGACGAGGTCGGCAAGTGGTGCCAGCAGGGGCATCATGAGGAATGCCTTGGCCGATGCCGAGCCGATGAGAAAGTTCATGCCGAGCGTCACCCCGTAGAGGAGCAGGCTGGCGACCGAGGGCGAGGTCGCGGCGATGCGGGTGGCGGCACTGTGCAGAATTGTGTCCATGATGCCCGCCTCTGCCACGATGAGCTTGACGCTCATGGCCATGAGAATGAGAATGACGCCCGGCGCCATGCCCCCGATGCCGGAGACAAGCGTGCGCAGGGTGCGGCGTCCTCCCATACCGGCCAGAAGTCCGGACCCGATGCCCGCGGCCACGAACGCGAGGCCGATGAGAGGCAGGGAATAGGAGCGCAGGGCTGGAAGGACGGGGCCGAGTACGACGATGGCGAGCATGGCTCCCAGACAGCAGGCTGCCCACAGAATGGCGCGACGGGGAGTCGCCGCCTGTGTCGTGCCGGCGGACTGGCTGTACCGCGCGCGGGCCGCTTCCTCTTCCGGCCAGACGGGAACGCGGCCCCGCTCGACCCTGCGGGCGTGGAGAATGACGAAGGACACGAGGATACCGTAGATGACCACGAACACCATGGCGCGGAACCCGGCGCCGGAGAACAGGGGCAGTCCCGCGATGCCCTGCGCCACGCCGATGCTGAAGGGATTGGCGATGGCGGCGCTGAAGCCGAAGCCGGTCGACAGCAGGCTCATGCCCAGCCCTGTAAGGGAATCCCAGCCCATGGACCATGCAAGGGCGACCACGATGGGAGTCAGGGGCACAGTTTCCTCGAAGAGCCCCAGCAGAGCGCCGAGAGCCATGAAGAACAGGCAGGTCACGGCGATCAGGACGTATCTGCGTGTGTGAAACCTTCTCACGATGGCGGCGATGAGCGTCCGGACGACGCCCGCCTGATCAAGCACCGCGAAGCTGCCGCCGACCAGAAGGATGAACAGGATAATGGTGATGACCGTGACCGCGTCACTGCTCCACAGCACTTCCACAGGAGCGGTGAACCACCGCCACACGGGCAGGGGAGCGCCCTCCGTGAACCGGAAGGACGCCGGGTCGAGGACCTCGTGCCCGTCCTGGATGACGCGGTCGTAGGTGCCAGCCGGAACGACGCGGGTCAGGATGCCCGCGGCAATCATGAGTACGAGAAGAATCAGCCCTGCCGAAAGAAAAGCGCGCCTGCCAATGCGAGCCCCAGCCTGCTCTTCCATATCCCCTCCCTCCTGACCGCGTCCGGTCCGCCTGCGGGGCGGCCGTCCGCATGTTGTGGTCAGACTGCCGCGACGATCATCCCCGGCATGCCAAGGTGCAGCGAATGGGTGATGCGGCCTCCCGCGTGAACGACCATGGCTCCCCCGAAGGTGCCGCCGTCAAACGCCTTCTCTCCCAGAGAGTTGGTCATGAACGTCGTCACGCCCATGTCCTGAACGCGGTTGATGTACATGCGGCGTTCCTCCGATTCCCAGCGCTGCTGGTCGTACAGGCCGCTGTCGAAGCAGCGTGAGAAGGGCATCAGCAGATAGTCGGGATGCTGCAGCCGCACCTGCTCGGCAACGGTGTCGTTGAACAGGTCGCCGCAGATGGCGAAGGCAAACCTCCCCACGGGCGTGTCGACGCCGGGGCATTGCGTCCCCTCCCGGTACAGCCTGGACTCCCCGGTCTGACTGTGCCAGCCCGGGTCGATACGACGATACTTCAGCAGCAGGTCGCCCGTGGGACCAAGCAGCACCGCAGCATCGTACAGGGCGGCGCCGTCCCGCTCCAGGATGCCGAACGCCACATAGATGTGGCTGCTGCGCGCCAGCTCAGAAAAGTGCGACACGGCAGGACCGGGAATCGGTTCACCCAGCATGAGGTCATGGCGGGGATCATCGTTGAGAATCAGACCTGTCGTTGCGGCCTCGGAAAACAGGACGATGTGCGCCCCTGCCTTTGCCGACTGCGTCACTGCAAGGTCCATCTGTGCAACATTATTCGCGGTGTCTGGTCCAACCCGGTGCACGACCAGCGATACGTTCATCCCTGCTCCTCCTTTTCAACGTGTTGTTTTCTGAAGGGAGCTGCCATCTGAGGCCATGATAGGGGCGCCTCATTCTTTTACAATATCCCCCTCAATTGTGAATCCCTAAGTGCCAGGCACTTCAGGCATTCACAATTAGAAGGAGCGCAGAAGGGCAAGGTCCTCGGCGTATGCCTCCGTCTCGCCGGGAACCTCCAGAATGCCGGGATGTGCGGCGAAGCGGAGGTCGTTGACGAGGTAACGGAACGGATTGGTGCCGAGTTGTCCCTGGCCGATGCGCGCATGGCGGTCCACGTGCGACCCGAGTGTTCCCTTCGAGTCGTTGAGGTGGAACGCCTTCACGTTGGCAAGGCCAAGGGCGCGGTCCATCTGCGCGACCGTCGCGTTGTAGCCGTGCAGGAAGCGGATGTCGTAGCCGGCGGCGAAGATGTGACAGGTGTCGACACAGTAGCCCACGCGGGCGGGGTTGTGGCAGAGGCCCCGAATGGCAGCAAGTTCCTCAAAGGTCCCTCCCAGCACCGAGCCGGCGCCGCTCGTCGTTTCGAGAAGCACCATCGCGTGACGGGCGCGGGCACGCCGGAACACCTCGTCCAGGGTGGCCGCGGCAACTTCGATGCCGGCGGCGGTGCCCTGGCCCCGGTGCGCGCCGGGGTGCACGACGAGGTACGGGAGGCCCAGCTGCTCCGTCCGCTCAAGCTCGCTCACCATGCTCGTCCGCGACCTGGCAAGAAGGTCAGGGTCCCGCGCGGCCAGATTGACGAGGTACGAGGCATGCACGGTTCCGGGTACAAGATGGTGCTCCGCCATGCCTGCGCGGAACGCAGTGACCTGTTCCTCCGTCAGCGGTTCCGCTTTCCAGCGCAGCTGGTTCCTCGTGAACATCTGGAAGGTCTGGCATCCGCAGAGGGCGGCATTCTGCGGGGCAGCGGCGACGCCTCCCGCAATCGAGACATGGGCGCCGAGAATCACGTGCTGTCCTCCCTCGCCAGGAAGAAGGTCCTCCCGCCGTAGACCTCCGCCCTGAACCTCGGGTCGGCACGCATCGCATCCAGCACGGGCAGAGGGTCCACGCCCGAATTGGCCAGCAGCTCCTCGACCTGGTCCTCGCGCATGGGGTGGCGCGCGCAGATGGCTGCAAGCGTCTCCAGCGGCTCTCTGTCCAGCGGCAGGGTGAAGGCGCCGACGTCGAAGCCCGACCCCGTTGCTCCACCCAGCGCCTGCTCCACCCGTTCGAGGGCTTCGGGCGTGAGAGGGCGGGCAAAGGGCTCGGCTGGGGGGCGCAGGGGCGTGTCGACAAAGACGCGGTCCGGCGCCACTTCATGCAGCATCCAGCGCGTCTGCTCGAGAACCTCGGGGCTGTCGTTGATGCCCTCAAGCACCATCATCTCGACCCACAGCTGCCCCCGCCGCACCATCCGGGCGAAGGTCAGAAGCCCTGCTCTCGTGCTCTCAAACGTAATGCCGGGGCAGGGCCGGTTGATACGGCGGAACAGCTCCTCGGTCGGAGCGTTGAAGGACACGAGGACGACGTCAGCCGCGGCAAGCGCCGTGCGCACCTCCGGTTCGGCAAGAAGCGCGCCGTTGGTGATGACAGCCACGGGGATGTCCGTGCGCTCACGCACGCCCGCAATCAGCTCGCCAAGGTGCAGATACAGCGTCGGTTCGCCGTTGCCGACGATGGAAATGTGCTCGGGAGGCGGGGAGACGGTGCGCAGGGCGTCGTCCAGCTCGCCGAGGATCTCCTGCAGCGGAAACCAGTCGCGGCGCTCACGAGTGAGGTGGTCGGTGCGTCCCAGCATGCAGTAGATGCAGCTGTAGTTGCAGGTCTTGTCGGGGATGGGACTGATGCCCAGGCTGCGGCCCAGCCGCCGCGAGGGGATGGGACCGTAGATGGTGCGCCAGCTCATGCCGGGACACTCCGTTCCCGGATGCCGGGCGCTGCAACGGAGGGGCAGCGGGCAGCCAGCGGACAGCCGGAACAGCGTGGACGCTTGCCGCAGAACTCCTTGCCAAGCCGGACCACTAGGGCGTGAAACTCCCCCAGCATCTCCGCGTCCGCGGGAAGGCGCCGGGCGAAGTACTCCTGTGCAGCAACGTAGGTGGTCCCTTCAGGAAGCATGCCCAGCCGGGCCCCGATGCGGCGCGTGTAGGCGTCGGCAACCACGAGGGGCTTGCCGAGCGCGTAGAGGAGGATACTGTCAGCCGTCTCCGGTCCAATGCCGCGCAGGCCCAGCAGTTCCTGCCGAAGCTCTCCGGCATCGGCGTCCGCCAGCGAGGCGAGCCCGCCGGGTGCGTGCTGCTGGACCCATGAGGCCAGCGTCGTGAGATAGCCAGCCTTGACGCGGTAGTAGCCGGCAGGCCGGATCGTCTGTTCGAGGACCGGGACGGGCAGGGCCAGGATGCCCGCGGGCGTCAGGGCCTGCAACGCCGCAAGGCCTCGAATTGCCTGCTCTACGTTGCTCCAGGCTGTATTCTGCGTGAGGACTGCTCCCACCGCCACCTCGAAAGGCGTGTCGGCAGGCCACCAGTGCTGCGGGCCGAAGGCAGCAAGAAGTATGTCGTGGAGTTCGTGTGGTGTCAATGTTGTCATCTGGTAGAAAGCCTATCAGGACAGACGCGGGATGCAAGGCCCCGAGGCGCGCGCTCAATTGACAACGTGCCCTCGGGACGCTATCCTGAACACCATGAGTACTACGGAAACCAAACAAAAGGGAGCGCTGCGGCATCTGGGGCCCATTGTTCGCAAGTACTGGGTGCGGTACCTCGTGGGCCTTCTCATCCTTGCTGTCGTCGATGTCTCGCAGACCATCATCCCAAACATCACGGCGGGAGTCATCGACAGCCTGTCGGCGTTCACGGCGACGAGCCGCACCCTGCTCATTGCACTGCTGCAGATAGCAGGGCTCATTGCGGTCATTACGGTGGGCCGCTACTTCTGGCGGTTTCTCATCTGGGGCAGCGCGCGCTTCGTCGAGCAGGAGGTGCGCAGTGACCTCTTTGCCAAGTACCTGGCGCTGTCAGCCGACTTCCACGACGTTCACAAGACGGGCGACCTCATGGCGCTGGTGACCAACGACCTCGAGGCCGTGCGGCAGGCGCTGGGCGACGGCCTGCTGATGATTGCCGACTTCTTCATCCTGACCACCTTCACGCTCATCGCCATGCTGCGCTTCAACCGCATGCTGACGCTGTTTGCCCTTATCCCGCTGGTGTTCATCGCGCTGGTCGTGACCCGGGCAGGCCCGCTGGTCTTCCGTTTGTTCAGACGGGTGCAGGACGCCTTCTCCGCGCTTACTGACTACGTCGAGGAGGCTGTCACAGGCATCCGCGTCATCAAGGTGTTCATGCGCGAGAAGGACGCGCTGCGCGGTCTGCGGCAGCGCGCCGGAGAGCTGCAGCATCGTGACATCCAGCTCATCCGCGTGTGGGGTCTCACGGGCCCGCTCATCGATTTCCTGGGTTCCATGTCCGTTCTTGTGCTGCTGTGGTACGGGGGGATCCTCACGACGCGCGGCTCCTTCACCATCGGCGGCCTGGTTGCGTTCAACACCTACATCGGCATGCTGTCCTGGCCCATGATGGCGCTGGGGCAGGCAATCAACCTGTTTCAGCGCGGTCAAGCTTCCCTTGCCCGCATCAACGAAGTCCTCGACCAGCAGCCCACCATTACAGAAGCGCCGGATGCTCTCCCCATCGAGACTCCGCTTGCGGGCGACGTGGTGTTCGACCACGTGACCTTCGAGCGCGAGGGGCGGCGCATCCTGGATGACATCAGCTTCCATGTGGCGCCTGGTCAGCGTATCGGCATCATCGGGCCCATCGGGTCGGGCAAGACGACCATCGTGTCGCTGCTGACGCGTGCCTACGACCCGACCGCAGGGCGCATCCTGGTGGATGGCGTGGACATCAGGCAGTATCGACTGGCGGACCTGCGGCGCGCCATCGGCGTTGTGACGCAGGACGTGTTCCTGTTCTCGGACTCGCTGGAAGAGAACATCAACGTGACCGACCTGCCGGTTGACGAGGAAGCCATCCGCGAGGCGACGCGCCAGTCCGACGTCTTCAAGAACATCTCCGAGTTCAAGGAGGAGTTCGAAACGGTCGTGGGCGAGCGCGGCGTGACCCTCTCCGGAGGCGAGAAGCAGCGTGTCACCATCGCGCGGGCGTTCCTCAAGCAGCCGCGCATCCTGGTGTTGGACGATGCCCTGTCGGCAGTGGATGCCGATACCGAGAAGCACATTCTCGACAACATTGCGCACTTCACGTCGCGCCCCACGACCATCGTCATCAGCAACCGCATCTCGGCCCTGCGCCAGATGGACCGCATCCTGGTGCTTGGCGAGGGCCGCATCGTCGAAGAGGGGACGCATGCGCAGCTGGTGCACCGACGCGGCTGGTACTGGCGCGTCTACCGCAGGCAGCTGGTCGAACAGAAAGTGGAGAGCACCTGATGGCTGGCATATCAAGCGACGAAGCACAGACACGCTCCTTTGACGCGACGCTCATGATGCGCCTGCTCAAGTTTGCGCGGCCCTACTGGTGGAAGCTCCTCATTGCGCTTCTCCTGATTCTTGTCATCACGGCCAAGACCATCGCCTGTCCACTCATTGTGCGCCAGGCCATCGATACCTACATCGACCCAACGACGACGCGCTTCGTCGTCCTCCAGAACACCGCCGATGTTCCAACCGCGGACGCGGTCGTCGCACCGGTGAACCGCTTTGTCCTCATGGGCCGTCACTACTACGACAAGGTGGAGCTGGCAAAGGGACTGCATCAGAGCGGCCAGAGCGTTGCTACCTCGGATGTGTCGCTCTACGTCATTTCGAGCGCAAAGGCGCAGGAACTGGGCACGGATCGCCTGAATGCCTGGGCGTCGGCGAAGCAGCCGCTCCTGTTCGTGGCGCCGCAGCCGGTGTTTCCTGCAGGAACCTACATCATGGACGCCTCGTCGCTCGCACAGCTGTCGCCCGATGACCGTGCCTGGCTGCGCTCGGTGGACATCGAAGGCATCCGCAGGCTGTCCCTGCTGTTTCTGGCCATCGTGCTGCTGGCGTTTGTCGTCTCCTACGTCAACCGTGTGCTGCTCGAGGTGGTGGGCCAGCGCATCGTCTACGACATCCGCGTGCAGCTGTTCGAGCACATGGAGCGCCTGCCGTTCGGCTTCTTCGACCGGACTCCTTCGGGCAGGCTGACGACGCGTGTCACCAACGATGTGGAGGCGCTCGCTGACATGTACAGCCAGGCCCTCATCAACATCGCGCGCGACGGGATTCTGCTGGTCGGCGTGACGGTGGTCATGTTCACGCTGAATGCCTTCCTGACCTGGGTTCTGCTTGCCGTTCTGGCAGCCGTTGCCGTGCTGACGGCCGTCTTCCGCGTTTCCATCCGTGCGGCGCACGGTGTGGCGCGCACCTGCCTGTCGCGCATCAACGCCTTCATCGCGGAGCGTGTTCAGGGCGTGCGGGTGGTGCAGCTGTTTGCCATCGAGGACAAGGAGAAGAAGAGCTTCGAGAAGATCAACGAGGCATACACGGTGGCGCGTCTGCACCTCATGCAGCTCAACGGCATCTTCCGTCCGCTGGTCTCGGCACTTGCGACCATTGCCGTGGGTCTGCTCCTGTACTATGGGGGCGGCAACATTCTGTCGGGGATGCTGTCGTTCGGCACCCTGGTCACCTTCATGTTCTACACCCAGATTTTCTTCCAGCCCGTGCAGGAGATAGCTGAACAGTTCGACACGATTCAACAGGCGATGGCCTCCGCGGAGAAAATCTTCCACATTGTGGACCAGCCGGAGGAAGTCTACGTCCCCGAGAGCTTTGCCGGAATCCTTCCCTCCACGTTCAGCGTCGAGTTTCAGGACGTGCACCTCAGCTACAACCCGGGCGAGGAAATCCTGAAGGGCATCAGCTTCAAGGTCGAGCAGGGCGGCTCGGTCGCTCTCGTCGGCCCGACCGGCGCGGGCAAGACCTCCATCACCGGCCTGGTCCCGCGGTTCTATGACATCGACAGCGGGCACGTGCTGCTGGGCGGCGTGGACGTGGCGAGCCTGCCTCTCGAGTTCCTGCGCACGACCATCGCCTTCGTCATGCAGGACGTGTTTATCTTCAGCGGAACGATTCTGCACAACATCGCGCTGTTTGACGAGCATCCGGACGAGCAGAGGGTCGCCGACATCGTGCACTACCTGGGCATGGACTTCGTGGACCGCCTCGACGGGGGTCTGCGCTACCACCTGTACGAGCGCGGCAACAACCTTTCGGCAGGCCAGCGCCAGCTCATATCCTTCGCACGTGCGCTGTACTTCGACCCGAAGGTGCTCATTCTGGACGAGGCCACCTCCAACATCGATACCGAGTCCGAGGCCATCATCCAGGCCGCCATCCGCAAGATTCTGGTGGGTCGCACCAGCATCATCGTGGCGCACCGCCTCTCCACCATACGCAGCGTGGACCGGATCCTCGTGGTCCAGAAGGGACGCATCGCCGAGGAGGGCACGCACGAGCAGCTGCTGGCACGGCGCGGGGCCTACCGTGACCTCTATGAACTGCAGTCCCTCACCGAAGAGGAGGGCTAGCGCCGAAACCCCCATCCCCCGTTGACAACCCCGGCTATGCGGCTATAGATACAGGGAGAGGCACGAAGCGTCTCGGGGGTGGGGGATGGATCTCAAGGGATTGATGCTGCACGACCGGTACGAAGTGCTCGAGCAGGCAGGCACGCTGGGTCTGGCGAGCGTCTGGAAGGTGCGCGACGCGCAATCCCCGGCATTCCTGACAGCACTCATCCTCGAGCCCCCCACGACCGCAAACACTGCCGTCGTGCGCCGGTTCCTGCGCTCCGCCGAACTGGTCAGTCCCTATGTCGTGCCGACCGAAGCGTCGGGTCAGGACGGGGACATCTGCGACCTTGTCCTTCACCCTGAGGACCCTCATGAGACGCTCGCAGAACTGCTGTCCAAGTCCGGACCCCTCCCCGCTGCAAAGGCTGCGTGGGTCTGTTCCTGTATTTTGTCAGCTTTGGAGAGCATGCTGGCCCTGGGCGGCCTGCCCTTCCATGGAGCCCTCTCGCCCGAGAGCGTCCTTGTGATGCCTTCCGGCGATGCCCAGGTCATGGGATTCGGCGCCTCGCCCCTGTCCGGCAGGGTCGACCCGCTGCGAGCGGGCCGGCTGACACCGTACGCTGCCCCGGAACAGCGCGAAGGACGGGCGGTCGACATCCGCGCGGACCTGTATGCGACCGGCGTGCTGATGTTCCATATGCTCACAGGAGGCGTTCCGGAGGCAGAGGTCTCGGTCGAGGGCACCCCCGAAGAACTGCAGCCCGTGCTCTCGGGACTGCTGCAGCCGGACCCGGAGCTGCGGTACAGTTCGCCTGCTGACGTCCTGAGCGCCATTGCCGCGCGGGGATTCCCGGTTCCGGAGCGTCCCGCTGCGGGCGGCGAGCCACCCGGGCGGGAACACGGCCCCAGCCTGGGGCTGCGGAAAGCACCAGGGACCGAGTCTGAAGTACCGCTGACGGGCATGAATGACTTCTATCATCAGGACCAGGGAGCGGCACCTCCTGAACCCGTGCCGGCGCCGGCGGCTGAGCCGGTGGCCAGGCCCATGGCCGCTTCGGGGAGGGCGGAACCTGAACCAGTGGACGGTGCGGCGTGGGTCATTGCACCTCCGGCGGCAGCCGATACAGACGTGGCTGCACCACCGCCAGCGCACAGGCGGCGGTGGACTGTCCCGGTGGCGGTCGCGGTGGTCGCCGTCCTCGCTGTGGTCGGTTTCCTCGTGGCTCGTCCTCGGGGAGCTCCTCCAGATGGAACGGCCGTGCAGCCGGGTGGCGAAGTGACGGTCAAGACTGGCTCGGTGAGTGTGTCCTCGACCCCTTCCGGGGCACAGATTCTGCTGGATGGTGCCCTCCAGAAGTCCAGGACGCCAGCGATGCTCACCAACATCGAGGCGGGCAGCCATGAGCTGGTTCTGCGCCTGAGTGGCTACAAGGATGCGCAGCGGTCCATTTCCGTGACGGCAGGCGGCACGTCGAGCGTCACGGTGACGCTGACGCGCGTCCAGGCAACCACGCCAGGGACGCCATCGACACCATCGACGCCATCGACGTCTACCCCGACCCAGCCGTCCACACCAGGGACGACGGCTCAGACGACCATCCGCGTGACCTCGACGCCATCATCGGCGGCCATTTTGCTGGATGGCCGTGCGACCGGCAAGCGGACGCCCGCCAGCCTCGTGGTTAGCCCCGGCTCCCACACCGTGACCCTCCAGCTGTCCGGGTACAACCAGGCAAGCCGGACGGTGACGGCAGTGAAGGGCAAGGTGACGACAGCGTCCGTCACGCTGACACGCACCACGCCGGTTGCGCAGGGGTCGCTCAAGGTTATTTCCACGCCTGCCGGGGCCACTGTGACCGTGGACGGCAAGGCCGTCAAGGGCGTGACGCCTCTCACCGTGAACGTTGCGCTGGGCAGCCACACCGTGAAGGTCGCGCTGACCGGCTACCAGACAGTGACACGAACGGGGGTGAGCGTCGTCAAAGGCATCCAGACGGTCACAGCCGTGACGCTGGTGCCCGTGACCCAGCTTGTCAGTTATACCGACAGCACGTACGGGTATGGCTTCAAGTACCCCGCGACGTGGGAGGTTGCACATGTTGGTGGGGGGACGGAGGTGCGAGCGCCATCCGGTCCGCGTGTGCGCATCACCGTCGTTCCGCTGGGCGGGGCGACGGTCCAGGCCTTTGCAGAAAACCTGCATGACAGGCTGGAGCAGCAGGGAGGCCTGAGCCTCACACCCCCTGCCACCCAGGTGGTTGCGGGCATCCAGTATCAGCACTTCGCCGCGGCAGGCGGTGGCACGACGACGGACTACTATCTGCTGGCTTCGGGGGGCAGCGTCTACCAGCTGGAGTGCAGCGCAGCAACTGGCGCCGCAGGTTCCGCTGCTGCGGACTTCCGCGCCATCCTGGGCTCGTTCTTTGCCGCGCCGTAGCCCAGCGGTTGGCCCAAGCCGCGCCCTGCGGTTGCATTGTGAGGCAGGGCAACGTATACTTGCATGACGTCAACCTCGGGAGGTACCTATGGACAGAACACAGGCAAAGCTGCTGCGCGCACTCATGAAGGAGCCGCTCAACTTCTGGCAGCTCGCAGGCAAGCAGGATGACGCTCTGCGCGGATATGTCGATGCACTCACGACCCTGAAGAACAAGGGTTACATCGAGGCGCGGGGAGACCTCATCGCCATCACAAAGGACGGCAGGGAATTTGCCCGCTCGAGCGGCCTGGAGAAGGAAGAATCCATGGTGTGCCCTACCTGCGGCGCGACCGGTGTCAAGCCTCGTGGCTGGCTCAAGGAGATTATGCCCGAGTACGAGCAGCTGGCAAAGGGCCGTCCCGAAGTAACCGCCGAGTTTGACCAGGGCGTCGTGCCCCTCGAGAAGAACCTGGACCGCATCGCCTATATCTACGAGCGGGGGGACCTCGAGAACAAGAACATCTTCATCCTGGGCGACGACGATATCCTGAGCATCGGCCTGGCGCTGACCGGCAAGTGCCGGCGCATCACCGTGGTCGAAATCGACAAGCGCGTCAACCGCTTCATCCGCAAGGTCATCAAGGACAAGGGGTGGACCAACGTCGAGGTGTATGACTATGATGCCCGCGACCCTGTTCCTGAGGAGCTCAAGGGCAAGTTCGACGTGTTCATCACCGACCCGGTGGAAACGGTCGAGGGCATGAAGCTGTTCTACTCGCGGTGTTGTGAAGCCCTGCGCGGCAAGGGCTGCTCGGGCTACTTCGGAGTGTCCCACTTCGAGTCCGGGCTGGCCAAGTGGATGGGCGTCGAGAAGGACCTCCTGCGCATGAACATGGTCATCACGGATATCCTGCGCGACTTCAACGACTACCTGCTCACCGGCGAGCGCATCATCGAGAAGGGGTTCCGCATCGTGACCGAATCGCCGTTCGAGGTCAAGGCTCCCGACTTCGCCTGGTACCACAGCACGTTCTTCCGCGTCGAGGCAGTCAAGAAGCCGCGTCCCCTTATCACTGAGCGCGTCGAGTGGGCGCGCGAGCTGTACTTCGACGAGGATACGTTTGTAGCCCTGCCCTGAGGGGAGCCGGACAGCGTGGCCCGCAGCAAGGGCGAAATAACGGAGATCACCGCGGGAGGCATCGTCTTCAGCGGCGACAAGGTGCTGGTGCTCCGGAACCACAAGGGGGGCTGGGTCTTCCCCAAGGGGCACGTCGAGCTGGGCGAGAGCCATGAGCAGGCTGCCTTGCGCGAGGTGCTGGAGGAGTCGGGCGTGCACGCCACCATCGTAGGCCCGGCGGGAACCTCGACCTTTCATTTCTACTCCTACCTGGACAGGGCGGTCCATCGCAAGATAGTCTACTGGTTTGAGATGGAGACTGCGGACACGGTGGTTTCAGTCAACCGTGAACTGCAGGGGGGTGCGTTCGTCGACCCGGCGGAGGCCCTGCATCTGCTGAGCTTCGCTAATGACGTGGGTAACCTGAGAGCAGTCCTGGAGCGACGGGCGGGTCATGTTTGCAGCGGTAGCGAGCGTTAGTGTCGTCGGCCTGACCGCCCACCCCGTTCAGGTGGAGGTGGACATTGCGGAGGGTCTGCCGGCGTTCACCATTGTCGGCCTTCCCGACGCTACGGTGCAGGAGGCAAGGGAGCGCGTCAAGAGCGCGGTCCGCAATGCCGGGTTCCGCTTTCCTGCACACCGCATCACGGTCAACCTGGCCCCAGCTGACCTGCGCAAGGAAGGGGCATTCTTCGACCTTCCCGTTGCCCTTGGCATCCTGAAGGCCTCGGGGCAGCTGCAGGCACCCCTCGACGGATACGTCTTCCTGGGCGAGTTGTCGCTCGAGGGCACGCTGCGGCCGGTGCATGGGGTCCTGCCCGCGGTGGCGGGACTCGCATCCCTGGACGGGACGCACACCTACGTGGTGCCGCGGGACAACGTAGGCGAGCTGGCCCTGCTCTCCGGCACGCGGCTCCTCCCCTCCGAGACGCTGGGCAGCGTCGTGGAGTCCCTGGCGGGGAGTCCGGTGCTTCAGGTGGTGCCGCCGTACGAGCCGCCGCGTGAGGCGGAGACGTCACCCCTGGATTTTGCTGATGTCAAGGGACAGGCCGCAGCGAAGCGGGCCATGGAGATTGCTGCGGCGGGTGGTCACAACATTCTGCTCACCGGTTCTCCCGGCTCTGGCAAGACGATGCTCGCGGAGCGCCTGCCTGGCATCATGCCGCCCATGACGCAGGAGGAAGTCCTCGAGGTGACGACCATCTACAGCGCGGCCGGCCTGCTCGTGGACGGAGCGTCCATCGTGGAGCAGCGGCCATTCCGTCACCCGCATCACACGGCTTCGAGCAGCGCCGTCATCGGAGGCGGCGCGACGGCACGTCCGGGGGAGATTTCGCTGGCCGACCGGGGTGTCCTGTTCATGGATGAGCTGCCCGAGTTTCACCGCGACGTCCTCGAGGTTCTGCGCCAGCCGCTGGAGAGTGGAACGGTGACGATCGCGCGGGTGCGGCAGACCCTGACATACCCTGCGCACTTTCTGCTGGTCGCTGCCATGAACCCGTGCCCGTGCGGCTGGTACGGCGACCCCGCGCACCCCTGCACGTGTTCGGCCGCGGATGTGCGCCGTTACCGCGGCAGAATCAGCGGACCTCTCCTCGACCGCTTCGACATGGTGCTGTCCGTGCCGCGTCTGCAGGCCTCGGAACTTGGAGAGCTCAGCAGGGGCGAGACTTCGTCCGTTATCCGGGACAGGGTGGTACAGGCGCGCGGGCACGCGCGGGAACGGCTCGCGGAACTTGGACTGCAGGCCAACGCGGACCTGTCCGGACCCCAGGTGCGCAGGCTGGTCACGCTGGACCGGGAGTCCCAGGCGTTCCTGTCCATGGCGGCGGCGCGCTTCGGACTCAGCGGCCGCGGGTACGACAAGACGCTCAAGCTGGCGCGCACCATCGCAGACCTGGAAGGTGCGGAGCGCGTCCGGACGGAGCACATCAGCGAAGCCCTGCAGTATCGCTCGGCTGGCGTGGAGTGGGACGCCGCAGGCTAGGGGAACCAGAACCACGGGTAACGCGTCTAACAGGTACAGGCTCTGGCGGCTGTTCCCGTCCCGAGCCTGCAGATCGGGTGAGGAGGATGCCGGCATGACAAGGACAGGAAGATGGTGGATGGCAGTGGCGCTGGCGCTGTGCCTTGTAGCGGTGCCGGCTGTTCCAGCGCAGGCAGTGGACACCACCTCATGGTTTCGGCTGGTCACCGTTGGAAAGGACCTGTCCGTTGCAATGGCGGGCGCCTCGGTCACGTTCAAGGCCAGGCGCGTTGGAAGTGACACGCTGGTTCCCCTTGCTCTCCTGCGGCAGGCGTGGGGCGCCACCTATACCGTGAGCCCGGCAGTTGGTTCGGTGCTGACCATCGGCTCGCGCCGCGTGGTCTGGCAGGGAAAGTCGCCCACCTACCAGCTGGATGGCGTGGAAAAGCCCTGGGGCACGCCACCGGTCACGGTTGGGCGGGAACTCTACTTCCCGCTGCTGCAGCTGATGCAGCCGCTCGGAGCCCAGCTGATGACGGACAGCGGCAGCGGCGCAATCCTGTGCGCCTATTCCACCAGGTGGCAGAAGGAGCCCTGGCTCAGGCAGCCGCAGCTTGCCGAGCTCGGCGCCCTGTCCTCTGCTCCGGCGCGGCTTACGCAGACCGGGACGAGGCAGAAGGTGGTCGCCTTCACCTTCGACGACAACTGGGACGCAGTGTCGGCCCAGCGCATCGCAGAGCTCTTTCACACCTACCACGGGCACTGTACGTTCTTTCTCATAGGGACGAATGTGCGCATGCATCCCGAGACCATCCGGACAATGGTGCGGCTGGGCAACGACATTGGAAATCACACCCTGAGCCACCCGGCGGCGACCTCCACGACCGACGACAACTTCATCAAGCAGGTACGGGCGTGCGAGCAGGTCCTCAATGCCATGGGACTCACCACACGCCCGTACTTCCGGTTTCCCTACTTTGCCGAGGACCAGCACCTGTTCAAGCTCGTGACCGACCAGGGGTACATCACTGTCGGCTCGGCCTACACCATGCAGGACACCGGTTCCAACCGGTCAGCGGCCTTGAGTGCGGCGACCGTGCGCCGCTATATTCGTCCTGGAGTCATATTTGTGGGACACACCAACAGCCCGGTGGCGTATGAGGCAATGAAGATTCTTCTGCCCGAGCTGGCGCGCCAGGGCTACCGCTTTGTTTCACTGACAGAGCTGCTTGCCGGAACGTAGCCCCCTCAGCGGCCCATGTCCATGTGCCGGTCTCCGGGCTTCATGGCCAGATACTTCTCGGGGTCCTTGTCGAACGACTCCTTGCAGTGGTCGCTGCAGAAGTAGTAGGTCGTTCCCTTGTACACGGACGTCGGCTTGCCGGCGTCTTCCCTGACAACCATGCCACAGACTGGATCGATGTGCTTTGTCATGATTCCTGCCTCCTGGTGGAAGATGTTCCGAGCGGCGTCCTGCCCAGCCGCAGGGAGTTGGTGACGACGTTCACGCTGCTTGCTGCCATCGCAATCTCCGCAAGCACCGGGTGCAGCAGGCCGAGCGCCGCGACAGGGATGGCGATGATGTTGTAGAAGAATGCCCAGAAGAGGTTCTGTCGTATCTTGGCAAACGCGGCGCGCGACAGCCGCACCGCGCGCACGACGTTGTCCAGGTCGCCGCTCACGAGCGTGATGTCCCCCGCCTCGATGGCGATGTCCGTGCCCGAGCCGATGGCGATCCCGACGTTCGCCTGCTTGAGCGCGGGCGCGTCGTTGACGCCGTCGCCCACCATGGCAACCACGTGGCCCTCCTGCTGAAGCTGGCGGATGACCGCAAGCTTCCCGGCAGGCAGGACGCGCGCATGCACCTGTTCGATGCCCGCCTGTTCTGCTATCATCTGCGCCGTGCGGGTGTTGTCCCCTGTCAGCATCACGGGTGTGATGCCAAGGTCACGCAGCTGCCGAATCGCCGAGACGCTGGTGGGCTTGAGGGTGTCTGAGACGGCGGCAACAAAAAGGATGCGATTGTCCTGCGCGAGGACCGCGACCGTCTTGCCTTCACCCTCAAGCCGCGTCAGCAGCTCCCGTGTCGCAGGAGCCGCGGCTTCCAGCTGGGCGTCGGTGCTGCGGCCGGCATAATAGCGGGTCCCGTTCACGACGGCTTCGATGCCTGCCCCTGGCAGGGCCGTCACCTCGTGGGCCGGCAGCGGCCGGGTTCCCTGTTCTGTGGCATAGCGCACGATGGCGGCCGCCACAGGGTGCTCGGAGCTGGCTTCCAGCGAGGCAAGGATGCTCAGCGCGGCAGGTTCATCGGTGACGGCGACGGCGTCCGTGACCACCGGCTTCCCCGTCGTGAGCGTGCCGGTCTTGTCGAATACCATTGTGTCGACCTCTTTGAGCGTCTGCAGGGCGGCGCCGGTCCTGATGAGAATGCCGTTCCGGGCACCCAGGCCGCTTGCCACCATGAGGGCGGTGGGCGTTGCCAGCCCGAGGGCGCACGGGCAGGCGATGACCAGGGTGGCCACCATTGCATAGATTGCCTGTGAGAAGCGGTTGAGGCCGGGGTTCACCCACGGCAGGAAGGTGTGGGCCCACAGAGCGATGGAGTGCCCCACGGCGGGAAACAGCATCCAGAACGCGAAGACCAGGGCAGCGATGCCCAGCACGGTTGGGACAAAGACTGACGTGACGCGGTCCGCGAGCGCCTGAATGGGGACCTTGGTCCCCTGCGCTTCCTCGACGAGGCGGACCATCTGCGACAGGAAGGTCTCGGCACCGACGCGCGTGGCTTCCACCTGAACCAGTCCCATCTGGTTGACGGTTCCCCCGATGACCGGGTCGCCGGGCTTCTTCTCGACCGGCAGGGATTCGCCGGTGGCCATCGATTCATCGACTGCGGTCGTTCCAGAGAGGACGGTGCCGTCGGTGGGAATCTTCTCTCCCGGGCGAACCACCATGACATCGCCGGGGTCCACCTGCTCGATGGGGACCTCGACCTCCTGTCCGTCGACGATGATGTGCGCCGAGCGCGCGCCCAGCTCGATGAGGGCGCGGATAGCCTGCGAGGCGCGGCCTTTGGCGGAGGCCTCGAGGTAGGTGCCGACCAGATGGAAGCCCATGATCATGGAACCGACCATCGCGAAGCTCTCGACCTGCAGTCCGGAAACCTTCATGATGCCCGTGGCAAACGATGCGATGGTTCCGAGGGCGATGAGCAGGTCCATGTTGAAGTTGCCGTGGAACAGGGCAACGAAGGCCGCGCGGAGCACCGGGTAGCCGACGACGAAGATGACCGGCGCAGCCAGCGCCAGCTCGACCCAGTGCAGGACGGCCATCTGGCGCATGGTAAGCGGCGCCGTCCACATGAGAATCATGAGAGCGATGCCGGGCAGGACGAAGGCCCACGCCGCAATCATCTGCCGCCTGGCCTCCCGCGCCTTGCGCTCAGCATTGTCCGCCGTCTGGCCAAGCACCAGCGTGTACCCGGTTTTGGCGACCGCCGCAGCTGCCTGGTCGAGGCTCAGCACGGACGGATCATAGACGATGGTTGCCTTCTCGGTGTTGATGTTCACCGTGGCGCTGTCGACGCCAGGCGTCTTGTTCAGGGTCTTCTCTACTGTCATCGCGCAGGCCGCGCACGTCATGCCGTGGACGTCGAGCGTGACCTTCTTCGTGGCCATCAGCTCTCACCTACCAGGTGGTCGATGACCGATTCCAGCTCCTTCAGCTTCTGCTCGAAGTCGCCGCCGGCCGCCGACTCACGGACGCACGTTTCCATGTGCGTGCGCAGAATCTGGGCATCTGCCTTGCGCAGAATGGCGATGACTGCCTGCAGCTGGTTGCTGATGTCGATGCAGTAGCGGTTGTCCTCAATCATCTGCTCGATGCCGCCCAGGTGGCCCCTCGCGGTCCTTATCAGGGGCAGAACATTCCCGTGCCGCACAGTGGCGCGTTCTTCTGCCTGCTTCTCTCCTGCTGTCTGCTTCATAGCTCACCTCGTACCCCACCCCCATGGGGAGGGGGTGTGCTCAGTATGAGGGCAGGCTGACGAATGTAAAGGCGGGAGCATTCACGCTGCCGTCACGCCGCGGGGTGAGGCTTCAGGACTGTGGCACGAGGCGCGCGAGAAACTGGGCGGTGGCCTGTGCCGTCAGGTTCCACTGCTCGGCGGGTGCGATGGTGGCTGCGTGGTCTCCCGCCTGCGTGCCATACGAGCCGAACTGGGCATGATTGCCGCCCTGTATGGTCACATAGGTGGTTCCGGAGGGCAGGAGCGTTCGGGCCGCCGCTATCTTCTCAGGCGTGGCCAGCCCGTCGCGGGCTGCGCTGACCGACAGGACGCTGACGGGAGACTGGGACAGGTCGTCGCTGCTGCCCGGATAGGCTGCCCACAGCACCAGCCCTGCCGCTTTTCCGGGGTACTGGTGCACAAAATGGGCAGCCATGGCGCCTCCCAGCGAGTGGCCGCCGACTGCCCAGGCCCGGATGTCCGGGTATGCCGTCATGACCTCCAGCGCGCGGTCAGGCGACAGCACCGCCAGATGCAGCACCATGGGAACGATGATGACGACGCTGCCCCGCTCGGCGATGCTGCGGGCGACCGGCGCATACGCGCGGGGATCAATGCGCGCGCCGGGGTACAGAATGAGGCCCGCGCCGGTCGCGTTTCCCACCGGCTCGAAGATGAGCCTGCCCCCGCCGTCTGTGGAAACCTTTGCCTCCGCGGTCGTCTTCATGGCCGCAAGGGCCTCCGGGGAAGGGAGTGCCGCGGTATTGGCCCAGGCGACGAACCCGCCGACCGCCACAAGCATGGCGACCAGGACGGTCAGCAGAATGCGTCGGAATACCTTCATGTCATCTAGGCGAGTTCATCCAGCAGCGGCGTGTAGGCAGCCATGTCCGTGTTCCACCGCTGCCAGAGCGGGGGCAGGTCGTCCAGCACGGGGTGCAGGTCCTCGTAGGCCGGGCGCTCGTGCGTGTACAGGACCCCGATGGGAATATGGTCGCCCCACGCCAGGGCTGCCTTGAACGCTGCTTCCCGGTCCGTCGGGTCGTAGTCCTCCGGCAGCCTCTGCACACGTTCCTTGTACCAGCCGAACGTATTGACCTTGTTGAACGTGACGCACTGCTGCAGCACGTCGACAAGCGAGAATCCATGGTGATGGATGGCCGCCCGCATCGTAGACACCAGGTGGTCCTGGTCGCCCACGAAGGTGCGCGCGACAAAGGAACAGTCGAGCGCCACGGCAGCCGCCATGGGGTTGAAGGGTTCCAGCATGACACCCAGCGTCTGGGCTACCGTCGTGGTTCCCAGCGCGGTCGTGGGCGAGGCCTGTCCCTTCGTGAGGCCGTATACCTGGTTGTCGTGGACGATGAGCGTGATGTCCACATTGCGCCGGATGGCGGCCAGCAGGTGGTTGCCGCCCTCCCCATAGTTGCAGCCGTCGCCCGAGTGCACGACCACGGTCAGGTCCTTGTTGGCAATCTTGGCAGCCTGCGCCGCCGGCAGGGCACGCCCGTGCAACCCGTCGAGCACGTTGACGCCCTTCAGGTACAGCGGCAGCTTGGCGGCCTGTCCGATGCCGGAAACGTACAGGAAGTGACTCCTTGGAATGTCGCTGGATTCGATGAGCCGGTTCACGGCGTCCAGCAGGGCGAAGTTGCCGCAGCCCGGACACCATGCAATGTCGGTTCCATTCTTCCACATGTCAGATCACCTCCATGTCGTGCAGCCGGCGTTCGATGAACGCGGCTGTCAGAGGCCGGCCGTCCCAGCGGCCGACCGTGTGCTCGATGCGCCGGCCGGTTTCGCGCGCGATGAGGCCTGCGAACTGTGCGGTCGCATTGCCTTCGACGGCGATGACCATCCGCGCCTGGCTCATCTCCGCCAGCAGACGCTCGGTCTTGAGAGGCCAGACTTCATCGAAGTGCACCAGGCGCAGGTCTGCGGGGTGCTCCTGCACCAGCTCCTCGAGGGCTCCGAAGCTCGACCCCCAGCCTACCAGCAGCGTCGGGCCTCCTCCCAGCACAAGCGGGTCGTCGAGTTCCATGAGCAGGTCGCGCTGGCGTCTCAGGCGCTTCTCCACCATGCGCTCGCGGTTGTCCAGGTCTTCGCTGAGGTGGCCGCTTTCGTCATGCTCGTCGCTGTCCGCGACGACGGGCCACTCTGTCTGTGTCGGGACAAGGCGCGGCGACACCCCGGAGGGCGTCAGGGCATAGCGCTGGTAGGGTTCCTGATACATGCCGGGCTCCGCGAGGTGACGGTTGAGACGCACGTCGCCGAGCTCCCAGCGCGGAACAGTGATCAGCGTGTCGGCGAGCTGCTGGTCCGACAGGATGATGGCCGGAATCTGATACTTCGAGGACAGCTCGTAGGCCTTGAGCGTCAGCGTGAAGGCGTCTTCAGGCGTGCGTGGCGCGCTCACCATGCGCACAAACTCGCCGTGCCCCGCCTGCAGGACGTACCACAGGTCGGCCTGTTCCGTGCGGGTGGGCAGGCCGGTCGCAGGTGCGGGACGCTGAGCGTCGACGATGACGATGGGTGTCTCGGTCATGCCGGCCAGCGAGAGGGCCTCAACCATGAGCGCAAAGCCTCCCCCGGAAGTCGACACCATTTGACGGACGCCCGCATAGCTGGCGCCCACGGCCATGTTGGCGGCCGCAATCTCGTCCTCTGCCTGCTCCACGACGATGCCGTACTGCTCTGCGTGCGCTGCAAGATAGTTCATGATGCCGGAGCCGGGCGTCATCGGATAGCCGGAGTAGAACCGAACGCCTGCCACGATGGCCGCGGCGCCGATGGCCTGGCTGGCATTTGCCAGCACATAGCCGCTCAGGCGGCGTTCAGGAAGGCTCCACGCCTCCATGACGGGCTGGGCATAGCCCTCTGCGAGCACGGGCAGGTTGGTCTCCTGCAGCCTCTGGGGCAGCACCTTGTGCGCCGCAGCCTTCGCCTGGTCCAGAGGGATGCCCAGCATGCGGCACAGGGCACCGAACAGGAACACGTTGGCTGCCCGTGCATCTCCTGTGAGCGCCATGGCGCGCTCGCTGGCGGGAAGGCTGACCTCGCCGGGCAGGTCGATGCCGGCAGCGCTGTCGCACAGGACGCGCGTGCCGGGTGCAAGTTCGGCCTCGTGCCCGTTTCCCGGCGCGTGGTAGGGCAGGACCGACGAGGCAAGAGGAATGAACACATCCATCTGCGGGCGGATGGCGTGCCGCTCCTTGTCCGAGACCCGGAGGGTGATGGCATCCAGGCCTCCGCGGATGCGGCTGTGGTAGCTTTCGTCCTGCACGATGTAGTATCCCCTGTCAAACAGCGTGCGTGCTGCGAGCGAACCCAGCGTCTTGACTCCCTGCCCCGCTTCACCGCTGATGGTCAGTGTGATATCCATGCTGGCTCCTTTCTCTCTAGTGTGCCAGAACCTGCCTGGCTTTCCGCACCCAGTCGTGGTCGGCGGCAAGCGCGCGCCCGACGCCGACCAGGTCGGAGGTTCCGCTTTCGACGATGGCCTGTGCGGTCTGAGGCTGCGTGATGCCGCCTGTGCAGATGGTGTGGGCGTGCACCGACGCTGCCACGGCTTCGGCAAAGGGGCGGTAGTACGCCTCGCCGGTCACCCCCGGAGGCCTGCTCCCGCAGAGACCCGCCGACAGGTCCAGAATGTCCACGCCGGCATCCGCAAGCGCGCGGGCCGCAGCAACGCCCTCCTCCACGGTGAGGCCGCCCGGGTACATCTGAGTGCCCGGCGGGTTGTCCGCCACGCCCAGCCTGACCATGATGCCCAGGTCTTCGTGCAGGACGCCGCGGACTTCCTCGAGCACCTCCATGAGCAGGCGCCGCCGCCGCTCCGGCGTTCCGCCGTATGCGTCCGTGCGCAGGTTGGTGAGCGGGCTCAGAAACTGGCTCAGCAGATAGCCGTGAGCTGCATGGATTTCGACAAAGTCGCAGCCAGCCCGCCGCACGCGGTCTGCCGCACTTCCAAAGGCACGCACCGCCTCGTGGATGTCGCTGAGGCTCATTTCCTCAGGAGTCAGGTGCGACGCTGGATTTGCGACTGCGCTGGGACCCAGGCACCTGCCCGGCATGCCTTCGCGCCGGTTGGAACCGGCGTGGCTTATCTGACCAGCACACAGCGCTCCGCCCCCGTGGACGGCAGCCACGATGGCCGCATATCCGGGAACCGCTCGGTCGTCGGCCAGGGAAATCTGCCTTGGTCCGGAGCGTCCCTCCGGGCTCACGCATGCGTGTTCGATGACGGCCAGTGCCACGCCTGTGGCGGCGAGCGCGGCGTAGTGGGCTGGCGTAGCGTCTGACGGAACGCCATCCTCCTGTGCCTGTTCAGTTGCCATGGGCGGAAGGACAAGGCGATTGGCCAGGCGGCGACCTGCGACGTCCAGCTCCGAAAAAAGGTCATTCATGGTCATCCTCCTGTTCGGCATTGCAAAAGAGTTGCTTCATGCCATTCTAAGACGTGGTGGAACCTTTACAAGCACCGTCCTGCGTCCGGCCGTCAGATTCAGGGTATACTGAAGCGTGCCGGATGGGCCGGCATTGTGACGTGAAAGGAGCTCAACCATGGATCAGCGACGCGGGCAGGCGTACCATCGGAGATTCTCGCCGCTCTACACCGACTACTACGAGTACTCCATGACGCAGGGATACTACCTTGCTGGCAAAGGGCAGGATCAGGCCGTCTTTGACATCTTCTTCCGCCGCAACCCCTATGGCGGCGGCTATGCCATTGCCGCAGGCCTTCGCGATGCCATCGAATACGTGCTTGGCATGCACTTTACCCAGGAGGAGCTTCAGTACCTGAGTTCCATCGGCTTCCGCGATGACTTTCTGCACGTGCTGGAGGACATGCGTTTTTCCGGGGACATTGTGGCGGTGCCGGAGGGCGAGGTCGTGTTTCCGGGCGAGCCGATTGTCAGCGTCAAGGGCCCGCTTATCGAGACACAGCTGCTCGAGGGCCTGATGCTCAGCACCATCAACTTCCAGACACTCATCGCAACCAAGGCGCGCCGCATGGTCTACGCGGCGGAGGGGAGGGCCATCGCGGACTTCGGTCTGCGGCGGGCGCAGGGGGACGGGGGCATGGGGGCAAGCCGGGCGAGCTTCATCGGCGGCGTCAGCTCGACATCCAACGTCCTGCTGGCGTTCGAAGAGAACGTGCCAGCCAGCGGCACCATGGCGCACAGCTGGATTCAGAGTTTTGACTCCGAACTTGAGGCCTTCCGCACCTATGCGCAGATGCACCCGGACGATGCCGTCCTGCTGCTGGACACCTACGAGACCTTGGAGCAGGGCCTGCCGGACGCCATTACGGTGGGCAGGGAGCTTCTGGCTCAGGGCCACCATCTGGGCGGGGTCCGGCTGGACTCCGGCGACCTTGCCTATCTCAGCAAGAAGGTCCGCGCCGCCCTCGACGCGAACGGGCTCTCGGACGTGAAGATTTCCGTCAGCAACCAGCTGGACGAATACCTCATCGACTCCCTCATCGACCAGGGAGCGCGCATTGACATGTTCGGGGTCGGCACGCGCCTTGCGACCGGCTACGGGGACGGCGCTCTCGATGGGGTGTACAAGATGGTGCAGCTCAGGGGGCAGCCTGTCATCAAGATTTCCGAGAACCCGGCCAAAATCAACGTTCCCGCAGAGAAGGACGTATACCGCTACTACGACCAGGGCGACGGCCTGTGGCTGCTCGACGGGCTGTGCCTCACCGGCGACGGCGACGAACCGGACGTGCTCATGGACCCCGACTTTGACTACAAGAAAACCGAGGTAAAGGGGCTGCAGCGCGAGAGCATCCGGCGCCAGATTGTGCGGGACGGCGCGCTCGTCTATGACTTCCCCAGCTTGCGTGAAACCGCTGCATGGAGCACCGGACGCTTTGCCCTGCTGTATGGCGAGCACAAGCGTCTGGCCAACCCGCACACCTACCACGTCGGGGTGACGCGCGAGCTCTTCGACCTGCGGCGGCGTCTTATCGAGGCGCGGTCGTCATGAGCGGAGAACGGTTCGGGCGAGACACGGTCCTGCTGGTTGTGGACGTTCAGAACGACTTCTGCCCGGGCGGGGCGCTGCCCGTGGCGGGGGGCGATGCCATCATTCTGGTCATCAACGCGTGGATGCCCTGCTTCTCCACGGTTGTGGCGTCACGCGACTGGCACCCCGTGCGCAGCGTGCACTTTGAGAAGTGGCCGCCGCACTGCATCGCCGGCACATTTGGCGCCCAGTTTCGCGCAGGCCTCGACACAGACCGCTTCAGCCTGGTGCTGGACAAGGGCACGGGCGACGCGGATGATGGCTACAGCGCGTTCGAGGCAACCAGCGAGGACTTCGAGCGCTGGCTGCGCGAACAGGAGGTTCACACGCTGTACGTCTGCGGCCTGGCCACCGACTATTGTGTTCTGCAGACAGTGCTGGACGCGCTGAGGCTGGGATTCGACGTGAAGGTTCTGCGAGACGCGGTGGCCGCGGTCGAGGTGCACGCCGGGGACGGCGAGCGGGCGCTGCAGCAGATGCAGGCGGCAGGCGCTGTCCTGGTGACGGAGCAGCCTCCGGAGTGCGGGTCGTGAGGAACCGGACGCGCGCGCGTACAAGGGAGCTTGCTCTCCTGCTTGTCGTGGCGCTCCTGTGCTCTGCTGCGCCCCGCCCGGTGAGGGCCGCCGTGACCGGTGTCAACCCTCCGGACACTGCGATACGGGCGAAGCTCAGGGATGCGGCGCTGCGCTATAACGTTCCCTCCGTGGTTCTCATGGCCATCGCGTATCAGGAGTCGGGATGGCGGCAGTTTGACGCCAGCGGCAATCCGGTCGTCGGCTACAATGACAGCTCGCAGGACGTCGGCATCATGCAGATCAATACGTCCGGGCGCAGCGACGTCGACCGCCTCATGAGCGACATCGACTACAACATCGACGTCGGTGCGCGCATGCTGGACAGCAAGTGGAAGCTGGCGCCGGGCATCGGGGACCGTGACCGCAATGTGCTTGAGAACTGGTACTTTGCCATCTGGGCCTACAACGGTCTCTCCTCGACGAACAACCCCAACACGCCGGGCGGCAGGCACTATCAGGACCGCATTCTGACTGTGATGGCACGCACAGTGCTGGGAACCGACGGTCAACCCTTGTGGACGCCGGTGACCGTCACGCCGCCGGATCCTGCGCTCATCACTGACCCGCCGACCTGGATTCCGACGCCGCAGCCGGTTCACTATGGTGACCTGGGCGGCGGGTTCAACCAGGGGGACAACTTCCGTGTCCTCGAAGCTCCTGCCTCCGCCATTCTCTCCACGACGGGACAGGTTCCCCTTCGCTTCCTCGTGCAGAACGTGGGCACCACGACCTGGGATGCCACCTGTCAGGCAGTGCTGACCGTGGGGGACCCGACGGTTGCGACATTGTCGGGGCAGCCCCTTACGCAGGCTGTGGCTCCTGGAGGCAGCGCCGAGGTCCTGTTCCTGCTTCCTCCCGGCCTCCCCGCCGGAGCACTGAGCTGTTCCCTTG
>DAONFE010000005.1:47556-54750 GCA_035403525.1 Candidatus Cryosericum sp.
GGGCGGCGAGCTGCGCTGGTTCGTCGGCAGCACCGGCGCGGGGCTCCTGAACCCGGGCACCTACCAGCTGACGGTGACGCTGACCGCTGCTGCTACTGACACCGCCGGCCTTTCCGGAACAGCGCCCTTCTTCAGCGTGACGGCTCCCCTGCAGGTGACAGCGCCTGCCCAGCCCGGTCTGCTCATGGTCGACTCCACCCCGGCGGGTGCGAGCGTGGCAGTGGACGGCGTTATCCAGCCCCTGCTGACCCCCTGCGCTGTGCAGACGGCGCCGGGGACGCATACCGTGGACGTCACCATAGCGGGATATGCTCCCTTCCAGGGGACAGCGGATACGACACAGGCGCCTGCAGCCCTCGTGCAGGCGTCGCTCAGCCCGACAACCGTGCAGCCGCCCGTTCTTGCGGCGACGCCGGCGAGCCTCGACTTCGGCGTCCTCAAGGCGGGGGCCGGCGTCACAGGACAGCTTGTCCTTCGAATGAGCGGCACTGCCGGCACCCAGGGCGTCGTGTCCGCCTCGGCCAACTGGATTCGCGTGAGCCCGCTGACCTTTGACGGGAGCGGTGTGTTCACCGTGGGCATCGACGCCCGCTGGATCGACCCGGGTGCGAACAACACGGGCACCATCACCTTCGCGGTCGGCGCATCGACTGTCAGCGTGCCGGTCAAGGCCGGGTTTGCGCCGACCTCCTCCGTCGGGTTCGTGCTTGCACCGCAGGCGATGAAGGTCCAGCAGGGCGACGCGTTCAGCCTGGCCCTGACGGCGCGCAATGTGCAGCTGGTCTTTGACCATGTCGACCTCACGGTCGCCTGGGACCCGCAGCTCATGAGCCTCCTCAGCATCGTCTCCTCGACGTCGCTGACAGGCACCATCACGCCCTCGACGGACACGGGCATCCTGCGCATCACAAGCGATGTGAAGGACCTTGCGCCGGGTGAGGCCGTGCTGGCCTCCGTGCAGTTCAAGGCGCTCGTGCCCGTCGACAAGACCGGCATCAACCTGCGCGGCGCCGTGACGCTGGGCGGCTCCCCCGTGCGAGTCACCATGGGCGGCTGCGCCGTGTCAGTCGGCGCGCGCTTCGTCGCGCCGGGCGAGCCAGGTGACTTTGGAGCAGTCGGCGAGCAGGGTCGCGTGCGGCTGAGCTGGACCGCCTCAACCGCGGGCACCTACCCGCTTGCCCGCTATGACGTGTACCGCACGAGGGGTACGGCGGACCTGCAGGCCGCCGAGCTCGTGGGGCAGCCGGGACCGGAGGCGACAAGCTTCGTTGACCGCGGCCCCCTCGAGCGTGACAACTATTACTACTGGATCATGGCAGAGGACACGAAGGGGAACGTGAGTGGCGCTTCCGGAGCGGCCAAAGCGGTGCCCATCATCGTGACGGACCCTACGACGAAGGTGACGCTCGTGTTCACCGTGGGGAAGCCCACCGTTGTCATGAATGGCGTAACGGTTCCCATGGAGACGGCGCCCATCATCGAGAATGGCCGCACCATCCTGCCCGTGCGGTACATTGCGACCCCGCTGGGGGCACAGGTTCTCTGGAACCCCAAGGAGCAGAAGGTCACCCTGGTCGGGACGAAGAAGGTCGAGCTGTGGATAGGCAAAGGGACAGCTCTCGTGGACGGCGTCTCGGTGCCCATCGACCCCGCCAACCCCAACGTCGTTCCGCGCATCGTGGGCGGGCGCACGATGCTGCCTTTGCGCTTTATCAGCGAGACCTTCGGGGCGGACATCTTCTACGACGCCCTCAAGCAGACGGTCACGGTGACGATGACCAAGCAAACATAGGGGGAGTCGTGGTCCGCATCAAGGAGCCCTTCAACGGCATTTCGCACCTTGCCGGCGCGGTGGCCGCGGTCGTGGTCACGGTGCTCATGGGCCGGCAGGCGGCGCTCCTCGGAGGTACTGCTGCCCCCGTCCCGTTTGTCATCTACGGTGCCAGCATGGTCCTCCTGTATCTTGCGAGCGGCACCTACCATCTGCTTGACGTCGGAGAGCGCGCACACGTGCTGCTGCGCAGGTTCGACCACATCAGCATCTCCCTGCTCATCGCCGGCACTTACACGCCCATCTGTCTGACGGCGCTGAAGGGCAGGCTGGGGAGTGTCGTCTGCTGGGTTGTCTGGGGCCTGGCGGCAGCGGTCATCCTCACCGACGTGTTCTGGCTGGAAGCGCCGCGCGGCATCAAGACGGCCCTCTACGTGGTACTCGGGTGGGTGGCCGTCTGGGTGCTCGTGCCCCTCGAGCGGGCAGTGGGCTGGGGCGGCGTGGCCTGGATGCTCGCAGGCGGCGTCGTCTACAGCGCCGGGGCGCTCCTGTATGCGCGCCGGAAGCCAGACCCCTGGCCGCGGGTCATCGGCTTCCATGGCATCTGGCACCTCTTTGTCCTGGGTGGCAGCGCCTGCTTCGTCGTCATGGTCTGGCGGTACGTCCTGCCCCTGGTGACCGCGCGCTGACATGAGCCTTCAGTTTGTCCTGCGTGCGCCCGGCCTGTGGGTGGCAAGGTGCCGCGGCTATGCCATGAACACCGGTGCCGTGCTGGTCGGCACGCACGCTGTGCTCATCGACCCGGCCCTTGCGCCGGACGAAGTGGGGGACATCGCACGCTTCTGCGCGGAGCGCGGCCTGCGGGTGGAGAGTGTTGTCATCACCCATCATCACTGGGACCATGTGCTGGGAGCGGGCCGGTTCCCCGAGGCGCGTGTGGTGACGCACCAGTCCTACCTTGCCGAAACGGCGCTCGAGCTGGCCCACACACGCACGGCCGCTGCCCGGTACCTCGCGAGCGAGGGCTTCCCGGCGGGGCCGCTGTTCGAGCCGGGAGTGCCTGACGTGACTGTGGAGGACAGCCTCGACCTGCCTGTGGGCGCAAGCAGCCTGCATCTCTTTCACACGCCGGGGCACGCCCGCGACCACCTGTCCGTCGAGGGCCCTGCAGGAGCCTGGCTGTGGGCGGGCGACATCCTCAGCGACCTTGAGATTCCGTTCGTCAGCGACCGGCTTTCGGCCTTCGAGGAGACCCTTGCCTCGCTAGCCGGCATGAAGATTGCTCTGCTTGTGCCGGGGCACGGCACAGTGACCGCGGATCCCATGGATATAGCGGCGCGCATACGGGATGACCGCGCCTACCTTGCGGAACTCCACAGGCGTGTCGTCCTGGTAGTGGCCGCGGGTGGTACGGTGCAGGACGCTGCAGCCGCCTGCGCGGACATGGTCTTCCGCCGGCCCGAGGCCAACGCCGACGCGCATGCCATGAACGTCGAACAGGCCTTCGTCGAGTTCGGCGGCGCCCCCTTCTCTCCCTCGTTGGGATGGTCGCGCGAATTGTGAATCCCTTGGTGCCAGGCACTCTGCCATTCACAATTGAGTATGCTATACCATCACTATCTGCCGAGGGAGGCTGACATGGGAAGGAAACCGCGAATGGAGTACGAGGGCGCTGTGTATCACGTGACCAACCGGGGCAACGGGCATGACCCCATCTTCCGGGAGGAGGCCGACTGGACGGCGTTCCTGGGAATGCTGGGTGATGCCGCGGATGAGTTCGGGTGGCGCGTGTACACGTACTGCCTCATGGAGAACCATTACCACCTGCTGTTCCAGACGCCGCGGCCCAACCTTTCGCTGGGGATGAAGCAGCTGGACCAGGAGTACACCGGGCGGTTCAACTGGCGCTACGACCGGTCCGGGCATGTGTTTCAGGACCGCTTCTGGTCGCGGCCGGTCCTGAATGATGCGTACCTCGTCCAGGCAGCCGCGTACTTGGTGCTTAACCCCGTTCGCGCTCACCTCGTGGAACGCCCCGAGGAGTGGCGCTGGTCCAGCTGTGCGGCGATGGCCGGCCTTGCGCCTGCTGCCCCATGGCTCGACCTGGACTGGCTGCCCGCGGAGTTCCGCGCAGCGCCGGGAGACTCCGGGAACCCGTTCCTGTCCTTTGTACACGAGCAGGCTGACAAGCCGCGCCCCGCCAACCTGGAGAGCCGCGGCAGATATCAGCATGTGAAGACGTCGGTGCCTGGCACCAGGGAGGTTCACAGTTGGGCATCTTCAAGCTGAAAGCGCCGTTTGAGCCATCCGGCGACCAGCCGCAGGCCATCGAGAAGCTTGTCGCAGGCGTGCAGGCAGGGGACCGCTTCCAGACGCTGGTAGGGGTGACCGGCTCGGGCAAGACCTTCACCATGGCGAACGTCATCAAGGAGTTCGACCGGCCCGTGCTTGTCCTGAGCCACAACAAGACGCTAGCGGCGCAACTGTACAGCGAGTTCAAGGCCTTCTTCCCCGAGAACGCGGTGGAGTACTTCGTGAGCTACTACGACTACTACCAGCCCGAGGCGTACGTGCCCACCATCGACCTGTACATCGCCAAGGACGCGGACATCAACGACGACATCGCGCGTCTGCGCCACTCCACCATCCGCTCGCTCATCGAGCGCCGTGACGTCATCGTGGTCAGCTCGGTGAGCTGCATCTACGGCTGGGACTCGCCCGAGGAATACCGCGAGGGCCTGCTGACTGTGACGCAGGGCGCCGCCATGAAGCGCGACGACATTGCCCGCTCGCTCATCGGCCTGCGCTACGAGCGTGCCGAGGACCTGGGCAAGGGCGGCACCTTCCGCGTGCGCGGCTCGACCATCGAGGTCATGCCCAAGGAGACCGAGACCGGCATCCGCATCCGCCTGTCGGTGGACGGCACGGTCGAGAAGATTCAGGAGTTCGACCTGGGCTCGCGCCAGGTCACGAAGGAGTACCGCGAGTTCGTCTTCTTCCCGGCTGCCCAGTTCGTGACCAGCCCCGAACGCATCGAGAAGTACATCGCGCTCATCCAGCACGACCTCGACGAGCGCATCGCCTGGTTCAAGGCGCAGAACAAGTTCGTCGAGGCGCAGCGCATCGAGGAGCGCACGAAGAACGACATCGAGATGCTGCGGGAGGCCGGCTACTGCAATGGCATCGAGAACTACAGCCGCTATTTCAGCGGCCGCGCGCCGGGCTCCCAGCCGTACACGCTGCTCAGCTTCCTGCCGGACGATTTCCTGCTCTTCATCGACGAGTCGCACATCAGCGTCCCGCAGATTCGAGGCATGTTCAACGGCGACCGCCAGCGCAAGCAGACGCTGGTCGACTATGGCTTCCGCCTGCCCTCGGCGCTCGACAACCGGCCGCTGACATTCGACGAGTTCATGGGGTACGTGCGGCAGGCGGTCTTCGTGAGCGCCACGCCTTCGGAGTACGAGTACCAGGTCTCCCAGCAGGTTGTGCAGCAGCTGCTGCGCCCCACCGGCCTGGTGGACCCGGTCATCGAGGTGCGTCCCAGCAAGGATCAGGTCCCGAACCTCATCGCGGAAATCCGCGGCCGCATCGCGCGGCAGGAGCGCGTGCTGGTGACGACGCTCACGAAGAAGAGCGCGGAACTGCTGGCGGACTATCTGCAGCAGGAGGGCATCAAGGCCCAGTACCTGCACAGTGACCTGGACGCTCTGGCCCGCGTGCGCATCCTCAAGCAGCTGCGCTCGGGGGACATCGACGTCCTCGTGGGGGTCAACCTCCTGCGCGAGGGGCTGGACCTGCCCGAAGTGTCGCTCGTCGCCATCCTGGATGCCGACAAGGAAGGCTTCCTGCGCAGCGACACGTCGCTCCTGCAGACCATGGGACGGGCCGCGCGCAACGTGTCGGGCACCATCATCATGTATGCCGACGAGGTGACGGGTTCCATGAGCCGGGCCATGGCCGAGTCGCGCCGCCGGCGGGAGTACCAGCTGGCCTACAACGAGGAGCATGGCATCACGCCGCAGTCCATCCACAAGGCCATCTCCGAGCTCATCGACCTGCCGTGGCGCAAGCCCGAGGAGGTCGAGCAGCTGGGCAAGGACATGCTGTCGCGCATGTCCCCCACCGAGCTACAGGCGCTGGTCATCCAGCTCAACGAGGAGATGCTGGAGCATGCGGAGTCGCTGGAGTTTGAGGAGGCAGCCAGGCTGCGGGACAAGATAGCTCAGCTGCGCGCCATGCTTACGGGCGAGGAGCCGCCAAGACCGCAGGCTCCGGGGCTTATGCCCGCGATGGGCCGGCACCGGGGCCGCGCTTGACAGGGTGGTCGCGGGTGCTAGCATGGGGCGTCGCCTGTCCACAGGCGAAGCCGGAGGCTGCAGGAGACATGAGCGTATGAGGCGCGGGGCAGGCGTGGTGGCAGTGCTGGTCGCCGCTCTTGTCGCTGTGGCAGTCGTTCCCGTCGTGGAGGCCCAGCCCGCATCAGTGGCGGGTGCCCTCGACGGACGCATTCAGAAGCTGGTTGACCTGCATATCCTGCGCGGCGCTCCGGATGGAGACCTCGAGCTGGACCGGGTCTGCCAGGGCGGAGAATACGTCGTCATGCTGGAGCGCGTGCTTGCCCAGCCAAAGGTGGCTGGCCAGGAGCTGCACGCCCCCGAGACAGGTACGGAGAGTACGCGCTGGCTGCGCTTCTACGCCTGGAGCAGGTCGGCCTGGGCGCGTCTGCAGGGCGTGGGCAGGAGCATTCGGCACGTGTGGTTCGACTGGGGCTACCATGGTACGGACGAGTCGGGCTGGGGCATCGAGCGCAGCCACTGGATGTATGCGTCGCTGCGCAACGCCTACCTGGACGACCAGCTTGTCGACCTCTCGTTCGACCCGATGGCGCATATGGACGGGACGCAGGCCATCGAACTCATGCTGACAGCCGCGGGGTTTGGCGGCGAGGTGGACTCGATCCGCGCCCAGATGCATGACACTGTGACCAGCGACCCTCTGCTCATTGTCTGCCGTCAGCACGGGCTCGACACGGTCATGGAGTACGCGGGCCAGCCCCTCACGCGGCGTGCCGCAGCGCTGCTCACGTGGCGGCTGTTGGCCCTGCACACTGCCGCCGACTAGGCCTTCCGGACTCTAGTCTGCCTGTACGGGAATGGCCGCGGGAGCCGCGGCGGGCGTGTGCCGCATAGCCGGGTGCGCGCGGAAGAAGGCGACGAAGACGACCAGATACAGTCCGTAGGCGCAAGCCGTGAGAATCATGGGAAGGCGGAAGCCGGTCGTCTGAATCAGCCAGCCTCCGATCGCCGTCGAGACAGCCCACGCGCCGGTCCATGCCATCTGAAATGCGTTGTGCGCCACGGACCGTCGCTCGGGCGGGACCAGCTCAAGGCAGAACTTGTCGGTGATGGGGGTGGAGCACA
>DAONFE010000006.1:0-47350 GCA_035403525.1 Candidatus Cryosericum sp.
GTTGCGGTGACTTTGGTTCCCCACTTCATAGCAGACCTCCTCCTTAGATGGATTAGATGTCGTACATACACATACTAGCTACATCTGCTCGTTCCACAGCATGATGCACAGCTTGTCTGTGCCGCGGTCAGCGGCCCGACTGGTTTCGGTGGACAAAGATCCACGCGGCTTGGGGACTCTTGCAGAATGCATACAGGCGCACGCCTCGCCGCTGGTTCAACGCGACCAGCCCGCACAGGGCTGAGGTCGACAGGCCAGCACGGCCACTCTTCTACGTTGTCACTTCGATGGCCTGTCGGACTGTTCTGCCCTCAATTCCTGAACCGGCGGCCCGGATGCACAACGTTCCTAGCGATACACCTTGATAGAGACACTTAGTGCAAGTTTGCTTAGCATCAGTTTTTTGTCAAGTACTCTGTAGCGCAAGCTTCAAACGAGCGTCTGACCAGCGGAAAAGTCGAAGCCGATCTATCAGCAGAACGTCCCCACCCCTGGATATGAAAGACTCCGCAGAACACTGTTCTGCGGAGTCTGAACAATCGAGTAACCGGTCTGTCAGCGGGAGGTCACGATGCGCCTTGTATCTCTCGCAATGAGCAGTTCTTCATTCGTAGGAACAACCAGAATCCTGATGCGTGATGAGGCAGTGCTGATCTCCGCTGCCTCGCCGCGCTTCTTCATCCGGTTTTTCTCCCGGTCGAGTTCGAGCCCAAGAAACTCCATGTCCCTCGTCGCCATATCCCGGACGACGTCGCTGTTTTCACCGACACCTCCCGTGAAGACGACGGCATCAGCGCCATTCATCGCAGCAATGTAGGAACCAATATACTTTTTCAATCTGTAGCAGAACACTTCGAGCGCCAGGGCTGCACGCCTGTCGCCCTTCGATGCCTCTTCCTCAATGGTCCGGAAGTCATTGCTGATTCCCGAAATCCCGAGAACCCCGGAGTGCTTGTTCAGCAGTGCATTGATCTGCTGCAGATTCAGCTCCTCCTTGCCCATGATGTAGAGCGGAACAGCCGGGTCAATATCTCCCGACCTGGTGCCCATGGGCAACCCTTCAAGGGGAGTGAATCCCATCGAGCTGTCCACCGACCGCCCGTGGTCAACCGCTGTGACGGACGAGCCATTTCCGAGGTGACAGGTTATGATCCTCAGATCTTCAAGTGGTTTCCCCAGCAGGCTTGCCGCCTCATGGGAAACGTACTGATGGCTGATGCCATGGAATCCATACTTGCGGATGTGATACTGGGTATAGAAGACATACGGAATCGCATACATGTATGCCCTCTCCGGCATTGTCTGGTGAAAAGCAGTATCGAAGACAGCCACCTGTGGAACCTTCGGCAGCAGCTCGCTGATTGCATAGATACCTGCAAGGTTGGGGGGATTGTGCAGCGGCGCAATATCGATGCACTCCTCAATCTTTGCCACAACCTCTGGAGTGATCAGTGTCGACTGAGAGAAGGCCTCGGCACCATGGACCACACGGTGACCGACGGCCTCGATATCGTCGATGCTCTTCAGAACGCCCTTGTCCGCATCGACGAGCGTCTTGAGGATCAGTTCAATACCCGTTCGATGCTCAAGAATCTCGTGAACGGAGACTTCCTTCTTCCGACCCGCAACCGTGTGATTGAGCTGCGCCTCGCCCGTGCCGATCTTTTCCAGCAAGCCCTCGGCCAGCTGTTCGTCATCATCGTAGAGTCGGTACTTAACAGACGAACTGCCACAGTTGAGCACCAGGACTTTCATTTCTTCGCCTCCTCGTTTCCGTCTGATGCGCTGTAGTCGTAGAACCCCCTGCCGGTCTTGATACCGAGGTCTCCTCTCCGCACCAGATGACGGACAACGGCCTGTGGCCGGTACTTTCTGCCACCCAGTTCATGAAACAGGTTGTCACACCACCCGAGCACCACATCAAGCCCAATCTGGTCGGCAAGCGCGAACGGACCCTTGTTGAAACCAAACCCCAGCCGCATGGCTGCATCAATGTCTTCCTTGCTGGCAGTTCCCTCCTGATACAGATCGATGGCCTCATTGATGAGAGGGACGACAAGGCGAGCTGTGATGTAGCCAGGATTCTCGAGGACGTCAACAGGTGTCTTGTCCAGACGGCGAGCCAGCTCCTTTGCCCGCTCGACCGTCGCCTCCGAGGTGTGCACGCTCCTCACCATCTCCACCAGTTTGATCGATGGCACCGGCGCGAGAAAGTGCATCCCCACCAGCCGGTCTTTGTGGACCATCTTGAGAGCGATGTCGGTGATTGGTAGAACGGCAGTATTGCTGACATAGATGACACTGTCGGGACACACCTTTTCGAACTTCTGCTCCAGCTGGGCAAACAGGTCCTGTTTCGCGGGAAGATCGTCCGGAATTGCCTCGATAACGACATCAGCGCTGCCTACATCGTCTGGATTGAGTGTGAACTTGATGTGGGACAGAATGACTTTCTTTTCCGACCCTGTGATGCCCCACCTCTGCAGTTCCCTGTTCAGACTGTCCTCAATCGCTTTCCGCGCAAATGCCAGGCCAGCTTCCGCCCGATCGACCAGGACAACTTCGAGGCCGTGGGCTGCAGCGTCCTGGGCAATTCCCGCTCCCATCACGCCGCCACCAAATACTGCGATCTTACGAATCTCCATGCTCACCTCTCCCCTTACGGATTACGTCTTCGCAGAACAACTGCCCGGATGTACCGGTTGCTGTCAGTGCAGGTCCCCCCGATTCTCCCGCATTTCGTCATCGCTGAGACCATAGTAGTGACCGAGCTCATGAAGAATGACACGCTGAACAAGGGGCATCAGTTCTTCCACAGAGTCCACGGACGATTCGAGCGGAACCCGGAACACGCTGATCTTGTCAGGCAGCGAGCCACCATACTGAGGACCGCGGTCCCGGAGAGGCACTCCCTGGTACAGCCCCAGCATGCCAAAGCCCACGGGCGAGCCCGCATATTTCAGCACATCCAGAGGAGGGTAGTCCTCAACGACAACGTCCACGTTCTTCAGTGCGCTCCGGAACTGATCTGGAAGAGTAACCAGCGCGACCAGCACCAGCTCCTCGAAGTCTTTTTGTTCGAGTTGAATCACTGCGAGTGCTCCCTGTTCAGACCTGATAGTCGCTGTTATGATACCACAACAGTCGGCGAGGCCAACACCTCGTTTGTGGAGCTCGGTATAGGTTACACACGAGCGACGTTGGAGTTAGCGGGGCGACAAGCCTTGCATACCTGCGAGAGTTTCTCTAGTATGTGGTCGAGGGATGCTGCAAAGCATGCAACTGGGCACCAGGAACGGCTGGAGATGTCTGGCTCTTCTCCTGGCGCCCAGCCCCTCAAGAGACGTGCTGGTCCACCTGGGAGGCGTCGTGAAGAACCGGACGACAGTCAGAACCGTTTACCTGTACCTGGTCACTACCGTGGCCATCATCATGACCCTCACGGGAGTCATTGGCAGCATATCGGACGCGCTGAACATGTACGTATTCCACCTCATCGGGGCAGAGAGCATGCCGTCAGAACTTGGCTCCCTTCTTGGCCTGTTGTCGAGCGTCGTCGTAGGTGCACCCGTCTGGCTGTATCACCTGCGCATCATCGAACGAGACCGTCGAGCATCGCGGCAGCAGGCCAGGCAACAAGTTGAATCCAACGTGCCTGATACGAACGCTGGAGCCATCAGTGTGCCCCCGTCACGTGATTTTGTCCGAAGCCTGTACTTGTACCTGGTGGCTTGCATCGGACTGTTTATCCTGATGTTCAACAGTGCAAACCTGGCGCCTAATGCCTATCGGGCCTTCTTTATGAGTTCACCGGTGGTTGCTGCCCCGGGAAAACCTGAAGTCCCGGTACCACCTGACACGTACGCAATGCAAAGTCTGGTACGCGGTGTGATCGGATGTCTGGTTGGACTCGGCGTGTGGTTGTACCACTGGCACATTGCCGAGCACGAGTTCACGGACAGCCGAAGTACCTAGGACATCCGGGCGTGCCGCACGCCTGGCATCCCTGTACGTGCGGTGCTTGCCAGCCGATGCTCCGCGCACTTTCGCCGTGGCAGGTGTAAAGGCGTTTAGGACAACTTGCCTTGGCGGCGTTTGGGGTATAATGAGAACGTTGTACCATACGATCAGAGGAGAAAGCAGATGGACCGTCCGTACGGGGACCCTGGGGATACTGTCAGTGAAGTTCGCACTCTCGACAGTTGCTGGTTTGTGGTGTTCTCCGCCCATCTGAAATCCCTCTACGCTTGTGCGCCCACCATCCTCCAAGGCAAAGGCCATCACGGTACCAGTTGGCCATGGGCACATGCATGAACCTGAACGACGAAACAGGCAGACTCGCGCTCTCTTCCACGCAGACCGTCGAAGGTCACGCGACATGCATCACCCGTCACATCATGGTGTTGTATACCCTGAGACAATCTCTAGTCCAGGGCTTTGACGTTCCGCCGGTCGAGCTTGCTCGTCGCGTCGGGAAGATTCCGGTGCTGTACACAGGCGACGCCTTGTACAAGTACCGTTGTAGGAGAGTGAGCCCATGAAGGCACTCGAAGTACGCAACATCTCCAAGATGTTTCCCGGAAACCTGGCCAACGACAACATTTCGTTCTCCGTTGAGAAGGGCGAGATTTTTGCCATCGTTGGCGAGAACGGCGCGGGAAAGAGCACGCTGATGAACATCATTTATGGTATCTACACACCCACGGCGGGGGAAATCTACGTCAACGAACAGAAGGCGCGAATCCGCTCCGCCGAGGATGCCATCCAGCTCCACATGGGTATGGTCCATCAGGAATTCATGCTCATTCCAAGGTTTACGGTCGCCCAGAATGTTGTCGTTGGAGACGAACCGCGGAAGGGCATCTTCTTTGACTACACAAGGGCTGTACGCGAGGTCAAGGAGTTGTCTGACAAGGTTTCGATGACGGTCGATGCGACCGCCATCACCGGCGACCTTCCCGTAGGAATTCAGCAGCGCGTTGAGATCCTCAAGGTGCTGCGCAGGGGGGCTGAGATTCTGATTTTTGACGAGCCTACTGCCGTGCTGACGCCAGAGGAGACCCAGGACCTGTTCGTAACCATGCGCAAGCTGCAGTCTCAGGGCAAGACAATCCTGTTCATCAGCCACAAACTCAAGGAAGTCATGGACATCGCTGACCGCATCGCTGTCCTTCGTCGTGGAAAAGTGCAGGGCATTGTGAACAAGAAAGACACCAACGAAGAGGAACTTGCACGCATGATGGTCGGTCGTAACGTGGTGCTGGAGATTCCGAGGGTCGAAGCGTCGGTTGGCCCCGTTGCGTTCTCCTGCCACGACCTCCGCGTGAAAAATGTGCGGGGCATGGAAACGGTAAGAGACGTCAGCTTCGATGTCCGCGGGGGCGAAATTGTAGGAATTGCAGGCGTTCAGGGCAATGGCCAGGATGAGCTTGTCAATGCGATGATTGGATTTACTCGTCCGACGTCAGGGTCGATGGAACTGAACGGCAAGAGCATGCGTCTTGTGACAACCGCTGAGCTCCGGCGGCAGGGTATGAGCTACATCACAGAAGACCGTGCCCGCAGGGGACTCGTGATGCCCTACACTGTCCGCGACAACTCTGTGATGGGTCAACACTTGAACGCACCCTTCAGCAGGGGTTTGAGAATGGATTATGACAAGATTGCTGAGTTTGCCGAAGGCAAGGTCAAGGAGTACGACATCCGCCCCGGGGACGTCACGGACACCGCGGGGTCATTGTCTGGTGGCAACCAGCAGAAACTGATTCTAGCCCGCGAACTCTCGCTTCCGCACAATTTCCTTATCGCCTCGCAGCCAACCCGCGGGCTGGACGTCGGCGCCACGGAGTTTGTCTACAGGAAGCTGCTCGAGGAAAAGAAGAGTGGTAAGGCCATCCTTCTCATCTCGCTTGAACTGTCCGAGATTCTGGGTCTGTCTGACCGCATTCTCGTCATGTTCGAAGGCCACATCGTTGGAGAAACAACCCCGGATAAGACGACCGAGGAGGCCCTGGGCCTTCTGATGCTCGGCGTCGGTGTTGACAGGAAGGTGGTATCGTGAGCGAAAACAGCGGCACCAACAAGTTCCTCAGGATCTTCGGCATCGACAGCCAGGGCCGGAAAAGGCGTGATCCCCTCAACGTCTGGGTTCCGCTCATCTCAATCGCCCTTGCGCTGGTTGTCGGGATGATCGTCATTGCGGTCTCCGGAAGGAATCCGTTCCGGGCGTACGCACTGCTGTTTGGTGATTCAGGTCTCATCCCGGGTGGTTCAGCCTGGCCTCGCGAGTTCGCTGAACTCCTTATCAAGAGTGCAATGTATATCGCTACTGGACTCGCCATTGCGCTCGCCTTCAAGGGTGGTCTGTTCAACATCGGAGCCGAAGGCCAGTTCTGGGTAGGTGCTATTGTAGCAACGTTCTTTGGTTACTGGAGTCCGGTCGCGGGCGCATTCGGGAACATGGCAACCGCGCTGGGCAGCATGGCATGGATCGCACAGCTCCTCCACGGAGCCATCTGCATCATCCTGGGTATGCTGGCCGGGGGAGCATGGGCCGCGTTTGCGGGCTTCCTCTATGTCAAGCGGGGCGTCAACATCGTCATCGGGACGATCATGCTCAACTGGATCGCCTGGTTCCTTATTACGAACTGGCTGGTCACCGGACCCATGACCCCTCCCACCCAGACGTTTACTTCTGGGACGTACTACGTTGCTGACACTGCGAAACTGTTCAGAATCATGATGCCTACGCGTCTGAACACCAGCATCATTCTGGTGCTCCTTGCCGCGTATGCCACATGGTTCCTCCTCTACAAGACCACCATCGGCTATGAGATCCGGGCCATCGGACACACCGCAAATATCGGCATGGAGGCACCCAGAGCCCAGGGTATCAACGTCAACCGCCGTATTGTTCAGATGATGTTCTTCTCCGGTTGCCTTGCGGCAATGGGCGGCTGTTTCTTCATCCTGGGCATGCAGTACCAGTTTCCGAACACGGCAACCATGGGCTACGGATGGACCGGTATCGGTGTCGCACTCATCGGGCAGAGTGAGCCAATTGGCGTTGTGCTTGCTGGTCTGTTCATCGGAGCGCTGCGCACGGGGGCTACCTCCATGCAGGTAGCGAACATTCCCAAGACCTTCTCAAACATCATCGAGGGGCTTGCAGTCGGTTTCATCGCCCTGCAGGTGGCAGTCAGGTACTATCTGGTCAAGTTTCTGCAACGTCGTCGTGCACACGCCGATCCACCGGCTGAACAGGAGGCAGCAGCATGAATATCGCCCAGATCAACACGACTATTGCTCAGATGCTTGACTACACGACGCCGATTCTGTTTGCTGCCTTGTGCGGTGTGCTCAGTGAAAGCTCCGGTGTTGTGAACATCGGTCTTGACGGCATCATGCGGTTTGGTGCGTTCTTCGGGCTTCTTGGGGCCTTCATGTCGAACACTCCGTGGATCGGCCTGCTGTTTGGTATCGGCATCGGCTGCCTGGTAGGGGCGCTGCATGCGTTCATCACGATCAAGTGGAATGGCGACCAGACCGTTTCGGGAACCGCTATCAACGTTATTGCGACGGGGCTTATGACGTACCTGCTGGAGTACGTGTTCAGCACAACCGGCTACTCGCCACAGCTGCAGAATTACTTTGGAGCCCAGGAATACCGTGTTCATCTGCCATTCCTTGACAAGATTCCTGTCATTGGGGCCTTCTCAAACCTGTCCTTCATGATATGGCTGGGGTTCATCTGCACTATCCTCGTGCATGTGCTGCTCTATCACACCGTCCTCGGCCTGCGTATCCGGACGTGCGGTGAGAACCCCAAGGCCGCAACGACGCTAGGCATCAACGTGTTCCGTGTGCGCTGGTTCGCGGTTGTTGCGGGCGCTGCCCTTGCAGGCATTGGTGGCGCCGCGCTTTCCATCAGCTCTTTCTCCGGTTTCAGCGACTCCATGCCCAACGGCGTGGGATTCATCGGGCTCGCAGCCATGATTTTTGGAAAGTGGACACCCTTTGGTGCGCTTGGCGCAGCACTCCTGTTCGGCACAGGACAGATTGCACAGTCAATCATCGCCGTAACCGGTATTGCTCCCAAGCTCGCACCTGGGCTAACGCTGATTCTACCGTACGTTCTGACTCTTGCCGTCCTGGCGGGGTTCGTAGGAAAGTCCGTGGCCCCAGCGGCGGATGGACTGCCATACTACAAGGAACAACGCTAACCGGAATGCGGGACTGCGGCCGCCGTCTGTTTTGAAACGGGCGGCGGCCTTGTTTGTTCAAGGAGGTAGTCGATATGAATGCCCAGTCGGGTGAACAGAAAATGCAGTGGGCGATCCGCCACATGCCCATTCTGTCGGGCATCGCGGAGCGATTCGAACAGCAACAGCCATTTGCAGGTCTCAACGTCGTCATTGCGCTGCACCTTGAGGCCAAGACGGCCAATCTGGCCTACGTCATGCAGCGGGGAGGAGCGCGCGTGGCTATCACGGCATCCAACCCGATCACAACCCAGGACGACGTAGCGGAGGCATTGGCCGCACGCGGCGTCACCGTGTTCGCAAAACGTGGCGAAACCGCTGCTGAGTACAAGGAGTACTTTGACCGCGTCCTTGCCACCCAGCCGAATCTCCTGATCGACGACGGTGGCGACCTGGTGAACGCCGTCCATTTCAGCCACCCTGAGTTACTCCCCGCCATCATCGGCGCATGCGAGGAAACAACGACAGGCGTGGTACGTGACAGGGCACTCGCGCGCTCGGGCAACCTGGCGTTTCCGGTGATCGGGGTCAACGAGGGACTATGCAAACACCTCTTTGACAACCGATTTGGAACAGGACAGTCTGCCTGGGATGGCATTCTTCGGACCACCAACCTCAACATAGCGGGAAAGGTCGTCGTCGTGGCCGGATACGGATGGGTTGGCCGCGGGGTAGCCCTTCGAGCGCGCGGCCTGGGTGCGCAGGTCATTGTTACGGAAGTAGACCCGGTCAAGGCTGTTGAGGCGCACATGGACGGCTACCAGGTCATGCCCATGCTGGAGGCCGCCAGACTTGGTGAATTCTTCGTAACATGCACTGGGGACACCAGGGTGATCTCAGCCCCCCACTTCGATGCCATGAAGGATGGAGCGATTCTGTGCAACGCCGGACACTTTGATGTGGAAGTCGACGTGCACTGTCTCCAGGACCATGACCCCGGGCATCACGAAGTGCGCCACGGTATCGAGGAGTATGCCTGGAACGACAAGCACCTGTATGTCCTGGGAGAGGGCAGGCTCGTCAATCTCGCCTGCGCCGATGGGCACCCGGTAGAGATCATGGACTTGACCTTCGCCTTGCAGGCACTGTCGGCAGAGTATCTGGTCAAGCATCGCGAGTCGCTGCCTCACGAGCTCATTGGCGTACCCGAAGCCATCGACGACATGGCCTCAAGGGCATTCCTTGTTTCGCGAGGACTGTCCATCGATGCCCTGACGGACGAACAGAGAGCCTACCTCGGCTCCTACTAGCTGCAGCGTCAGGATACCTGTTCCACGCCGCCGCTTAGTGCATGGGCCGGACACGTTGTGTCCGGCCCATGCCATCTCCTCCAGTCTGTCAAGCGCCAGCTCAATCACTGGCGTACCAGTTTCCACCGTCATGCTTGACGCGGTAAAGCGCCTCGTCGGCCCGCCCAATCACACCTGCCACCGACTGGTCCCTGTAGTCGACCAGCGACCCTCCCACAGACACGGTCACCTGAATCTGTTCCTGTGGGTCGTCGACCGTGGACAGCGTCGAGTGCCGGACAAGCGCCACGATCCGTTCGCCAAGCCTGTCCATCCCTTCTCTATCGATAAGCGGACAGATCATGAGGAACTCATCGCCGCCGAAGCGCCCGAAGAAGTCCATGGCGCGCATGGAGTTACGAATGACCGACGCAGTAAACTTGAGTGCCTCGTCTCCTGCCAGATGGCCAAACCGGTCATTGATCGTCTTGAACTCATCGAGATCGATAACCAGCACGCCAAACCGCTGAAAATGTCGCTTGAACATGCTGAACTGCTGCTCGAGAACCGTGTCGAGGTACCGCCTGTTGTAGACGCCCGTGAGCTGGTCCACGATCGACGCATCCGACAGTTGTTTCAGCTGGTCGCTGAGGAGTTTCCCGGCCACTGACTGCAGCTCACCGAACACTTCCACCACGTATGGCCTGTCGCCAATCAGCAGGGGAGCAGCCTTCACGTAGACTGCCAACCTCTCACCGTCCTTGCGCTTGAGAAACACTTCCTGAACCTCCTGCCGCTCCCCCGAGGCTACACATCTCTGCAGCGGGCAGTCCATGGAACAAAGATTCCGCCCGTTCACGTCAGTGTGTACCAGAATATTGTCGTAGCAGTGCTGGTGAAGGACTTCCTCGGCAGCGTAACCGGTAATACGCTCGGCTCCTTTGCTCCAGAACACGATTTCACGGTCGGCCGTCGTGACATAAATGCCATCGGAAACGGTATCGAGAATTGCCCGGATGTTGCTATCCATCGCGCTTTCTGCCATAACGGCTCCTATGATTCCAGCTAGTGCGTGGCAACAGTCGTCACTAGCGGGGTGTGGTCAGACGGCTTTTCCCAGCGCCTGGGTTCTACATCGACCATACAGTCAACAGTCATTCCGGCAAGCACTTCTGACCCCCACGCATAGTCGATGCGCATGCCCATGTTACGCTTGAACATATTCATCCTGTAGTCCCACCAGGTATACTGCACCTGGTCGGGATGGAAACGACGGAACAGGTCCACAAAACCCCAACCGTATAGGTGCTCCAGGCTGTCACGCTCTTCCTGCATGTAGCCTATAGCATCCTGCAACTGGTCTGGATCCCACACATCACGAGGTTCCCGAGCCACATTGAAGTCGCCGACAAAGAGAAGACGATGGCTCCTCTCGTATGTTCTGTCGAGGTAAGCCCTGAAGTCACGAAAGAACTGCAACTTGTGCTCAAATGCCTCGTCACCCCGTTCCCCTCCGTGCGGCAGATAGCCGTTCATCACCGTGATGCCGTCGATATCAGCTGCCAGCACCCGCGACAGATCATTGCCGTTCCACCCCTTGACAACGTTCGACAAGGGAGCACGAGAGGCAATGGCAACGCCATTGTATGTCTTCTGGCCCGACAAGGCGACCTCGTATCCGCGTGCTCTGAACTCGGCAACCGGGAATGTCTCGTCCACCGTCTTTGTCTCCTGCATCGCCAGAACATCGACATCCGATTCCTCGAGCCACTTCATTACAACAGGCAGACGAGCACGTATCGAATTGACATTCCAGGTTGCTATTCTCACGGTTCACCTCTCTCCGCTGATGCCAGATGAAGCCTTGCGGCTCCGCGGTCGCCACGCTCGTTCATTGTGTCCGAGCGCGACGATCAGCTGCTCGCGGTCCCACAGCTCAATACCCGACCGTGCCGCCAGTTTCGTGGCTGACGGAGTGAATCTGCTATTGGTCACTACAATGCCACGTTCAGCCTGGTAGTATTGTATGGCACCCAGCACCTCCTGTACAGCTCCTATCCCCACCGCAGCGTCGTACCGCTTTGCCTGTACCGCGATGCGCCCGTGGCGGGAATGCAGCAGGAGGTCTGCACCAAAGTCGTGACTTGCCCCAACCCGTTGCACTCGGTATCCCTTATGAGCAAACATGGTGCAGAGGAATGCTTCAAACTCATCTCCGCTCATGGCGTCAATTGACCGAATGGTGGTTTCATGAAATGCCCTCTCCCAGTGCGTGCTCATGGCAAATGCGAGCACGACCATCAGAACTATCAGCGCAGCCGCTGCCAGGAATGCAGGAACAAACGGGTCAACCACAGGCCTGACTGCTGCAACCATGTGCGCAATCCACCGTGTCGCTGCCGCTGCCAGGGCGCGAAGGCCCTCGGCTACATCAGGCAATGAGTGCCTCTGCTGCCGCCTTCTGACGCATGACGGCATCGTATCCACGAACAACGTATTCGTGAACGTCTTGAGGAGAGCATCCCCTGAGATCCGGTCTGATCACGAGGTCTGCCTTCTCCAGTTGAGGACGCGCCACATTATGGAGAATCAGATTCAGCGACCGCTCCAGGAGTTTGGCAACCCCGAGGTGCTCCTGGAATGGCTCTCCTTGAACAGGATCGTAGAGCGACACTGCGATAACGCGGTCCGCTCCCCGTGCATACAGTTCCTGGACAGGGACAGGGATCGACATGCCCCCGTCGGCCAGGTATCTGTCTCCCACCCTGACGGCACGGAAAACTGCGGGGATGGAGAAACTGCCTGCCAGTGGTCCCCAGATGTCGCCACTGTCGAACACGACCCCCTCTCCTGTTGCAAGGTCCGTGGCAGTGATGCACACGGGCTTCTCGAGCGCCTCGAACAACGTTACGGGAAGTTCACCGCGCAGCGAGTTCCGCAGTCGCTGGGGAGACGTCAGACGCTTCAGGGGAACAAGGGAATCAAGAATTGCGGCGACCTGGACTCCATACTTGAGCGCAAGGGCTTCGAGGGCGGCCGCGTCCAGGCCGGCACCTCGGAATACTGCCACGATGGCTCCCATGGACGCACCTGACAGCATGTCCACCGGAACGCCCAGCTCCTCTAGCGCCCGCAGCACTCCGATGTGGGCGTATCCAAGCACGCCCCCGGAACTGAGCGCCAACCCTATCCTGTTCCTGTGAGTCACCTTTGTCATCGAGCACCACCTTTCAGTCAAACGTACCCTTCTTTGTCAGTATAGGAGCGAAGCAGACCCACAACAACCACGCCGTCCCTGTTCCAGCAAGATTGACTTGTCCTGCTCTCCCCTATACTTGTGTTCGTACGAGGAGGCATGCGTGGCAATCTTTGACGTCATGGGACCCGTCATGATAGGACCTTCCAGCTCACACACCGCGGGCGCCGCAAAGATCGGATATCTTGCCCGGCGCGTCTACGGCAAGCCGGTCCAGCGTGTTTCCATCACACTTTACAACTCGTTTGCTGAGACCGGTCGCGGACACGGAACGCACATGGCCCTTCTGGGCGGAATCCTGGGCCTGCGTGTTGACGATGCCCGCATCAGACAGAGCTTCGCCATGGCGCGCGAACAAGGTGTCATCGTGACCTTCGAAGAGGCGCTTGACCCTGAGAAACATCCCAATGCTGCAGTCATTACGTTCAGGGATGCCAGCAACAGGCATCCCTTTACCGTCGAAGGCATCTCGGTCGGAGGAGGCGCCGTGAAGATCGTTGGCATCAACGGCACACGCGTTGACTTTTCGGGAAAGCACAACCTCCTGCTCGTCGCTTACGCCGACGTGCCAGGAATGATGGGGATCATTGGCGACCGGCTGGCCGAGCGCGGCGTCAATGTCGCCTATGCACAGATTTCACGCGACCGCGCGACCGGTGCTGCCATGGCTATCATGAAACTCGACCAGCCCTGCCCCGACGAGGTAGCCGCCGAACTGAGGGCTGATCATCACGTGACGGATGTTGTCACCATTCCCAGACTGGGAGTCGAGTATGAGCGGGCCGAAGAAGACTGAACCTCCGGTGAGCCTTCAGCGTATCCGCATCCACGGGCTCTCAGATGCTCGGAGGTCTATGGAGAGCAGCCACGTCGCGACCCTTGGCGAGTTCTTTCTCCTCTACGAGATGACAAACCAGGATCTTTCCCGGAGCACTGTGATCGGTCGCATGGAGACCGTACTCGAGGCCATGCGGGAGTCCCTGAGTCAGGGCCTTGCCCATGCCAACACGACCCGCTCGGGAATGATCGATGGCGGGGCAGCGCGCATGGACCAGTTCCTGTCAGGAGGAGGCTCTCTTCTCGGGACGCCCTTCAGCACAGTCGTACGCAATACGCTCGCTGTCGCGGAGAACAATGCCTGTATGGGTCGGATCGTAGCCGCACCGACCGCCGGAGCAAGCGGTGTCCTTCCTGGTGCCTACCTGACAATCGCAGACAACTTCCAGGTGTCTGAACTGAAGATAATACAGGGGCTGTTCGTCGCCGGGGGTATCGGAGAGTGCATCGCAGTGCAGGCATCCCTGTCGGGGTCGCAGCATGGTTGCCAGGCGGAGAACGGTTCGGCAAGCGCAATGACAGCGGCTGCCCTGACGTCCTTGTTCACAGATGAGGCTGACGCCATAGAAAGCGCTGCCGCGTTCGCATTGAAAAACGTCCTGGGCCTCGTCTGCGACCCTATTGCAGGACTTGTCGAGGTGCCATGCATCAAACGAAATGTCATGGCTGCCGTCAACGCCATTGCCAGCGCGGAAATGGCGCTGGCAGGGATTCGTACGGTTGTTCCTTTCGACGAGGTCGTTCAGGTCATGGCGCGCATCGGGCGTGACATGCCGTCTTCACTCAAGGAAACGTCCCTTGGAGGACTTGCTGCCACGCCCACCGGCCGCCACATCGCCGAGGTGTTCAGGAAGAACACCGGATTGGACCAGAACTCTTGAGACGTCAACTGCACAGCGGGCGCCTGGCCACATCACCCATGTGGAGCCTGCGGTCTTTGTCTCGTCGCGGAGGAGCAGCGTGATGGAGCCTACCCGCCACAAGGACACGGGGGGCATCACCGTCGCATTTGCCTCGGCCATTATCTACAGTGGTGTGTCAGTGCTGGCCAAGTTCGCCTACCGATACGAGCTGACGCCCTTGCAGCTTCTCAAGGAGCGATATGTCATCGCCACCATCGTTCTGACATTGATCATCGGTATATCAAACTGGCGCCTGCTGATTCCTCGGAACTGGCACGAGGCAGGCATCATGTTCGGCTTCTCCGCCGTCTTTGTCACCGGGCCCACGCTCCTGTATTTCATGGCTGTACAGCTGCTGCCCGTGTCGACAGCGATGTTCCTGTTTCACTGCTATCCTGTCTTTGCCGGCTTGTTTGCCTGGCTCATTCTGCACGAGCACATTACCCGCACCTATGTCGTCTCAGTCGCAGTAATTGCCGTTGGGCTGGTCCTGCTGCTTGGTGCCACGTTCCGCAGCGTTTCTGCGCGCGGCGTCCTGACCATGCTGGCATGTACTGTTTCGTATGGGCTCTTTGCCGTACTTTCGCAACACGTAGCAAGAGGAGCAGATCCTCGCACGCTCGGGCTCTTCAATCAACTCGCGCCCGCGCTGGTGCTGTGTCTCCTCACGGCCGGAGAGCCGGTGCTCTACCCCGTCGTGTTCAGCTCACGGACGTCACTGCTGGCATTTGTCGGTATAGGACTTTCTGCGGCCGGTGGCATGTTTCTGTTCGTTCAGGGCATCGCGATGATCGGGGCGCAGCGCGCCGCCATCATTGACTCCCTCGAACCACTGCTGTCCTCCGTATACGCGTTCCTGCTGCTTGGCGAGCGCATGAAACCGGTGGCATTGCTTGGGGGCTTGTGTATTGTGGCCGGCGTCATCGTCGGCAGCCTGCCCGGACAGACCGCTGCGACCCACCGGAAGAAGTGAGGAGCAGGGATTGTCTGCCCCCATTTGCGGCCTGTTGGTGCCCATGTTTCCTGTGCTATACTCTCGGCTGTCACAGGCAGCTTGACAGAATTGCGAGGGATTATGCCAACACTTCACAGCAAGCGGTTTATCCAGTCAGTAGCTCGCTCGCATCGTCATAGGACGACCTCTCGGGAGACCAGCGGCCAGAAGGCGCTGATCTATGAGGGCGAACTCGAGATGATGGCACGCTTCGTCTCGGACTACCCTGACAGTGAAACGGGCGGCGATTTGTTTGGCTTCTGGACTCATTCGGGATCACCCGTCATCGAGTACGTTCTCGGTCCTGGACCCGGGGCTCAACACGAACATGCCGCCTTCTACCAGGAATCCCCGTATCTGCTCGAGGTTGGCACCAGACTCCACACCCTCCACGGCCTGCAACACATCGGCACGTGGCATTCACACCACAGGCTGAAGCTTTCGGTCCCATCACACGGCGATTCGGTTACCATGCAGCACACTCTGGAAAGGCATGCCTTCCATTCCTGGCTCCTGACCATCTGCACGTTCGCAGAGAACGCCGACACGGTCGAACTGCGCGGGTATCTCTACCATGCCGGCGGTGCTGAAAGGTACGAACAGACGACGTGGCTGCTCCTGCCAGGATCCAGTCCCCTCCGCGCCGCCCTGGAAGCGGCCACAGATGTTCCGTTCCTGGCTCCTCGCACCAAGACAGCGGTATTTGAGGCCATACCCAGTTCATCGTTCTCGGCCTCCGCGGCCCCCGCCGAGTCCGCAGCTCCGGCGTTTCCCTCGAGTTCATTCATGTCGACACCGGAAGGGCGCAAAGAGTTTCACCTCTTCTTCGAACGCCTCTCAACCATCGAGCCTCAACTGGAGATCCTGCAGCGGGAGGATGGTCGCGTGAGTATCTGCCTCGAACGCGACGGATACATCTTTGACGTCGTATTTCCACACAGTTACCCCATTGTGAACCCAGTCATTGAATACCAGCCGGCACATGTTCCACCGGGACAGGAAGATGCCTGGAAAACGCCCCGGACGCTGTATACTACCGTTGAACGTACCGATGATGCCGCAGCGCGCATTGAAGAGTTGACAGAGTGCACAGAGAACCTTATCGCAGGCTTCCTGAAGAACCGAGAGACTGGTACCTCTTCTGCTACACCGGATAGGAGGGGATAGGACACATGGCATGGACGTCGCAGCAGTCTGCACGGTTGCGCCTGGAAATGGAAATCCTGTCCCACTACTTTCCCTCATTTGTCCTCAAGGACAGCATCATACCTGGACGAGCGGTCGTGGAGGGAACGATGAGGTCCAATGCTGGCCACGAGTATGTGGTGCGACTGCGCGTGCCAGCTGACCTGCCTAACTCAGTCCCAATCGTTGAGATCGTCAGCCCCGTCCTCCGGGACCGGTTCGGTCATCCCCTTGTCGACTTGGGCACGTCATATCCCATGCACCTGCTGAAGCCGGAGAACGACGTCGTGCGAATCTGCCACTACAGCGCGTCTCACTGGAGTCCAAACATCACATTCTCCAAAGTCCTGCTGAAGGTACGCGCATGGCTCGAAGCATATGAAGGCCACCTGGACAGTGGTTTCACCATCGATCATTACCTGCCACACATGGAAGCGTGACAGAGAGGAGAGGAGAAATGGAGAACAAGGATCCGAAGAGTGTTCAGGACCACCTGGCCCAGCTGGCACAGGGAAAACCCACCAGCAAGAAGCTCGTCTTTGACCCACGGACACAGGAGCTGGTGCTCGTTGATGCCAAGGCTCCCGGGTTATCGCCGGACACGGTCACTGCGGACGACCCCACGCGCGACGGATTCTTCTGCTGCTGACTGCCATGAGCCCCTTGGTGTACGTGCTTGAGGAACAGGTCCAGGAACTGCTGGCACACACGAAAGCAGATGAGTGGACCGAGGGTTCAGCCTATGCCTTTGACGACTGGTCGGTGTTTCACGCCTATACCGAGAAGCCCCCGTTTGCTCCTGCCGGCTACCTGTGCCGCTGCTTCTACACGCGGGCAGACGCTGCAGGGCTGGTTGACGAAGAGCACCTGCTGCGCAATTTGGGAATCGCCGGGGAACCCGATGGCCAGCCTGTCCTGCTCCTGGTGGCCAGCAGGGCACCCGACGGACTCCCAGTCTGCCAGGGGCTGCTCGTCACGGCGAGCGGAACAACCGCCGCTGCAACTCGGTTTGTTCCACGCCGCTCCGAGCTCTACAGTCGCAATGCAGGCTTGCTTGAGGTTTCCGCGCTCGCGCACAAGCGAGTCGTGATCGTGGGTCTGGGCAGCGGAGGCTCTCCGGTTGCGTTGGAACTTGCACGTGCCGGGGTAGGCCACTTCACGCTCATCGACTTTGACAGGCTCGAGCTGGGCAACATCAGCCGGCACGTCTGCGGTGTCAACGACCTTGGTCGGTACAAGACGCTTGCAGTCCGTGATCAGCTGCTGCAGAAGAACCCGTACGCAGATGTAACTACTATGGAACTCAATGTCAATCAGGCACTCAGTCAGGTAGAGGATGCCGTTGGCGCCTCCGACCTCCTGATCGTCGCATCTGACAACGATCAAAGCCGTTTCAACCTCAACCAGATGTCACTCAACACCAATAAGGTGGCACTCTACGGGCGAGCTATCACGCGAGCAGCAGGGGGTGAGGTTCTGCGGGTCCGGCCCTGGCAGGGTCCCTGCTACAACTGCGTGTTCTCAGCCGGCGTGGGACAAGGCCGCGAGGAAGAAATGTCGCAGAAGCGGCAGGCCTTGTCAGTCCTGCCCGCCTACGTAGAGGAAGAGAAAATCAACGCGATGATTCAGGTGGGGTTGTCTTCGGATATCGTGCCCATTGCCAATATGATGGTCAAGCTCGCGCTCGTCGAATTGTCGCGGGGCATGGAGACGGGCATCAGCTCCGTCGATGAGGATCTGGCCTCTGATTTCTACATCTGGGCAAATCGGCGCGAAGAGGCCTACGCCAACTGGCCGGCCATGGGTTACAAGTGGACGCACCCCAGCATTCTGCGCTGGTATGGCGCACGCGTCGCACGCGACCCGAACTGCATGGTATGCGGCACTCCTCTGGCGGCGAATCTTGAAACGTAAGACATAGACTGCACTATGAGTCTCGACAGCCCCTCGCAACCGAGGGGCTGTCTGTTTTTCTAGAAGTATCGGTCACGGTCGTCGATGCGCGTGTTGAGCAGCCGCAGAACGACAAACAGGATACCAAAGATGATACGCACCATGAACAGGAGAACTCTTCCTGCGATCACCCAGCCACTCTGGCTCTGAGCGATGTTCTGCTCTGGCTCATCTGCCCAGACATCGTCAAAAAATCCGCGTCGTGACCGTTCCTGGGCCCGCATTGCTTCCCACCATGCATCACTGTCGCCGTTCTGCGCCCGCGACTCCCGTCCATCGCCCCATACTGGGTTCCAGGCAGACTGTGGCCCCGCTGTTGCCGTGGGAGACGCGTACGGTTGAGATGGGCGTTCCGCTGACAGGCGCAGCTGAGCATCGTAGTCACGGCGTTCACTGACGTTTCCAAGTACCTCATACGCAGCGTTGACCTGTTCCATCATGTGAGCCGCATTCGCGTCACCTGGATGCAGATCCGGATGATACTTGCGCACCAGCACGCGATACTGCTCGCGTATCTGTTCCTGGGAAGCGGACGGTTCGACTCCCAGGACCGCATACAGATTTTGTTCAGACGTAGCTGTGCTCATCGCCGCTGCCATGCATCATCATGCTGTTCCACACACTCTTCCTGTTGTTTCCAAGGTCCGCCTGCGGCCTGCGCACAGGCAGTGGGATTATTGTAGCAGAACACCATGCCATGACCATGCAGGATGCTTCACTTCCGCACAAACAGTGAGTGTCGCCACAGCAAGTGTCAGCTTCCATCCGATGGTGTTTCCACTAATCGGCCGCCTGAGCATCGTCGGCCTCAACGGCAAGGACAAGAGCCGTTGCGTTATCCGCTCCCCCCGCCTCATTCGCAAGCTCGACCAGTCGGTGCGCTGCATCATCCGGGGAACACCCGAGCAAGGTCGAAAGAATCTGGGCTTCCCGGACGGCGCTCCACAAACCATCCGAACAGAGCAGGAATCGATCACCTGCCTCCATCGGGTGTGAAGCCACATCGACTGCTTCCATAGCCTGCGTGCCCACCGCCCTTGTGAGCGTGTTCCTCCAGCAGGATGCTGCTGCCTCAGTAGCGCCAAGCAACCCCTCGCGCACCATTTCGGCCGCCAGCGTGTGGTCCTGGGTGAGCAGCGTAAGCGTTCCCTGATGAACACGGTAGCAACGGCTGTCGCCAACGTTGCACACATATGCTCGGCCACCATGGGGAGCAAGTGCCACCAGCGTGGTACCCATGCCCTCCAGTGACCGGGCAGTCAACGATAGCTGATACACCGCTGTGTTGGCACGCTGTGCGGCGGCGGCAAGGCGCTCGGCCGCCCCGGTGGCAGGCTCAGTTGACCTCCACGCATCTAAAAACGCTGCGACGGCTGTGCTGGAAGCAACCTCTCCTGCACGGGCGCCACCAAGGCCGTCGCACACAACATAGCACGGCCCCGTGTTCTCCGGAGCCTGCTGTTCAATCATCCCAAGGGCATCCTCGTTGTTCTCGCGCACCAGACCGCGATCGCTCCAGCCCGCAGCTCGTAGTTTCATGCTCACCGCCTGCCTCAGAATACCTGACGTATCAAGGGGAAGGACCTGCGCCTGAACGCATATCGCTGCGGCAGTCAATGACCGCCGCAGCGATATGACAGAGGTATCTGTGAGTTGCTATTTCTTGGTCGTGGTCTTCTTGACAGCGGGTTTCTTGGCAACTGACGTTGCAGCGGCAGGCGCCTTGGCCACGGGTTTTGTGACCTTCGTCGCTGCTGGTTTCTTGACAGTCTTCGTCACGACAGGCTTTTCGACGAGGGCAGCTTTCTTGGCCGTGCCCGCGACTTTTCCGACAGGCTTGTCCGATTCTGCCTTCGGTGCACACTTCCGGCAGGAGGCCTTCATGGGCGCTTTGGTCTCGACCTTCTTCTCCGCCTTCTTGGGTGCGGCAGCCACGACCTTCTTGACTACTTCCGTTGCCTTCTTTGCAGTTGCAGCCATTGCCATCTCCTTTGTTGAAAGTGATGTTGACTTACCTACAGGAACTGCTGCCAATACTGTACGACAAAAACACTTTCAGAAAAGATGTCAAGCCCCGCACGCATTGCCTTCGGTATTCGCCACATGGAACCTGCGGTATCACCATGTTCCCGCAGACCTCTGTCAGTCGATCGTCCGAGCCTCCACCGGCGTAAACTCATGCACGGCCTCAGCCGGTTCGGCCGTTTGGACGTAGTCAGGAATGAGTGTCTCCACCTCTCGAATGTCCCGTATCATGAAGCTCACGATGCTGACGGTCAAAGCAAGCGATCCAAAAAGCACATACATCAGGCCCATCCCTGCTCCAGGGCCGGTTCCTACAAGAGCACCGAAGATACCGGCGAGCCTCGCGCCCTGCATCATGGCAGGTTCAAACACATGGTCGGCCAGTGGGCCGGCAGCGAGCATGGCAATGGGAACAGAAACCTGTGCTATCAGCATGCGTGTTCCGAACACCTTGCCTTGCACATCATGGGGAACCTTGGCCTGCCAGATTGCATCATTGCAGCCATTGAGGAAGGGGATGATGAATGCCCCCAGGAACCCCGATATGGTCCACAGGGGAAGGCTGCGGCCAACTCCCATGAGCATAAGGCCAAGGACGGACACCGAAACCATGCCCCACAGTACACCGTAGATCTTGCGGCGAGGACCACCCCACGCTGCCATGATAGCGCCTCCGACGACACCACCGACGGCCGAGACTGTATTCACAAGACCAAGCATCTCCGCGTTGTTGTTCGTTCGAGCAAGGAGCATCGGCGTCCACACGGTAAGGCAGACCGAAGAGATCAGGTTGCACAGGAAGAAGCTCAACTGCAGCAGGAACAGGGGTTTTCTGGCGAAGATATACCTCCACCCGAAGATGGTTTCCTTCCACAGGCTGCCACGAGCCTGTGACCCTACTTCCGAGGCAGTCGGATTCGGCACCTCCACAATGAGCAGGAGTGCAACCGCAACACAGAACGAGAAGATGTCAAACAGAAAGACAGGGACGAGTCCCCAGTTGACCACCATGGCGCTCGCGATAACTGGAGCAAGTATCTCAGCCCCGCTCTGAGCCATCGACAGCATTCCCGAAGCTCGTCCGTATTGCTCCCTGGGGACCATTGTGCTGATGGCTGACTGGTATGCAGGCCACTGGAACGCCTGAAACGTTCCCGAAAGCGCCCCGATAGCGCACAGATGCCACACCTGCAAGCGGCCCGTGAGATACAGGACCAGCATGGCGACAGTCCCAAGTCCCGCAGCAACATCTGAAACGCCCATGGCCCACTTGCGATTCCAGCGGTCGACCAGAGCGCCGGCAAGCGGGGTCATAACGATTGTGGGAGCAAAGCTGAAGAATGCTACAGAACTCAGTGCTGTGGCGCGTCCAGTGATCTGCCAGGCCCAGACGCTGATTCCAAATGAAGTCATGGCGGACCCTATGAGAGAAACCACCTGGCCCGCCCAAATACACGTAAACCCCTTCATGCCCTTCGGTCTGCCTTGCGTCACGAAGCCCTCCCCTGGGATTCTGACACCAATCTGACTGTACCGGAATCATAGGGAGATCATTTACGTTTTCAAGAGGGGGCCCCGGAAAATGCGAAAGGCCCTGCTCGACAAGCGGGCAGAGCCTTTGTGCCTCACCAGCAGACGGCGCGCCTATTTCAGAGTCACCAGCTGATAGTGCCGCGTGCCCAACCCGATTTCCTCACCGTGGACCAGCTGCGATTCCCAGTCGGTGTCCTCGTGCACATGGGCGAACTTGTCGCCGCGTTCGTAATGCTTGTCCCCGAGAACGCTGTTCTGTTGAGCCACAGCGCCGTTGACAAGGTCGACGCATGCCTGGTCCAGGGCGACGGGGTCGAAACTTGCCGCAATGCCAATATCCGGAACAATCGCAGCGTCATTGACCACCCAGCAATCGCAATTCGGGCTGACATTCATGATGAAACTAACATGGAATGAGGGTTTGTCCCGCAGAACGGCATAGGCATACTCCGCAATCTTCTCGTTGAGCGCCTCGTTGGTGCCGCGAAAGACCGGCTTCGCCGCGTCGTACATGCATACGGCGACGCACTGCCCACAACCGATACAGAGTGAGTAGTTGATGGAGGCCTTGTGGTGCTGGTCCCAGGAAATGGCGCCCTGAGGGCACGAGCGCAGACACGTTCCGCAACCAATACATCGCGTCTTGTCAATACGGGGTTTGGACTCAGAGTGCATCTGCATCTTGCCGCCCCGCGAGCCGCTCCCCATGCCGATATTCTTGAGAGTTCCACCGAAGCCCGCCTGATCGTGACCTTTGAAGTGCGTAAGCGATACGACAATATCCGCATCTGCAATAGCCGTCCCGATTTTTGCAGTCTCACAGTGCTTGAGGTGAATGGGAATCTCGCGGTAGTCCGTTCCCTTGAGGCCGTCTGCAATGATAACGTCAGCGCCAACTGCAATGCGATTGAACCCGTTCTCCTGTGCTGACTGCAGGTGGTCAACGGCATTGGAGCGACCCCCTTTGTACAGCGTGTTGCAGTCCGTGAGAAACGGCCTGCCTCCCAGCTCTCGAATCAGTCGCACCACCCTTGCCGCGTAGTTTGGCCGCAGGTATGCAAGGTTGCCGGGTTCGCCCAGATGCATCTTTATCGCGACAAACTTGTCCTTGAAATCGATGTTTGCGATACCAGCAGCCCTCATGACGGCTTCCGTCTTGTCCAGCAGCCCGTGCCCCGGACGGGTGCGAATGTCGGTGAACCAGACCTTCGACGAGTGGTCCGTTCTTGTCGCGCTGTCGCTCAAAGAGCTGTGTTCAGCAGCGGTTCCTCTCATGGATCCTCCTGATTACACAAAACTACCAAGGCCATTATACTACCGCCCCGGGCATACAGCGCGACCTGCGCTCTTGACTTTTTCTGTGGCCCAACAAAACTGCACTATGGATACATTCTCTGTGGCGTTTCCTGGTCGGATTTCAGGGTTGAGATACCCTTTCGGTCTATGCCCAAGCTCTGTAGGACTGTGCATCAGCGGCGCGCTGATCACACGTCATGCCCTACCATCAGGACCCAATCCATAGTTATAGAGGAGACAACATGCGAAGGATTCTCAGCAGCATTCTCATCTGTGCACTAGTGTTTACCATTGGCACTGGTTGCTCATCTACCGCCCAGAAACCAGCGGAGCAGGTCGTCAATCTTGGCGGCATTCAACCCATGACGGGGGGAGCCGCAACGTTTGGTGCATCCGGCAAGAACGGGGCCGAAATGGCCGTGGAAGAGTTCAATGCCGCTGGCGGAGCCATGGTTGGTGGCATCAAGACGACGGTAAACTACATCAATGAGGACGATGCAGGTTCTCCTGAAGTTGGAGCCAGTGCTGCGCAGAAGCTCATCAACCAGGACAAGGTCATCGCCATATCGGGTCCTCTCATGAGCAAGGTATCGCTTGCGGTGGCACCCATTTGCCAGGAGCGCGGCATCCCGATGGTATCGAACGGCTCCACTGCGGTCAGCCTCACGGCCGTAGGTGACTACATCTTCCGCGCCTGCTTCATCGACTCCTTCCAGGGCACCATCATGGCCAGCTATGTCTGGGACACCCTGCATCTCAAGACGGCCGCAGTTCTCTATGACAATGGAAACGACTACAATAAGGGTCTCGCCGAAAGCTTCAGGACGGTGTTCGAGCAGAAGGGGGGCAAGGTGGTTGCCTTCGAGGCATTTACGGACGAGGACAAGACCGTGGACTACAAGCCTCAGCTGACAAAGATAAAGTCAGCGAATCCGGAGTTCCTGTATCTGCCCAACTACTACGCTTCTGCAGCAACCATTCTCAAACAGGCGCGCGAATTGGGTCTCACTGTTCCTGCTGGAGGTGGAGACGGCTGGGACTCCCCCGACCTGGTCAAGATCGGAGGAGCAGCTGTCGAAGGCGGCGTGTTCTCGAACCACTTCTGCAAGGACGACCCCAGCCCTGTGGTACAGTCCTTTGTCAAGAAGTACACCGAGAAGTATGGCATGGCGCCAGATGCGCTGGCGGCACTGGCCTATGATGCAACAGGCCTCATCCTCGATGCTTTCAAGCGTGCGGGGTCGACGCAAGGCTCCGCAATCAGGGATGCGCTGAAGGACACCAGCTTTTCCGGTGTTGGCGGCACGTACCGCTTCGATGCAAACCGGAATCCTGTCAAGATAGGATACGTTCTGGGTATCAAGGGCGGCCAGCAGGTCTTCGTGGCAACCGTAAACCCTTAGCAAGCCAGAGAGCAGGTCAGTGGCGGCCTCCCACGCAGGCGCCGCCACTGAACCGTCCCAGGGAGGCCGCTTTTCTCCTTGCTGAGAGGCCGTTTTTCTGTTTGCTGTCACAACTGCGTACAACGCGGCCTTGACTTTTGTTCCTCACCCCCTATAGTCAGGTATGGCAGTTCAATGCGCACGACTATCCTTGCATACTCCTTCCCGCCGCAATCATAGCGGCACGCGTCCTTTCCAGATGGTCATGCGCTGAAGGCTGTACCCGTCCATCCGGGGCAGCCTTCTCCGCTTCCCGCCCAGTACTGTGGGCGGGATTTCTCATCCCTGTACGTTCCGGCGCATGGTCTGCCATACCATATCCACACTCTGGAAAGGAGACATCATGAGGAAGTCCATAGCTGTTCTGCTCGTCCTGCTTGTCTGTATCGGTCTCGTGGCACAAGGCTGCCAGGTGACCGGATCCAAGGCATCAGACCTTGTCCTGACTCTTGGCGGCATCTTTCCCGTTACCGGAAGTTCTGCTGTGTACGGCGTCAACAGCAGGAATGCCATGACGATGGCGGTGAATGAGTTCAATGCGGAAGGTGGAGCCACAGTGGGCGGTGAACATGCCACCGTCAAGGCTGTTGTCGAGGACGATACGGGTTCGCCCGAGGTAGGGGCCAGCGCCGCCCAGAAGCTCATCAACCAGGACCATGCGATAGGTCTTATCGGCGCCGTCATGAGCAAGGTCAGTCTGGCGTTCGCCCCGATCGCACAGAAAGCTGGTGTGCCGCAGATTGCCACCATCTCAACGGCCACTGACGTCACCCTGGTGGGCGACTACATCTTCCGCGTGTGCTTCACCGACCCCTTCCAGGGGCGGGTCATGGCAGACTTCGTCTGGAACAACCTGAAGCTGAAGACGGCAGCGGTGCTCTTTGACAATGGCAACGACTACAACAAGGGATTGGCCGAGGTGTTTCGCTCCCGCTTCGAAGAGCTCGGGGGCACGATTGTTGCATGGCAGGCATTCACTGATGCTGACAAGACCATCGACTACCGTCCACAGTTGACAAACATCAAGGCTGCAAACCCGGAGTTCTTGTATCTGCCCAACTACTTCATGTCGGCAACCACCTGCCTCAGGCAGGCACGTGAAATGGGAATCACCATCCCCGCCGGCGGAGGTGACGGCTGGGGGTCGCCCGAACTTGTCCGGCTCGGCGGCACTGCCGTGGAAGGCTGCTACTTTTCTGACCATGTGTCGCTGGATGATCCGCGCCCGGAGGTACAGAACTTTGTCAAGTCGTACAAGGACCTGTATGGTGACCTGCCGGATGCCACGGCCATTCTGACATATGACGCCACAAAGCTGTTTCTTGAGGCTCTCAGGACTGCCGGCACCGCGAGCGGCTCGGTCCTGCGCGATACTATTCGAGACATGACTTTCCATGGCGTATCGGGAACTATTACCTTCGACAGCGACCGCAACCCCGTAAAGTCTGCCGTCATCATTCAGGTAAGAGATGGTGCATTCAAGTATCTGACCACGATCGAACCATAGCAAAGCCTCAAGCACACAGGTCGGCCTGCCTGCCTTTTCCTGCTCAGGACAGTCGGCAGCCAGAGTGCTACGGCTGAAACACAGTATTGGCCCGGAGCTGGGCCGCTCCCTGAAGCGGCCCAGCGATAACGAGCATGGTGACGTCAGGGCACCTGCGGCCGCGTACTCTTGACAATTCTTTCACGCTTGTGATAGTATGCGGAAGAGGGGTTGAGCATTCACATCATGCAGGCAGCAGTGGAAGGAACAGATACACACCCGATGGGGTGCTGAATGGACGCTATCCAAGCGCTGCGTTCCATGCCTGGATTTGTCTCATGAAGATGCTTCACTGGGATCGCCGCCTGTGCCTGGCTCCTCAGCCATGCTGCAGCGCTCCGTTCTGGGACCCCGGCGGGGACCCGGTCCCCACTTGGCACACCTCAGGTCGTGGTTCTCCAGGACCACGGGCTGGACCCTCTGTTAGCACTGACTGTTCCCTCTTGACTTTTCTGGTCCGTCTGCAACAATGGCTTATGGTTATCCGAACGTTTCCCTCCTTGGTCTCATTCGTGGATTCGCCACATCCATCCGGTCTGCACGTGCGGGTTGTCCCCGATACCTGCACATTGGATCCGCCGGGACCCATCGTTCCCGGGCTTTTTCATGGGGAGAGACCCAAGCTCTTCCTGCCCATCGAAGAACAAAGACCTCGCTCTGAGCTTGCTGCGAGGTCTTCCTGCTATCTTGGGAGGGAGGTGCAGCCAGGACCGCAAGCCTGATGTGTCATTCTGCAGCACTCAAACTCATTTCGCTATAGGAGAGGAGAAACTATGAGAAGACTGCTTGCGATTTTCCTTGTCTGCGCCCTTGTTGTCGGTGTCACGGCTGGATGCTCTGGTACCGGAGGAACGCCGAAAGAAAAGGTTATCAATGTTGGCAGTGTCTGCTGCATGACCGGTGGTTCTGCCACCTTCGGCAAATCGAGCAGCAACGCCATAGCCATGGCCATCGAGGAATTCAACGCCGCCGGTGGAGCTACGATTGATGGTGTCAAGACGACCATCAACTACATCAACGAGGATGACGCCGGCTCTCCCGAGGTCGGCGCAAGCGCAGCCCAGAAACTCATCAACCAGGATAAAGTCGTCGGAATCATTGGAGCCATCATGAGCAAGGTCTCTCTGGCCGTGGCACCCATCTGCCAGGACAACAAAGTCCCCATGATCTCCCCGACCTCCACCAATCCAAAGGTCACTCTTGTCGGCGACTACATCTTCCGAGCCTGCTTCATTGACCCGTTCCAGGGAACCGCCATGGCCAACTATGTCTGGAACGACATGAAGCTCAAGACAGCCGCTGTGCTGTACGACAATGGCAACGACTATACCAAGGGCCTTGCGGAGAACTTCAAGGCCAGTTTCGAGAAGAACGGCGGGAAGATCGTTTCATATGAAGCCTTTACCGACGAGGACAAGACCGTCGACTACAAGCCCCAGCTTACGAAGATCAAGGCGACCAACCCCGAGTTCCTGTACCTGCCCGGGTACTATGCTTCCGACGCCCTTGTCTGCAAGCAGGCGCGCGAGATGGGTCTGAACGTTCCCGTGGGCGGTGGTGATGGCTGGGATTCGCCAGATCTCGTCAAGATTGGCGGCACCGCCGTGGAAGGCGCGATCTTTACCAACCATTTCTCCAAAGATGACCCGAGCCCGAAGGTCCAGGCTTTCGTCACCCAGTACAAGGCGAAGTATGGAGAGACGCCGGATGGATTCGCCGCTCTGTCCTACGACGCCGCGGGATTGCTGCTCGACGCTCTCAAGACATCCGGTTCGTCAGACAGCGCAACTATTCGTAATGCCCTTCAGAACACCACGTTCTCGGGTATCGCGGGAGCCTACAAGTTCAACGAAAACCGCGACCCCATCAAGGCTGCGTACATTCTTCAAATCAAGGATGGTCAGCAGACTTATCTGGCAACAGTGAATCCGTAATGGTGTGAGGCATCTCGGCACCGCGCGGTCCTCACCAGACACGCGGTGCCGCCAGCTGGAGGAGAAAACATGGGCCAGTTCCTGCAACAACTGATCAACGGAATACAAATCGGTAGTATCTATGCCCTGATTGCTCTGGGCTATACGATGGTGTACAGCATTCTCCGGCTCATTAACTTCGCTCATGCGGACATTTTCATGGTCGGAGCCTATATGGGGTTCTTTCTGGCACCTGTCATGACGAAGGTATTCGGCAGTGCATTTGTCCCGACCATTGTTGGTGCCATGGTAGTCACGGGGCTGCTGGGGTTCGTCATGGAGAAACTGGTGTACCGCCCACTGCGGTACAAGTCAAGGCTGTCCGCCTTGATTACCGCGCTTGGCGTATCGATGTTTCTTGAGAACTTCTGCTCGCTGCCCTTCGTGTTCGGGCCGACCTTCCGGAAGTTCCCCGACCTGATTGTAACCAAGCAGATTAAGATTCCTGGGAGTCTGGGGCTGTCCGTGTCCAACGTCCTGCTCCTTGACGTCGGCGTGTCCGTCCTGTTGATGCTGCTTCTGTTCTGGTTTGTCAACAAGACGCTTATCGGCAAACAGATGCGCGCCGTCTCGTTCGACAAGGCCACTGCCAGTCTCATGGGGATCAACCTTGATGTTGTCATCAGCACCGCATTCCTCATTGGACCCGCGCTTGCCGGCGCGGCGGGCGTTCTCTATGGAACTACCTATGGGATGCTTGCATCACCGTTCCTGGGCACATGGCCCGGAATAAAGGCGTTCATTGCGGCTGTCCTGGGCGGCATCGGGAACATCCCCGGAGCTGTCCTGGGAGCATACATCATGGGCATTTCGGAAGCATTCGCGACATCGGTCGACTCCAATCTTGGCTATGGCATAGCTTTTGCCATCCTGGTTGGTATTCTGCTGATTCGGCCGAGTGGCCTCCTGGGCACCTTTACGCCCGAGAAGGTGTGAGATGCGCTTCTTCCGTTCACACCGCACGCTGGCGACTGTCCTGGTGTTTGTGCTTGCATATGCCGTCATCAAGATCTTGAGTACGGTCCCGTTATTCGGCGATGAGCCCCTGCTGAACAGATACTACGTCCAGTTGCTCGCACTCGTGGGCATCAACATCGTCATGACGGTGAGCCTTGGCATGGTCAATGGCTTCACCGGGCAGTTTTCCATCGGGCACGCAGGCTTCATGGCAGTCGGCGCCTACACATCGGCGCTCATTACGACTGTCTGGATGCATGTAGGGACTTCCAACCCGTGGGTGGGGTACCCCGTCTTTGTCCTCGCCATACTCGCGGGAGGCGTCGTTGCAGCAGGTGCCGGGTATCTCGTCGGAGCCCCGTCACTGCGCCTCAAGGGCGATTACCTTGCTATTGTGACGCTGTCTGCGAACGAACTTATTCGGACGGTCATCCGTGTCACCCCGCTTCTGGGAGGACCGCGCGGACTGGGAGGCATTCCCAAGTTCACGAACCTCGAGGTCATTTTCGTCTTTACGATTGTCAGCGTCGTGCTGATGCGCAACTACATCTTCTCATCACACGGCCGTTCCATGAAGGCTGTGCGGGATTCCGAGATTGCAGCCGAAGCCTCGGGCATCAATACGACGCAGCAGAAGGTCCTGGTCTTCGTGTTCTCGGCCTTCTTTGCAGGCGTCTCAGGAGGAGTCTTTGCCCACCTGCTTCAGTTCATCCATCCCGACAACTTCAGCTTCGTCAAATCGCTGGAATACCTGATCTACCTGTATGTAGGCGGCTCCATGTCGCTCAGCGGGGCCATTATTGGACCTGCCATCTTCACTCTGCTCCCTGAACTGCTTCGCAACCTGCAGCAGTGGCGTCTGGTTGTGTACCCCCTGGTCCTTATCCTGACCATGATTTTCCGGACGGAGGGCATCATGGGGCTCAAGGAATTCAGTTTCATTCTGATTCCTCAGCATCAGCGAAAGGAGGCCAGCGCATAATGGCACTCCTTGAGATCGAGCACCTTACTGAGTTTTTTGGAGGTCTGCGTGCGGTATCCGACTTCAACATTCACCTGGAGCATGGCGAAATCGTAGGGCTTATCGGTCCGAACGGCGCCGGCAAGACCACCGTTTTCAATGTCATCACCGGCGTCTACCGTCCTACCCAGGGCACAATAGTGTTTGACGGACAGAGCATTGTTGGCAAGAAGACGCACCAGATAACGCAACTGGGCATAGCGCGCACGTTCCAGACAATCAGACTGTTCACCCAGTCGAGCGTCATCGACAACATCAAGATCGCGTATCACTTCCGGATGCCCTACGGAAACATGGACTCGTTCCTGCACACCCGGAAGTATTGGGAGGGCGAGCGCATGGTCGATGACTATGCGATCGACCTGTTGCGCATTTTCCATCTGGAGCAGCAGGCAGACAACGTGTCCGGCTCGCTGCCCTATGGTGCTCAGCGCCGCCTCGAGATCGCCCGCGCGCTGGCCACCAAACCGAAACTTCTTATCCTCGACGAGCCGGCGGCGGGCATGAACCCGGCCGAGGCCGACGAACTGATGACGATGATCCGCTGGCTGCGTGACCAGTTCGACCTCACCATCCTGCTGATCGAACATCAGATGAGAGTTGTCATGGGCGTCTGCGAGCGTATCAAGGTCATGGACTTTGGAGAAACCATCTGCGAAGGCGTACCGGAGTACGTACGCAATGACCCCCGGGTCTGCGAAGCATACCTTGGAAAGGGGGCCTGACATGCTGCTCGAAGTCCAGAACATCAACGTGTATTACGGCTCGATTCACGCGCTCAAAGATGTCTCCTTCACCGTGGAGAAGGGCGAGATTGTTACCATCATCGGGGCCAACGGTGCTGGCAAGTCCACAACCCTTCGCGCTCTCTCGGGTATCCTCCGATCATCCACGGGTGCCATCGTCTATGACGGGCACGACATTACGCACACGCCACCGCACCTTATCGCACGCATGGGCATCTCGCACGTACCTGAGGGGCGCGGTATCTTTGGAAACCTCACGGTTCAGGAGAACCTGGACGTCGCACTCTCTTCTGTCAAGGACAAGAAGACCGCAGGTCCCAACCAGGACAAGGTCTTCGCTCTCTTCCCGCGACTCAAGGAGCGGCGCAGGCAAATCGCAGGAACGCTGTCCGGCGGTGAGCAGCAAATGCTCGCTGTCGGCCGTGGTCTCATGCAGAACAACCCGTTCTTGCTCCTCGATGAACCTTCCATGGGACTGTCGCCTGTACTGGTGGAAGAGATTTTCGGCATCATCACCGAAATCAACCACCTGGGAAAGACCATCCTGCTGGTCGAACAGAACGCTACAAAAGCGCTCTCAATTGCAAGCCGTGGGTACGTTCTGGAAACTGGCAGTCTGGTGCTTGCAGGCACTTCGAGCGAGCTCCAGAGCAACCCCGACGTGAAGAAAGCCTACCTGGGCGGCTGAGAACCGCCACTCCTCCTCCTCACTGTTCCCGTCAGCGGGCATTCCGCTGACGGGAACATGGTTTCCTGGTGCTATTCGGCCTGCTCCATTTCCGCCGTGTACGCCCCAGTCCGGGCTGCGCTATTGCACATGGCCCGGTGATGGAAGGCTTTCTGAGCAGCGGCAACGTTTGCCTCGTCGCCATGCCAGATTGTCAAGGCAGGTTCCTGAAGTGCGCGCCCGTATGAGTAGCTCAGCTCCCATGGGTGCGGCCCCATCTTGTTCATGGCGTTGAGATGAGCTGTGGCCACTTCCGACGACTGCCCGCCTGACAGGAAGACAATGCCAGGAACGGCTGCTGGTACTGTGCGACGCAATGTTCGCAGGGTGGCTTCCGCGACTTCTTCGACACCCGCCTGCCGCACGCATGCCTTCCCCGAAATGACCATACTTGGCTTGAGCAGCATCCCTTCGAGCAGGATACCCTGACGGACAAGTTCCCTGAACACAGCCCCAAGAACATGCGCCGTGACGACTTCGCATTGCTCCTGGTCGTGGTCTCCGTCCATCAGCACTTCAGGCTCGACGATGGGAACCAGACCTGCCTCCTGAGCCAGCGCGGCATACCGCGCCAAGTCGTGCGCATTCGCTGAGACACAGGCCTCTGTTGGAATACCTGCCCCGATGGTGATGACTGCGCGCCATTTCGTGAACTGTGCTCCCATCGAACGATACTCGGCCAGACGTTCCCGAAGACCGTCCAGACCTTGTGTGACCTTCTCAGCGGGGTGAAGCGCCATGTCGGTCGTTCCTGTGTCTACCTTGATGCCAGGGATAATGCCACGCTCGGCAAGCAGCTTCGGGAACAGCGTTCCACCCAGCGATTCCTGACGGATTGTCTCATCAAACAGAATCACGCCTGAAATGTACTCTTCAATACCGGGGGTGGTAAACAGCATGTCCCGGTACATCCTGTGTGTCTCTGCCGTGGACGGTATGCCCAGCTTGGCAAAGCGCTTGCCAATAGTCCCGATGCTCTCGTCTGCCGCCAGGATTCCTTTGCGAGGTGCTACAAGAGCCTTTGCCGTTTCTCTCAACTCACGTTCGTACGCCATCTCATCCTCCTTGTCTGTTCACGTACGCTGCCTTCCCGACATCAACCATCAGTCGTCCGCATCTGCCAAACCATCGTCCTCCCCGCCGCCCAGCTCTGCGGCCTGGCTGCGTGTCCTTTCTGCAAGGTCTGCATTTCCCTGTTCCTCATAAGCCTCGCTCAGTTCCCACAGAAGCTGCTGGCGCAGTTCGAGGTCGGGCGTCAGTGCTTCCAGCTCCAGCGCCTGGAGGAACACCTGGACAGCCTGTTCGTAGTTCCCTTCCAGCGCATCTGCATCGCCCATCGTCTGCAGGGCGCGCGCTTTGAACAGCGTGTCGCCCAGCTCCTCTCCCAGTGCCTTCCCGTGACCGGCAAGCGTGCGTGCAGTGTCGGCGTCCCCCTGGGCTATGGCCACCTGGCTCATGACAAGCAGCGCATCTGCTTCGAGCTCCCTGTTTCCCATGACCTGCGCCGTCGTGCGTGCGAGCTCAAAGTAGTGCATCGCACGCTCCCATTCTTCCAGCTCGGTGTACATGCCGCCGAGGTCGCTGGCAAAGTGCAGCGTGAGTTCGGGGTCGGGTTGCAGCGTTGTTGCGAGAGCCTCAGCCTTCAGGGAATAGGAAACACCCCGTTCCAGCTCCCCGAGCATCCCGTACAGGGGCCCCATGTTGACATAGGCGCGTGCCAACCCGGCGTCGTCATGCGCTCCCTCGTACAACTCTGCAGCCCTCTCCAGCAGTGCCAGGGCAGGCTTGAATTCGCCTTGCTCAGCGAGGTCCACCGCGGCGTCCAGCAGGTGTTCCCCCCGTGAAAGGCCGGCAGGACATGCCTGTTCCACCTGGCGGACAAACGTCGCCGGGTTGTTCTTGAAGGCTCGCACCAGGTCAGCGTGCTGGCGTCGTTCGTCTGACTTGCCTGTGTTGTCCATCGGTTGTCTCCTGTGTCCTCTATCTCTGGCCCCGGAGTCTGTCACATCCCCGAAATCCCGTACACCATCGAGGTACCACGCACAGTATAGCGAGGCCGCCCGGTCCTGTGCATGAACGGTGCGCTGGTACCCGCCCACAATCATGACGGACCATCCCACAGGTCACACTCATGCCACCCTGTGTTCCTTCACGGCATGAATATACTGCTACCATACTCTCAGGAGGAGCCAATGGAATCAGTCCGTGAAACAATGGCAGGAGCAACGGTGACGCGCATGCCCGTTGGTCCACTGCTCACTAACTGCTACGTCGTACAATCAGGCACCGAGCTCATGCTCATCGACCCTGGCATGACGGCCAACCGTGAACTGGAGTGGGTCGCCACGACCATTGAAGGATCCAATGGACGTCTGCGGTGGGTCGTCTGCACTCACGGCCACGTGGATCACGTCGCGGGGGTCGACGCCGTCATGGCGCGCTTCCCCGACGCAACCCTGGCCATGAACCCCAGAGAGGCGCTGCTTGCCAGGGACCCCGCCGAAAGCTATGCGGCCCAGCTTGGTTCAACATTCTCCATGAAAGCGCAGGCCTCTCCACTCGTGGCCGGCCAGGACTTGCCGCTGGGACACATTCTCTACCATGTTGCGACGATCGAGGGACACACGCCCGCCAGTACAGTTCTCATTGCGAGCGACCATGCCTTTGTAGGAGACACTCTCTTTGCCGGAAGTGTTGGACGCACTCCTGACCAGGAGGAATTCGAGCAGCTGCTCGCCGGCATCCGGGCCACACTCATGACTCTGCCACCTGCAACGCGTATTTTTCCTGGACATGGCGAGCCGACCAGTGTCAGCGCTGAACTCGGCGAGAACCCATGGTTGTAATCGCTTGCTGCCGCGTGGCAGTCCGGTGCTCGCCGCTTCGGTCATTTCGTGATACCATAGGCCATAGGCATGGCACACGCAGGATGAGGAGGTCGTGATGGTAGATCTGATGGTCATTGGTGGAGGACCCGGCGGTTACGTGGCGGCAATCAAGGCAGCCCAACTGGGATTGTCCGTTGCGCTCGCCGAGCAGGCTGCCATGGGAGGCGCCTGCACAAACGCGGGCTGCATTCCGACGAAGACGATGCTTGCCAGCAGCAGACTGCTGACCCGCATGCAGGAGGCCCAGAAGTTCGGGCTCCACGCGGAGGCCGTTACGTTCGATTTTGCAGCAGTCATGAGTCACAAGGACCAGGTCGTGCTCCGTCTCCGCAAGGGCATCGAGTACCTTATGAAAAAGAACAGGATCCAGGTCTATGCGAGCCACGCTACCCTCAGGGACCCGACACACGTTCTCCTGGACGCCACCGGGGAGGTGGTTGAGGCCAGGAACATCATCATTGCGACGGGCAGCGTGCCGGCCAGGTTCCCCCCGTTCACTGACCCCGGCATATGGACCAGCGATGACCTGTTCCGTATCTCAGACCAGCCAAAGAGCCTTGTCATCATTGGAGGCGGGGTAATCGGTGTCGAGATGGCCACGTTCTTCAGCGCTATCGGTACCGAGGTCACGATCGTCGAGCTCATGCCGCACATTCTTCCCGCCGAGGACGAGGACCTCGCTCGGATGCTCACAGCGACGCTCCAGAAGCGGGGAGTGCATATTGTGACCGGGGCAAAAACGCAGACCGTCGTGACAGACAATGAAGGGTATCAGCTTACGCTGGAGGTGAACGGGGAAACCCAGGAGGTGCACGGGCAGCACGTTCTTCTGTCTATCGGGCGGAAGGCAGTGATCGGCCCCGAGCTTTCAGCGCTTGGCATTGCGACAACTTCGAAAGGCATTGTAGTTGATGACCACATGCGCACGAGCCTTCCCGGCATCTACGCTGTCGGTGACGTCAAGGGCACCTTCATGCTGGCGCATGTCGCCGAGCGAGAGGGGGTTGTCGCAGCAGAGAACATCGCAGGCCGCGACAGCCGCATGGAGTACACTGCTGTCCCTTCTGTTGTCTTCACAGACCCCGAAATCAGCATCGTAGGCAAGAGGGAGGCAGAACTGCGCGCGGAAGGCACGCCGTACAAGGTCGGAACGTTCCCGGTGAGTGCAAGCGGGAAGGCGCGCACCATGGAGGAAAGCGTCGGGTTCGCCAAAGTTCTGGTACACGCGGAAACGCACCATGTTCTTGGCATGGCCCTGTACTGTCCTGAGGCGACCGACCTGGTCATGGAGTCAGTCCTCGCTGTGCAGCTGGGACTGACTGCAGAGCAACTGCTGGAAGCAATCCACCCTCATCCAACCATGACAGAGATGGTCCTGGAAGCCACCGAGGCTTCTATCGGCCTGCCCCTGCAGATGTAGCGCCGCCCGGGGCTGGCGAATGTTACAGTTTGGACCAGTCCCCAGGATGTTACAGGTGGTGGCCGCGTTCTGAGCGCAGCAGGGAGAGCATCTGTCGTTCGGCGGCAGCCGACGGGTCATTTGTGAAAAGCACCGCGTACACCTGCCACGCCAGGTCTTCGAGATGTCCGGTCGCATCCCTGCGCCGCGCGAGTTCGAGTAACGTCTCGCCAGGTCGCCGCCGCTCTCCCGCGAGTTCCTCGAAAGCAGCTGCCAAGTGTCCATGGCGTCTGCCGGACAAGCGTTTCATGGCGACAAGAACAACGAATGCGGCCACGGTTGCAAAGGCAAGGAAGCGCCAGTTGCGAACAAGCCCCAGAGCGGCCGTACGGAGTCTCTCAACGGTCCCCGAAACGGCGCTTCCGATACCTCCAAAGAGCGTGTTCAGACTTCTCGCAGCTTCCAGCTGCGCGCTCAGGTCGTAGGTGATGACAGTGCGGTACCAGACCATGCGAAGACTGTCAAGGAAATCTGCGCGCTGGGAGACCTTCTGAAACGATGCGGGTGTAGGGTCGTAACGCCGCCACGTGGCTCCATCCAGCACTTCGACCCAAGTATGTGCATCGCTCGCCCGGACAATGAGGTACCCCGATGTACTGTTCCACTCGGTGGCAACAAACCCGGAAACCAGTCGGCAGGGCACCCCCTCGCTGCGCAGGATAAGCGCCATCGCAGATGCAAAGTGCTCACAGTACCCGGTCTTGTTGTTTACGACAAAGTCCTCTACCGAGGTTGCCGTCGGGCTGAGCGAGTAGATGTAGTTGTCCGTCAGGTACGCCTGAACTGCACTGGCCTTCTCCCGCACCGTCGTTCCTTGTGTCGCACGCGAGGCGATGTCCTCGAAAGCCGGTGACAGTCTCGGAACCTGCAGGTAGCGAGCCGCGTCAACCGGCCGGTCCGACCTGAACGTACCCGCCGTGTCCAGAGAACCCACATCGTACCGTATGGTCTTGAACACTGGCGCCTCCAGCAGGACATTGCCCTCATCGTCGGTCCTGAGCTGCTGGAACATTCCCCTGACGCTCACAACGTGGTCAAGGCCAAACAGTACGTCGGTCCCGGTCGGTTCCAGGTACACCGTTGTGAATCTGTCTGCGTCTCCGCTTCCCACTACAAACATGTCCACTCCGTTCAGCGGGTAGAGTCGCTCAGGGCGACCTGTTTCCACCAGCCACTGTTTCCCTGTGAACGTCGTATAACGCAGGCCGGATATGTAGGCCGGCAGCGGGATGTTCGCACCCGAGACCAGGGGCTCAATTCTCATCACAATCGTCTGGTCCTGTTCGACAGCCCCCGGCGTAATCGTGACGTCGCGTGAGAAACCTGTTGTCTGCGTTATGAGGGCTGGGTTTCCCCGGCTCGTGCCTACCGCTACCCGTGGCAGACCGAAAAACAGAAGGCCCGCAAGACAAAATGACACGGCTGTGCCCGCAAGAATCGTCCAGTAAAACCCAGCGCTGAGATGCGGAACCCGGTCAGGGAACTGGGCCACGATGAGCAGCAGCGTTGCTGTGCAAAACTCCACAACGAGCAGGAAGCCGAAGGCAATGGAAATGGAGCCCGCCGCAGACAGTACCGTGATGAAGAGAGCAATGAGCACCTGTCCCTGCTGGTCGCGTGTGTTCTCCGTGAGCAGGAACCTCGACAGCAGAGCGATCAGCATCGACTGAGCCAGCAGGCCAAAGAGCTGGGTGCCGAGGATAGCAAGCGTCAGGAACCACGCAAGAGGCAGCGACTCGACAGCATGACGGGCCCAGCGCCCGCGCACCCGCCCTGCAAGAGGCAGCGCAACGACAAAACCCAGCGCGTACAGTCCGTACCATGGCTCGGCAAGCGCCAGAAAGCCCGTAGCAACCAGTCCCAGCACAAAACCCAACAGCCTGCGGGGGTCCAGGCGGCTCATGTGCCCTCGTTCAGCAGCACAATGTCCTCCGCCGTCACGCTGTGTCTGGGCGGCGACGACGGGGTGCCAGACGATAACTCCACATCAGCCAGCAATTCCATGGCCTCTTGCCAGGCCCTGCGACCGCGCCCGTGGACAAAGCGCCCAGGGAGAGCAAGCGCCACCGCATCACCAGCCTCGAAGGCCTGCGTGAGAGCACTCGCAACCTTGGTCACCGCCGTCTCGAACGCAGCATCATCTGCCCACGCGGAACGTGCTGTCTCGAGATACACCACAGTCTCATGCTGATAGCGCGCCTCGCGCTCGACAACATACGGCTTGCCGCTGCGCGCCCATGCTTTCCAATCAATGGAGCGCACATCGTCTCCAGACCGGTACCGACGCAGTGAGAAGAAATCCCCGTCGCCACCACCCCGCGACTGTTCCAGCCGGTGTTCCTCCTGACCGGCCTGAATCTGGACCTGGACAGGCAACACCGCAGGATAGACAACAAGTTCGCCCGTCGCTGGCAGCTCGCGACGCATCTCAACAATTCCAAACGGAAACACGGACGACAGCACGACGGCGACGCCCGTGATGCGTCCGCGTCTTGGAACAACCACGGAGCAAGTCAACTCTTGCCCCGAGCGCGCTGGGACATACGGGCAGTCGACGGCGCATGTCGCGCCGCTCAGGCGCGCGCGCAGCTGGGCGAAGAACAATGGAAAACTGCCGCCAACCCTGGCATGCAGAACGAGCAGGGACGGCTGCCCCGCAACAACGTCTCCCGCTGCATCCAGGGACACCTGCACATGTTGAAGGTTTATGACTGACAGGATTCCGGACAGGATGAGGAAGGACAGGAGAGTACTGAACACAAGGTACAGAAGGTTGTTCCCCGAATTCACAGCCACGGCACCAATAGACACAATCGCCAGAAACAGCAGCAGGCCACTTCTGGTCAGACGCTCTGACCGATGACGCCGCCTGATGCGAATCTCCATGACTGTGTCAGGCAGGCGCGGGCACTCGCTCGAACACGTGACCCAGGTCCGCCTGCGTCGCCCCGCGGCGGCTGCCACGGCGCACGATACGATGTGCAACAACGAAGGGCGCCATCGTCTTGATATCATCGGGAACGACAAAGGCACGCCCCTGTAGGAGAGCCCATGCACGCACAGACCGCAGCAGGTCGATGGAACCCCGAGGGCTCACGCCAACCTCGAAAAGGGGTTCCTCGCGCGTCGCATGCACGAACGCAAGCAGGTAGTCCAGGATAGCTGGCGCGACCGTGACCTGGTCGACAGCCTCCTGCATCTTCAGCACGTCGTCCACTGTCGCCACAGGCTCCAGAGGCGCATTGCGCTGACGAATCGGCCGCTCAGCAAGAATCCTCCGCTCTGCGTCAGTGTCCGGGTATCCGATGGCCATGCAGAGAAGAAAACGGTCCAGCTCACTTTCAGGCAGAGGATAGGTTCCTGCATATTCGACGGGATTCTGGGTCGCAATGACGAAGAAAGGGTCAGGAAGCTTCCATGTTGTTCCATCGATGCTCACCTGGCGGTCGTTCATTGCCTCCAAGAGGGCAGACTGCGTCTTGGGGCTCGCCCGGTTGATCTCGTCTGCCATGACAATGTTCGCGAACACAGGTCCCTGGCGGAAGCGAAAGTCTCCCACGCCCGCCTCGAACACATTCACACCCAGAATGTCGGCTGGCAGAAGGTCCGATGTGAACTGAATCCTGCTGAATGTGGCACCGATGGACTGCCCCAGTGCCTGGGCCAGTGTCGACTTGCCGACGCCCGGCACGTCCTGCAGCAGCAGGTGCCCGCCTGCCATCAGTGGCACCAGCGACAGCAGCACCTCCTCGTGCTTGCCATGAATTACCGTCTCCACTTGCTCCGCCACCGCGGCCACCCGTTGCATCGCAGCCCGCAGTTGCGCCGGAACCAGGTTCATACTCACCAGTTCACTTCCTTCTACTTGACCAATCCCTTCTCTTTCAGATACCGCTCGGCCGCCGCTTGAGGAGACTGACCCTCAACAACCACAGCGTAGTTCAGGTCAATGATATCCTGCGTCGTCAACTTTGTGGTGAGCGGAGCGAGAATATCCGGAATCTCCGGGTACCTGGCGAGCACATCTTTCTGGATGCACAGGGCTGGATTGTATGGCGGGAAGAATGACTTGTCGTCGTCCAGCACCGTCAGGCCGAATTTCCTGAGCAATCCGTCCGTGGCATACACCATCGCCACATCGACCTGACCATCGCTCAGCGCCTGATAGGTCAGGCCCGCGTCCATGATCTTGACGCGGCTGGATGGAATCGACATACCATAAAACGCAGTGAGCGCCGGGAACCCATCGGGGCGCTGGTAGAACTCGGCATTGACAGCAAACAGCGGTTCGTCCGGGTGTCCGGCCACATAGGCTGCAAGACTGGAGATGGAATTGCCGAACCTTGCTGCATCGGCCGGTCGGATTGCCAGCGCATACGTGTCGTTGAAGTCGATTCGCGACACCCAGTCTATCCCATTGTCCGCAAGGTCCATCCTGCGAACGGCGTCAAACAGCTGGACCGGGTCACGGATGACCTCCGTCTGCTTGAGATGAGTCGTCCATGCTGTCCCCGTGAATTCCACGTAGGCGTCAATTTGTTTGGAAAGAAGAGCAGTGCGGATGATGAGCGTCTTCATCCCGGCCTTCTCGTTGACCGTGAACCCAGCATTTTGCAGGAGCCCAGCGACCAGAGATGTCAAGACATAGCCTTCCGTAAAGTCCTTACTGGCAATGGTGATGGACTTGCCCTGCGGCGACGAACAGCCGCTGAGACCTACTGTTGCGACAAGTACGATGACGAGAACAAGAGCAGCACATCGACGCATGGATACCTCCTAGGGTACGTGCAAAAGACCGGGCGAAACTACTCTTCTCTGGACAAGCGCCAACCCCGCATCGGACAGGATTGCCAGCCCTGCGACAAGCAGTGTGCCCGCGACAATCATGTCGGGCCGCACAACGCTGAGACCTACGAAGATGATGTCTCCCAGACCTCCCGCGCCAACCACCGACGCAACAGTCGCTGTGGAAATGTCCAGCGTCACTGTCGTACGCAGCCCTGTCACAATCGACTGCGCAGCAAGGGGAAGCTCTACGTGGACGAGGACCTGAACCGGAGTCATGCCGACACCCATGCCGGCTTCCAGCATTTCCGCGGGAACCAGAAGGAGGGCCGAGACAACGTTGAAGAGAATAGGAACAATCCCATAGAGGGACAGAGCAATGACTGCCGTTCGTGCACCGATGCCTGTGTACGCAAAGATGAGGGCAATGACAGCGATGCTCGGGATTGCCTGAGCCGCGCCGGTAATGCCAACCAGTGCCTGACCAACCCGCTTCAGTCCCGGACGGGTAAACAGAATCCCCAGAACCACGCCGGTCACCAGCGACACCAGGACGGCTGCACCCACGATGGACAGGTGCTGAGTAATCTTGGCGCTTACTTCGGGCCAGTTCTGAGCCAGATAGCGGAACGCACTCACTGCAGGACTCCCTCCATGATGTGCACAATCATGGGCACACTCAAGGTCCCCAGAACACCGCCGTCCCGGTCGACGACAATGGCCCGCTTCCTGCCGGATGCCAGCAGCGTCCTGACCACCTCCAGAAGGGTCGCATTGCCGCTGACGGTCTCGAAGGTGCAGACTGCATCAACCGGGTCGTCGCACGCGATGTCCTGGCCCTGTTCAAGGTACCCCCTGATGGTGTCTCCGTCCTTGAGAACGACAAGCGGAGCGTCGCCGATGCCTCCTGCGCCGCGCAACTGTTCCGTTGACATGACAACGAATGCAGTATCGACGTAGCGGGCTGCACGAGACAGCAGCACCTGCTCGCTGGAACGCGTCGCGCCAAGAAGCTGGGTCACGAAAGCATCAGCCGGGTGCTCCAGCAGTTCGTGCGTCGTGTCCATCTGCACGAGATGGCCGTCGCGCATAATGGCAATGTTGTCTCCGAGTTTCACTGCCTCTCCGATGTCGTGCGTAACAAACACTACAGTCCGACGAAGGTCGCTTTGAAGACGGAGGAAGAAGTCCTGCAGGCTGCGCCGGTTAATGGGGTCAATTGCACCGAACGGCTCATCCATGAGCAGTATGGCGGGGTCCGCCGCCAGAGCACGAGCGACACCCACCCGCTGGCGCTCGCCCCCCGACAACTCGTTCGGGTACCGGCCGCGGTATTCGGCCGCCTTCAGATTCACGAGCTCCAGCAGCTCATCTGTCCTTGCCCGGATACGCTTGCTGTCCCATCCGAGCAGGCGTGGCACAACCCCGATGTTCGCTTCGACCGTGTAGTGAGGAAACAGGCCAGTCTCCTGGATAACGTACCCGATGCTGCGCCTCAGTGCTATCGGATCCATGGTGGCGATGCTGTGACCATCGATGCGAATGTCTCCGCCCGTCGGCTCGATGAGCCTGTTTATCATCTTGAGGGTAGTTGTCTTGCCGCAACCCGACGGACCAAGCAGGATTGTCACGGCCCGGTCGGGAATAGTGACCGTCAGGCGATCGACAGCCGTCTTGTCTCCGTAGCGTTTTGTGACTGCGTCGAGTTCAATCAAGAGCGTGCCCCCCTCCCGTGATGTCTCCCCGGTGCCAGCCGATTCTCGGCTCCGAGCAGCCCCGCGTTTACCGCGAGGCCCAGAAGGCTAATGACCAGCGTTCCTGCAAGCACCATGGACCGGTCCGCCCGGGCGATGCCTTCGAAGACAAAATAGCCGAGCCCGCCTCCTCCAATGAGGGTAGCGATTGTTCCCATCCCGACATCCATGACAGCGGCATGACGGATGCCCGCCATGATAATCGGAAGCGACAGAGGCAGTTTTACCCTGAACAGCGTCTGACGGGGGGTCATTCCCATTCCCTCTGCCACCTGCACCATGGAGGGGTCGACCTGGCGGAGAGCCACCCAGGTGTTGCGCACGACAGGCAGAATCGAGTACAGGGTCAGTGCAGTCACCGCCGGAACATTGCCCGTACCCTGCCCAATGGGAGCCAGGGCCACCACGAGCAGGGCAAAGAGCGCAAGCGAGGGAATGGTGAACAGAACGGACGCCGCACCAATGACCCACCGAGCTGCTCGCTCATGTCCCGAAACAGAGATTCCGAGCACCACGCCAATGATGGTCGCGAGCACGGTAGCTACTGTCACCATGGCCACATGCTGAAGGGTGCGCCGAACCAGTTCCGCTCCGTATCCTGCGATGAATGTTCCTGTCATGGCTTTTCCCCGTGCAGTAGGTTATACGACAAATGCAGCCTAACTGCAATCGCGACGACTTGCTGAACACAATCCGGCTATACTGTCGTGGGCGTGACTGATAGAAAACCAAGGGGCATGTATGAATACGATTCGTACCAAGGAGCAACTGGGACCGAACGTCACGAGGTATGTTGTGGACGCGCCGTTGGTTGCCGCGCATCGCAGACCCGGGCAGTTCGTCATCATCCGGGTGTCTGACCGGGGAGAACGCATTCCGCTCACGATTGCAGACGCCGACCCGGAAATGGGAACCATCACGCTTATCGTACAGGCGGTGGGCAAGACTACGCGCGAAATGGCCATGCTGAATCCGGGGGACAGCCTGCATGACGTTGTCGGACCACTCGGCAAACCAACTCACATCCAGCGCTATGGAACGGTCCTCTGCGTTGGCGGTGGCATTGGCACTGCACCGCTGTATCCGATCGCTCGTGGCATGCGGGAAGCTCGAAATCGCATTATCACTGTTCTCGGGGCACGGACGCAGGACCTGCTGATCCTGGAAGATGAGATGCGCAGTGTCAGCGATGAGTTGTTCATCACCACCGACGACGGTTCGCGCGGCACGAAGGGGGTCGTCACAGACGCTATCCGCACACTGGTGCAGTCCGGTCACCACATTGACCAGGCTGTCGTCATCGGTCCGCCTCTCATGATGAAGTTCACATCTATGCTGACAAAGGAGCTTGGCATCCCTACGATGGCGTCGCTGAACCCCATCATGGTCGATGGCACCGGCATGTGTGGTGGCTGTCGCGTCGTCGTCGGTGATGAGGTCAAGTTTGCCTGTGTCGATGGACCCGAGTTCGACGCGCACCAGGTGGACTGGGATACCCTCATTCGCAGACTCGGGACCTACAGAACCGCAGAACAGTCCGCTGCGGAGCGATTTGACCACGTCTGCCGCATCGGTCTCCACGGAGGAACCTCAGCATGACAAACGCTGAACGTCTCAGGATCCCGCCTGTAGCAATGCCAGAGCAGGAGCCAGCGGAACGTATTCACAACGTCCGCGAGGTTCCCCTGGGCTTTACTCCCGAAATGGCCAGGACCGAGGCACAGCGGTGTCTGCACTGTGTCAACCAGCCATGCGTCGAAGGCTGCCCGGTGGGAGTGCGCATTCCGGAATTCATCAAGGCAGTCGAAGCCGGCGACGAAGCTTCCGGCATTGCCATCATCAAGGAAACGAACCTGCTCCCCGCCGTCTGTGGACGTGTCTGTCCCCAGGAAGAGCAGTGTCAGGAAAACTGTACGGTGGGCAAGAGCCACAAGGACATTGGTCAGGCAGTCCAGATTGGCAAGCTCGAACGATTCCTGGCCGACTGGGAACGTGAGCATCATGCTGCTGTCGTTCCCCAGCTGCCGCCTGCTACAGGAAAGCGGGTCGCCGTCATCGGCAGTGGTCCGGCCGGTCTGACCGTGGCAGGCGATCTCGCCAAACTCGGCCATGCTGTCACCGTCTTTGAGGCGCTGCATAAGCCAGGCGGGGTTCTGGCGTATGGCATTCCGGAGTTCCGGCTTCCCAAGGAGATTGTAGACGCGGAGGTAGCAAACCTCACGCGTCTTGGCGTCAACTTCCAGTACAACACGGTCATCGGCAAGTCCCTGACGATCGACGAGATCCGTCACACGTATGACGCCGTCTTCATCGGCAGTGGAGCTGGGCTGCCCAATTTCCTCCATATTCCCGGGGAGAATCTGCTGGGCGTGTATTCTGCAAATGAATACCTGACGCGCGCGAATCTGATGCACGCCTACGACGAAGACTCGGATACGCCCATTCTGCGGGGGAGGTCAGTCGCGGTTCTTGGAGGAGGCAACGTAGCCATGGATTCGGCACGTACCGCTCTGCGACTGGGGGCTCACCGCGTCATGGTCATCTACCGCCGTTCCGAGCAGGAGATGCCCGCGCGCAAAGAGGAATACCACCATGCAACCCAGGAAGGAGTCGAGTTTCACTTTCTGGAGAACCCTCTCGAGATTCTCGGGGGAACCGACGGGTGGGTCACGGGCCTCACGGTGCAGAAGATGCAGCTGGGCGAACCGGACGCCTCTGGGCGCAGGCGCCCTCTACCCATCGCGGGCCAGACGAGCAACGTGCCCGCCGATGTGGTCGTCGTCGCAATCGGCAACAACCCGAATCCGCTGATTCCAGCTGCTCTGCCTGGCCTGCAGGTCAACCAGCATGGCGGCATCGTGACAAACGAAGACACGATGGAGACGTCTGTGCCGGGCGTCTTCGCTGGCGGAGACATCGTCCTCGGGGCGGCGACAGTGATTCTCGCGATGGGCCAGGGACGTAAGGCGGCGCGTGCCATCCATGCCTACCTGTCCTCCCGCAGCGCGGTATCAGGCTGACAGAAGACCAGCAACTCCGCCCAAGCTATCCACGCTCTGCGCACAGGCAACAGCCGTGCTGTCCTGCGTTCCACAGCACGTCGGGGTGTTTCTGGCTTGCATTCACGCGTGTCTGGCAGACAATGAAGCAGAGAGGATTCTTTCAAGGAGGCCGGACATGGCCGACGAACCGTTGTTCGACAGCAGGGCCGACACATATGACAGCTGGTACACGACCCCTCTGGGCGCGTACATCGATGAGCTTGAAAAAAACCTTGTCTTCCGGCACCTGGGTATCGTTCGAGGCAAGACAGCCCTGGATGCGGGGTGTGGCACGGGACTGTACAGTATTCGCCTTGCTGAACTGGGAGCCGATGTCACCGCCGTGGACGTCTCGCCAAAGATGCTGGAAGTCGCCCGTCGCAAGGCACATGACCGCGGGCAGTATGTCTGGTTCGACGAGGCTGACATGACGAAGCTGCCATACGAGAACCGGACATTCGACATCGTGCTGTCCGTTACCGCGCTGGAGTTCACGCAGGAGCCCCTCGCGGCCATCATGGAGATGGCCCGTGTCCTGCGTCCGGGCGGGAAGCTCGTCGTGGGTGTGCTGAATGGAGACTCCCCGTGGATCAATGCACGGCGGGAACAGGAGCCCCGCGACGAATCCGTCTATGGCTCCGCACACTTTTTCTCGCCCGCGGAACTGCGCAGACTGTTCCACCAAAGTGGTACATTCGGCGCGTTGACGATGGAGAGCTGCGTTTACATCCCCACCGAAGAAGGCGAGGTTGACGAACGCTTTGCCGCGAGACAGGAACTTCTGGGGCGTCTGCTGAGACCCCTTACCGGAGCTTTCCTGGTAGGAACCGCGCGCAAGCGGTGATACGGGAGTCACGAATATGCTGGTCCGCGACTACATGACGCGCGATGTCGTTACCATCGAACCCGATGCGCGTCTTTCTGAAGCACTGACTCTGATGCGCGCGCGGCATGTGCACCGGCTGCCCGTCGTAGACGGCGGCGCGCTGGTCGGCATGGTATCGGAGAAAGACCTTCTCTATGCCACACCCTCGCATGGGCAACCCATGAGCTGGGTAGAAGCCAGTGCCAATGCTGCCGCCATGAACGTCGCATCTGTGATGCACAGCGATGTCGTTACCGTGTGCGCGGACTGTCCCATTGAAGTCGCAGCAGCTATCATGGCCGACCATGACATCGGCGCGCTTCCAGTCATGGAGAAGCCAGATGCAAAAACGATTGCAGGCATTATCACGGAAACGGACATCTTCCGGCTGTTCGTGACAATGCTTGGTTCCCGCGCGCCAGGCGTCCGGGCCTCTCTCGAAATCAATAATCGCAAAGGAGCACTGGCTTCCCTGTTCAACCGCATCGTCGAGGCTGGCGGCAGTGTTGTGACGGTGTCGTCGTTTCCCGCCACATCACCGTCCCGCATCCGCATCGTCCTGAAGGTCGCCGATGTCAGCCAGGAAGCTCTGCGCGCCCTTCTGAAGCCTGAGGAGACCGTGTTTGACCTTCGCGATGTCGTGCCCGAGCAGCACGGCCCGACTCCTGCTCCAGC
>DAONFE010000007.1:0-44608 GCA_035403525.1 Candidatus Cryosericum sp.
TGTTTGTGCGGCTTGCAGGCTGTTTCCAGGTTGACACGAGCTGCTTTGGAAGTACAATTTGTTGGTAAGCGAGCAGACAACTTGTTCCTGAGGAGTGGTCATGTCCAGGCCAGTTGGTCTTGTCGTCGGCACCGGTGTCGACGGTGTTGAGCTTCTTTCTGATGCACGTGCTCTTCGTATCACAACCCCCTTCGGCGACGTAGAGTATTTGAGAGGTTTGATGGAAGGGGTGGACACGGTCGTTCTCAAGCGTCACGGGGAAGGCCATGTCGTGCCGCCGCATCTCATCAACTATCGCGCCAACATCATGGCATTGTACATGCTGGGTGCCTGGCATGTTATCACGACCAGTGCCGTCGGCTCTCTGCAACCGTCTATTGAACCTGGAAGCTACGCCTTGATGGGCGACTTCCTCGACTTCACCAAAGTTCGCGCGCACACGTTCTTTGAGACGGGCAAGGTTGTTCACACCGACGTGACTCATGCGTACAGCGGGGCTCTGACCGACGTGCTGGCGGATGAGATGAGCCTGCTGAATCTGCCCGTTTCGACCACGCGTGGAGTCTATGTGGCAGCCGAGGGTCCGCGGTTCGAGTCACCACAGGAAGTGCGCATGTATGCCGCCATGGGAGGGTCGGTCGTCGGAATGACCGGAGTTCCGGAGGTGACGCTTGCGAATGAGGCTGGACTGGAATATCAGACCATCGCCATTGTTACGAACTATGCCGCCGGCATGAGCGGTGCACCCCTTACACACCAGGAGGTGCTCGACGCCATGGCCAGGGCTTCCACATCGATCGCCATGTTGCTGCGACGCGTCGTAACGCGTGTGGCTGCGCTGCCTGAAGGCCCGGCAGCAGCCGAGCGGCGTCTTGATTTCCTCCTGAAGCCATGAAGGTAGAACTGCTGGCATACACGCCCGACCCGGACATGCTGTGCGCGTATGCCGCCCATATCTGCTACAGCACAGCGCCGTTTGATGCCCGCCACTCGAAGCACATCCTTGCGACCGTGCGAGGCAACGGCCACCTTTCCGTTTTTGAACACGCCAGTTTTACCTTCCTGGTGGAGGGCCTGTCGCGGGCATCATCGCATCAACTGGTCCGGCATCGCCTGGCGTCGTACTCGCAGCAGAGTCTCCGGTTCACACAGGCGCAGCCGGCGTTCGTGTCACCTCCCGGCTGTGATTTCAGCGCGTTCTATGACCAGGCTTTCATGGAATACCGGCGCCTGCTGGAGCAGGGAGTGGCTGAGGAAGACGCACGATACGTGCTTCCCCAGGGGATTACGTCGCGCCTTGTTGTTACCATGAACGCGAGGGAACTGCTTCACTTCTTTGAGTTGCGTTGCTGCCTGCGGGCCCAGTTTGAAATTCGGGCTCTGGCGTGGCTCATGCTGGCGAAAGCCAAAGCCGTCGCACCTCTCCTGTTCGACCAAGCCGGCCCCGTCTGCCTGCAAGGGAAAGCGTGCCCGGAGAACTCATTTGCTTGTCCTCTCAAGACGAAGGGGAAGAAGGGAGACATGGGATGACAGGAACGATGGTTGCACTGGTCAAGGAACGTCCAGAACCGGGTGCGGTATTGCGCGAGGTACCCATTCCACAAATAGGGGACGACGAGGTCCTGGTAAAGGTCGACTATGCATCGATCTGTGGAACGGACGTGCACATCTATGTGTGGAATGAGTGGGCTCAAAACCGCATCAAGACGCCGCACATCATGGGGCACGAGTTCGCTGGCCATGTCGTCGAAACAGGACGCTCGGTGCGCGGATTCTCCGAAGGAGATTTCGTCAGCTCGGAAACTCATATCTACTGCGGACACTGCTACCAGTGCCGTACCGGGCACAGCGAAGTATGCCAGAACCTCCAGATCCTTGGCGTCGACAGGGCTGGCGCATTCGCGGAGTACGTGGCGGTTCCCGAACGGGTGCTGTGGCGCAACGATGACTCGGTTCCTGCTGCGTGGGCATCGATTCAGGAGCCGATGGGAAATGCTCTTGACACCGTGAACTCGGAGTCCGTTGCAGGCAAGACTGTGTTGGTGACTGGCGCTGGGCCCATCGGTATCCTTGCAGTCGGCATCGCGAAGGCCTTTGGGGCGACCCAGCTGTTCGTGAGCGACCTCTCAGACTACAGGCTGGGTCTTGCGACTCAGATGGGGGCCGATGTCGTGCTCAATCCGACACGCGATGATGTCGTCGCAAGAGTCCTGGAAGGAACCCAGGGAGTCGGCGTAGACGTTGTCCTTGAGATGTCTGGCAGCGAAGCGGCACTTCACCAGGGACTCAAGGCCCTGACCGCTGCCGGGCGCATGTCGATGCTGGGGCTTCCTGACCGCCCCGTGACAATCAACATGACGGATGATGTCATCTTCAAGGAGTTGCGGCTCTATGGTGTCACGGGACGCAAGATCTTCTCGACGTGGCAGACGGTCTCGCGCCTGCTTGCTTCACGCCTTGTCGACCCAACGCCGGCAATCACACACAACCTGAAGTTTGAGGACTGGCAGCAGGGGATGGACGCGATGGTAGCCGGAACGAGCGGCAAGGTCGTCCTTCAGGTTTCGGGGAGGTAGGAACATGAACGAGCAGTTCCAGGAGATGATGCGTACGGAGCTCGCCAGGCTTGAGGAACAGGGGCTGAGCGTGCGTATCCGCACGCTTGATTCGGAGCAGGGGCCTGCCTGTACCATTGATGGCAAGTATGTTGTGAACCTCGCAGCCAACAATTATCTGGGCATCATCGGACGCAAGGATGTCAAGGAAGCCGCCAAGCGTGCCGTGGATGAGTTCGGTGTTGGTTCCGGCGCCGTCAAGACAATCATCGGCAACACTCGTCTGATAGTCGAAGCCGAGCAGAAGCTGGCAGCGTTCAAAGACGTGGAAGACGTGCTCATATACCAGGGCGGACTCACCGCGAACTCAGGGACGATTCCTGCCGTCGTTCACGATGGGGACGTCATTTTCAGCGATGAGCTCAATCATGCGAGCATTATTGACGGCTGTCGCCTGAGCAGGGCAAAGATTGTTCCGTTCAAGCACTGTGACGTCGCGGACCTCGAAGAGAAGCTCCGGCAGTACGGGCAGGAGCCTGGTACCAGACTCGTTGTTACCGACGGCGTCTTCAGCATGGACGGAGACATCGCTCCCCTTCCTGACATCGTCGAGGTTGCGAAGAAGTACAATGCTGCGGTCATGGTAGACGATGCCCATGGAGAAGGCGTGCTTGGAGACCACGGGCGTGGCATCGTCAACCACTTCCACCTGGAGGGGGAAGTGGACATCGAAGTAGGCACGATGTCGAAGGCGTTCGGTGTGGTCGGCGGATATGCCGCCGGCACGCATACCCTTGTGGAGTACCTCAAGAACAAGTCACGTACGATCCTGTTCAGTTCGACCATCACACCTGCGGATGCCGGAGCCATTCTGAAAGTGACTGACATTCTGATGGAAAGCGACAACCTGGTGCGCCAGCTGTGGGACAACGCAGCATACTTCAAGGAGACGATGAAGGCATTCGGGTTTGACACGTGGCGCAGCCAGACGCCGATTACGCCGATCATTATCGGTGATGGCAGGGCTGCGAAAGAGCTGTCTGCGCGATTGTTCGAGAAAGGCGTCTTTGCACAGTCGCTCGCGTTCCCCACTGTTCCCCAGGGGCTTGCCCGGATACGGTGCATGCTGTGTGCGGCGCACACCCATGACCAGCTTGACTTTGCGGCGCAGAAGTTCCATGAGTCCGCAGTCGAGCTAGGCATTCTCAAGGGGTGAACGGCTGATGGACCGCGCTCGTGTTCAGGCCATGATCCTTGGCGGAGGACTTGGCACCAGGATGAAAAGCGCACTGCCAAAGGTGCTCCATGACGTTCTGGGCCACCCCATGGTCTGGTATGTGGTGGAGGCCGTCAGAGGGCTGGACGCATCACCGGTGCTGGTGACGCCATCTGGCAATGAAGCATTTCGAGAGTTCTTTGGCGAGAGCGTCGTGTATGCAGAACAACCAGAGCGTCTGGGCAGCGGGCATGCGGTTCGATGTGGTATCGGCAATGTGACTGCGGAGTTTGTTCTCATCTGTAATGGTGACAATCCATTGCCGTCCCCGCAGGACTATGAGGAGTTCGTCGATGCCTGTCTTGCAGAAGGAGCGACGGCTGCGGTGCTCTCGGCCGACCTCGCTGACCCGGGCCCGCTTGGGCGCATCATACGGGACGGGAGGGGTTGCTTTACAAGTATCGTTGAGGCGCGGGATGCCAGCCCAGCTGAACTTGCTATCCGCGAAGTCAACACCGGAATCTACTTCTTCTGCACACAGGAGCTTCGGCGGTGGATCAACGAGCTTAAACCCGAGAATGCTCAAGGCGAGTACTACATTACGGACTGCCTCGGGATGGCTATGCGCGATGGCGTGCGCGTCGAGTGCCACGCGGCCCGGGACCGATGGGAGCTTGTTGGCATCAATGACCGTTCGGAGCTGGCGGCCGCGACGAGGCTGCTGCAGGTACGCAAGCAGGAGGCGCTGTTCGCGGAGGGAGTCACCATCGATCTGCCCGGCACTGTGCGCATTGACTGGGACGTCACCGTGGAGGCCGACTCCGAGATTCGACAGGGAAGTTGCCTCAGAGGAAGAACCCATGTCGGGCGGTCCTGTATCATCGGCCCCAATACGACTCTCATAGATGCCTCTGTAGATGACGGTGCAAGGGTTGTGGCGTCGTACGTTGAAGCGTCGCACATTGGCAATGGCTGCATGGTGGGACCATTTTCCTACATCCGGCCCGGAACGACTACCGGCATGCAGTCGAAGGTTGGCGCGTTCTGCGAACTGAAGGCGTCGACGCTCGGAACCAGGAGCAAGGTTCCTCACCTGTCCTATATCGGGGACGCGACTATCGCTGAAGACGTGAACATCGGCGCGGGTACAATTACGTGCAACTACGACGGATTCACGTCAGAGAAGCACAAGACGGTTATCGAGAAGGATGCCTTTATTGGCGCAAACAACAACCTGGTCGCGCCTGTCACGGTGCACGAAGGCGCGTATACAGCCACCGGTTCGACGATCACCCACGATGTCCCGGCAGAGTCGCTGGGCATCGCGCGGGCAGTTCAGGTAGACAAAGAGGGATGGGTCAGGAGGAAAAAGCATGGACAATGAATACAACCCTATCAAGATCTTTTCCGGCAATGCCAACCGGCCACTGGCAGAGAAGGTCGCCTCGTACCTGGGCGTTCCGCTGGGTGAAGCCGAAGTTGGCAGGTTTCCCGACGGAGAAATCAAGCTGCGAATCAGCGAGAACGTACGAGGACTGAACGTCTATGTCGTACAGCCGACCAATGCACCCGCGGAGAACCTGCTGGAGCTGCTTATCCTGCTGGATGCTCTCAAACGTGCCTCTGCGGCAAGTATTACGGCGATTATCCCCTTCTTTGGCTATGCACGCCAGGACCGTAAGGTGCGGTCACGCGAACCAATCAGTGCCAAGCTGGTCGCCAATCTCGTGACCGTCGCGGGTGCGGACCGGGTCGTGGCGGTGGACCTGCACGCCGCGCAGATTCAGGGATTTTTCGACATCCCCGCCGACAACTTGACCGCCATGGTCCAGTTTGCGCAGTACATCAAGCATAAGCAACTGGATGACTTGGTGGTGCTGTCGCCGGATGTAGGCGGCGTGGCTCGCGCCAGCACGTTCGCACAGAGTCTGCATGCTTCACAGGCTCTGTTCGTCAAGAAGCGCTTGTCCCCTGATGCCGTGGAAATACAGTCCCTGATTGGTGACGTGCGTGACAAGAATGTCATCATTGCCGACGACGCCATTCACACGGGCAACACAATGCTCAACGCGTGCGACCGGGCAATCGCGGAAGGTGCCAAGAGCGTCATCGCATGCGCCACTCATGCAGTGTTTGCCGGGAGTTCGCTGGACTTGTTTGCGCGTTCCAAGTTCAGCGAGGTCATTGTCACCGACACGATGTACGTGCCAGGGCGCGAATACCCGCCGGTGTTCACAGTATTGTCGGTCTCGGAGCTTATTGCGAAGGCCATTTACAATATTCATAACCACTCCTCGGTCTCTGCTCTGTTCCAGATGTAACGAGACCGGGTCTGCGTCTTGATGCAGAGCCAGTTTCGCATATACTTGGATGATAGGCCGGTAATATCCTGACATCTCTAAGGAGTAATTATGCAAAGAGTAGGAATAGAAGCCACGCACCGCGAGAGCGGCAAGCATGGCACACTCAGTGCCCTGCGCAGGCAGGGATACATTCCCGGTGTTGTGTACGGCCATGGCATGGCAGCCACGTCCGTTGCAGTGCCCGTAAGGGCGTTCGAACGTATTCGTCGCACTGCGGGCGATTCTGCCATCATCGACCTGCAGTTTCCGGATGGCGCCAGCATGACGACTGTCGTCCACGAGTACCAGATGAACCCAATCCGCGATACGTACACACACGTGGACTTTCTGTCCATCGCTCTGGACGAGAAGCTCACCAGCAAGGTCGCTATCAGGCCTGTCGGAACGCCCATTGGTCTCAAGGATGGCGGTGTTCTTGAACATTCCCTCTATGAGCTCGAGGTCGAGGCCTTGCCCCTTGACATTCCTGATTACATTGAAGTTGATGTCAGTGGTCTTGGCTTGAAGCATTCCATCCACGTGGGAGACCTGAACCTGGGAGAGAAGGTCAAGGTCCTCACCAGCGACACCGTCACGGTATTCTCTGTTGTAGCTCCGGAGGTCGAAGAAGCTCCAGCGCCTGCAGAGGAGGCTGCTGCCCCTGCCGAGGGAGCCGCACCCGCGGGAGCGGAGACTGCTGCACCGGCTGCTTCGGAAGAAACCGCAAAGGCTGCGCCCAAGAAGTAGGTCGACGCTGCGTTGCTTGAGTCGCGTTGTTTGCATGGTGTGCGCTGGTCCCTCGGGGCCAGCGCTTTTGCTGTACGGACATGCTCTGCGTGAGTGACAGTAGTTCTCATGAACATTCTGTTCGTCGGTGACGTTTTCGGGCGTCCAGGCCGGGACGCCGTCAAGAAGTTGCTGCCAGGCATCAGGCAGGAATTCGCGCCCGCTCTCGTGATTGCGAATGGAGAGAACGCTACCCACGGAACGGCGATGACGCAGCCTGCATATGAAGAACTCACTGCAGCTGGCGTGGACGTCTTCACGGGAGGCAACCACACGCTCGGCAAGAAAGAGTCGCTCGACCTCATGGCCCTGCACGCCAACGTCTTGTGCCCCGGGAACATCAGCCCTGCAGTGCGCTCACACGGATTTGGCGTGTTCAGTACGCCTGATGGTTCCGTGGCAGTCATCAATGCAATGGGTCAGTACTGTATGAACGGGGTTGACAGCCCCTTCCACTACCTCGAGGAGCTGCTGGAGTACCAGGACGTTGCAGGAGCGGCGGTCCGGGTCCTGGACTTTCATGCGGAGGCAACGGCAGAGAAGGCAGCCATGCTGTGCTTGACAGACGGGCGTTTGTCGGCAGTGATTGGTACCCACACCCATGTGCCGACCGCTGACGCGCGTGTCACACCGCGGGGGACAGCCTTCATCTCTGATGTCGGGATGACCGGAGTGCAATCTTCCATTATCGGACTCGATCCGGCAGTCATGCTGGAACACTTCAGAACCGGTGTAACGCAGCATCCGAAGGTTGCGGCGGGCGATGCTGTACTCATGGCAGTCGTCGTTGACGTCGACACGGAAACGGGCCTGAGTCGTTCCATCACGCCTCTCATCAGGAACGCCTGACCATGCCAACCTTTGTTTTAAAGACGTTCGGGTGCCAGTTCAACGAACTGTACAGCGCCTCCGTAGTGGAGATGCTTGAGCATGCGGGGTTCGAGCAATCCACAACACTCGACCAGGCCTCTCTTGTTGTTATCAATACGTGTGCTGTCCGGGAGAAGTCCGAGGAGAAGGCGTTCAGCTTCCTCGGAGAGGCAGCCAAGGCTGTGGATGGCAGCCGGATCATCTTCATGGGGTGTACCGCCACGCTTGACCGGGAGAGAGCAAAACGCATTGCTGGCCATGACCTGAATATCATACCCGGAACCGCAGGAGTTGAGGAAGTACTGGCGAGGGTACAGTCGGTTACCGGCTGCGCGCAACCTGACCCCAGCGTCCCACGCTCCCTGTTTCCTACAGCGGACATCGAAGTCGTGCGTGGCTGCGAAAGCTGCTGCACCTACTGCATTGTCCCCAGAGCCCGCGGCGGTGAGACGGTGGTGGACGCAGGAGTCGTACTGCGGGAGGCCGAAGAGAGCATTGGGCAGGGGTTCCGGGAGCTGCTCCTGCTGGGCCAGAACATCAACAGATACCGCTGGAACGAGGTCGGACTCATCGAACTGCTGTTAGCAATCGACCGTCTCGATGGCGATTTCTGGTTCTGGTTTCTCAGTCCTCATCCGGCTTACTTTCGGCGCGCTGAGGTTGAGCGCCTCATGCAGTTGGAACACGCTGAGCGACACTTGCATCTTCCACTCCAGTCAGGCAGTGACAGCATCCTGAGGCGCATGAACAGAAGGTATTCGATGGCTGACTACGATGCACTTGCTGAAGCCGTTCGAAGCAGTCCTGGCTGGACACTGACCACAGACATCATTGTCGGTTTCCCGGGTGAGACCGACGAGGATTTCGAGGCCACCGTTGCAGCCGTGCGGCGCTACCAGTTCGATGGAGTATTCCTCGCCAAGTATTCGGACCGTCCTGGCGCTCCGTCGTCAACCATGAGCGACAAGGTCCCGCGGAAGGTCATCGATGAGCGCCACTCAGCTCTCCTTCAGGTGGTGCAGGGCCTCAGCCTTCAGAGCAACACGGCAATGGTCGGGCGTTCTGTGGATGTCCTTGTCCTGAATGCTGCTGCCTCGGGGATGACGTTCGGCAAGTCGAGGGACGGACGGAATGTGTGGTTTGACAACCAGAGTGGCATGTCCCTGTGTGCTGGTTCGTTTGTCCGGGTCACCGTCGACCATGGTTCAAGGGAAGGGCTCTATGGCATCTGCAGCAACTGACACCAGACTGGTTGTCGCGATCATCGGCCCAACGGGGACGGGAAAGTCAGCGGTTGCGGTTGCTCTCGCGGCAGAGTTTGGAGGCACGGTCATTTCCGCCGACTCGATGCAGGTGTACCAGCGCATGAACATCGGGACGGCGAAGCTGGACGCATACCAGCGCTGCGGAATTTCTCATGAACTCATCGATGTGGTGCCACCCCAATACCACTTTTCTGTGGCAGAATACCAGCGCCTGGCGACTAGTGCGATTGAGACCGCACTGGCGACGAGGCACCTTCCTATCGTTGCCGGAGGGACAGGGCTGTACGTGCGGGCTCTCCTCGATGGATACGAATTTGTTGCGGAGAAGCCGGATGATGGCACGCGGCGGAGACTGCGGTCACTTTCCGAAGAGGAACTCCGGAGATGCCTGGCTTTGGTGGACCCGCTGGCAGAGCGAGCTATTGCACCCGGCGACAGCAGGCGGCTGTCCCGGGCACTCGAGATAGCGGAGGAAACACAGTCGCCCCCCAGCGAGGTCAAGCACCGCCGGCACGCGGTGCCGTGGCGAGTCCTGCGTATCGGACTGTCCATGGACAGGAGCCAGCTGTATGCACGGCTCGAACAGCGAGTGGACGCTATGATGGCGGCGGGCATGGAAGAAGAGGTTCGGAGTCTGCTTGCATCAGGAGTAACATCAGAGGACACTGCCATGCAAGGCATTGGCTACAAGGAAATCGCGTCCTGGCTCCAGGGCACGACTTCACGGGAGGAAGCCATTGCCCTTTGGAAACAGCGGACACGCAACTATGCAAAGCGACAGGAGACGTGGTTCCGCAAGGAGAAGGACGTTCACTGGATCGATGTGTCTCACATGACGGAACCGGACGTCGTGCGACAAGCTGCCGGCCTGATTAGCGCTGCGAGAGAGGAGCAGGTCGCATGCTGACGGCACAGCAGCTCCTGGAGCGGGCAGGTGAGCTGGAGCAGCTTCACGCCCCTGCAATTGCTGAAATTCGCCACGTACAGCGCGCGAACTTCAGTCGCATACTTGACGCTTTTCACGAGGCACGTCTTTCGACGTCGGACCTGCGGCCAGCCTCCGGCTATGGAATCGGGGACGCACTCAGGGACAAGACTGAGAGGGTTTTCGCGCTGTTGTACGGCGCAGAAGCAGCGCTTGTTCGACCCCAGATCATTTCCGGCACGCATGCTCTTGCCATTGCCTTGTTTGGTCTTCTGCGCCCAGGGGACCTGTTGTGTTGCGTTACGGGTGCCCCCTACGACACAATGGAGGAGATCATCGGCATTCGTCCGTCGCCAGGGTCCTTGGCCGAGTTTGGCATTCGTTACGCTGAATGCGACCTCACCTCAAACCCGGAAAGCCGTTGGCAGGATACGCTGGCAGAGGCGTTTGGCCCTGCAGAGCCTCGCGTTGTCCTTATCCAGCGAAGCAGAGGATACAAGCGAGTCAACTCCATCGGAGTGGGCGATATCAGGCGCATGATAGCAAGCGTGCGCAGCATCGCGCCCATGTGCAAAGTGGTCGTGGACAATTGCTACGGCGACCTGCTGGAAACCCGCGAGCCTACCATGGACGGCGCCGACCTGCTTGCGTCGTCATTCATGAAGAATGTCGGGGCTGGCATCGCACCGACCGGCGGTTACGTCGTGGGGACGCGGGAAGCAGTTTCACTTGCGGCAACTCGCTACTCGAGTCCGGGCGTTGGCGCAGAAATCGGGCCAAACCTTGGGTTTGCGGAAACGTTCCTTCGCGGCCTGCTTTTTGCTCCACTTGTGCTTGAACAGGTGCTGATTGGAAACCTGCTTGCCAGTGCCCTGCTGGAGGAGCAGGGCTTTGCCGTGGACCCGCATGCTGACGAGCAGCGCGGTGACATCGTTCTCCGTATAGAGTGCGGGTCTGAGCGCCGGTTCATGGCGTTTGCCAGGGCTGTGCAGGAAAGTTCCATTCTTGACGCCGATGCAGTGCCCGAACCTGGGCCGATGCAGGGATACGACACAGACATCCTGATGGCGGGCGGGACGCTCGTGCAGGGGTCGACCGTCGAGCTGAGTTTTGATGGACCGTTTTGCAAGCCGTACGTGGGGTACCTTCAAGGCGGACTGAACGCCTGGCAGGTCGTGGGCGCGGTTGCACGGGCCATTGTTGCGTGCCAGGACGCCTCAGGGTAAGCCTGTGGCAGCCAATTGTGGTAGAATACTGCCTGGCAGTTTGTCGATACGAGCGATAGGAGGTCATTATGACCAGTCTGGATAGAGTGGATCCCGAAGTAGCAGACATTCTCAACCGGGAACTGCACCGTGAGCAGAACAACATAGAACTGATTGCATCCGAGAACTTTGTTTCGCCCGAGGTGCTTGCGGCCCAGGGTTCGGTTCTCACGAACAAGTATGCCGAAGGATACCCCGGAAAGCGATACTATGGCGGCTGCGAGTATGTCGACATGGTGGAAACGCTCGCGATCGAACGGGCCAGAGCTTTGTTCGGGGCGGAGGGGGCGAACGTGCAGCCACACTCCGGAACGCAGGCAAACCTCGAGGTATATGCTGCCGTCCTGCAGCCCGGTGACACCATTCTGAGCATGTCGCTCGCTGACGGCGGGCATCTCAGCCACGGGAGTCCGGTCTCGCTGACTGGGAAGCTGTACCGCATCGTTTCCTACGGTGTACGCCGCGATACAGAGACCATTGACTATGACCAGGTCCGAACCCTGGCCCTGGCGGAGCATCCCAAGCTCATTCTCGCTGGAGCCAGTGCATATCCCAGGCTCATCGACTATGCCGCCTTCCGCGAGATCGCGGATGCTGTAGGGGCAGTGCTCATGGTCGACATGGCGCACATTGCCGGGCTGGTTGCTGCACGCCTGATTCCTTCGCCTGTTCCCTACGCTGATTTTGTCACGACCACGACTCACAAGACACTGCGGGGTCCACGCGGGGGCGTGATTCTGTTCAGGGAGCAATATGCCAAACAGTTGAACAGTGCTGTCTTCCCCGGAAGCCAGGGCGGTCCGCTGGAACACATCATCGCTGCGAAGGCAGTAGCGTTCAAGGAAGCAGCTTCACCTGAGTTCATCGTCTACCAGCAGCAAGTGCTGCAGAATGCCAAGGTGCTGGCAGAGGCTCTGGCGGAACGAGGATACCGCATAGTGTCCGGTGGAACCGATAACCACCTCATGCTGGTTGACCTGACGTCCAAGGGCGTGACGGGAAAAGACGTGCAGACACTGCTTGAGTCCGTTGGCATCACAGTGAACAAGAACGCCATCCCATTCGACCCGCTTCCCCCCTCCAAGGCTAGCGGCATTCGGGTAGGAACACCTGCGACGACGACACGGGGCATGCGGGAGGCGGAGATGCGGGAGACGGCGGCTCTTATCGATGAGGCAATTATGAACCGCACTGATGAGGCAAGACTCGCCGAGCTCCGCGGCCGGGTCTCCGCGCTTACTGCGAAGTTTCCAATCTATACTGGTCTCGCGTACTAGGAGAAGAGATGGAGTATCGTAACGTCCAGGTTCTGGATCATCCGCTCATCCGGCACAAACTGACCCTGTTGCGCAATCGGAACACGACTCACAAGGACTTCCGCGAGCTGGCGGAGGAACTTGCAGGGCTCATGACCTACGAGGTCTGCCGCAACATGCACACCAGAGAGTGTCGCATTGAAACGCCGCTGGAGCCGTACTGTGGGCAGGAGCTGGAGAATGAGGTCACCATCGTTCCCATTCTTCGTGCCGGTCTTGTCATGGCACAGGGCATGCTGGATATGATTCCGCATGCAAAGGTCGGTCACATCGGTCTCTTTCGCGACGAGAGCACACTGGAACCGGTCCAGTACTATTGCAAACTGCCGGACAATACGCATGAATCAGATGTATTCGTCGTTGATCCCATGCTTGCAACGGGTGGCAGCGCATCTCTTGCGATATCGCTGGTCAAGGAGCGCCACCCGCGCAGCATCTCCTTCTGCTGCATCATCGCGGCGCCGGAAGGGATAGCGGTCCTCGCTCGTGATCATCCTGACGTCAAGGTTGTCACGATGGAGATCGACCGGCAGCTCAACGAGAACGGGTACATCCTGCCAGGCCTTGGCGATGCAGGCGACAGGATCTACGGGACGAAATAGGTCATGCGCATCATTCTGACACAGGCACAGGTACTGTCCTTCATCGTTGCTCTGGGCTTGAGCCTGGTTGCGACTCCCGTCGTCACAAAGCTGGGCCTGCGCTGGGGCATCACTGACAAGCCGGTGGAGGGAAGGAGTGACTCGGCCCAGTCCAAGCGGCACAGGGTAAACGCCAAAGTGACCCCGCGTACTGGCGGAATTGCTATCGCGCTTGCCTTCGCAGTTCCGGTTCTCTGCTTCAGTCACCTGACTCCGGAGCTCAAGGGCATCCTCATCGGAGGTGCGATCGTGTTCGTCGGCATGCTGCTGGACGACATGTTCGACATTCCCGCCGTGCTCAAGCTGCTGATACAGTCAATTGCGGCCATCGTCGTCATCTCGTTCGGAGTGCGCGTGACGGCACTGACGGACTTCCTGCACGGAGGATTCTTCGAGCTGGGAGCCTTTGGCATCGTACTGACCTACCTCTGGATTGTTGGGATCACCAATGCCCTGAATCTCATCGACGGTCTGGACGGGCTTGCTGCGGGTGTAGCCTCGCTGATTCTGCTGGCAATGTTCTTCTTTGCCATCTTCAAGGGCATGGCCACCCTTGCAGCACTCCTTGCCGCACTCCTGGGAAGCGTCCTGGGTTTCCTGGTGTTCAACTATAATCCCGCCAAGGTTTTCCTGGGAGATGCAGGGTCGGAGTTTCTTGGGTTCATGATTGCGAGCTTTTCCATCTACGGAACGCTGAAACTGCCCACTACCATCATGCTCGTACTCTCGGTGTTCGCTCTGGGCATCCCGATTGCGGAGACGGCTTCGAGCATCTTCCGGCGCGTGGCCAGGCATCAGTCGCCGATGGAGGCGGACAACGGGCACTTCCACTACCTTCTGCTCTTCCGTGGGTGGAGCCAGAGGCGAATTGCGACGCTGTACTATGTCGTCACGTTTGTGCTGTGCTCGATTGGCCTCGTGATAGCGCTTGCGGGTGCGCACTGACATGGCACGGAGCGTCCTGTGTATTTTCGGCACCAGGCCGGAGGCTATCAAGATGGCGCCAGTTGTGAAAGCCCTTGAGGCGGATGCGAGATTTGACAGTCATGTACTGCTCACGGGTCAACACATGCAGATGCTCGACGACGTAGTCGAGATGTTCGGCCTTGAGATCTGGAGGGACCTGGCTGTCATGAAGGAGCGGCAGACACTGCCATATCTGACCGCTGCGCTGATCACGCAGATTTCGCAGGCGCTTGAGGAGCTGAAGCCGGACCTTGTCCTGGTTCATGGTGACACGACAACCACGTTCATGGGCGCACTCGCCGCTGTCTACAGCAAGCTACCCGTGGGGCACGTCGAGGCAGGACTGCGCTCACACAGGAAATACAGCCCGTTCCCAGAGGAGGTCAACCGCGTGCTGACCGACCAGCTGTCCGACCTGTGCTTCGCTCCCACGGAAGAGGCGAGACGCAATCTGCTGGACTCGGGTGTCGAGGACGACCACATCAGCGTCGTTGGCAACTCCATCGTCGACGCAGTCCAACTCGCCCTGCCGCACCTGCGTCCACCACAGGTGATGGAGCAGCTCAACCGGAAAGCAGGCCCATTGATTGTCATGACTGCCCATCGCCGCGAGAACTGGGACACTGGTATCAGTATTTTCTCCGACGCCCTCGTAACACTCTCGAGGAACCACCCGGAGTTCACCTTTGTTTTCCCCGTACACCTGAACCCCGTCGTCCGACAGACTGTCTTTGCAAAAGCGTCCGGCCTCAACAATGTCATCCTCACTGACCCGTTGCCGTACTTTGACTTTCTGTACCTGCTGGAACATTGTTCGGCAATTCTCAGTGACTCCGGTGGCATCCAGGAGGAAGCGGTGACGCTCCATAAGCCGATGCTCCTGCTGCGTGAGGTCACAGAGCGTCCCGAGGCAGTTGCCAGCGGGTGGGTCAAACTTGTTGGCCAGGACGAGGGGTTGATTCTTTCATCGTTCGAGGAGCTTGCGCGTCATGGGTTTTCCGTTCTCCCTTCGGCGGAGGCCAATCCGTATGGCGATGGAACTACGTCGCAACAGATTCTAACCCGCATCAATCAGTTCTTCAGCGGGGCAGGTGGAAAGGAGTAGCACGGTGGATACAAATGAGAGCTTTGTTGTCGAAGGTGGGCATTCCCTGCACGGAACAGTTCGCTGCAGCGGGGCAAAGAACTCCATTCTGCCGCTCGTGGCGGCGGCGATTGCCGTTCGTGATGTCGTTACCTTTCAGAACGTCCCTGACATTTCGGACTTGCGGTCCCTGCTCGCCCTGGTCGAAGCCATGGGCGTCAAGGTTGTGTCCTTCACGGATGGAGAGCTGATGCTCGACAGCTCAGGACCGATTGCAACGCGGGTCGAGAACGTCAACGGCTTCAGTCTCCGGGGTACCCAGACGCTTGTGGGCGCGCTGCTGGGGCGGGAACATCGTGCAATGCTCCCCTCGCTCGGTGGATGCAGCATCGGAGCGCGTCCGATTGACCTTCATATCAAGGGACTCCACGCCATGGGCACGGAGTTCGAATGGAAAGACGGCTACCTCAGCGGTCATGCACCGGCACTGCGGGCGTGTGACGTTTATCTGGACTTCCCGAGCGTGGGGGCGACCGAGAATCTGCTCCTTGCCGCCGCACTCGCCGAGGGGACGACTCGCGTCTTCAATGCAGCACAGGAACCAGAGGTGTACGACCTCATCTCATTCCTCAACAAGGCGGGTGCCCGTATTGTCCCGGTTTTCCCGTTTGGCTTCCGCATCGAGGGCGTGCCGCAACTGCACGGAGCTTCGCACAGCGTTATCGGTGACCGGATTGAAGCGTCGACACTCATGCTGGCCACGGCAATCACGCTGGGGGAAGCGACGATTACAGGTGTCGATGCACGGCATATATGGTCGATTATCGCCAAACTCCGGGAGACAGGAGCAACGGTGGAAGTTGAGGGAGACGATGCCGTGGTCGTGAAAGGCTGTCCTGAGTATCGGTCCACAGACATACGGACGTTGACGTTTCCGGGGTTTCCCACAGATGCTCAGCCACAGATGATGGCCTACTTGGCGCTCGCGCATGGAAACTCCGTCATTGTTGAGAGCATTTTTGAGAACCGGTTCGGTGCTATTCTGGAATTGGAGCGTATGGGTGCCCGGATCAAGGTGACTGAGGAAACAGCCATTATCGAGGGGGTCGACTCCCTGAACTCGGCTGTCGTCCAGGCTAAGGACCTGCGAGGCGGCGCTGCACTGGTTCTTGCAGGTCTTGCAGCGCGGGGGGCTACCACCGTGAAGTCTATCCATCACATTGACCGGGGTTACGAGGCTCTCGACAGCAAGCTTGCGCAGCTCGGGGCCCGTATTACCCGTGTCGCGTGACAGGGAGGTATTCTATGATAGAGGAACAGCAGGTTCTCGATGTACTGCGGTCTGTGTATGATCCAGAGATTCCCATAGACGTCGTTGACCTGGGACTGATCTACAAAGTTGACGCGACGGCCGAGGGCGACGTTACCATCCGCATGACCATGACGGCGCCACAGTGCCCCATGAGTGGGTACCTCGTACAACAGGTCGAGGACAACGTGCGTACCATTGCTGGCGTCAAGAGTGTCCACGTGGACCTCGTGTTCGACCCGCCGTGGGATCCGTCCATGATCAAACAGGACGCTCTCAAGAACCTGGGGTTGGGGGCGGCGGCCGCTGCTGCAGATGCAGCAGAAGGGGAATGCCCTCCAGAGAAGTGAACAAACTCGCAGCGCGGCAGCCTGCAGGGGCGCTTGCCGCCAACCTCGACCAACTTATCGAGGGGTTCCTGCTGGCGCAGGACGTGAGCCCTGCCAGCAAAGTTGTCTACCGCCGCGCACTGAAGCCGTTCAGGGAGTTCCTGGAGCTTCGCGAGGCGAGCGGCGCGACAGGCTACCTGACGAGGACGGATGTGGTCCAGTACAAGAGTCATCTCCTGGCTCAAGGCATGTCGCCTCGGACAGGCAATCTCTACCTTACTGCGATGCGCCAGTTCTTTCGCTACCTGGAGGCCAACCGGATCTACCCCGACGTGTCTGCCGGGCTGAAGGGCTTCAAGCGCTCCATTGGATTCAATCGGGACCCTCTCACCGTGCAGCAGGCGCGGGACCTTCTGGACGCAATCGATTGTTCGAACCTCGTCGGCATGCGTGACTACGCGATGATCAACCTGATGCTGCGGACGGGTCTGCGGACGATGGAGGTCGTGGGGTCAGACGTCGGCGACATTCGCCAGAGCGCGAACGCCACACTCCTGTATGTCCGCAGCAAGGGCAAGGATGGCAAGGACGATTTCGTCGTGCTGACCCGCGAAACTTATGAACCCATTGCGCGATATCTTGCGGCACGCCGGTGCAGCGACCCCCGCAGTCCTTTGTTCGTCTCCCATTCCAGGTCAAACGCTGGGGCGCGACTCAGCACGGAGGCACTTCGCATGGACGTCAAGAAACGGCTCATGGGCATCGGTGTTTACAGCTCACGAGTCTCCGCGCACTCCCTGCGCCATACGTTTGCCACCATGGCACTGCAAAATGGGGCGACTATTGAGCAGGTGCGGGACACACTGCGTCATCAGAATATCACGACGACCCAGATCTATGTGCACACGGGTGACCGCATCGAACACGCGGCGGAGAAAACCATCAAGATCTAGCTTCCGTCCCCCGGGCACCTGCACTACCCCAAAAAAGTGGCCCTAGGAAGAGATTTCACCCGAGCAATGCGCATAACTGCACATGAGATTCGCTCAGAGGCCGGGAAATCGAAGTGTCCCCGTGGCAGCCCGCTGGAGGCTCATGCGCGAACGCTCCTCAGTATTAGGACTGACGGGTACGCGCCCATGGAAGTGCTCCCCTGGCGAACTGACCCCAAGGAGGAACGAGCGTCACCTTCACCCCGCGCCATCCCGTTTCACCGGGTAGCATAAATCAATATTTATGCTACCGTACTCAGAATGTTAGTAACTTTTCCGTGGCGTCCCTCAGGAATCGGTCGGCGAAGAAAAAGTCATTCCGTCGGACAGTCGCCGTCCATTAATGAGTTCGGCCACCGACATGGGCTTCTTGCCGGGAAACTGAACGACCTCGAGCTCAAGCCACCCTTCCCCGCACCGCACCGCGGCGCGTCTGCGGTTCAGAAGGGACAGAGTCCCGGGAGGACCTGGACGTTCCCCGGAGTCTGGCAGATCAACGAGAGGCGAAGCGCGCACAATGCGCAGTCTTTCTCCGTTTGAACTGGTGGATGCACACGGCTCAGGAGACAGCGCGCGTATCTGGTTGTACACCTGGGTAGCAGCGCGCCTCCAGTCGATCGTCTCGTCCTCCGCCTTTAGCTTGCGGGCATAGGAGCCTTGTCCCACCTGTGGCCGCCGCTCGACATCGCCGCGCGCAAGGCGCTCGATGACTGAACACGTGAGAGGAATACCGACTCCGATGACAGACCGCTCCACATCAGGGCGGTAGTCCGTGCTCGCGATTTTGAATTCCTGCTGAGCAAGAATGTCACCGCGGTCGAGTGCTCCGTTCATCTGAATGATGGTGACTGCCGATACGGTGCACCCATCCATGATCTGCCGCTCAATCGGCGCAGCTCCCCTGTAGTAGGGCAGTGGCGAGGGGTGCAGGTTGATGGAGGCGAGCCTGGGACTGTCCAGCAGGTCCTGCGGCAACAACTTCCCATAGGAACAGAGAAACACCAGGTCGACACTCTGCTCGAGGATAGCCTGGCGCAGTACGTCCCCAGGGACGTCGGCGCCGTTCATGACAGGAATGGACTGGGAAGCAGCCCATTGCTGAACAGGGTTCTCGATGGGCCGCCCGCGTTCTACACGCGGGTGTTCAGAAATCACGGCCAGCACCACGGTGTACCGCTCCGCAACGACATCAAAGATGGGAACGGATATGGCCGATGAACCGAACACCGCGATACGGACGTCGGCTGCCATGGTCAGGACGCGGCCGCTCGCGCCTCGATTGTCTGGGCCAGGATCTCAGCGACAGGACTCCCTTCCTCGACGGTAATCGTGGAGGGATCGGCTATGTGGTCGATGAACAGCTTTCCCTGCAGATGGTCAGTCTCGTGTTGAATCACACGTGCCTCAAGCCCGGAGAATTCGCGGATACGCCGCTTGCCCGACCGGTCCAGATACGACAGGGTGATCTGCTCGGCGCGTTCGATGGGCGCCCAGATGCCTGGAATACTCAGACACCCCTCCTCGTTCGTGGCCGTTCCCTTGTGGTCGAGGATCTGGGGATTGGCGACGAGCCGCAGGCCATCACCAACATCGTAAATGAAAAAAGCCAGCTCCAGTCCTACCTGCGGGCCGGCCAACCCGACTCCGTTGGGTTTCATGAGCGCTTCCATGGACATGGCGAGGTCGACAAAGTCACCTGTCATCTTGCGTATTGGTTTCGCCTTCTTCCGAAGGACGGGACTGCCTATCAGCACAATCTTCATGCTATCAGTATACCCGGACGGCCGCGGTTCGGAAGAGGCGACTGTGAGCGAGCGCTCTGCTCACAGACGTTCCCGGGCTCGGATGGTCGCGGCTCACGCGAAACTCAAGCGAAGCGGTAGTATGACCGCCGGGGCCATGGAGGACGTCTCCGTGCAGACCCTGTGGCTCGATACCTTGGGCGGCAAGCGCGCTCGCCAGTTCCGCTGTCAGAGTCTCGACCGTGGAGGACCCGCGAGGCTGCATCTGAACCTGGACTGCAAACTGACGCGCGTAGGGAGGCATCGCCAATGCGCGGCGCTGCTCGCGCTCCGAATCAAGAAAGGTCGCGAATGCGCCCAGATTCTCCAGACATGTCCGAAGACCGAGCGACCGGCGGTCAAGTTGCACCAGCACTGAACCTGGCGGAGATTCGACGACCGCACCCAGGACCACGGCTGCCAGCTGCTCGACATTGTCGAAAACTGGATGCCGAAGGCCAACGCTGATATCCGGAAAAACCACGAGCGCAGGCCGCAGCTCCGGTATCGTCTGTACGTCCGCATAGGTTCCCAAATAGATGAGTGGCTGTGGCACCTGCGGAGCCCCGGCGAATTGAATTGCGGAGGCCGGAAAGGTCCTGCCGAGTTCCCGTTGAAGCCGGTCAAGGCCGTAACCACGGGCGCGCAGCGCCGACCCGCCACAATTGGGACAGACATCGGGCGCCTGCTCGATATGACCGCATTGTTTGCAGAAGAGCGTTGTCCGGTCATTGTTCAGCGTCAGTGTCGAACCGCAGTCGGGACATGTGGCGGTGTACCCGCATTCAGCGCACTCCACGAGGGTCGCATAGCCGCGCAGGTTAAGCAGGAGCAGGGCCGGAAGCCGGCGTTCGAAGGTGCGCCGCAGCAGCTTCATGGTTTCCGGAAGGACAATGCCTGGCCGCGGTTCAGGCCGTGTACTTTCTGAAGTTGATCGGACAATGAACACGGGAGACGCCGGATGCTCAGAGGAGATGACGGGGTTGTCGGCTGCTCGCGAAAGGTTGCCCGTCGCGTCGAGAAGGGACAGCGTCGGAACACTCGCGCCGACCCGGCAGGCAATCCCTCGCTCCCGACAGAAGGCCTGAACCAGGCCAACGAGGGTGCGCTGTGAGAACCGCTGCCAGAAGAACGGCCACTCGCCGGGAACGCCAAGGTCAACAATGACCAGCTGCACCTGCGGAAGGAGCGCGGACGAAAACTGTCGGGTACTCAGCCATACTGTCGACGCAGGATTCCCCCTGAATATTCTCGGTGGGGTAGCAGGCCACCGCACGACCGGAAGGTTCCACTCGCTACGCAGACGTGCTTCGTACAGATCTGTCAGAGGATCGGCGCTGGTGATAATGGCGACGCTGGCGCCTGCTCCCACTACCTCCTGGACGAATGGCAGGAAGGACGCTACTCGTTGCTCGAACGCATCGATGAGAAACACGAACGGCTCGTCCAGGTTGCAGGGAGCGCACGAAGCGCCTTCGGTGTCAGCGAGCCTCTCATCCACAACCACTCCCTGGGTGTAGAGGTTTCGGCGAGTAACAGGGTCCAGTTGCCAGAGTACCTGGCTCAGGTCGCCGTCTTCGGCGAGACGCGATAAGAACTCGCGCGCCCCGGAGGTGCTGGCCGAAAAGCGTGAATCCCTTGCCGAAACGACCTGAAGCTGATGGAGCAGACCGGGGGCATCATCCACTGTCAGACGTGCGCTGCGGCTTCTTGTGTGCGCCTGCGAGGACTGAAGAAAGCGGACGATAGCCAAGGCATCATCCCACCCAAGGACTTCTTCCTCCAGAAGGACCTGGAGTGCTTCAATCTGGCTATGCAGGAGCGGATAGATGCCAGGAGCGCTGCACATGCCAAGGACGGGCTCGGGCATGCCCGACATGTCTGCTGCGGCCGCTGATGTTGTTACCAGGAGAGCGGGCGAGACGTTGTGCAGCAGAGGCACCAGGTACCACGAACCAGGGAGGGCACAGTCACCGCAGGCTGCCATATCATACGAGAGCAGCCTGCGCGAGAACGGTCCTCGTTGATTGAGAACCGCGAATTGCCCAACCACGACTTACAGCTTCAGCCAGTTCTTGAGTTCCCGGACGAGGTCGAGCTCCTCCCAGCTGAATCCGGGCAACCCGAAGTGCCCGTGCATCGAAGTCCCCCGATAGATTGGCTTGCGCAGCCCAAGGTAGTCGATAATGGCCATGGGCGTCATGTCGATGTTCTGTGCTATCACATCGCGAACAACCGACTCTGGCATGCTGCCCGTCCCCTCAAAGAAGACCTCAAATGACACAGGGTTCTTCTGTCCAATGACGTAGGCAATCTGCGTGAGACAGCGATGGGCGATACCAGCCGCAACAATGTTCTTTGCCAGGTAGCGCATGAGGTAGGTCGCGGAGCGGTCCACCTTTGTGGGGTCCTTGCCGGAAAACGCGCCACCTCCGTGGGGTATGCGGCCGCCATAGGTGTCAATTCCCAGTTTCCTCCCGGTCATGCCGGTGTCAGACTGAGGACCGCCCACGACGAACTTTCCGGTCGGGTTCACAAAGATGGTCGTCTTGTCATCAAGCAGTTCACTTGGCAACACGGGGCGGACAATCTTCTCAATGATCTCCTGCCGCGCGTGCTCGGACATCTGAGAAGGGTTGGCAGGGTCAAGCACCGTATCCAGGTGTTGTGACGAAAGGACCACTGAACGAAGGTAGACGGGTTTGTCTCCGTCATACTCGAGTGTCACCTGGCTCTTTCCGTCCGGTCCCAGGTAATCGAGAACGTTCTGACGGCGCACCGCCTCCTGCTGAACCGTGAGTCTGCGTGCCAGCACGTATGGGAGAGGCATATACTCTGGGGTCTCGTCCGTCGCATAGCCGTACATGATGCCCTGGTCTCCGGCGCCGCCAATATCCACGCCTTGTGCAATGTCGGGAGACTGGCGTCCGATGGCGTTCACGACGGCGCACGTCTTGGCGTCGAAGCCATACTTCGGATCATTGTAACCTATGCTGCTAATGGTCGACCGTACGATCCCGTCCACGTCGACAAAGGCGTGCGTTGTAATCTCGCCGCCCACAATGACGAGCCCATGGGTGACAAACGTCTCACAGGCGACCCTGCTGTAGCGATCGTCCGTCAGCAGTTGGTCGAGAATGGCGTCCGAGATCTGGTCGGCCACCTTGTCTGGATGCCCGACGGTGACAAACTCTACCGTCTGGCTCGTGCGTGCACTCTTGTCCATGATTAGCTCTCCTTGGGGAAGAATACCCGACTGAACAACTGGGGGCTATGCGCTGTGGGGGTCGTCCACACCGTTGCCGTCATCAGTGGCGGCGGGTTGTCGAGACGAGGCCAGCAAAAGACGAGCAGCTGACTTGCGCAGAACGTCGTCGACCGGTTCCCGCAGAGGGTCTGGTGTATCCTCAAGGAACTCGTGGGACGTGTCCAGGAGTTCGCGAATCAGACGGTACTTGTTGGGGTCGACTTTCGCGACAAGTGTTTCAAGGTAGAGATTTGCAAGCTCACGCTCGTGTACAGACAAACCTGCCGTATCCAGATTCTGTTCCATGTCCGCTCCTATTTGCGCCGTTCACACTGTATGATTGTGTCAACAATGTCCACCGTTGAACGCAGGTCCCGGTTCGTAACCATATAGTCGTACTCCGCAGCAAACGTCATCTCGTACTTGCCAAGTTCAAGCCGGCCTGCAATTTCCTCCGGGGTTTCGGACCCTCGACACGCGAGCCGGTGCTGAAGCTCTCCCTGCGTCGGGGGTTTGAGGAACACCATCAGCGCCTGCGGAAACTGCGCCTTGATCTGGGTGCCTCCATGAACATCGATCGTCAGTATGATGACTTCTTCCGGCCGGATGCTCTCCAACGATTCCACCAGTGTCCCATACCGATGGCCACGCACATCAGCATACTCGGCGAAAAGGCCCTTGTCAACCCAGTCTGTGAAGCAGGTTTCGGTGACAAAGTGATAGTCGATTCCGTCGCGCTCACCCGGTCGCGGACTCCGGGTGGTCACCGAAACCGAGCGATGCATCTCTGGATGTCTGCGAAGAAGTTCACTCACCACCGTGCTCTTGCCCACACCCCCTGGGCCCGACACAACGACAATCACGGTCGCCCTCCCTGACGGATCACCTGCACGGCGCGGGCCAGCTGACCGTCTCCGGGCAACGTTCCTACGTCCTCCGCGCTGGGATTGGCGACCTCCACGTCTGGTGCGAGTCCCTTCTTCTGAATGGCATTCTTGTTGGGAGTGTAGTACTCCTCAACGGTCACTTTGAGTTCGAACCCGTCGCTAAGGTCCCAGCTGCGCTGGATGAGCCCCTTACCATAGGTTGTCGTTCCAACGATGGTGGCCGCCTTGTTCTCCTTGAGCGCGGCAGCAAAGATCTCGGAAGCGCTGGCAGAATCCTGGTTCACAAGTACGACGACAGGGTAGGAGACGGACCTGCCGTGTACGGTCACCGGACTCATCTCCCCTCCGGCCGCCTTGGTCCATAGGGCCGTTCCATCGGGTATGAATTCTCCAAGCATGTCCAGGCACTCGTTGAGGTAGCCCCCGCCATTGTCGCGGATGTCAATGACAAGGCCGGTGATCTTCTTGCTCTCAAGCGTTTTCAGCGCAGCGGAGAACTTCTTCGCTACTCCGGAGCTGAAGGAGGATACCGAGACGTACCCGACGTCGCCCGCGATGATCTTGCTTTCAACCAGTGGCAGTTCAACCTGCCGTCGAACGATGGTAAACTCCAGCGACGCGTCTCCCCGTCCGACCTTGAGATGCACAGAAGTGCCGACCTTGCCTTTTACGCGAGCCGATACCACGTCCAGGTCCAAGCCCCGGGCGTCCGCCCCATCGATGCCAAGGATAATGTCGCCCGCCTTGAGGCCGGCCTCTTCCGCAGGAGTGCCCGGAAAGACGCGAACGATTTCGACGGCGTCGGCCTTGACGTTTTCGGAGATGACAACGCCAATGCCAACATACTCCCCTGCCAGCTCCTCCCGGAAATCAGCGGCCTCGGCCGGCGTGAAGAGAACAGTGTATGGGTCACCAAGTCCCGCTACCTGCCCCTTGAGCAGCTTGGTAGCATCGACCTGCTGGTAGTACTGCAGGGACAGGGTGTCATAAATCTCACCGGAGAGCTTCAGGTACTCGTCTCTGCTCAGTGTCGTCTGAACGGACGCAGGCCTTTGGGTTGACGTGAGGCGCGGCCCAAGAGCCGGGTACAGCAGAAACCCGGTCCAGAATGACAGAGCAATGATGACGAGAAGCGCGACACCCCTGATGAGGGCAGTTTTCCTGGATACCATGAGTATCTCCCTGATGATGGCTACGGCTTGGGGCCGAGGTAGTTGAACGGATTCTTGGGCGTGCCGTCAATACGCACCTCAAAGTGAAGGTGAGGCCCCGTGCTCCAGCCGGTATTGTCAGACAATGCTATGGTCTGCCCCCTCTTGACAGAAGCGCCCTTCTTGACGACAAACGACTTGAGGTGGCCAAACACGAGTGTCATGTGCTGGCCGCACTGCAGCATCAGCATGTTGCCGTAACCAGAGAAGCGCCCCTCGTACTCAACCGTACCATCCGCGGGGGCTCGTACCGGCGTCGACATCGGGCACCCCATATCGATGCCGTTGTGCATTTCCCGGACACCATTGATAGGGTCGTTGCGCATGCCAAACAGCTCCGTGATATGAATCGTTCCGGGAATGGGCCAGAGCAGTTTGCCAGTCGGCTCAGCGCCGGGATGCTGTTGACGATAGATCTCAGCTACGATCTGATCGATGAGCTTGTTTTCCCGGGCTATCTCGTCCTGAATCCGTTTGTTGTCTGCTGCGTAATTGCTGCCCTTGGCCGCCAGGTAGTTCAGCGTCTGCTGCTTCGCGGCCGTCTGTTGATTCAGGAGGTCTGCCTGCTGCTTTTTCAGTGCGTAGACCTCTTCGAGCTGCGCCTTTGTGGAGGCATAGGCGGCACGGTCCGACTCGAGAGCGAGCTTCTGAGTACTGACAGCATCCAGCGATGCAGTAATCTGTCGGAGGACCGCGGAAACGCCCTGCTGTGCATTGACCACTGTATTGAGGTCCCCGCCTGCAAAAGCGAGGCCAGCGACGTCCAAGTTCGAAACGTGGTAGAGCAATTCTACCGTGCCTTCAGTCTCAGCGGACAGTTCCGCATACTGCTTTTCCCTTGCGGCTATCTGAGCGCCCGTCGTGCCAAGCAAACGCTCCAGCTCCGTAATCCTCGAATCGATATCGCTCATGTCCCCCTGGAGTTGGTCCATCTGCTCGTTCAGCGCAGTGAGCTGACTGAGCAGATCGTACTTGGCGGACTTGTTCTGGGCGATGAGCTTCTGAATCTGCTGCAGCTGGGACTTCAGCGCGTCAAGTTTCTTCTGTGCCGCGTTCAGATCGCTCGTAAGATCGCCCTCGACCCCAGGAATGCTGCCCAGCATGAGGGCCAGAATGCATACGATAAGAAAGACCGCGACAGCTCCATGTCGCTTGTTCATTCGAGCAACATCTCCTCCCGCCGCTGTTCCTCGTCGATGTGGTATGCAAGCAGTGTAGCCGCAAGACACGCAACGACAAGACAGACGAGCGAAACAAACAGTACGACTGATGCTGCCGCTGCGTACAGGACCCCCGCAGGCTGAGGCGTGACCCAACCGAAGGATGCTGTAATCCGCGTACTTGCGCTGCGCACGACACCTGGAAGCGCGACGAGAAACAGGACGGACGCGCATGCCCACACCGCCACAAGATGAGCAGGGGTGAGCAGCAACACCTGGGCATTGCTGGCCCCCGCGATTCCAAGGACCGTAGTTTCCTTGCGCTTGCTGTTAATAATCCCGAATGCCATGAGACAAAACCCCGCAACAAACAGCAGTCCGGCGAGCAGCATGACTGACAGCAGGAGGTTGTGAACAAAGACTCCTGCCGCGGCCATGCCCTGCACCGACGCTTCATCGTACTCGACGGTTTGAACACCGGCCAGCGAGCGCAGTTCTGCCGAAAGACTCGATATGTCCTGAACGCTCACCGGGTAGACTTTGATGAGAGGGGGAATGGGGTTCTTCGTGAGATCGCTGAACACATTGGAAAACTGTGGGTACTGCTCCTGCAGACTCTTCAGTCCATCGGCGGGGCTCACATATTCCGCGCGAGCAACCGCTTCGTCCTGCTGTATCTGCTGCAGCAAGGTGTCGATAGATGTCTGATCCAGACCTTTGAGCAGGTATGCATTGATAGCATGCGTACTCTGAATCTGTGAAACAGTATGACGGACGTCCTCCGACATGGCGTAGATGCCACCGCTCGCCACCATGAGAAGCGCAATGAGAACCGTGACCAGGATGCTGCGAAGCGGGTGCCGGGCCAGGTCCCGCAGTGTCTGTTGAATAATGAACATGTCAGAAGTTCCCCTCCTCCACCTTGCGGCCTCCTCGCAGCCGCACGAACGGCAGACGGGTCGATTGCACGAGGTACAGGTCATGTGTGGCCATCAGGACGGTCGACCCATCACGATTTGCGTCGCGCAGCACCTCGACAATCTTCTCACCATTGGACAGGTCGAGGTTGCCGGTGGGCTCGTCGGCGAGAATGACGTCAGGCTTCGATATGAGCGCCCGCGCCAGCGCAACGCGCTGTTTCTCTCCTCCGGACAGCGAGCAGCAGACCCGCTTCTGGTATCCGGACAGGCCGACTCTCTCCAAGCAGGAATCTACCTGGCCGGCGGCGGCGTGTTTGTCAACGCCGCGGACTACGAGTGGCAAGGCGACGTTTTCTGCCACACTGCGGTCAAAAAGCAGCATATAGTCCTGGAACACCATTCCGATTTTTCTCCGCAGCGCTGTAAGGGAATTGCCGTGGGCCGCTGCGGTATCGATACCATCCACGAGGACGGTGCCGCTGGTCGGGCGCTCCGCCCGATAAATCATGCGGAGAACTGTGCTTTTTCCTGCGCCGGACTCACCGGTGAGGAACACAAACTGCCCTGCTTCGACCTTGAAGGTTACATCCCTGAGCCCGTAATACCCATCCTCGTACTGCTTCGAAACGCTCAACATTTGTATCATCAGCGTGTACCAAGCTCCTTAAATCCTTGACCTAATGTCTCTGTCACTTCCATGATGGCCACGAACGCGTTGGGGTCAACATCGTGCACGATCTGCTTCAGATGGGAAATCTGACTCTGAGGAACCACACAGAAAACTACCTCTTTCGGTTCGCTGGTATAGGCGCCTACCGCCGTAAACTTGGTGACGCCGCGGTCCAGTTCGGACATGATGCGGGCGGCAATCTCTTCGGGCTGGGAGCTGACGACCCACGCAGCCTTCGAGAACGACATACCTTCCTGGACAAGGTCGATGGTCTTGGACGATATGTACAGGGACAGGATGGAATACAGGGGGATGGTCACACTCTTGAACGCCACGCCGGACAGAACGATGATGACTGTGTCGATGACAAGAAGCGTCGTGCCGAAGGTAAGCCCGATATGCTCCGACAGCAGTTGGGCGAGCAGATCGGTCCCGCCGGTTGACCCGAAGAATCGGAATATGACCCCGATGCCAACACCCATGATGACACCGGCGTACACGGACGACAGGAGCATGTCCACCTCGAATCCATTCGTGTACCGCACCATGACGTCGATCAAGACGGAGGATATGACCGTTGCGTAGATGGATCGCCACAAGAATCCGCGCCCCAGTCGCTTGAAACTGATGAGAAAGAGTGGGGCGTTGAGAATGATAATGGTTGCACCGATCGGTACCTGCCCAAAGAAGTGGTTGATGACGATGGCCAGGCCGGATATCCCCCCGGGGGCCAGATTGCGGGGAATGACGAAGAGGGCAAACGAGAGGGCGTAGATGACACACCCAACCGTAATGCCGACGACGTCACGAATTGCCAGGCCGACTGTTCTCCGTGTCATGCCGAACACTCGCCAGGATAAACTCCTGGAGGTCGCCATCGAGAACCGCGTCCACGTTGCCCTTCTCGACGCCTGTCCGATGGTCTTTTACAAGCTTGTAGGGCTGCAGTACGTACGAACGGATTTCGTTCCCCCACTCAGCCGACTTGAACGCGCCTCGCACCTCTGAGATCTGGGCGTCGCGCTGCTGTTCCTGATAGACAAGCAGCCTGGATTTGAGCACCGCCATAGCCATTCGTTTGTTCTGCAGTTGAGAACGCTCGTTCTGGCAGCTTGCGGTAATTCCCGTCGGTATGTGGGTTATCCGCACCGCTGTCGCGACTTTCTGAACGTTCTGTCCACCATGGCCAGACGAGTGGTAGACGTCAATCCGAAGTTCATCCTCAGGAATATCGACATTGGAAGCAGTGTCGGGAATCTCTGGGATGACGTCTACAGCAGCAAACGAGGTATGCCGGCGCTTGTTGGCGTCAAAAGGGCTGATACGCACGAGACGGTGGACTCCTTTCTCGTGCTTCAGGAGACCATAGGCATACTGCCCACGAACCACGAGTGTGCAGCCTTTGATGCCGGCTTCCTCACCTGGAGTATAGTCTGCCACGACAATCTCAAATCCCTGTCGCTCTGCATAACGCATGTACATTCGCATCAGCATTTCTGTCCAATCCTGCGCGTCAGTCCCTCCCGCTCCACTGGAGAGTGATACAATCGCATTTGAGGCATCATACGGGCCGCTGAAGTACCGTGCGGTCTCGAGAATCTGCAGGTCGTGTTCAATCTGGGACAGATCCTGAAGAACTTCGCGCTCGAGGTCCGGGTCAGAGGTTTCGGACAAGAGGTCCAGCGCCGCGCGGGCATTGTCCAACTCCCTTGTTACCTTCTGCTGAGACGCTATGTCAGCCTCGAGTCTTGCCACCGTACCCATGATTTCAGCAGCGCGTGTCTGATCGTTCCAGAAGCCGGCAGCCGTTGTACTGCTTCGCAGCTCTTCCAGCTGCGCCTGCCGGCTGGTCAGTCAGCCAGGTTCGTAGAGGCCTGCCACGCGAGCGTCGCAAGCCGAAATCTGCCGTCTCAGGGGCTCAAGATCGATCATGTTGTCTCTCCGGTTGAGCTGGTTGCAGTTCGAACGTGAACAGCGCGCGGACGACGTCGTGCTTGATCTGGTCCATCAGCTGGCTGAACAGTTCAAATCCTTCTTTCTGATAGGCTATCAATGGGTCCTCCTGACCGTATGCACGCAGACCGATCCCGTCCTTGAGGTCGTCCATTTCGAGCAGATGGTTCCTCCAAGCCACATCGATGGTTCGCAGAAACACGTAGTGCTCGACCTGGTGCATCACATCGTCACCATACTGGGCGTACTTCGCGCCGTACACGGCCTCTGCCTTCTCGGTGATGGCCCGCGTCAGTTGAGCCTCTGCGTCACGTTGTTCAAGCATGTCAGCGAGTTCCTGCACAGTCATGCTCATTGGCCTGCCGAACGCATCTTCGACGATATCGTTGTAGAGCTTGCCAATCTCCTCCTCATCTGTCCTGTAGGCTTGTGCAACCTGCTCTGCGGCAGTCTGTGCCTGCTCGGCAATGAAGCCATGGACCTCCTCCGTCAAGTCGGCGCCCGCCAGTACCTTGTCGCGCTCTGCATAGATGACTTCACGCTGCTTGTTGAGCACATTGTCGTAGTCGAGCAGGCTCTTCCGTGCATCGAAATTGAGAGCCTCTACTTTCTTCTGAGACATCTCGATCGCCCTGGAAAGGAGAGGGTGATTGACGGCGGTCGATTCGTCCACTTTCATCATCTCGAAGATGTGCTGGATCCGGTCACCGCCAAAAATGCGGAGGATGTCGTCCTCAGCGGACAGAAAGAACTTGGACTCGCCAGGGTCTCCTTGTCTGCCACTGCGGCCGCGCAGCTGATTGTCGATGCGACGGGACTCATGCCGTTCTGTTCCCAGAATGAACAGACCACCCAGCGAAACAACTTCGTCGTGTTCACCGGCACAGGTTTCCTTGAACTCGGCAAGCAACTTCTGGTACTCCGCAGGCTTGACTGCCGGGTCGGCCTTGGCTCTCGCCAGCCCTTCCGGGTTTCCCCCGAGCAGAATATCGACACCTCGCCCGGCCATGTTGGTAGCAATGGTCACTGTACCTTTCCGGCCTGCCTGAGCGATGATCTCGGCCTCCTTCTCGTGGTATTTGGCGTTGAGAACCTGGTGCTTGATTCCAAGTTTCTTGAGCTCGTGACTCAACTTCTCGGACTTTTCCACAGAACGCGTTCCTACCAGGACTGGCTGGCCCTTGTCGTGCCGGGCCTGTATCTCAGTCAGAATGGCGCCGGTCTTACCGGACTCGGACCTGTACACCTCGTCATCAGCGTCTTTGCGGATGACCGGACGGTGCGTTGGAATGGCGATGACATCGAGGCCATAAATCTCCTTGAACTCATCTGCCTCCGTGAGAGCTGTCCCGGTCATTCCGGACAGCTTCTCGTACATCTTGAAGAAGTTCTGAATCGTGATGGTCGCGAGCGTCTGGCTCTCCTCACGGACGCGGAGGCCTTCCTTGGCCTCTATTGCCTGGTGCAGCCCCTCGGAGTAGCGCCTTCCATACATCAGACGCCCCGTGAACTCATCGACGATAATCACCTCCGAATCCTTGACAATGTACTCGCTGTCCTTCCTGAAAAACACCTGTGCCTTGATGGCGTTGCGGAGTATCTTGTCATACGTCGCCTGGTCCTTCAGCAGGCGATCCTGAGGAATCCTGGCTGAGTGAGCAAAACGGGCCAGCAGGTCATCAGCTGGCTCGATGGTCTTGTGCTTTTCATCGTACACGTAGTCGGCGTTGCTGGGTGACTGTTCCTCTGTGCCAGCTGCAGTCTGGACACGCGGTGTGCCGGTCAGCCTTCGGACGAACGCTGCAGCCTCGTAGTACGGCAGGTCTGAGTCTCCGCCGGGTCCGGCGATGATCAGAGCTGTGCGCGCCTCATCGATGAATATGTTGTCCACCTCGTCCACGATGGCGAAGTCAAGCGCTCCGCGCTGGACCATATCATCCTCTGTCCCGGCCATGTGGTCACGCAGATAGTCGAATCCGAACTCATTGTTTGTCCCGTAGGTAATGTCTGCCGCATAGGCCGCCTTGCGCTGGTCGGGAGCGCTGTCATTCTGCAGCAGCCCCACGGACATTCCAAGAAACTCGTAGATTGGCCCCATCCAAGCTCGGTCTCGCTTCGCCAAGTAGTCATTGACAGTGACCAGGTGGCCGCGATGGCCCATGAGTGCGCTGAGATAGAGAGGGCAGGTTGCAACCAGCGTCTTGCCTTCACCGGTTTTCATTTCGGCAATATTGCCGTAGTAGAGTACGATGCCGCCGAGCAGCTGCTCGGGAAAGTGTTCGAGTCCGATCAGTCGTCGCGAAACCTCGCGGACGAGCGCAAAGGACTCCGGCAGCAGGTCCATCTCGCCTGCGCCCTGTGCAGCCCGTTCCCTGAGACGCGCTCCATAGGCCTTCAGGCCCTCATCGTCAAGTGACGACATGGAGGGTTGCAGCGCGAGTATTCGAGGAACCACTGCCTGGTATGACTTGAACTTGCGAGCAGAAGGAGAAAAGGCACTTAACAATCCCATGAAACACTACCTCCGTGCGCTGCCCCTGCAATTCGCTGCAGGCAGGACATCACGCTATCTTGTAACAAGCACCTGCCCAGCATGGATGGCCTTCTACGGCACCCGACAGAGCTGGGCAGGAAGTATGCCTGCGAACCCGACCGGCGTCATGCCGGCAGAGTTGTCCGTTCAGTCGATTTCTATGAGGCCGTATCCCCCGTCAGTCCTCTTGTAGAGAACACAGACCTTGTTGCTGGTGTCGCTGCGATAGACAAAGAACTGATGGCCCAGCATCTCAATCTGGAGGATTGCCTCCTCCTCAGACATTGGCACAATCTCGAATTCCTTGCGCTTTACAATGCGTTCGGGTATCTCGTCGACGTCCTCCATGGGGACCTCAGACTGGAACAGTCCTTTCAACTCACCGACAGCCTTAAAGTCTTTGCGGAAGACGCGGGTGTGAAACTTGCGAATCTGAGCATCGAGTTTGTCGCAGGCAGCATCAATTGAGCTCTCCATGTCCGGGCCTTGTCCCGATGCCTTGATCACACGCCCGGAAACCTCGAGCGTGAGCTCACATGTATACTTGCCGCGAAGGAAGTTGATGTTCGCGCCGAGCGTTGGTTCCTTGCGGAAAAACTTGTCAAACCGACTGACTTTGTCATTCAGATAGGCAAGAATGCGCGGAGGGATATCGAGTGTTTTCGACTTGTGTTCTACCTTCATCAGTGCCTCCCTTTGCAGCGGATTAGCCTCTTGCCTTCAGAAGCCTGAGCCTATTGTAGCCCGACTCCTCGCCAGGGTCAAGTAGAAACATTGATTGGGGCCCGCTTCCAGAACGGCTTCCTGCATGGCACAGATCGTAGCTCCCGTCGTCAGAACGTCATCGACGATGATGACCGTCCGGTTGTGGAGACGCTGGCGCATTTCGGCGGGCACGCTGAACGCTCCTGCCACGTTCGTCAGACGGGCTGCATCTGACACCTTTGTCTGCAGTTGAGTCCTGCGCACCTTCTGCACCAGCCCTGGTATCCACTCGCCATGCAGTTCGCGAGATACTGCAGCGCTGGCAATGCAGGGGAAATGATGCCTTGGATCCTGCCGCCCAAAGCGCGGGACGGGAAGCACCAGGGGGTCATCATCCATGGGGAGTGACCTGACGCTTTCCGCCAGGATTGACGACAGCTGCTGAGCCAGCTGGAACTCCCCCTGCACCTTCATCTGGAGTACTGCCTGTCTCAGAGGACCCTCATACCAGAACAGTGAGAACCCTGTTGCGGTGCCTGCTGCCAGGTCCCGTTGTGCCCAGCCGGCGTCGCAACGCTGGAACTGAGCCATACACGACGGGCAGACAGGCGACACCGAATCCTCCCCGCACAGGAAACAGGCCCTGTCCAGTAGCGCTGTCTTCAGAAGGTTAGTCAGGCTCATCACCGTGCATGCCCAGAACCGAACCGAGGCGGGTCAGACGCTGTGCACCAGCAGTTTTCACTGCTGACAGCACTAGAGCGGGTGCCGGTTCCAGTGGCGCCGACCGCACAGCATCGGCAGCGCGCTCTGCTGTCAGAGTCGCTGAAATCGAAGGGAAGCCGCAGAACGTTCCCAGCTGGGCCAGTTTTGGATCATACGCGAGCGCTACAATTCGGGCCCTCGCCGCAACCGCCGCTGCAGCCATATGATACCGGCCTGCCACCGTCATGGTACCCGCGGCGCAGAGGCCAGTCAGCAGTTCCGCGGTAGGTGCCTGGACCAGGCTGGACGAGACTGTCAGGCTCTCCTGTACGGCGCGCGTGTAGTTCAGGTCGGAGCCTGGGAAAAGCACCACCAAGTCAATGGTCGCGCCCAGGGGATCAGCCAGAAGGTCCAGAAATCGGGCGGTCTGCTGTGGCGCCCACCCGAAGCGAGGGTTCAGGCAAGCCACGATGCGAGGTTCTCGCGCAGGGAGAGCAGGGGGCATACCATATTCGCCGACCAGGTATGTCAGGCCAACGTCACAGGAGACACTAATGCGTGCCGGATCAATGCCACACTCTGCCAGCAGACCGCGCGAGGCTTCGTCGCGGACGTCGACATAGGCCATGGGTTCAAACGCGCGGCGTACCAGTCTGCGCGTCCAAGGTCTGGTCAGCGGTCCTATCCCTTGCGCATAGGACACCGTCGCACGCCCGCGCAAGGCTGCCCAGCGCATGATTCCAAGGTAGTACAGAGAACTCCTCCAGCTGGAAGAGTCCTGGACGAGTCCTCCCCCGCCGAGCATGACGGCATCACAACGAGTGACCGCCTCGTTCATGGCCCTGAGGTCGCCACGGTCCACCAGACTGTGGCGAGAACAGCGGAGCGGTGCATACTGCTGCGGATTATGGACCGCAAATACCGCCTCGCATGGAAGGCCTGCCAGTTCCGCCTGCACGCCTGACAGAATCAGCTCGTCGCCGAAATTGCCAAATCCATAGTAGCCGATTACCAGCAGGCGTTTCACGATGCTGGGGGCCTCCGCCCATGCAGCCTCTGCTCAAGCACCCGAAACATGAAAAAGAAGATGCTGCCGACGCGGCGTATACGGCTCGGCTGCACGATAAGCCTGTACAACCACTCAGTGCCCGTCCTCTGAACGACCACCGGAGCACGCTTTACCAGTCCGCTCCAGACGTCGAATGTGCCCCCCACTCCGATTGCGAGCGGAACCCCCAGGTTGCGATGCTGGTCTATCCACTTCTCCTGTACTCCGCCGCCCATGCCGACCAAAAGTATGTCGACATGCGCCTCGCGTATCTGTGCAACAATCCGTTCCTCTTCACTGCTGTCAAAATAACCAGAATGAAAGCCCGCCACCTGCAGTGAAGGGTGTCTCGCAGTGCAGTTTGCGACGGCGCGCTCGACTGCCTCCTGCCTTGCGCCCAGGAAGTACACCCGGTACCCGTTCTCCGCAGCCAACGCCAGGAGAGAGGATGCGAATTCTATTCCGGGGACGCGGTTCTCGATGCGTGAACCCAGAATTCGTGCTGCCCAGACGATGCCAACGCCGTCCGCGACGACCAGTTCTGCACGACGCACAATCTCGAGAAAGTCAGGATCGCGGAAAGCACGAGCGGCCATTTCACCGTTGAGCGTTACTACCAGGTGCGAACCGCCACTGGTGATTGCCTCTTGAGCAGTTTCCAGCAATTCTTCCAGGTCACGATTGCTGATGCGGATCCCGAAGAACTCAATACTGTCCAGATGTTCCCTGGGCGAGCGGACAACGATAGCCAGGAAACGTGGCAGTGAGAGGACGCGTGGCAGGCGCTTCGGGTCCAGGACAAACCGGTACAGCCACTCCAGGCCAAGACGCTGCACCGCGTCGGGAGCGCGCTTGAACTCGCCGGACAGCACATTGTAACTTCCCCCGACACCCATGGCGAAGGGGACGTGCATCTCGTTCAGGTGACTGAATATGAACTTCTCCTGTCGCGGGCTGCCCATGCCTACAAACATGAGGTCGGGCCGTGCAGCTGCGATTTCGGCAACAAGAGCAGGCTCCTGCTCAGCACTGAAGTAACCGTCATGGAAGCCAACGACCTTGATTTCTGGGTACCGATCAGCAATTACACTCACGACCCTTTCGATGACCTCAGGACGCGACCCGACCAGAAAGAGGCGCCAGCGCCGGGCATTCGCCTCCTCCAGCAGGCGCAGGAAAAGGTCTACTCCCGTGACCCGGGCTCGTATCCGCTCATGATAAATGATGCGAGACGCCCAGATAATGCCCACGCCATCGCAAAAGTTGAGGTCACTTTTTCGAAGAATGCGCTCCAGGCTCTTGTCCTGCTTCGCCTTGATGACCTTCTCCGGGTTGATCGCGACACCCAGGTGCGGGAGGCCTGTCGACACGTAGTCCCGGACGACCGCAACGGCCTCATCCATGTCCACGTTGTCCACCGGAATACCGGCGACATGGATGCGTTCAGGCATGGTGTACTAACCGCCCTCGCCCCTAGAGCCGCATGTACCAGGGTTGACCGGCAAAGTCCGGATCGTCCCGGAAAATGCCCCGAAAGTCGCAGACACACAGCCTTCCCGGCGTCTCCAGCAGAAGTTCCCTCAGCGTGTCGTAGTTGACTCCAGACTGCCGGATGGGCAGCACTATGGCCTCTGCCCACGCAGCAGCACCCCGGAGATCGGTTTCACGATCGAATCCGGGGGGAACTTCTGCAATGTCATCGAGGACGTGAACCACTGAGCCCATGTCTTTCAGCGTACGCGCGAGAACTGCGGCAGGACTGACCGTGACGTCGTCGGAATAGTCCTTCATGGCGATGCCGACAAACAGCACGCGCCGCCCCGATGTCCCGTGCAGAGCCTGCGCCATTCGCCCGGCAATGTAGGCTGGCTGAGCTGCATTGGCTTCCCGCGCGGACACAAAGGTGGGAAGCAGCTCGTCACGCTCAGCAGGATCTGAAAGAGACCCAAACAGATACGGGGAAGCATAGGGAATACAGTGGCCCCCGACGCCAATGCCTGGAGCGAGAATCTTCACCCGAGTATGAGTGTTACAGGCATCGATGAGCTCCCACGCGGGAATGTCGAACCGATTGGCAAAGCGAGCGACCTGGTTTGCGACTGCGATGTTGACGTCACGCTGCGCGTTTTCGAACATTTTGGCCGCCTCGACAAGCTCAATGGAGGATGCCTTGAACACCGGCTTTGTGTTGATCGCGCCCAGAACCTCGGCAGCGCGCTCCAGGCTGCGGGTATTGATACCGCCGACTACCAGTGGCATGGTGCGGAATTCTTCATAGGCCCGTCCCTCAGCAATACGCTCCGATGAGTAGGCCAGGTCAAAATCCACGCCCGCCTTCAAGCCGCTCGCTTCCTCGAGCGCCGACATCACCAACCCGCGGGTCGTGCCAACAGGTACGGTTGACCGACAGATGACCAGGTCCCCTTGCTTAAGCTGGCGCCCGAGTGACTGGCAGGCCGACGCAAGCATGCTCATGTCGAGATTCCAATTGTCGTCAATGGGGATGCCTACGGTTATGATGTATGTGTCGACGTCCCGTGGCAGGGAGGCGAACACGCTCGTTACCATGAGATTCCCCTCTGCAAGGCACTTCCGTAATACATCATTCACTGGAACGCCATCGAAGTCCTCGCGCATGCCCAGCGAGGCCGACCGTATGGCTTGGATGCGCTGAACATCAACATCGACGCCGGCAACCTGAAACCCTCCGAGAACATAGGTCAAGGCAAGAGGAAGACCGACGTATCCAAGACCAACGACTGCAAGCTTCTTTTCCATTGATTCCTCCAGTATCATGCGTCTCGGTGAGACAGTATCGCGTCAATGACACGGTCGAACTCGGCAATCCGATAAGACCAGTCAAAGTGGCGCGATGATTCTATGCGGTGAAGCCTGAGCTCCACTGAGTCGCTGTCAATGCTGCTCTGGACAGCGCTCACGAACTCATCTGGCGTGAATGCGATGCGTACCATGGACTCGTCGAACGCCCCCAGAGCGTCAATCGGCGAGGAAACGACAGGAAGCCCGGCTGAGGTGTACTCGTAGAACTTGAGGGGGTCGACCCCCTGGGTGAGCGGAGACATGCGGAACGGGATAAGGGCAGCATCGTACAGCGGCGCAAGCTGCGCAATCTCCTGCTGAGGCAGGCTTCCCTTGAAGCGCACGCTCGGCAAATCGGCCAGTGCCTGGCGCACCGATGGGAGAGCAACCCCGAAGCAGTCGATGCCATACTCGGGAAGTGCCCGTGCCACAGCTGCCACCATGTCGGTGTCAAACCACTCACGCATCGCTCCAACATACAGAAGGCGGTGATTCCTTGACAGTCCGCTGCCTGGTTTCAGTGCAGACATGCCGGGCCCCGCAAAGAGATCGTAGTCAACGCCGTTCGGAATGATGCTGAGCTTGTCCAGCCAGGGAGTGAACCGGCCGGCGATTGTCTCATTCGTTGCCACCACGGCATCTGCGATGGTGGCTGTCCTCTGCTCAAGGCGGATGACAGTATTCCTGTCGATGAGTCCGGGGTAGGAGCTGTGGTCGTCGACGCAGTCGTAGACGACCGGAGCCTTCAGAAGTCGGAGAGTCTCGGGCACAAAGGGCAGATAACTCACCACAACGCCAAGGTCGCTGGTCCACCCGCCGCGCAACCGCGAAAGATACCGGTAATACGTGACAGCATCGTGGTCAGCTATGTGCTCGTACTTCTTGAACAGCGGTAGCCAGGGGGAAGGAGAGGCCGTCCACAGGTGCTGTCCCTGAGCACGCGCTCCAGCACGCCAAGCATTAAGCTTCGGCCACTGCCGGGGATAGGCGCCAGCGAGCCACGTCACGGGCGCCTCAACGTACAGAACGTCGTAGCCCCGCTCTACGAGTCGCTGCGCAAACCGTTGTTTGCGGCTGGGAAACGACCGGTAGTTGTTGGTGCTGAGAACGAGGGCCTTCACGCCTGCGTCTCCGGAATCGCTCCCAGAGCGAAGAGAGTCCATACCAGCAGCGAAATTGCCCACGAATCGAGAAGATTGTCTGTGAACAGATTCACGAGCAGCGCAAGCAGCCCAATGGACGTGAAGAGCCAGAGCCTGTCTCGCGTCCGAAAGAACCTCACGGCAACGGACGCAAACGCACTTGCAAACCATGCCAGGTAGCTGGCGAACCCCAGAATCCCTGTTTCCGCAAGCACGCGTATCCAGACAGAATCCATCGAGATGCCTGTAAAGTAACCGTACTTCTGCGCCGCGGATCCCCCGAAGCTTCCAAGGCCACTTCCAAGCAGAGGATGTCCCATGACGTTGACGAATGCCTGTCTCCACCGGAACAGGCGCCCGAAGTTGTTGCTCTTGTCGACGTACTCCGGGCTCAACAGAGTGGTCATGCGCAGCCTGAACGTCGGCACTGCCATCACCAGGACACCGGCCGCTGCAGCAAAGCCAGCGCCAAGCCATGGATGCAGCAGGAAAAGCCCTACAAAAAAGGCTCCGGCTGTCGACAGCCACGCTGCTCGCGTAAGCGTCAGCAACAGTCCGCTTCCCAGCACAACGGAACATAGGAGGAGACCGGCCCGGCGAAGCGGACGCGATTCTGCAACCGACGCGTAGAGCCCAAGCGGGAGGATCATCTCCAGATACCCGGCCAGCACATTCGGGCTTCCAAACAGTGAGAACGCCCGGGTGCTGATAATCCCGCTTTCCGTATCCTTGTCGAGCCACTGGGCGGGAATCGGAACTTTCCGGATGTATTGATACACGCCAATGGCCGCTACAATCGAGGCCGCAACAATGAGGTGCGGCACCACCCAGCGCAGCAGTTCGGCCGAATGGTCGTCTACCAGCAGCCACAGAATGACGAATGCCATGAACGGCTCGAAGGCCAGACGAGCTTCATGAACGAACGCCCCGATGTAGTACGAGTTCAGCGCGAAACCGAACAATGCTGCTGCGGCAAATAGAAGTGCTGTTACGACGACAGGCGACGACAGCAGCGGTATCAGCTTGCGGTGGCTGGTTATCAGGGCTGCCACCAGGAAACCTCCAAGCACCACCTCCTCCCACAGTGTGGAGAACGGGAGGTCAGCCTTGCGAATCAGCCAGTTAAGAAGCGGGTAGTAGGCGACAATCAGCAGGAACCACTGCGCTGCGAGCCGCCTCCTCGCGGGTGCCACGGTCACGATGGCCCTATTGGATGGCTTCGACAGTGAGAATGCGCGTCCAGACCTTCCAGTTGTCTCCATAAATGGCAACGTTGGCGCCAGCGAGGATCTTGTCGCGGCCGTAGATGTATGCCCACGCAACCCTCTTGTCCACCGATTCGGCGGTAATGACAACATCCTTGAGGAATGGGTGCTGAGCGGAGTGGAGTACACCCTCTGCATCTGTGGCGACCTCTCGTGCGGCGGTCATGCTCACACCGGTGATCATGAAACACTTCTTGCCCGTCTCATCGTACAGGGGAGTCCCTGTCTTGATCATTGAAGCAGTCTCGGGCTGAATCTCGTAGGCAAGGAATGTTGCCCTGATTTTTGAGCCGCTCGTTTCGCCATCGCCTGTGGCTGGTCGTGTGAGCCGGTATGCCACCGCCACGCCTCCAACAATGAGAAGAGCAAGAACGACGCCAACTACCCACTTATTCTTCATGCTGTCTGACCCCCTGAAACGAGTTCGCCGTGCCTGCCGTGAAGCCCATCCGCAACGCCCTGCAGGAAACAGCGGAGAAAGGCACGCCGATTATTGTACAGCACAACAATAGAAACAAGACGACGCCCCACAAAAGCGGGAATGAACAGGAACGCAAAGCGCGCGCGCGTAAGGAGACGCCGTTGTGTCAGAATGCAGTTTCTTGTACCGTAGTACAGGCGGCGTGGATCATCCGCCAGGACCAGAAACGATCTGCCCAGCACGCGAACACTCCGCCGGTTCGCCGACGGATGCAGTACGCGGCTCGCCGGAATCGCATACCCGTGGAATCCCGACAGCGTAGCACGCAGAGTGAACTCCGTATCATCATACCACCCGAAGAGGGACGCATCGAACGTTCCTGCCACCTGCAACAGGGCAGCAGACACGAAGAGCCCGGCCATGCTGCAGGCATCGAATGGAAACCGCGGCGCAGCGTAGCACTCGCGAGGTACGGGTCGGAGGAGACCTGTGACGCGGTTGTACACGAATGAGTTGTAGAATGGGACGTCACGGCTGGTCGCGTCGTAGCACACGGCGCGGAAGTAGTGAGATGTTTCGCCATCCTGTGCTGCCTCGATGAGTGTCTCGAGGGCGTCAGGTTCGACAACGGCGTCGTCGTCTATCATCCACACCCAGTCTGCACCGTCATCCAGAGCTGCCCGCTGTCCAGCCGACGCCCCGCCGGCTGGTCCGGAATTGTGTTCCAGACGGACAACCCTTGCCTTGTTCCGGTACTCTGAAGGCAGAACGAACGGGGGGGTGGAGCCATTGTCTACCACGACGACTGCATCCGGGGTCCTGCTGCCATCGAACAGGGCGGCCACACATCGGGAAGCTGTGTCTGCCCGGTCAACGGTAATAACCACAGCGATGATCTTGCCGATAGGCTTTCCTGAGACTGCTACCATGCTACTGTCTCGTGTCACATGCTGTGGTCTGCAGGCGCAGGCCTGGAAGGCACGAGCCTGCCGCGGGTATGCCTGACACGCTGCGCCGCCGTATCCTGTCTCCTACTTTGAGACGGTCAGCGGCCCGAACAATGGCGCGATCTTGGTCCGCAGTGTCTCCAGGTCGGGAATGACATAAGACACCTTGTTGATCATGCCGGGCGCCCCGGGAAAGGCAATTGTGGTAACCTGTTTGTCGGTTGCGTCTTTGAACGCCAGGGCAAGATGGAGCATGTCGGTGGGCAGCAGATCCGTTGTAACAGCTCCCTCAATCGCGTGTATCACGGGTGGCAGTTTCCAGACATTGCGCAATGCAGTAGTCTGCGCAACAATGGCCTTGAACAGCTCCTTTTGCCGGACGACTCGTCCATACTCCTCGCCATCCCATGATCCGAAGTCGCCCACGGCGTCATGGCGGAACCGGGCATATCCCAGCGCCGTTTTTCCATCCATGTGCTGCACCCCTGGCTGCAGATCGATAAGCGTATCGGCAGACTTGTAGTACATACGCTTCTCCACATTGATGGTTACACCACCAAGGGCGTCAATGACCTTCTCAAACCCGGCGAAGTCGGTCTTAGCGTAGTAATTGATGGAGATGCCGGGGATCATGCTCTCGATAGTCCTCTCCAGCAGAGGAATGCCACCGTCGGAAAAGTAATCGGGATTGGTCGTGGCATTGATCTTGTCATACCCGTGACCGGGAATGTTGACTCGTGAATCACGGGGAATGGACATGACGTTGATCGTGCCAGAAACTGGATCGAGGCCAACAAGCATGATGCTGTCCGACCGTCCTGGGTCAGATGGGTCCCTCGAGTCAACCCCCATGATCAGAATATTGATACGCTGGCTGAGGTTCAGTGTAGAACGTGTGGCCCCGCTCGCACCAGGGTTCATGGAATTGAGAGACCTGTAGAGAGAGAATACGCTGTAGCCTCCGACACCGACTGCCAGAGCGAGCACTACAACGAGTACGATCAGGATAGTTCTGCGGACATTTGTTCCACGGGACTTAGTCGTTCCGTGTTCGTTTTCATTTTTCATGAGTGCTTTCCCTCGCGTACGAATCCACGCCTCTTCATGTGTACTGTAAGAGTACACGGTTGGGCGCCAAACGCAAGATACAAAGGCTGAAGAAAACTGGCGCGCGGTCCTTCTGCCGCCAGATTACCTGAGCAATAGCGGGAGGAAACTGAGTGATACAACGGAAATCAGCTTGATGAGAATGTTGAGGGAAGGCCCCGCCGTATCCTTCAGTGGATCGCCCACCGTATCTCCCACGACGCTGGCCTGGTGGTCAGTCGTACCCTTGCCACCCTGCGTCCGTTCTATGAGCTTCTTCGCATTATCCCACGCGCCTCCCGCGTTCGCCATATAAAGCCCGAGAACGCTCCCCGTAACCGTGGCTCCCAGCAGGAGGCCTCCAACAGCTTGGACACCAAGGGCCAGGAACACGACGAAGGGCGACGCGATCCCTACCACGGCAGGAAGCACCATGTGCTTCAGTGAACCTGTTGTGCTGATAGCAATGCACGCATTGGGGTCGGATGGGCTCTTTCCCTGCAGCAATCCCGGGATTTCGCGGAACTGGCGCCGCACCTCTTCAACCATGAGTCTGGCAGTGGAATCCACCGCCTCGATGAGCAGCGATGAGAACCAGAATGGCAGTGCTGCCCCCAGCAGGATTCCGGCAACGACCCGCGCATCGAGAATACTGAGCGTTGTCAGTCCGACTGCCTGTGCAAAACTGCTGAACAACGCGAGTGATGTCAATGCCGCAGAACCAATTGCGAAGCCTTTTCCCATAGCAGCGGTGGTGTTGCCGAGAGAATCCAGCTGGTCCGTTCTCTCCCGCACGATCGGGTCCTGGCCCGTCAGCTCGGCAATGCCCCCGGCGTTGTCCGCGATGGGACCGTATGCGTCGACAGACAGTGAAATGCCGAGCGTGCCGAGCATGCCAACACCGGCCAGGGCGATTCCGAACATACCAAGGCCTCCATAGGCGACAACCACCGCCGTGGCAATGACGGCGATTGGGAGCACGACGCTTTGCATACCGGTCGACATTCCGCTCAGAATATTGGTAGCAGCGCCAGTGCGTGATGCCAGAGCAATCTGCCGCACAGGACGAGCTGACGTGTAGTATTCCGACGTCAGTCCAATGAGGACGCCCGCCACAATTCCGACCGTCACCGCCGCGCCGGCTCTCACACTTCCAAAGAGCTGCCAGGCAAGGGGAAACGAAACAGCGACCAATCCCACGGAGGAGCCAATCGAGCCGAAGCGCAGTAGAGCCTCCGGCGAGACCCGGCCACCCCGCGACAGGTACTTGACGGCCAGGACTGCGAGAATGGAGAACAGCAATCCTGCCGCGACCACGTAATAGACGTATCGAACCCCCACAAGCAGGTCGGCCAGACCCGCCTGCCGTGCAAACCAGTATCCGAGAATATCTGCGGCGAGAATAGCTCCAATATAGGACTCGTACAGGTCCGCTCCCATTCCAGCCACGTCACCGACGTTGTCCCCAACGTTGTCGGCAATGGATGCAGGGTTACGCGGGTCGTCTTCTGGAATACCAGCTTCCACCTTGCCTACCAGGTCAGCCCCAACGTCTGCTGCCTTCGTGTAGATGCCACCACCCACACGGGCAAACAGAGCGACCAGGGATGCTCCCATTGAGTACCCGGTAGCAGCCACGAGGGCTTTCTCGATGTCGCCCAGGAGAGCCAGGGAGCCGAACATGGATGCGAAGGAACCCACAATCCCAAGACTGCAAACCACGATACCCATGACCGAGCCGCCGGAGAAGGCCATGTTCAGAGCGTCACCAAGCGATCGTCTGGCTGCAACTGTGGTCCGCCCGTTGGCCTGCGTCGCGATATGCATGCCGATGTAACCGGCCAGAACGGAGAAGCCGCTACCAACGAGAAACGCGATGCCTGCGATCAGACCATTCCCAAGAGATAGAAGGGTTCCTACCGCAACGAGGATAGGAAAGAGCAGCGCGTACTCGCGCGCGAGAAACGTCGTAGCTCCGCGATGAATCGTAAGGGTGATCTGCAGGACCGCGGGGTCCTCAAGGGGATGGCGGACAATGGACCTCGCCAGCATGGTGACAACAATGAGCCCGACTAGCGCGACAAGGGGGACGAACGAGAGAGGAAAAAGAGAAGAGGTGCCGGCCGCCTGCGAAGGAACGTTCATGACTGAGGTCCTCCCGTATAGGTGTGTCAAGGCGTACAAAGAATCCTGGAGCCGGCGATCTGATTTGAACAGACGACCTGCTGATTACGGATCAGCTGCTC
>DAONFE010000008.1:0-17866 GCA_035403525.1 Candidatus Cryosericum sp.
GCATCTGTCAATTGTGAATCCCCTAAGTGCCTGGCACTTAGGGGATTCACAATTGGGACAGCCCACAATCAATCGGCTGTCACGGTGATGGTCTTGGTTGTAGCATCCCAATCGACAGTGCAGCCCAGGTTTTCAGCAACGAACCGGAGAGGCAACATGGTTCTATTATTCATGATGAGTGGTACGACTGTTTCATCTTGACTATCGATCGGGGTTCCGACCCCGTTGACTGTCGCAAGGTTCCTGCCCACCCAAAGTCCGAGCGTCACATCGCCAAGCGCGACCGTTGCTTTTTTCTCACTGGTCTGCCATGCAACCGTTCCACCAAGTGCCTCGATGACAGCGCGGATAGGCAGGAGGGTCCTTCCTCGGAGGATAACAGGGGGCGCATCGAGTACTCTCTGCGAACCGTCCACTGTGAAAGCAGTCTGGCCTACATGCAGGACGAGCACTGTGTGGTGCCGCACTTTGTTGAAGACAACTGAAATGGTATGCGGAGCCGTGACGCTCGTGAATGTGTAGGCTGGGCCTGTCCCTGTTGAGCTACCGTCCACGATGATGGAGAAGACCTCGTAGCCGGCGTCAGGAGTGACCACGAACATCTGCGCCTCACCATAGGGCACTGAGACGTTCCCGAACGGTGATATGGAGCCACCGTCAGACGCAGAGGCCGAAATCTGAACGGATTGCGGAGTAACTTGAAAGGCTCCACTCTCTCCCGAAGCGCCCTGTGATGTCACCGAGATGATGGCTTCCTTAAGGGGCTGAGCCACTGTGACAGCAACATTGGCAAGCTGCCCCGCGGTGAATTGCGGGGTCACGGTGGGGGTGATAGAGCCATGGTTTAGCGACAGCGCTGCAGTGCCATTAAAGTCGGTGAACGGGTTTTCATACTGATCCAGCGCTGTGATGCTTATGGTGAACGGGATGCCAGCGTGAACGATTGGTGCGACCTTGACCTCAAAGTGGTCTAGAACTGGCCCGCTCGTGAATTCCATGACAAGATTGACCGTCCCGCCCTCGGCGAGCCGCTGAGAAGGTGGCGTGGAAGACAGCGCGACTCCAGATGGAGCCCCTTGTGTGTACGACACGGAATACGACCCGACCCATGCCCCGGGTACAGTCATCGGAACGATGCTCGCCTGGTATGTACCCCACCTGGTCAAAGTGAATGCCAGGGGGTGATCCCACGGTTTTCCATTCAGCGTTGCAGACACACTGACAGTAGCGGTTGTCAGGGAGCATGTCATTGAGTCAAAGCTCTTGAGTGCACTACCCCCGGTCCGAAAATCGAGCGCATCCGTGTCCGCATGAAAGGACTGATCGATATGAAGGAAATTGCTTGCGTTGCTCAGCGACACCGTCCTGGGAAACAGGAGTTCTCCACGTTGGCTTCGTGCTGATACTTCGAGAATGGACACATTGAACTCTGCCAGGGCAGCGTCGTCCGACCGTGGTTGGTAGCGCTCCATCCAGGTGCAACCCCCATCAGCGATTCCGCGCACGGATGGAGATGAAGGGAGAGTGAACCGCAGAGCTCCCGCGTACGTACGCTCGCCGGTCACAAGGTCCGTGAGCCAGAACTCGTACCAGTCGCCGACGCTATCCGTTTCCTTGAACTTGATGCAGAAGTCGTACGTGTGAGTTGTCCATTCATACGCACAGCGCGTGCTGATGAACGGTCCTTCGTAGGTGCCTGCTTCATACCAGCCACCCGGACAGGTCTGGATGTCCGCGGTATCGGTGGTTCCAAATTGTGAGAATACAAGTCCCTTGCCTGTCAGGCCGACAGAGGGCCTGCCAACCATCGTCTGCAACCCAAAGTAGAACTCTTTTCCATTGATCTGCCGCTCATATGCCTGAAAGTAAATGCCTTCGCCCTGGATCGGGATATTCTTCACCTGCATGACGACGTTCACTTCGTTCAAGTTCGTCTGGCCAAAGGACCAGGTCGCGTAGACCATCCCCCCAGTCGAGGCGTCGGTCGCCGGAGTGGTCACGGCCGAGACGCCTGCAGCGCTGGCGAAGACCAACATGATCGTTAGGATGAAACACATTGCCCTCTTCATCTGTGCCTCCTGTTCTGTCGCCTGCCGCTTCGCATGACCCAAGTCTGAACATGTTCCATGCTAGTCTAGCATCGCCTCCATCTTCTGGTGTTCCGCACCGACTGAGACGGCCCATGTTGTGGTCGGACCAATAATTGTGAATCCCCTAAGTGCCAGGCACTTAGGGGATTCACAATTGATGACGCAGCAGGGAGGGAAACGGAGAATCAGAAAATCGCTTCTCCCGAGTCGGTATGGAAGAGATGGGTGCGTGCCACGTTCACGACGAGGCGGACAGGGTCGCCCTGCGCGTACTCGAAGGCGCTGCTTGCGCGCACAACGACGGTGGTGTCCGCCACGTTGGCGTGGATGAACGTCTCGCTTCCCATCATCTCCACGAAGGAGATGGTGGTGGGGAAGGTCGCGGCGACCTCGGGCATGTTGGACTGCCCGTCGACCAGCAGGTCCTCGGGGCGGATTCCCCACACGTAGCTGCCAGACGGAACCGATGCTGCCGCACGCTGCTGTGTCTGGGACAGCTGGACGCGCTGTCCGGCGACATCGAGTGCAGGAACCCCCTCGGTGACCAGCGTTGCAGGAACGAAGTTGGAAGGCGGCGTTCCCACAAAGCCTGCAACAAACTTGTTGGAAGGGTTGTCGTAGACATCACGCGGCTTGCCCAGCTGACGCAGGAACCCGTTTTCCATGACCGCCACGCGGGAACCCAGCGTCATGGCCTCGACCTGGTCATGGGTCACGTAGATGGTGGTCACGCCCAGCTTCTGGTGCAGCTTGATAAGTTCCTCTCTCGTCTGGACGCGCAACTTGGCGTCGAGGTTCGACAGCGGTTCATCCATGAGGAACACCTTTGGCTTGCGTACAATAGCGCGTGCGAGGGCAACCCGCTGGCGCTGACCGCCGGACAATTCCTTGGGAACGCGCTTGAGGTAGTCCTGCAGCCCGAGCATCTGAGCCACCTCTGCCACACGGTCGTCCACTTCGCGTGGTGGAATCTTGTGAAGCTTGAGGCCGAAGGAGATATTGTCACGGACCGTCATGTGAGGGTACAGCGCGTAGTTCTGGAAGACCATGGCAATGTCCCGGGCAGCGGGAGGGACGTCATTGACAACGTCGTCACCGATGATAACGTTTCCTTCGTCCGCCAGCTCAAGGCCTGCAATCATGCGAAGCGTCGTCGTCTTGCCGCAACCGGACGGGCCGAGCAGGACGAGGAATTCCTTGTCCTCCGCTGTCAGAGAAACATGATTGACCGCGATGACCTTGCCGAACCGTTTCGTGACATTCTCGAGGACTACCTTTGCCATTCGTGCCTCCGCGCGTACCGCTTCTCCGCCGCGTGCAGCGCTCTTGCCGGCTGTGCAGCTGTGTGAGTGCCAGCGAACGCTAGTAAGTTTAGTCGGGTGTCATGCGTTTGCAACGCGCAGGCTGTTGGCCCTGGGAACGTTGTTGTCGCTTACCAGAACACTATAATGGTAGCCTTAGTGCGTGGGGCATGTGTGGGTACGTATTCGGGATTGGGTGGAGGCAACATGTCGGTCAACCTGAGGTTCTACGGCGCGGTACGGGAAATCGGGGGAGGAAAGACGGTCCTCCAGTACGACGGTACCACCATTCTTCTGGATTTTGGCATGGACTTTCTTGCGGGTTCGGACCACTTCAACGACCGTGTGAAGCCTGCGTCCTACCTCGAAGTGCGGGACTATCTACACTTCGGAACCCTGCCGCCGCTGGCCGGGCTCTATCCCGCAGCCCAGCGCCGATTCCTTGAACAGGAATTTGGCACGGCTCTTGAGCCGGGCGATGTTTCAGGGATTCTCCTGAGTCATGGGCACATCGACCACGTTGGGTTCCTGCCGCTCGTGGATACCAGCGTTCCTCTGTACTGCAGCGCTCAAACCCTGGAGGTGCTGCGGTATTTCGATGAAATCGGCGGGTTCGACCTTCACATGGACCAGCGCCACGTGACGGTCCTGGAGCCGGGCAAGTCTGTCCTTATAGGCAACTGCGAGGTCGTTCCTATTCTGACTGACCATGACGTCCTTGGAGCGATGGGATTCATCATCCGGTGCGGGGACAGGTCGGTGGCTTATACGGGAGACTACCGCCTGCATGGCAGACACCCGGAGCGCGTGCGGGCGTTCTTCGATCTTGTGCACCAGGAGAAGCAGCATGCGACGACCATTCTGCTCACAGAGGGCACGCGACTGGGTTCCGGCAGCGTCGATCAGTTGACCGAGAGTCAGGTGCAGGACGGTGTCATGCGCACCGTCGCAGCCGCCCCGGGTCTCGTGCTCACCGATTACTACGTGCTGGACATCGAGCGCCTGAAAACCTTCCTCCGCGTTGCGGAGAAGACAGGGCGAACGATGGTGCTCCAGCCGCAGCACATGGTGATCGCTCAGCGCTTTGCCCGCTTTGACGCGGAACTGGAGCGGCTGCTCTCCACCGTCCAGGTGTACCTGGCGCGGCGTGGCTCCGGGAAGTATCTCGCGCCCGACTACCGCCTGTTCGAACAGGAGTACCTGGTGACAGCGCTGCGGGCGGCCGACATCGCAGAAGATCCGGCGCGGTACATGCTTCAGCTGGACTTCGTTGACCTGAGCGAACTTATCGAAATCAACCCCTCCGTCCATACAGCGTTCATCCACTCCGGCGGGGAACCACTTGGTCCGTACGACCCGAACTATGCTGTCCTGATGCGATGGGTCAGAGACTTTGGGATGGATTTCTACCACGTTGCGACCCCGGGGCACGCAAATGAACTGGACATCCGGGAGATGATTCAGCGTGCCGACCCGGACGTGCTGGTTCCGATGCACAGCAGAGCACCGGAAACCCTGGACGGATTGGTTCCAAACACGGTCTCACTGAGGAAAGGCGTAACCTACGAACTGTAAGGAGCCGAGATGAAGGGAACACGGACACCAAAGCGCCCCCGTATCCTGCTGACAAATGATGACGGCATCTATGCGAACGGTATCAATGCGCTGGCGGCGGTTCTCGCTGCTGCCTACGAGGTAACGGTGGTTGCTCCGGAGGGAAACCAGAGCGGCTCGAGCCACTCGCTGACACTGGGAGACATCCTGCCAATCAAGGAGATAACCATGCCGTGTGGTCTGCGGGGCTTCTCTCTGCGGGGAACACCAACCGACTGCGTGCTCGTTGCACTCCTGGACGTCATGAAGGACGCCCAGCCGGACATTGTCGTGAGTGGATGCAACCATGGTCCCAATGTTGGTGTCGACGTGCTCTACAGTGGAACTGTCAGCGCGGCGCTGGAGGGTCTGCGCCAGGGGCATCCGTCGATTGCCGTCAGTCTGGATATGGAACACGGCGTTCCACCACATCACTTCGAAACAGCTGCGGCTGTCCTCATGGCAATTCTGGCAGAACCCGAGTTCTATGCCGGCCTGGTCAAGGCATCTGCCATCCTCAACGTGAACGTGCCGAATATCCCTCTCAGTGAGGTGCGCGGCATCATGGTGACGAAGCAGGGGTTCCGGGCGTACGAGAACTATGTGGAGAAGCAGTTCAGCCCGCGTGGCCGGGCCTACTACTGGATAGCCGGCAACTCGGGCCCGCATGATGCGAAGGCTGGCACTGATGGGTATGCGCTGCTCAGCAACTACGTTTCTGTCACTCCCATCAACCTTGACCTGACATGCGACGAGTTGCTGAAGCCGCTTGAGGCCCGGAAGGACCTCGTCAGCCAGCGCCTTGACATGGCAGTGCACGCACGCACAGACGGTCAAACTGTGAAGCGGGGGGATAAGGCCGGTGGCCAGCGAACGGCTTCAGAAGAACATTGTGAGCCTTCAGCGCATCCAGGGGCACGCGGCAAGCGGGGGCCTGGAAAGGGGTCTGCAGGCCAGGAGGGAAAGCGCACAAACCGCAAGGCTTGAATCTGAGCCGTGCGCAGGTTGTCACAGAGTACGCGCCAGAACGCGGGGAAAGCTCTTGACAACATAACTCACGCCACTATAGTTTACGCGAACTTCAATCTGCTGTGCAGGAGAGGATTGCGTGAACACTGATACGGCGACTGCCGGTCTGAATACCGAGGTTGATTCTGTCGACGAGGTACCTCCTCCAAGGCCCCGAGGGGCTTTCTGGAGAACGACAGCACACTTCTTTTCCCGCACATCTTTCGTACATCTGGTGAATCGCGGCGCTGGCGCCTGCCAGCGTCATCCCTTCAGCACACTGCTCGGCGAAGGTCGGGCTGGCGGCTGCAGCCTGTGTGGTCTGTAGGCACGGACACATGACCTATCTCAGCACGACCAAGGAGCTGCAATGCGCATAGGGATTTCGTACAATCTGAAAAATGACTTTGATGAGTTTGTAACGGGGCTGCCGGATGACCGGTTCGAAGAGCTGGACGACATAGGAACCGTGCAGGATATCGAGGCGATCCTCCATAGCCTGGGGCATGAGACTGTCCGGCTCGGATTTGGCACGCCAGCACTCGCACGCCTCAGAGAAGAGCCAGTGGACCTCATCTTCAACATCTCGGAAGGCATCAACGGACGAGCGCGTGAGGCACAGATGCCTGCCATGTTCGACATGCTGGGCATCCCAGCGGTGGGCTCGGATGCACTGACGATAGCCCTTGCTCTCGACAAGGCCTGGACCAAGAAGATTGTTGCCCAGGCGGGCTATGCGACGCCGCAGTTCTTCACCGTGGACAACTCGATTCAGCTGGAACGAGTCATGGAGCGCCAGGACCTGCGCTATCCTCTGTTTGTCAAGCTGGCCTGCGAGGGCTCGAGCATGAGTATCGACGAGCACTCGCGCGTGACCTCTCCCGAGGAACTGCGTGCCCGCGTGGAGTATCTGCTTGCAACCTACGACGGGGAAACGGTCCTGGTGGAGGAGTTCATGCCAGGTCGTGAGTTTACAGTTGGCCTGCTGGGCAACCGCGAACCCGAGATCGTGGCCATCATGGAAGTCGTGCCTGCCGATCCCGCAAAGGACCTTGCGCAGTTTGTGTATGGCATCGACGAGAAACGGAACTGCGCGACCAAGGTCTGCTACCGTATCCCAGGTGACCTCGACCCTGCGACAGAGCAGGCCGTCCGCGTGCTTGCTCTCGGTGTGTACAAGGAGCTGCGGTGCCGCGATATGGCACGTGTTGATGTCCGGCTCGACCAGAACGGCGTGCCCAATTTCATCGAGGTCAACACGCTGCCCGGGCTGAACAGGATTCACTCGGACCTGCCCATCATGGCACACCTGGCAGGCATGTCGTACGAACAGCTGATTTCACGCATTCTCGAGCACACGCTGGAGCGGCTTCAGCATGCGCCGACCCCTGCATCTCTCATCACGGAGTCGCAGCGGGCGGCAGTCTAGCCGGGACTGCATCACAAGACATTCCTGACGGGCACGGGTCGAATGGCCTGTGCCCGTTCGTGGTTGACGTGCCCGGGGACGCGCTACACTGAGCATGGCGGAACAGGGTCCGGTTGAAGGACGACAGGGGACCCTGGAGGAGAGAAGAGCGTGAGGCGCTGGAGTTGGAACGCACTTGTTGAACTGCCGGCTGAGGAAGCACAGCAGGAGTGGCCCCACGGGAGTGTTCCGGACAACTGTTCGTGTTCCTGCCTGCGCAACATGGGGCCTGTCCTTGATGCCGGGTCGGTCCAGCAGGCGCTTCTCGTGGCGCAGGCGGGCATGGAGAGCGCGACCGGGGCCGTTGTACTGTCGGCGTACCGGTGGGTGCCGGAACAGAACCTCGTACAGCTGCTTGCGACCGGACATGAACCAGGCGAGAGCCTCCGGCGCGTCGAAGCACGTATCGCGCAGGGGTCCATGCTGTCTGCCGTGCTGGCAGACGGGCTCCTGCGGTGGGTTACAGTGGACGAAGGCGTGGTGTCTGCTGCGGGCGTGGCGGCGCTGCACCGAGGTGGCCATGTCGATGGCGTACTCGTCGCCGAGCGCCTGCGGGATGGAACCGGCACGGGATGCCCTTTCCCCGTTTGTCTCGGATGTATGGCTTCCGTCTTGAGTGTGGTTGTGGCCAGGAATGATGTGGAGGAGGCGCAGCGGAACCTGCTGACCCTTGAAAGGTACCGCAGCGTTGCTGAGCTCTCCGTGCAGGTCACGCATGATTTCAACAACATGATGCAGGCAGTCCTGGGCAATGCCGCACTGGCGAAGATGGATGCGCCGCAGGGCAGTCCCCTGGTCGATTCCCTTACTGCCATCGAACTGGCCGCGGGAAAGGCGGCGGCACTCGCGCGCAAGTTGCTCAACTTTGCACGGGACAGCAGAGCGACTGCATCGTGTGATGCTGTAGTGGCTGCGTCTGACGCCCTGGATCTCGCGAGTACCCTTTACCTTCGGGGCGTTGCAGTCACAAAAGATGTGGCGCCGTCCGCCATTGCTGTTTCTGTGACCGGAAACGACCTTGAGAGTGCACTCATCCTGATGATAAAATCTGCCGTCCTGCGCCTGAAACCTGTTGCCAGTGCGCATCTGACTGTTGCAGAAGGGCCCGGACCACGCCAGGCGCAGGTTACGCTGACTGTTGCGGGCGTGCGCCAGGCCATGAGTGCGGAGGAGGAGGCGCTGGCGGACCGACTGGCAGCGTCAGCTGCTGCAGTCGTGAACGCCGCAGGTGGCATGCTGGAAGCCACGGCGGGTCCCGGAACCGAAGTGGCAGTCCTGACGCTGGCACGTGAATCCCTTTTGCACTCCCCTGTGACGGGAGAGGCCCCTGGTCAGGCAGGCATGGGTGGTCTGCCGGTGATGATTGTCGGAGGCTCGCCAGCGCTCGAGATGCTGGTATCGGCCGCAGGCTGCACGGTGAGGACGGCTCCATCGTGGGAGGATGCGAGGCGCGAAGTCGCCAGCGGGATGCCCCGTATTGTGATGGCAGCGGTTCATGATGCGTCGGGTATCGAGCGCGCCATTCAAGGACGTCAGGAGCTGGGAATCCCGGTTGTGGTGGTGTGTTCTGAGGACGTGCACTGTACGCCGGAGCAGGCAGCGGCGCTGGATGGCGTACTCGGACTGCCCCTGGACCTCGACGAGGTGCGAACCCTGCTGAAGCGCCTGGTGTAATTGTGAATGCCTGAGTGCCTGGCACCAAGGCATTCACAATTGTTGCTGCTATGGGATAAGGCCGAGAGCGCGCAGGCCGTCCTGGTATTTGGAAGAGGCGCGGCGCGGAATGACGGCGAAAAACGTCTCAAAGGCACGGGCGAGCTGCTCGAGACCCTGGGCAGAGCCTGCCTTCTGCTCGATTTCAAGTTCGGTGCCCTCAGCTCTGGCGCCGGGCTTGCGGGGAGAGGTGAACGTAACGGTATCGCAAGCAATTTCGTAGGCGCGGTCCCCCTCGTGCATGACATAGTGCAGGGCGCGCTTGTTGTGACAGCGCAGGGAAATGGACAGGTCCCCGTCGCCAGGAATGAGCCCTCGTGAGGCAGGGAGCAATCTGGCAATCTCGCTTGCCGAAGGCAGCAGCCGTTCTGAAAACCCCGGAGCGTCTACCTCGTCTTCAGGCCGTTCCTGTACGTCCGCTCCAGTGGCCGCAGTCGGGCCCTTGAGGGAAAGGATGACGCGGCTGTCCATGATGCGGAGACGGAGAGCATACTGCCTGGCAAAGAGCGATAGTTCGGGGGTGTCGAGGTACAGGGTGACGATGTCCAGTACGCCGGCGTGTTCGAGCGCGAAGTCCCCGATGTGGTCCATGGCAGCTAGCCTACGGAACAGTGCCTGATCCAGGACCTGGTACTTGACCTCGCGCTCGGTCGCCACGCTACCCTTTCAGCAGTTCCGCCATGGCGTATGCGTAGATGCGGGTTGCTTTGAGCAGAGAAGCGATGTCGATGTACTCATCGGGCCCATGCTCGGTCATAGGCTGGCCGGGGAACAGCGGACCGAACGCAACCGCTCCGGGGATTGCCCGTGCGTAGGTGCCACCCCCGATGGAGAAGCAGCGCGCCTCGGTTCCCGTGTACTCCGTGTAGGCCTTCTGCAGCGTCTGAATGAGGGGAGTGCCCGGGTCCACATAGTGCGGGACACTGTCCGAAACCACGGTGAACTCGACCCTGGTGCCGAGCAGTTTGTCGACGAACTGGTCCGTGACCTGTTTGCTGGTTACCTTGATGGGATAGCGGATATTGATGACGGCAGTGCTGTCGTCGTGGTCCACGTGGAGGGTGCCCAGGTTCAGCGTAAGAGGGCCAGAAATCTCGTCAGCAAAGTCGACCCCGATGCGGTGGCCAGTCCACTCGGTGCCGATGTCGCGGGCAAGGAACTGCAGCGACTGGTCGTCCTCAAGGCAGTGCACGGCATCAAGGACTTCGAGCAGTTTCCCGATGGCGTTGCGGCCCTTTTCGGGGGTGGACGCATGGGCAGCGGCTCCCTCAACCGCGACCGCAAGCCCACTCTCGTCGAGGGTTGTATTCACGGAGAAGTCCTCTCGGGGCAGACGCTCGATGAGTCCCTTGAGGCGCTGCAACTTTTCGCGGTCTGCAACCAGCAGAGCCTCGGCATGTTCTGGCACGACGTTTGAGCGTGTACCGCCTTCGAGGCGCCGCAGAATGCCACCGCGCGTTCCATGTCCTACCAGCTGCAGGTTCAGGATGCCCTTTTCGCCGTTGACGATAGGAAACTCTGCATCCGGGCTGAACCCCGCCTCGGGAACGCCGTACTTCTTGAAGTAGTAGTCGAAGTCTCCCCAGCCGGACTCCTCATCTGTGCCAAAGAGCAGCATGATAGAGTTCCGGGGTTCGATGTGCTGGGCCTGCAATGCTGCGCGGGCAGCTGCAAGTGCAAAGATGCTGGCAACCCCCGGGCCCTTGTCGTCTGTGGAACCGCGCCCGTACAGGCGGCCGTCCTTGACGGTGCCTGCAAATGGCGGCACAGTCCAGCCGGTCCCTTCCGGGACGACGTCGACGTGGGTCAAAACAGCATACTGGATGCCATCCCCGCCCCACCGCACACGCCCCACGTAGTTCTCCATGTTCTCAGTCGTGAACTGCCGTGCTTCGGCTGTCCTCAGCATGAGCTCGAGTGCCCGACCGACCTCTCTGCCAAAGGGCGCGCGCGAACTCGCTGTCGCCGGGTCCTTGACCGACGGAACAGCAATTGCGGCCGAGAGGGCCTGAATCATCTCATGTTCGTGCTCAGTCAGATAATTGTCGATGGTCTTCTTCATCGCGTTCCCCCTTTAGCGAAATAGCAGGAGCCCGAGTGCGCCCGATGCAATCAATAGCACAAACAGGTTGAGTTTCTTCCCATATTTCAGTATAAGCAAAAGGATACCCAGGGAGACGACGTACCCCCACCACGCGGGAATGCCGCCGACCGCAATAGAATACACGGCGTAGACAAGCAGTGCGAGCACAACAGGCTGGAGACCGTCCAGAAAGGCCGAAACCCATCGATTGGTCCGGAAAGTGTGAGCGACGGTTGCGATGATGAGGATGATGATGAATGACGGCAGGATGACACCCAGGGAGGAGACCAGCGCTCCGGTGAGGCCGCGCAGTTTGTAGCCAGCAAAGGTCGCCATATTGATAGCGACCGGTCCCGGGGTGATCTCGCTGATGGCGACGAAATCCAGAAAGTCATGCATGGAAATCCATCCAAGGTTGGCCACCAGGTCCTTCTGCAGGAGCGGTATCATGGCCTGGCCGCCACCGAAGGTGAAGAGGCCAATCTTGAAGAAGACGCCAAACATGGTGAGGAAGCCGATCATGAGGCCGCCTTCCCTGTCGCTCTGGCGCCTCTCACCGCTTCGACGGCCATGCCCACCAGCCCCCCGCCAAGAATGAGCCAGATGGGGCTGACCTGATGTGCTGCAAACAGAACCCCCAGGGATGCTGCGCAGACGAGGGCAGTGAGAACATTCCACTTCTGGCGCTTGCCAAGGTCAAGAACAACAGTTGCAATCTGAGCGACGACACCCACGATGACGCCCGCAAAGAACCGCTGAACCCATGGATTGTTCTTGAAATCAGGGAAGAAGACGGCAATGACGATGATGACAGCAACAGCCGGAATGCTGACGCCCAGGGTCGCCATTGTGGAACCGAGGAGCCCTCCCTGGGTATACCCTACGAACGTAGCCATGTTGATGGCGATAGGCCCGGGAGTGACCTGACTGATACCAAGCATGTCGTAGAACTCGTCGCTGCGCAGCCACTGATACTCGTCCACCAGGTACCGTTTCATCATGAGGATCATGGCATATCCCCCGCCGATCGTGAAACTGCCGATGATGAAGAAGATCCAGAACAGCAGGAACTGTTTCTTCGCCGATGCGTGGCCAGCACTGTAGTGAATAGGCGTTGTCTGTTGCACAGGTTCCTCCGGTGTCACAGACTGGGCAGCATCCACGCTGTCCCGTCTTGACCCATGCTATGCCTGTTCGCCATCACCTATGCGTTGAGCAGGGCGATGCAGCAGACGTCGCGAATATCCTCCGGCGAGCAGCCACGAGACAAGTCGTTGGCGGGCTTGGCCAACCCCTGCGAGATGGGTCCGATGGCTTGTGCCCCGGCCAGACGCTGTACCATCTTGTATCCAATATTGCCCGCGTTGAGCTCAGGGAAGACAAACACGTTGGCCTTGCCGGCCACAGGGCTTCCTGGCGCCTTGCGCTGTCCAACGGAGGGTACGTACGCAGCATCGAACTGCAGCTCGCCATCCAGCAGCAGCTGTGGGGCTTTCTCATGTGCGAGAGCAGTTGCCTCCCGCACCTTGGTGACCATGTCGTGCTCGGCGGATCCCTTGGTGCTGAAGGAAAGCATGGCAACGGCCGGTTCGATATCGGTAAGCGTCTTGTAGGTCCTGGCGGTGGCAATTGCGATGTCAGCCAGCTGCTCAACGGTGGGGTCGGGGATGACGGCGCAGTCGCCAAACCCCAGCAGTTTGCCGTCCTTGAGGACCATGAGGAACATGGAGCTGACCGTCTTCGAGCCGGGGGCCGTGCCAAGAATCTGCAGGGCGGGTCGCAGCATGTCGCCAGTGCTGTGCACAGCGCCAGTCACCAGGGCGTGAGCCTCGCCGACCTCGAGCATGCAGGTGGCGAAGTAGATCGGGTCGAGCGCAAGCTCGGCTGCTTTCTCAGGGGTCATGCCCTTGGCCTTGCGCTTCTCATAGATGAGCGTGGCAAACTCGGCTGCTTTGGGTGACGTCTTCGGGTCGACGACGCGCATACCTGTAAGGTCAACGCCCAACTGCGCGGCGTTCGCACGGATACTCGTCTCGTCTTCGACAAGGATGACGCCAGCCAGACCATCGTGCATCAGCATCTGCGCCGCCTTGAGAGTGCGCTCCTCGTTGCCTTCGGGCAAGATGACGGTGCGGTGAAGGGTCTTGGCTTTGGCCCGTATCTCTTCGAGTACGCTCATATCTTCCTCCTGCAGAGATTGTCTACAACGGACATTGTATCACTGGAGCGCACAGCGTCCAGACGGGCGGTGGTTGGAAACATCACGGGGGTTGCACTCACCCCGGGCAGAGTCAAGGCTGACCAGGTGAGAGACAAGCAAGCCTTGTCCGGAGAGCTTTGTACGAATCGTCGAGGGCAACGGTCACCTGACGTCTGGAACAATGCAACGTGGCTGCAATATCCATGGTCGTCATGTTGTCGGCATATCGCATCCGAAGGCAGGAGCATTCAAACGGTGACAGCGAATAAACGGCATTTCGTATCTCCGCCGCATGAGCACTGATGCAATCCTGAAGGCTGGTATCCGACTCCTCGAACGAAATCTGCCGCTCATCCAGCGGCACAACCCTTGACCGTCGACGCAACTCGTTCCTGGCAAGGTTCCCTGCCACCGTCACTAGCCACGGCCAAAGCCGCTCATTTGTCTTGGCAAGTTCGGACTGATGCTCCACAAGCCGCAGGAACGTCTCGCTCACAACGTCACGGCTCGCGTCCGTCTCGTGCAGGATCGCGACAACGTATCGGTAGATACGGCCATGGTAGCGGACGTACAGGGTTTCACAGGCATCGGCGTCGTTCTTTGCCGAAATCAGGAGATGCTGGTCGTGAGTGCATGAAGAGTAAGGGCGAAGAGCGTGAACTTTACTGCCGGGACTGCGGCAACTCTCGATCTGAACGTTCCAATAACACCTGAGATACAATATGACGTGGAAGGGTGACCCAAGGCGGCCGTCGAGTGATCCCGACGGAATCCATTCCTCCGGTTTCGGAGTAGAAAGTAGCGTCTTGCCCGAGTGACGCATAGGACGCTGACCACGCATGCCACTGTGTGGTCGGCGTGTTTCAAGAGAAAGTCGGGAGGGGAGGCATATCATGGACGATGGTAGCGTTGGAAATCTTGAGGAATCAGAAGCCCTCGAGACGAAAACATCGCAACGACGCATACGAGGCTGGCTCTTTGTCTGTGCCGAAGCTCGCGCGGTGGTTTCGTGGGCTGCGTTGGCGATTGGTGTGAGCACTGTGGGTTTGAAGTCGTTTGACCGTGGAAACCTTGTGCAGGAAGCGGTCTTGTTGCTGTTGACGGCATTGGGTTTCTGGAGTTCCTTAGCGGTACTGAATGGACGCTCATGGGGAAAGATGCAGCCGGTAGTCCACTCGATGCCACGGCTCCAATGCACCACCGTGTTCAGCCTCCTGGCACTCTTTTCCATGGTTGCAGCAGGGGCGTTCGGCGTGCAAGCAGGTGGAGGACCTCCCAGCATCGGGCTGTATCAGCCACCGGAAGTGCTCGCCCAGACAACCTGGCATCTCGAATGGTTGTGGTGGGGGGCAGCGGCAGGGATGATCTGCATGGTGGTTGCCGTGATAGCCCAACCATGGTCCTTACACCTTCGAACTTCTGCTACCGCCTGTATTCTGGCTGCGGAGACGTTCATGCTGGTCCTAGTGCTCTGTCTGCACAACACATTCGCCGCTCTCGGGCTGACGCTGCTTCACCTCACTGTTGCAAACGTCCTCTGGTCCAATGACCTGTGGCGTAATGAAGCATCCGATGCCGAAGTGGACCATGACGAGATATGGCTGGAGCACCACCAGGGAAACATGTAGACCCACGAGGGAGGGGTGTTCGTGCCGGCTGCTGCAAGAGACGACCTCTTGTCCCGTGGCGTGCATGGAGCACTGCGCGAGCAGCCGTGTCAGGATCATATAGGCTGCTGTTCCTGAGAAAGTGCTGAAGAGGATGAAATGAGAAAGTGGAAGTCCCAAGTTCGATCACTGATGGCCGTGTTTCTCAGTGTCCTGTTGACTACCACGGTGTTGACAGGTTGCACAGTATCCACCGGCGAACCGAACGCCGAAGTATCCGACGCCGGTGCGCAGTACGAGCCCATCGAAGTCTTCGCGCAAAACGGGATGACCTTGATGTCGCGTCCGTTGAATTGGCGCAGCACGGGAGCGGAGAAAGGCACACTATGGCGCGAACTGGACGTGAACGATGCTACGGGTGCCAACTTCGATGGGGTGATGGAATACCATGGCGGATATGCGTACTTCGCCATGGATGACAACATGACGATTCGACGCATTGCACAAACAGGGCCGGCAACGACTTTCTTCACCAGCCATGAGCGCCTGGCAACGTGGCATGTCTCGTTGGGGGGCAAGTACATTGCTACGTGCCACTACCCAAACACACACATCGACATCTGGCGCACGAGCACTGGCGCCCTCGTGCAGACGATCGAGGCGAACGCCTACGGGACGCGAGCGGTGGGCGAGGTCATCTTCGCCCAGTTCGGTGCCTGGTCCTTCTCCATGGTAGGCGGGGACGACATCTCGACGTTCACTGCTGCCGTCATACCGGCCGAGTTCGAGACCGACATCTCTCCTTCGCCTCGTGCATCCGACGTCGTCTCCTTCGTTCAGGTCCACGTGCACACGCGCGGACGCCCGACTCTTTCGACCATTTCCGTGGCTGCCGGCATTCGCATCCAGTCATGGGGACATTTCGCTTTTGACCCCGCATGCGAGGTCGCCGCATGGGATACATGTCCGGGCTCGCTGGAGACATGGCTGACATCGGACGATCCTTCGTCTGCGGTCGATTTCTTGGGCAGCAAAGTCCCGGTCGAGCTGTCTGTGTATTCTCTGCGGACGGGTACCGCTCATGTCATCGCCGAAGGTCCTTCCGTCGTCTTCGATCCGCACTGGACCGCCCCCGGGACACTGGAATTCTACGACGGGAAGAATCGCGTCACCCGAAAGGACATCACGTCTGTCTTCGACAAAGACGTTCCATCCGACACGTGACAATGGCATAACGCTCCTGACCATAGCCTGTGAGGAAGCTGCCGGGCTTCAGTCGATCTCGCGCTTCAGGAGTTTCTGGATGGGGCGGCAGACGGCGTAAGCTGCCAGGCCACCGATAGCCGCCTCCGGGAGTCCATTGGTCAGCACCGTCATCCCGATGAGCCCCAGCAGAACCTCGAAGCCGGTGCCCAGCGCTGCGGCATAGCTGCGTCCGAAGAACAGGTAGATGCCGCCGAGGACGCCCACGGTGTTGACCAGGCTGCCCAGCACCCCGCTCAGCCCGTAGACAAGGCCACTCTTCCAGTGCAGTCTCCGGAAGAGGTTGTAGCAGGCTCCTGTCACCACCCCTACCAGAATCCTCGGCACAAAGCAGATGACGAGGCTCCAGAGGTTCCCGTGAGCAGTGCCGACGCTGTAAAACGGTGTGAACACAAAGGCAATGACTGGGTTGGGCGGCATGAACGTCCACACCAGAAAGCTGAACAGGCCGGCAAAGGCGCCCATCGCTGCGCCCGCGCCTGTTCCCAGGAGGACGGCGGTGACGATGACAGGCACCATGCCAAGCGTCGCCACGATCGGACCAATCGGGATGGAGCCAAGCGGCGTAAAGCAGACAACCGCCTCGATGGCAAGGAGCAGAGCAAACTGGGTCAGGGCCAGCGTTCTGTTGCGATGTGACGTTTCCATTTATGTGCCTCCGCACAAGAAGTGAACGGCACCCCTGGCGTTTGGTGCTACGGCCGGTGCCCTGCATGAGGCAGACGGCGATGTCGTTCTGCAGGGCCACCCTGGAAGGTGACCCGTGGCCCATTGTAGCAGGGTTTTTGCCGTCAGAAAACACGAAGGCTGCAGTCATTGCGGTATGATGTTGGTATGGTGCGTTTGTGTTACTGCGGATGGAGTGGCAGCGTCTCACTGGAACCATCCCACGTCATGACCAGAACGGCTTCTTCGGTGTGCGCCGGGAAGCCGCCTGCCGACCAACCAGGCCCCGTGGTGGTCATCCAGCGTCCACCCTGCCGCACGAGCGTGCCCGCTTCGATGAACCCCTTGGCGCCCTTGAGCTCGAAGCGGACCCGGGCGGGGAACGATTCCACATCGCCTGTGGGTGAGGCCTTCAGTGCGGTGCGCCAGACCAGCTCTGCTGCTCCAGGGCGCTGCCGGACGGCTACCGTGTACCGGGCTGTCCAATTCGCAGAAGAACCCGCAAGCCTTGTCACCTGTGTGACAGCAGTTCCCTGGAGCAGGAGGAACGTCGTGACCAGAGCCGCGGCAAGGAGACCTGCCGCCGCGAGTCTTCGACGGACGGATGCCCCGGCAACAACGGGCGGGCGAACCGGCGCTGACGGCCTGGATGTGCCGGACGTGCGGTGAAAGGTCTCGCTGACAATCGCAATCAACACGCAGGCGATGAAGAACTGGACGTCGAGCAGGGAGAACCTTCCACCTGTGGCGGGTGCAGGGATGTGGTGCGCAGTCAGCCACTCGAGGGAGCTCAAGAGGATAGCAGCAACCGTCTGGTCCGTCAGAAGCAGGAGGCATGCCGCGGTCGCAGCAGAAGCCGGGTGCGTTGCAAGCA
>DAONFE010000008.1:17966-19918 GCA_035403525.1 Candidatus Cryosericum sp.
GTCAGAAGCAGGAGGCATGCCGCGGTCGCAGCAGAAGCCGGGTGCGTTGCAAGCAGTGAACATGTGTTCCTTACAGCCTTCCAGAGGTTCTGCTGGTCGGTGAGAGCAGCTGCGACGGTGCCCGCCGACGTTGTCAGGATTCCTGTCGTTACGAGCGGCACTAGGAGGCCGGCGAGAAGAGGGGGAATGTCCGCGCCAGGAACCGGCCACGCAGGTATGGCTGCCTGCATGCTTGCACCTGCCGTCTGTGCAAGGAGGACAAGAAACCGGAGGATGATGATGCCGGCCATCGTGAGCCATCCTGCATGTTCCTCGGCAAGGGTCATGACCAGGCCTCCCAGGCAGTAGACAGGCAGGTTGAAGGTACGAACAGTGAGGAGGACCCAGCTGCCCGGGGCGATGCTGTTCGGATCATACCGGAAGACAAACGCGGTAAGAGCGAGGGTAGCAATATTCACGCCAACAAATACACACGCTGTCCAGAGCATGACCACGGCGTGATGGGGGCGATGCTTCTGCCGGGCCGGAAGCAGTCCGACGAGCAGCCACCCGAGGACGTACGTGCTCAGTATCTCCGGCACACGGGCCCAGAACCATGGTCCCGGAAACCATCCAGGAGTCGGCAGCTGGTGGACCGACAACTCAGGCAGGAACAGGTTGCCACCTGTGTAAGCGTCACCGGCCACAAACAGGAGGAGGACCGATACCAGGAACCTGACGACCTGTGCGACAAGACGAGGAAGAGCTGCCAGAAGAAACCACCAGTGGTGCACGGTGTGGCGCCACGCAACTTGTATGTCCAGCTGTACCCGACCTGTCATACCGAACTCCCAATACAGTGTTGCCTGCGGGCTGCGAGAGTCAAGTCGGTGACAAGTGGTGTCAGTGCGCTATACTGACCACGAGGAGAGGTGAGCCATGGACGACCAGGAGAAGGCACGTCTTGCGCAGGCACTCAAGGCCCGGTTGGAAGTGAAGCAGGGCCCCGTCCCCGCGGGTATCGATGGAAGAGACAGTGCGCGCCTCGACCTGACACCCTTTGCCGTAGCTGCCTGTGCTTCGAACAGCAGAGTCCGTTCGCATATCGACGAAGGACTGGGCCATGCCGAGCGGGCATGGGACGAACATGCCGGGGGCCTTCCGCTGATGCATCACCCGGCTCTCATGACGCTTCCACTGGACCAGGCTGAGTATGCCTGCAAGCTTGCAGGGATCGTTGCCGCGGCAGAACAGGCACCGGCAGCACGCGCGTGCCTTGGCGATATCGTCCATGACGGATGGCGCCGCGTCTGGCAGACTGTGCATCCGGCCGGATCTGTCAGCCTCGAGCGGTTCCGGCTGGCACACCCGGCGGAGGCAGGCGAGGACCCTGACCATGAACTCGTTGTACTCGCCTGGTACGCGGACCTGTGCGGCAGGCCGGTAGAGGATACGCCGCTCTGGAATGACCTGCAGCAGTCAATGCTGCGTGCGGCGTACCGCGTGAACCGGGAGGCAGCGGACCTGACCCCAACCCGCAGGAACCAGTACCAGGCCGGGCTGCGCTACCACGACCTGTGGTACCGCGCTGTGTCGGCCGGAAAGGACGTCGCCCCGGGTCCGCAGCGTGTGGAACTCGTGAGAGACCTGATGAACCACGATGTGACCTTCTCTCCCGGAGCGGCGGATATCTGGCATGCGTCGTTTTCACTGGCAGGGCGGCAGGCAGACCTCGACGACGAGAGTGCTGTGACGCTGCTAGCCATGCTTCTCGCGCTCTGCGACAGACGAGCAGAAGAGACAACAGTTGAGGGCGGGGTACCGCATGCGGCAGGAGTTGGTGCTGAGAGCAGGGAGGTGGGAAACCCTCCTGCACAGCTTGCAGCGGCGCAACGCGAGGTGCACCGACTGGAACGCGAATTGCGACGCGCAGGGACCCGCCTTCGTGCCAGGGAGGCGGAGAATTCTCGCCT
>DAONFE010000008.1:20018-22132 GCA_035403525.1 Candidatus Cryosericum sp.
CAGGAGATAGAGCGCGCCCTTGCGGCGCAATCCGGAAAGCAGCACCATTCCTGAAATGCGGCGGCTGGTCGTGCGAAGCATGCCCGTCCGCGAGCGGAAGCAGCTGGTCGCGCTCACTATCACTCCACCAGATGAGTGGTTGCCGCATGGCGGGACTGCCATATACTGACAGATGAAATGTGGAGGTTTGGCACGTGAACATGCGAAAGGCGGCAGGGTTGATCCTGCTTGTGGTTCTGGTGGGAGCGGGGGCAACGACCGCGCTTATAGGGGTCAACCGTTCCCGCGCGGGCGACGCTCGTGCGGTTGCCCAGCCCCAGTCGCCGGATGTCTGGCGAGCGCGGCAGGCCCTGGTGTGGAGCGAAGCGGACGTCCGGTCCCATGCCTTCCTCGACCACGAGCAGCAGATTGCAGATGCCGCTCAAGCAGAGGAGGACGCTGACATTGCTGCCATCGGTCAGGGTGACCAGGAAGCAATGCTGCGGCAAAGCAATCGCGAAGACCAGCTCATACAAACCATCATTGCCGGATGCGACCCGGCAGTTGCAGAACAGCTTCAAACAGTAACTGAGCTCGCCTGGCCGCTTGCCGGTCCTATGAAAATCACTTCTCCCTACGGTGAACGCATGCATCCCATCATCGGCGAGGAAGCCTTTCACCGCGGGGTAGACCTGGTCGCCCGCTACGGGTCGCCAGTTCTGGCTGCCGCGTCAGGCGTGGTGTTGTATACGGGCCGTCAGACAACGTATGGGAATATGATTGTCGTGTTGCATGGCAGCGGCGTGGCGACGGTGTACGGCCACCTGTGGAAGTTTGCCGTTCATCCTTATGAGCGGGTCGAGCAAGGCCAGCTGCTGGGATACTCGGGCAACACCGGATTCAGCACGGGACCGCACCTGCATTTTGAGGTGCGCCAGGACGGACAGGCCACCAATCCCCTTGAGTGGCTGCCTCCCATTGAAACAACCCGGAGGGCGCCGGACGTGTCGTGACGGAGCAGAATCAGCACCGGCATGTAACGCTCAGGGGGCGGTTTGATACTGCCCGCATTCTTCCGGGGCTTGCTGTCACGCCCCGCGCGCCTGCTGGGGATTCGCTCATGCGGGGAACCGCTGCGGGCGCCGTTCCTGTCGGGACCACAGAACTGGACCTGCTCCCTGCGGTTCTGTTCAGCTTCGGAGTCAATCCCGCCACATACCGCCGAGTTGACAGACTCTATCAGACAGATGCGCAGAAGTTCGGCCTGCTGGCCTCGAAGAGCCCGCTTGTTGGTCATCCTCTGTTCACGCGCCTGAGCGGCGTCGGCGCAGCAACGGCCCGGCGCCTTCTGGGACTGCTGGTATACGAAGGCGTAGAGCCATCATTCGCAGCTGACGTCGACCGGGTGGTTGAGAAGAGCTGGCATCGCGCCTGGAGCTGGGTGGCCAACCATGACGCCGTACGGGTTGAGGATTTCACGGAAACGCGGCATGGGCCGGTCGCCGGGTCAGAGACGCTTGATGTCGAGAGCGTTGTGCTGGTCTGGGAAGCCCGGAGGCAGGGGCACCGCATTGTCCGGACCCCTGGACTTCAGGCGCTCCAGCAAAGCCTGCTTGCATGGTCAGTCTTTGTTGCTCTTGACGGCATGCGCCCGCGTGCGCCGGCGCCTGTAGCTCCGCGCGACGCTGTTTCCCATTTTGAGGAGCTGTGGGCCCGTGTGCGAGGCGAGGGGCCTGCAGGCGACCTGGCTGCCGCCCGCGAGCGGGTCACGAAGCTGGCAGGCACGATGCTCGGGGACCAGGACATGTCTCTTGCAGACGCGTCTTCGGAAACAGTCACGGCTGCCTGCAGAGCACTGGCTGCAGTCGCGCCGCGCAGTCGTGACTCCGAAGCGGCGCAGGCTCTTGCGTGGATGGTTGTGCTCAGTCTCGCGCATCAGGGGCGGGAGGACGGCAGCAGCGCCGAGACCCGTCTTCTTGCAGAGCTTGGAGAAGTGCGTGCAGCGCTTGAAGCGGAGCGCACGAGAAACGCGGCGATGGAAGCGTCGCTCCTGTCGAGCCGTCGTCTCGAGCGGAGGCTCGAAGCTGAAATCCAAAGGGAGCGCGAGCACACTGGCCGTCTGGAGCAGGAAACGA
>DAONFE010000008.1:22232-36096 GCA_035403525.1 Candidatus Cryosericum sp.
AGGCCGTGGGCGCGCAGCACGCGGATGAGCGCATTGAGTCCGACTGAGTCGCTTGCAATATGTCCGGCCACAATCAGCGTGCCAGGGTGAGGTAAGGCGCGCAACTTAAGAATGTCGGCCACTTCCATGTGCAGGGTCATGACCGTGGTCACACCGTGGCGCCAGTATGCCTCGACGACGGCCGCGCCACCGTTCGTTCCTCCGGCGAACGCCGTAACCACTGTTCCGGCAGGCCAGTCCGGCGACCCGGTAACGACTGCTGGACGGGTCTTCGCGTGCGCATACTCCGGCAGTTCAAGGAGAATGTCCGTGAGCTGGCCCACGGTGGTGCCGGGGCCTGACTCGACCAGGCGACGCTGCACATGGGCATCGACGATGCGCTCCATCATGAGGTCACACGGATAGTGAATGTTGATGAGGGGCATGCCCATAAGGCGGGCAATACTCGGCATGTAGTCCCAGTTCCGCATGTGATTGTTGTGTTCCACGCTGAACTGCCGCGGTTCGAGAGCGAGGCGCGCCTCGTCTTCTGGAACGCCGGCCCTGGTCATGGTCTGCACCTGCCGGTTCATGACGAGGTGCAGACCCATCATGGCATCGTCGCCCTGTGGATGGTGCACGATGACACCGTCGTATCCCATGCTGCGGGCAATGCTCAGCAGGCCGGTGTCCGCATCGATGGACACAAGCGCCCTTGTGATGTTGCCGGGCACATAGACCTGGGAGTCCTCCGGTAGCGTGGTAAGTCCTGCCATTGCAAGTGCAAGCTGCATGATCTCATCTGTATGCATGATGCTCTCCTCTTATGGATGAAAGGTTGCTTCTGCGTCACACCAGCTGCGCCCCTCAAACGTCATGGCTTTGGCCAGGTGATGAGTACCGTCTGTGTGTCTGCCCGCCACTGCACATCGGCTCCAAGGTTCTCGGCAACGAACCGCAGGGGCAGGAACGTCCGGTCGTTGATGATGCGTGGAACAACCTTGGGGTTGTCAGGGTCGATGGGGGCTGGTGCGCCGTTCACGATAGCCTCTGGCTGCCCGATGACCAGGCTGAGGCTGGTCCCGCCGAGAGTAATGCTGACCTGCCGTGCCAGGGCATCCCATGCTACGGTGCCGCCGAGCGCCTCGACGACCGCGCGGATGGGGACCAGCGTGCGACTCTCGATGATAACGGGCGCACTGTCGAGTGGCACTGCCGAACCGTTGACTGTCATGACGGAAGAGCCGATGCGGAGGCTGAGCGTTGCGGGCGTCCCCTGGCTGACAACGTGTACCAGAACCGAGCGTGGCCGGAAGGCGAGCTGACGCTTTCCCTGTGTGCCGCCTGCTGCCTGCGCCTCCGTCAGGTCCAGTTCTGTGGTGCCGGCCTTGAGGGCGCGGAATGTAAGAAGCGCGAAGGCGCCGTCGGTGCTGACAGGCGGAGTGCCATCCGTCACTGTTTCTGCACATGTCACGGTGCCACTCTTCGCGTGGTCCTCGAGGAAGAGCGCGCCCTGTCCCAGGAGACCCCCTGCCGTAACGCTGACGAGCTGAAGGGCTGTGGCATCATAGGTCACCCGGCACGCCACTGCGTACAACTCCTGCGTGTTTTGCACGCGTAACGGAATCTGAACAGTAGAACCCGAAATGGCTTGCACCACGAACCCCCCGACAGTAAGTGCGGGAGCACCGATGTCGACGCTGGCCCTCACTGCCGTGACGGCCGTCGCATCCCGGGAGCTGCGCACTTCGACGTCTATGCCACACGTGGAACCCGCAGAAGCATCCGGCGGAGCCTGTATGATGACAGAAACAGCAGCCGTGGCACCAGGCGAAAGCGGGACCGACGTCATGGTCAGAGAGGCGGACCAGTTTCCAGTGCCGTGTGGTGTCACGTTCAGCATCGCGGTGTCCAACTGTGAACTCCTGTTGCGGAGTGTCAGCTTGAACGTCGCGCTGGCGCCGGCCCGGACCTGCTTCTCCGGCGTGTCGAAGCGGGCGGTGAGCGCGGCACCTGTGGGTGCCGGAGTCCCATAGCTGAGTTCCCTGACAACATTGTGGAAGCCATCCGTCACGCAGAGGGCTCCAGAGGAGGTCCAGGCCATGCGGCCAGGCAGGTACCACGACCTTGTGGTGGTCCAGGCAACAGAACCGTCGGGCCGGAACGCGACAAAGCGGCCGTTCTCGGCGTCGCTGACCAGAACAAGGCCATCCGGCAGCTGAACAGCATCATGGGGATAATACATCTGACCGGTTCCACGACCGCCACCCGGCGTGCCGAACTTCCCCAGCACCGTGCCCGCGGGTGTGACGTGGAACACCTGCTGCACCTCTGTATCGCCTCCCCAGAGGCAGACGAGTAGGCTTCCGTCGGACAGGACCGCCAGCCCTCCGGGCATGGCAGGAACCTGGAAGTGCTTCAGCTCTGTCCCCGCAGCCGACAGATGGACCACGGTGTTGTCAGTCTGATTGCACGCCCAGAGCGTTCCATCGCCGGCTACCTCGAGGTCAGCCACCTCATCCACATTGCCCGCCGCGATAATCCGCTTGAAGCCTCCTGCATCGTCGTAGACGGCGATGAATCCGCCCTCGGCGTCCTGCGCGCCGACGTAGACGAGACCATCTCCGCCGGCGGCGACGCATAGCACCTGCTCCATGGAACGGGACCCCGCCTGCACGAGCGAGAGAAGAAGGTTTCCACTGGCATCCAGAACAGCCACGTAGCCGCGGTTCCACTCGATTGTCTGACCGTCCCCGGAGATGACCGGTCTGCTGCAGGCAACCCAGAAGTGCCCGGCCGCATCGATTGCGACATCCTGCGGATTGTTCAGCCTCCCAGGGCTGTCGATGGGGTACTCCTGCGCCGCGACGACACCTCCTCCCGGGGCATACCGGATGACTTTGGCGCACAGCCCGCTGCCGAATGGGTTTGTTGCGCCATGGAAAAAGCCGCTGTTCACGGCATAGACACACCCGTCTGCACCAACTGCAACGCCGCCCGGCGTCAGGAGTTCTGCCTCCTGGATATTCGCTGGGTCCTCGGGATAGTGCCCATATGCCTTCACATATGTGCCGGAGGGGGAGAACATCTTGACAGCAGGCACGGGAACGTCCCCCGTTCCCCTGTCGGCAACATAGATGTTGCCAGCGCTGTCAACGGCGAGGTCTGCTCCACTGGTGATACGGTTCTCTCCATCGCCGGGCGCGGCCAGAACGCGCACGGCAGAGGCTCCTGAAACTCGATAGACGGTACTGTTGCCGCTCGCGATGACGTATGGCACAGACCCTGCCACGGTCATGCCCGCAGGCCGTGAGATGCCGGTGACAGCGGCGATGTAGGTTCCGTCCGCCGTGAAGTGTTGCAGGCGATTGTTCATCTGGTCTGCGACCCAGATAGTACCATCAGGAAGGACCGCGATGCCTGCAGGGCCCGAGAACTCGCCCATTCCCTTCCCTTCTCGTCCGAACTCCATCAGCACTGCGCCGGCAGCACTGTACTTCACGACCTTGTTGCTGAAGAAGTCGGTCACATAGATGTTGCCTGCGGCATCGCCTGCGACATCGGCAGGGTATTGCAGTTGTCCGCGCCCGCTGCCGAGAGAGCCGATGACGCGCAGAGGGACCAGGTCGGCCGAGAGGATGTGGAGACGTCCGTACGCGGTGTCGCAGACGGCCACTGTGCCATCGGCCAGTACTGCGATGCCCTGTTCGGGGAACGCAAATGCCGAAGGATAGTCGTCCTCGACGGTGTTGACGCTCTCGATGGTCATGGTGCCAATGTAGTCGGACGACATGACACCAATCGTGTCCACCTCTGCGAGTGAGACTGCCTCCGTCCTGCTTGCTGTCGGAGGGCACACAAGGGACAGAAAGAGCACTGCACTGCAGAGAATCCGAAGGAAGCGTTTCATGGCTGCTCCCTAGGGGTAGACATCGCCAAAGTGCGGTCGGAAGATGGCAAGGTCTGCCTCATCAACACGACCGTCTCCGTTGAGGTCTGCAGCATTGTCATAGCTCGTTTCGCCGGAAGTCGAGCCGTAAGCGCGCGCAAGGACAACCAGGTCGAACAGGTCGACCCGCTTGTTGCCGTCAATGTCCCAGAGGCTGTCGCCGGAACGCAGCGCGAGAGGAAGAGACGGTGCAATTGCTTCAACGGGTCCGCCTGGACCGACAATCGAGGGCTTGGACAACCAGAGTTCTGTAGAACCTGTATGCAGAACGGTGAATGTCAGGGCGCAGACAGTGCCATGCTCTTGCGAGCCTGCTCCTGATGTTCCTTCTATGGCGACCGAGCCGGTCCCCCGGTCTGCCGTCCACGTGAACGTGGGCGGCGTGCTGCCGCCCTGGTTGAGAAAGTTTCCCTCGTCCACAGATTTCAGTTGAAGATAATACGGCTCAAACTGCAGGCTGCAGGCTATGTGCGAAGTTGCCTCCGCCGAAGTCGCCACGAGCCGGATGGTGACGTCGCTCCCCTCACGGAGGAGCCCTCCCGCTATCGACAGGCTCAGCCTGGGTCGTCCTGCCATGCCGGTAATCTGTATGGGGACTGACTGATACGCAGCTTCTGTGACCTTGAGGTCAGTCGGGTCATCATTGCTTTCCAGAATGGATGTTCGGAGGTTATATGCTCCGTCTTCCAGAAACAGGTTGCCGTGCACGTCCCGTCCGTTCCAGGAGAATCTGTGCATGCCGACAAGAAGAAGGGAGCGCCGGTAGATGGTTCCCAGGTTCCTGCCATCGGCGTCCGTGACGGTCATCACGACCTGGGAGGCGAAACTGGAGCCTTGTGGTTCGTCGCCAAGGTCCACGGCGGGGCGCACACCACCGTACCCGATGGCAAACTGGACGTCGGCAGAGCTCTGCGGCAGAGCCAGTGTACTGCTTGTTACTGCGAGGCCGCTGAGCTGCTCGGGCACGTTGACGGCGCCCTGCCAGTAGATATACGGCAGGTGAAGTGTTCCAGCCGATGACTGTAGCGTCAGCGTCCCCTCGTGGGGCCCGGGGGTGGCGGTGTCGGCGTCGACGTTGGTGGTGACCGTCAACGTGGTGGTGCCGCCGGCAGCAAGCGTTACAGAAGATGGTGTGACATCGACCCGGATGCCGGCAGGCGCAGCATCTGTCCACGCGAAGGAGGAGGCATACGTTACAGTCGCCCGTGAGAGACTGCGCAGGCTGACGACCGTGGGACTCGCCGAGGTATCCTTTAGGAGGAGCGCACCCGTCTGATAGGTCGAAGTTCCGTCGGACGTGGCGACGCTCGCCACTGCTGGTGCCGAAACAGCCGCGGGCACATTGACGCGACCGGCACCCTGCAGCGTCCAGGTGATGGGCGCGTTGTTCTGCCAGTTGCTGAGAACCGTTGCAGTGTTCATGAGCGCCAGCTTGACCGTTTCGGGCGTCCAGTCCGGGTGTGCAGACTTGAGAAGCGCAGCTGCGCCGGCTACGCACGGGGATGCCATCGACGTCCCATCCAGCTTGGCATACTGGCCGTCAGGAAAGGTGGAATTGATGGTGACGCCGGGGGCAGAAACCTCCGGCTTGAAGTGAAAGTCCTCCGTGGGCCCCATGGAAGTAAAATCGGCCACGGTTCCGAGGTTGGTCCTGGTTGCGATACGCACCGTCAAGCCGCGCGTGGTCAACGCCTTCAACGCGAGTCCGTCGTCCTGCGTGATGCCAATGCATGGGATGTACTGCCTGCTTTCGTCACCAGCTGCCACTCTCAGGGTCATGCCCACAACACCCGGGCTGTGGTTGTAGATGATAACGCCAACCGCTCCGGCAGCCCTGGCATTGAGGACCTTGTCGCGGAAGTAAATGCCGCCGCTTCCGATGGGGCCTCGTTCAACCAGTGCCACCTTCCCCTTGACATTCACTGCTGCAAAATCAGCTGTGGAACCGTACCCTGCGTCGACAACGGTGTATGTTCCACCCTGGCCGAACTCGGGGGCGACATCAGCGTAGCTGCCCATGATGTTGGTGAGTCCGGTGCCTGATGGCTGGACGACCTCGACCACGGGATAGGGGCCATCGTTGGACGCCGCTACTGCAATGGCGCCGAGGGCCGTCGCAGGAGCGCCGAGCGGCCAGTTGGTTTCGGGGTTCCGGGGTCCGGAGTTTCCGGTGGCCGCCACGACCACGACGCCGGCCTTGACGGCATTGTTGATGGCTTCTGTCTCGGGTGTGTCGGCAGTTCCTCCAGTGAGACCGAATGACATGTTGATGACAGTGCAGCGGTCGCGTACTGCCCGGTCGATTGCCTCAATAATGGCGCTATCAGCGGCGCCTCCCCCGTAGTCACTGAAGACCTTGTAAGCGTAGAGGCGTGCTTTCGGGGCGACTCCCTTGACCTTGCCGTCAGCAGCCGCGATGCCAGCCACATGCGTTCCATGGCCCTGTGTATCCATGGGATTTGAATCCTCATCGGCGAAGTCATATCCCCCGATGACCTTGCTGTTGGGGAAACGCCCACCCCCCAGGTCCGGGTGCGTGTAGTCGATGCCGGTGTCAATGATTCCAATGGTTGTTCCAGTGCCATCCAGCCTGGTCCCCGTGCCTGACGTCCGATTCCACAACGTCTGGTCAACGCCCATGGCCGCATTGGCATCATCGTCGAGCAGCTGCTGCGTATGTGATTCATACACGTACGACACGTTGGCGCTGCCTGCGACCGCCTGCAGGTCGCATCCTGCAACCGTGAGGGCGAGCCCGTTGAACGTGACCGAGAAGCGCCTCTTCAGCGTGCAGGAGATGCCCTGTCCACGGAGTGCGGCAAGCAGCGCGTCCTGCTTATCCAAAATGGCGCGCTCGCATGCCTGTGCGGTATCTGTTTCCAGCCATCCCTCGCTGCCGGCACCGGGCACCTGGACGACGAGCGGCGGAGTCTTCATGCGGAGAATGACATCACATGGTTCCTTCGATGAGCCCGCGCGAGCCAGAAACTCGGCGTCGATACCAGGCATGTTCATGCCGCCCTGGGCCAATTGCACTGGCAGCAGACATCCGGCCAGCAGAACCGCGGCGACCAGCGTGGCTATACACCGAAGCGACCGTTTCATCATCATGTTCCTCCTGTACACCGAACCGGGCAGACGACAGCCGGGGACAACCCCGGTACGTCGGGTATACCGCCAAACACGGAGGAGGTCAAGCATGGCACGCGCACGGGAGCTCTGGCCTTGTTGCAGTGCAGGCACGTTCTATACTGATGATGCCTGCGTATGCAGAGACGCTTTCTTCGAGCTGTCCGACCTTCGGGGCAACTCATGGCGGGCAGCCGGAAGGGTACGGCGGGAAACGGCCGTGCCTCCCAATGTGGAAAGGAGAACAGATGAACGAATGCTCGAAAGTACCAGCGCATGGCACTGCAGGGACTGATGATATGAAGCAGTCGTCATCAGGCAGCAGCTTCAAACTGACGTATGCCACCATGTTCGACTCGCCCCCGGAACTCCATCAAGGGTATGAACACGCGTTGGCGGAGCTCAAACCATCCCTGGGCAAACGGTATCCCATGATGTGGGGCGGGCAGGACCATGAGAGCGCGGAAGTCTTTGAGGACCGTTCTCCGACAGATGGAACGGTACTTGGCTACTTCCCTCGGGGCACGGAACGTGATGCGGCAGATGCTCTTGCCGCCGCCCGTGCCGCTGCGCCGGGGTGGGCCGCTACACCCTGGCAGGAGCGCGTGCGCATCATGCGCGCCGCCGCTGACCTCCTTGAGGAGCGCGTCTTCACGCTGGGCGCCATCCTTTCGCTGGAGGTAGGCAAGAACCGGGACGAGAGTCTTGGCGACGCAGCTGAGGCAGTGGAGATGATCCGCTACGCGTGCAATCACATGGAGCGGACGAACGGTCTGGTGACGGCCATGGGGTCTGACCCGCTGCGTGGCTACAAGAGCACGAACGTTTCGGTACTGCGACCGTATGGCGTGTGGGTGGTCATCAGCCCGTTCAACTTCCCGTCGTCTCTGACGGGTGGGCCGACTGGCGTCGCACTTGTTGCTGGCAACACTGTTGTCATCAAGCCTGCCACGGAGACGCCATGGGGGCCATGGTTTATTGCACGCACCCTTCTGGATGCTGGCGTTCCCGCAGGCGTGGTGAACTTCGTGACGGGTCCCGGCTCGACGCTGGGCCAGTCCCTGATTGATAGTCCTGAGGTGGATGGACTGACGTTCACCGGCTCCTATGACGTAGGCATGGGCATCTACCATTCGTTCGCACATGGCAGATGGCCAAGGCCCCTGCTGCTGGAGATGGGCGGGAAGAACGCGGCAATTGTTTCACGCCACGCGGACCTCGAGGAGGCTGCAACCGGTATCGTGCGCAGCGCCTTCGGCCTTCAGGGGCAGAAGTGCTCTGCATGCTCCCGCGTGCTGGTTGAGACGGACGTGTATGACCAGCTGCTCGAGCTGATTGCTAGCAAGACGGCTCAACTCGTTGTTGGGGACCCGGTTGAGGCATCCGTCGACTGTGGACCTGTCATCAACCGCAAGGCGCAGCAGGACTATGTAGCCTATTGCAAGGAGCTTGCTGCCGCAGGACGCATTCTGTGCGGTGGAACAGTACGCAGCGACCCTCCATTCGACCGCGGGTGGTTCTGTATGCCCACGGTAGTGACGGACGTCCCGTTCGATCACCGGCTCTGGAAGCAGGAGATGTTCCTGCCCATTACGATGGTCGGCCGGGTGTCTTCCCTGGATGAAGCGATGGAGATTGCCAATAGTGTGCAGTACGGACTGACAGCTGGTTTCTATGGCAGCGAAGAGGAAGTGCAGTGGTTCTTCGACCACATCCAGGCGGGAGTCGTGTACGCCAACCGTCCCCAGGGTGCCACGACGGGTGCATGGCCGGGATTCCAGCCGTTTGGTGGATGGAAGGGTTCCGGCAGCAGTGGCAAGAACTCGGGCGGCGTGTACTATCTACCCCTGTATGCTCACGAGCAGATACAGACGACGATCGAGAAACTGACCTGAGGCGGTTCCGCTTTCACATTGATGGGGCTGAGGCACTGATGTGCCCCGGCCCCTTGCGCATATCCTGCCTGTTCTTGTCGCAGTTCTGCCACCGTCTATACTACGAATGTGTGCTCTGCGTTGCTACTGCAGAGAAAGGTTCTTCGAACTGACTCACCTGCGGCGAGGGCCATGGTGAGCAGTCGGAAGGGTGCGGCGGGAAACGGCCGTGCCTCCCAGTGTGGAAAGGAGAAACGATGAAACGAGGTCTTGCGAGTCTGCTGGGCCGCCGGGCGCTTGCGGCGGTACTCATCCTTGTGCTGGTATCCGGTATCATGGTTGTTCCCGTTCGTGGCGCATCTGTTTCTGACATCGCCGGCCGGCCGGACCAGGCCGTCCTGGAACGTGTCATTGCCGCAGGGTACATGAAGGGCTACCCGGACGGCACATTCCGTCCGGAGGAACCCGTCACACGCGCCGAGTTTGCCGTGTCGCTGGCGCGCTCAGCGGGTCTTGACCCGGTCAGCTCTCCTGCGAGGACATTCAAGGACCTCCCGACAGGCAACTGGGCGGCTCCTCTTGTGTACGCGGCAGTGGCGAAGGGCTGGGTTTCCGGTTATCCGGACGGCACCTTCCGCCCGAATGGCAACATTACGCGCGAAGAGTCGATGGCAATGGTGGCCGGGCGCATGGGCTTCGAGATCCGTGGCATGGCAACGCATACCATTCTCGACAAGCTGGCGGGTGCAGACGAGTTGTCGCAATGGGCACGAACAGCGGCGGCGGCATGCATCCAGGAAGGGATGGCGAGCGATGTCACCAAGCCCACGACAGCCATCAATCGTGCCAAGGCTGCAGCATACTTCCCTCGCATGATGGACTACAAGGAGCCGGAAACCCAGTCGATGGTGCTGGCAACAACCACGTCCACGTACGACTCGGGTCTGCTGAACTTCCTAGTCCCCATCTTCGAGAAGGCTAACCACGTCAAGGTGAAGATTATCTCTGTCGGCACCGGGCAGGCCATTGCAACGGGACGGAAGGGTGACGCCGATGTTCTGCTGGTGCATGCGCGCGCCCAGGAAGACCAGTTCATGGCAGATGGTTTCGGCCTGTTCCGCAAGGACGTCATGTACAACGACTTCATTATCGTGGGCCCTGCGTCCGACCCTGCGGGCATCAAGGGCATGACGGATGCCACGGCGGCGTTCAAGAAACTCGCTGCCTCCGGCTCGACATTCATCAGCCGCGGCGACAAGTCGGGTACGAACACAAAGGAACTTGATATCTGGAAGACGACGGGCATCGACCCGACGGGCAAGCCGTGGTACCTCAGCGCAGGACAGGGCATGGGCGAAGTGCTCATGATGACGGACCAGAAACAGGCATACACGCTCAGCGACCGCGCCACGTACCTCGCCTATCAGAAGGGCGGCAAAATCAACCTGCCGATTCTTGTCGAAGGTTCGCAGGGCCTGCTCAACCCGTACGGTCTGATGCCTGTCAACCCTGCCAAGTATCCCCAGGTGAAGGTTGACCTGGCTGTCCGCTTCTGCGACTTCATGACAGGGCTTCCAGGACAGGAGCTCATCAAGAGCTTTGGCATCGCCGACTACGGACAGACGCTGTTCTTCCCGGACTCGACGGACTGGAAGGCGACGCGCAGCCTGGATATTGTGCTGCCGACTGGAAAGAGTGTGACCTATCACCTTGGCGACGTGCGCAAGTTCCCGGTGACAACAGTACAGGTCTATCCACAGAACAACCAGGCCCTTGCCCCCGTACCCTACGGTGGCGTTCAGGTCATCGACATTCTGAGGGTCATCTCGCCTGACCTTGCCAGCGCGAAGCGCCTGACGGTCGTTGCGTACGCGACCGATGGCAGTCACGTCACGCTGGACTATGACGACATCTTCAATCCACGCACGGGAACCAAGATAACGGTGGTCTACCTCAAGAACGGGGCCACACTGTCCACCGAGGAAGGCTTCATGGCGCTCATGACCACAAGGGGTGCCTTCCTTGTGAACAACCTCAAGTACGTGTACCGGCTCGAGGTCAGCAAGTAGCATGCCATATCCACGGAGGGACAGCGATGGGTGACATCGGCCACGGATTTGTTCAGGCCGTTCACCTCATCGTTTCCCTGGACCCCGGAACCTACGAGGCTCTCGGAACGTCCCTCCGTGTCACGCTGACAGCCCTGCTGTGGTCAGCACTGTTCGGTTTTCCTCTTGGCATCCTGCTTGCATTTGCACGCTTCCGGGGAAAGCAGGCGGTGATGAATGTTGTCTATACGCTCATGGGATTTCCTCCGGTTGTCGCTGGTCTGCTCGTGTATCTGCTGTTCTCGCGCAGCGGGCCGTTTGGCGCACTGGAGCTGTTGTACACGCAGACGGCCATGATTGTCGCGCAGATAGCGCTTGCGCTGCCAGTCATCGTGGGGCTGTCGGTGCTCGGGCTGCGGGCAGCCGACAAGGGAGTGTTTGACCTTGCGCTTACCCTCGGTGCGACACGCCCGCAGGCGTCCGTTGCACTTCTTCGGGAGGCGCGGCTCTCCATTCTGGGCGCCGTCATCACGGCATTCGGCAACGCCATCAGCGAGGTAGGCTCCGCCATGCTCGTGGGGGGTAACATTCAGGGCTCGACTCGCACGCTTACGACCGCGCTGATGCTGGAAACGCGCCAAGGGAGTTTTGACAGGGCAATTGCTCTGGGCATCATCCTGCTGCTCGTCTCGTTCCTGGTCAACGTTGTGCTTTCGCGGCTCGGAGAGGGGATTTCGGAGAGGGGCAATGTCCGGCGCATCGACTGACCTGGTCCTGGTTCAGGACGTTCAGAAGAAGTTCGGCGCGCGCTCCGTGCTGGAGGGCATCGACCTCAGCGTTGCAGCCCACCGCATTACCGTCATCCTCGGGACAAACGGCGCGGGTAAGACGACGCTCCTGCGCATCCTGGGTCTGCTTGAGACGGCAGACCATGGGACCGTGACCTACGACGGCTGCTCCGACAGCGTATCGACGGTTGTGTATGACGGAGGTGGCGCCGCACCATCCACTGACAAGCGGTACCTGCCCCTCCGCAGAGAAATCATGCTGGCGTTCCAGCAACCGGCAGTCTTCAGCGCCTCGGTGCTGCACAACGTGACGTACGGGCTGCTGCTGCGCGGAGTGGACCGTGCCGAGGCGGAGGCTCGCGGACTCGCTGCGCTCAGGGAGGCGGGCATCGCCGACAGAGCGCGGCAGCATGCATCTTCGCTGTCGGGTGGAGAGGCAGCTCGCCTGTCCATTGCCCGGGCCCTGGCACTGCAACCTCGTCTTCTGCTGCTGGATGAGCCCTCCGCAAGTCTCGACCCGTATGGAACCAAACTGCTGGAGGACCTGTTGCTGCACATGCGGGACGACCTCGGCATGACGGTGGTTGTGGTCACGCAGGACATCTTCGAGGCGCGCCGCGTCGCGGACCAGGTCGCATTCCTTCATGAGGGGCGCATTGTCGAGCAATCGCCACGCGACGAGTTCTTTGAGCGGCCCCGCGACGAGTGGACACGAAGATTTGTCTCAGGCGAGCTGCTGGTGTAGAAGGGAGAGGAAGCAATGCTGAGTACAGAAGAAGCGCTGACGGCCATGCTGGCATGTGTCGAACGGTTGCAGCCTGTCGAGGTTCCCCTGGATGAGGCCGCGGGCCTGATACTGGCGGACGACATCGTGGCGCGCGGAGATGTTCCTCCGTTTACCAATTCAGCGATGGATGGGTTCGCAGTGCAGGCTGCGGACATAGCGTCTGCCACGGCCGAGCATCCTGTTCGTCTGCGTGTCCTCGAGGACGTGCCAGCAGGCACAGTTGCTGCCGGCACTGTTGCTCCAGGAACTGCCATGCGCATCATGACTGGTGCTCCTCTTCCCGTCGGGGCAGACACCGTCGTGCAGGTGGAGCTCACGCGTCCAGAGGAGGCGGAGGTACTTGTTCTGAAGAGTCTCAAGCCGGGGGCCAATGTGCGCCTGGCTGGCGAGGACATGAAGGACGGCGCCACCGTACTGCAGAGAGGCACGTTCCTCCGTCCCGGTGAGGTCGGCGTGTGCGCCGCCGCGGGTCACCCGGTCGTTTCTGTGTATCCCCGCGTGCGCGTTGCCATCCTGACCACAGGAGCCGAGCTGGTCGACGTATCCGCCGTCCCTGGCCCCGGGCAGATCCGGGACGCCAACGCACACTCGCTGCGGGCGCAGGTCCGGACAATTGGCGCGGAACCGGTCGTCTTTCCCCTCGTTCCGGACACCCGTGAAGCAGTCAGGACCGCTGTGGCGCAAGCGCTGACGGAGGCAGATGTTGTTCTCACGAACGGAGGCGTTTCCGTGGGCGACTATGACTTCGTCAAGGAGGTCCTGGAGGACCTGGGGGCTCGCCTGGTGTTCTGGGGCGTGAGGCAGAAGCCTGGGAAACCCATGGCCTTCTGGACTCTTGGTTCGAAATACGTAGTCGGTCTGCCAGGGAATCCTGTCTCATGCATGGTGTGCACAGAGGAATATGTGCGTCCCATGGTGCGCCACATGATGGGATTTCCGTTGCTGCACCGGCCGGTGCGCCGCGCCATGCTGGATGGAGCGTATGCGAAGGGGGCCGACACAGGGCGGACGCACTTTGTCCGGGTGCGCCTGCGTGAGCAGGATGGAACCCTGCACGCCGTGCTCACGGGGCCACAGGGCTCTGGCATTCTCACCTCCATGGCAGAGGCTGAGGCGCTTGCCATCATTCCCGAGGAAGTCTCGACAGTTGAGGCTGGTTCGCTGGTAGAGGTGCAGCTGACCGACCTGCCCGAGGACCACTGATGCAGGACCACCTTGGTCGCACCATCGACTATATCCGGGTATCGGTCACCGACCGATGCAATCTTCGCTGCCGTTACTGCATGCCCGAGGAAGGGGTACCGCTGCTG
>DAONFE010000008.1:36196-43713 GCA_035403525.1 Candidatus Cryosericum sp.
CTCCCATCGCTGGAACCAGCCACGTATGCTGCGCTGACTCGCCTCGGGTCGCTTGACCAGGCGCTTGCTGGCGTGCAGGCCGCTCTTGACGCCGGATTCGATCCCGTGAAGCTGAACGTGGTTGTCCTTCGCGGGGTCAACGACAACCTGGCTCCGTATGTAGAGCTGACACGGCGCTGGCCGGTTGCTGTCCGCTTCATCGAGTACATGTCCATCGGCCCGCTTGGGGAGGACCACTATCTCGTGCCCGCCGCAGAGCTGCGTACCATGCTGGAGGCACTGGCTCCTCTGGAACCGGCAGGAAAGCCGGCGGGCAACGGTCCGGCCCGGGAATACTGGCGCGTCCCGGGCTCCCCGGGGTCGCTGGCCGTCATTGCGCCCATGACCGAGCACTTCTGTCCGGAGTGCAACCGGCTGCGGCTGGTCGCCGACGGGCATCTGCGCATGTGCCTGTTCGGGGCCGAGGAGATTGACATCAGACCGGCGCTGCGGCCTTCCGTGGATGAGCAGGCGCTGCGAGGCCTGCTCGCACGGGCAATGCAGGAGAAACCCGTCTCCATGCCGGACAATGTTCGGGACTACGGCCGTGCCATGGGCAGCATTGGAGGCTGACATGAGCGAGAAGAAGCTGACACATCTGAACGGAGAGGGGCGGGCCTGCATGGTGGACGTAGGGGACAAGATGGCAACCGAGCGCGAGGCTGTTGCGGCATGTCGCGTCCTGCTTGCTCCCGAGACCTTTGCACTGGTCAAGGCAGGAAACCTCAAGAAGGGGGACGTCCTTACGGTTGCCCAGGTTGCGGGCATTCAGGCGGCCAAGCGGACCTGGGACCTCATTCCGCTGTGCCACCAGATTGCCATGACCTACGTGGGGGTGCAGGTAACCCTCAATGAGGACGACCATACGGTGGACATCGAGGCCACCGCGCGAACGCACGCCGAAACGGGCGTTGAGATGGAGGCACTGGTTGCAGCCTCGACAGCGGCGCTCACGGTCTATGACATGTGCAAGGCGGTCGAACGTGGCATTCGCATCACAGACCTGCGTCTTCTTCGCAAGAGCGGTGGCCGGAGCGGCACCTGGGAGCTGGCATGAGCACGGGAACAGTCGTGTCGGTCAACATCTCCGAGTCAAAGGGCACGCGCAAGCATGCGCTTGAGGGCTCTGTCGCAATCACAGAGCAGGGCATGCAGGGTGATGCGCACGCGGGCAACTGGCACCGTCAGCTTAGTCTGCTCGCGGCGGAAAGCATCGCCAGGATGCAGGGGCACGGAATAGTGCTGTGTCCCGGTGATTTTGCCGAGAACATCACGACGCAGGGCCTTGACCTGCCCGCGCTGCCGGTGGGAACCCGGCTTCAGGTAGGTCCCAGCGTCGTCGTTGAGGTGACGCAGATTGGGAAGGAGTGCCACCTGGGCTGTGAGATTCGAAGGCTCGTGGGTGACTGCATCATGCCGCGGGAGGGCATCTTTGCGCGTGTCATCACGCCAGGGTCCATCGAGGCCGGGGACACGATAACAGTCATCGAGGGAGGCAGGCTATGAACGCGGCAGTGCTGACTGTCAGCGACAGTTGTGCGGCGGGGACCAGGACCGATGAAAGCGGCCCATACATTGCGGGTCGTCTGCAGGGGGCCGGATGGACGATTGAGGAGCTGACCGTCGTCCCGGATGACCAGATGGAGATTGCCGACATGCTCGAGAAGTGGGCAACACGAGGAAGCGTGGACGTTATCATTACGACAGGCGGGACAGGGTTCTCACCACGCGACGTGACGCCCGAGGCAACGCTGTCCGTCGTCGACCGCCGTGCACCCGGCATCAGTGAAGCCGTCCGCGCTTATGGAGTGGCGAAGGGCGTGGCGACAGCCTCACTGTCGCGGGCGGAGGCGGGTCTCATTGGCCCCACCCTTGTCATCAACCTTCCTGGAAGCCTGAAGGCGGTCCAGGATGGCATGGAGGTGCTGCTGCCCCTCTTGCCCCATGCGCTTGAGATGATTGCAGGGAAGGGGCACGGAACGCCCTAGGAGCCAATCCTGTTCGCGGCCAGGTCCAGAAAGATAACCGAGTCGTTGCCGCTTGTCCTGTGGCGGATAAGGCAGAGCACGGCGCCGTTCAGCGAGGCTACCCTGGTACCTGCATCCAGGCCTGCTCCTGTGAGGGTCGTTGCCACCCCGGTCAGCCGGTTCACGACCAGGATGCCACCCGCCTCCGCCGGAAGGACAAGATAGCGGGTGGACACCTTCATGGAAAGGAGATCCGCCTCGTCGGAGACGCTGGGACCAAGGGGAACGACGGCCCAGGGTCTGTCAACGGGAGCCACGACAAGGCGTGCGTTCTGTCGGTACACGACCTGCCCGTCGGGGGTCACGAAATGCGGACCGAGGTTACGCGGGTCGGACGCATCGTGCCACTGACTGAACAGGAACGTCTGAGCGCTGGCAGGTGGGGCAAGGACAGAAACTGTCTCCCGTATATCGCCACTCGCCAGGACTTCATCTGCGCTGAATGCCACGCCGCTTTCCAGAGGCCACAGGCGCGAAATGCGAGAGGCAGGCACCTCACCGGTAGACAGTTGCTGCTCAACACCATGAGCGAGTTGAACCTGCAGCAGCCTTGTCGTATCCGGAACACTGCTGAAGGTTGTTGATGCCCCCGTGCTCTGCATCATCTCCGCGCTCACAAGGAAGAAGGCGTTGTCGCCCTGCAGTACCATGTCATGGAACACCTGAATCAGTGTTGCCCCGGAGGGAACGGGCACGGTTCGCAGATAGCCTGGAGCTACCAGGAGGGGCGTCAGTGTCCCCGTCTTGCGGTTCAGAGCATAGCAGGCAGAGGGCAGGAGGCCCGGGTCCTGCATGACCCGGAATAACACCCAGCGGTCGTTCATCTGTATATCGAGGACACGCGCCCAGGGCTGGGGAAGGGTGGTCTGCCACGTTGCTGCAGAAGCCTTCACAGCAGACAGGAGAAGGGTGCGCGTATTGACACTCTTTTCGCTGTTTGGCTCCACCTTGCCCGGGCCGGTTGCGTAAGCGACCCATCCCTCAATGGCAGTCGCGGCCGAAACGGCAGGAGAGTTGCTCTGAATCTCCGTATACACGAGCGACGGCAGCAATGCCGTGCGCGGAAGAAGGAGTCGTTCCTGTTCCTGCCTGATGGCGATGCTCTGCTCTGCACTGTATTCATAGGCCTTGGACGCCGCGTTCCACCGATATGCGTCGACCGAGACGCGTGCTACGGTCGCAGGATCCGTCGGGCTTCCGTCAGTCCCGATCTGGTATATCCAGGAGCACTCGCCTCCATCGTCCCTGACGGCGACCCACGCCTTGTGCTGGACGGAGGCCCCGCACTCCAGGAGCAGGGGTCCGACTGTTCCATTCTTGTCCTTGAAGGTGGCTGTCTGCAAGTCAGTGCCGTGCAGCTCACAGACTGTTTCATATGTCGTGTAGGCACCGCCGGTACGGAGGTCGACGATGGCCTCGCGGGTACCGTCACCGTTGAGATCGATGTCTTCAAGAATGCGTGGCAGTCTGCTGCTTCCTATGCCGGAGAGGTTCGGGAACGCCTGGCCCAGCATGGAGGCTAGTGCGCCTCGGTCATACAGTGCGTATGTTCCAAAGCTCAGGTCATCAATGAGCCAGGCTCCACCCTCGCCGCTGTCGCGGACCGTCAGGATGACCGGCTGCGTGCCTGCATTGCCGCCGTTCACCATCTCAACACTGGTCATGAGGATGATGTTGCCCCGAACCTGATAGGTGTGCCTGTCCAGCCGCTTCATGGAAGCAATCTCTATCCTCTCGGGCCACGGGCTGGAAACGGTCCTGCCGGGCGCTGACTCAGGACTGCGTTGGAGTTCTGACAGGAACGTACTTGTCAGGAACGGCGCATACGTGTGCTGGACCTGCGCGGAGACGTAGGCCTCGGGTCCGGCAGTGTCCACTGTCTTCAGCGTTTTTCCGAATGCTTCGACCAGCTGCGTGATGGCTGTGGTCTCCTCCTCGCTTGCGGAGCCTGAGCATCCGACAAGCACGCAGCCCGAGACGCCGACAATGACGACAAGCAGCACCGCGGTCATTGTCACGAACGTTCTCTTGTGCATGCCATGCCTCCTCTGGTACACCCGGCCCAGTCTGTGCAATCCCTTCATCAATATAACGTAACCAGAGCAGTTTGTCTGAAGCTGCCGGCGAGTGTTGTGTCAGCAGCGCGTCATGCAACACGGAGTGCCGCGTGTTGAACGAGGCTCGTCGTTGGCCTATAGTGAACTGATGACTTACTATGTGATTGATGCTTTTGCAGACAGGCTGTTTGCTGGAAACCCTGCGGCTGTGTGCCTTCTGGAGCACCCGCTGGCGGACAGCGTCATGGCGGCAGTAGCAGCGGAGATGAACCTGTCGGAGACGGCGTTTGTGCTGCGTGAGGAGGACGCGTGGCGTCTGCGCTGGTTCACGCCGGCTGTGGAAGTACCGCTGTGCGGTCATGCAACCCTTGCGACGGCGCGGGCGCTGCGCGAAGAAGGGCTTGCTGCGGGGCAGGAAGTCCGGTTCCGGACACTGAGCGGACCACTTGGAGCACGCTACAGGGGCGATACCATTGAACTGGACTTTCCGTCGCTGCCGCCTGTGAAGGCGCCCACTCCGGCAGGCCTGCTCGAAGCCCTGAGGCTGACGGTACCGCCCCGGTGGACGGGGGTGAACGCCCACCACTACTGGCTGCTGGATGTTGGCTCTGCGGAAGCTGTGCGGACATTGAACCCCGACCGGGCGTCTGTGATGGAACTGGATCTCCCGGGTATCGTTGTGACGGGCGCGGGCGACACCCCGTATGATTTTACCTCACGGTTCTTCGCTCCTGCCGATGGCATCTTCGAGGACCCGGTCACGGGTTCGGCCCACGCTGCGCTCGCGCCGTACTGGCAATCCGTGCTGGGCAAGGACCACTTTGTAGCGTTTCAGGCGTCGCGACGAGGCGGCACACTGGAGGTCACCCTTGCCGGCGAACGTGTTCTCATTGGTGGCAAGACGGTGATTATGGCACGCGGGGAGCTGCTCGTTCCCTGAGGAAGGGTGGTCATGCTGAGTGCATCCGTGAGCTTTCGACCGGCAACGCCTGGAGATGCGCCATTTGCGACGCCGCTCCTGTACAGTATTTCACCACGGGACTTCGAGTACCTGTTTGCACATCTGGCGGACGGGCTGTCAGTGCTTGACGTCCTGGACAGGTTCTACCGGATTCCTGGCGGCATGTTCTCATGGCACAATACGGAGCTTGCCCTGGTGGACAGCCAACCTGCGGGGCTGGTGACCGCATATGCCGCATCGTCTGGCGAGGGCAGCTCTGCCTGGCTGCTGCGAGGCATCAGTACGCTGGGTATACGCGGACTGCTCCGTTTGGCCCGGCGCGGCCTGCCGTTGAGCCGCACGATGCAGCCCCTGCTTCCCGGAAGCTGGTACATTGCCTTTGTCGGCGTGCAGGCGAAGCAGCGTTCTCTTGGCATCGGGACCAGCCTTATCGAACGTTCGGTGGTAAGAGCACGGGCAGCCGGATGTTCCTGTGCAGAACTCGATGTGGAGGACGACAACCCGCGGGCACAGACGTTGTACGAGAGGCTGGGATTTCAGCTTGTCTCTAAGCCGAGAGTCCCGGGACATTCTTCCCTTGTGCCATCGCGGCGCATGCGCCGCGTTCTCGAACAAGGAGAAACAGAGGGCGCGGGGTCGCCTCGCGCCGACGATATGTGAAGACAATGTGAATATTCCGGCTTCGGGAAACCGACCGGTTGCGTCATATCAGTGAGCCCATCAGAGTGCTGCAGGTGGGTGGGCACAGGTCGAGGGAGGCTTGCCAATGGCTCGAGTGACGCTTATCTATCCTGACTATACAGTGATGCGACTCTTTTCGAGCCCCGGCACGACCAGGGTGGAACGAGGGGGCTGGTACGCGGAAGGAGTAGCGGCCCTTGCGGCCGCGCTGAAGCTGCAACATCACGAGGTAAGCCTCCTGCATGTGACGCAGCCGCCGGAGCGGCAGGACTTCGTCGCGCGTCTTGAGGCGACTCACCCTGATGTCATCGGGTTTTCGGTACGGACCAGCGCCGTTCCTGCAGTCACCGAGTGGACACGCTGGACACGCGAAGCGGGGCCCGCCCCGATTGTCTGGGGAGGCTACCATCCATCGCTTGCTCCGGAAGAATGCATGAGGATCCAGGGCGTGGACGCTCTGATTCAGGGGGACGCCGACCTCGTCCTGCCGCAGGTCGTCGATGCGTGGGCCGCAGGGGACGACCTGCAGGGAATCCCTGGTGTCTGGTGGAAGGACGACGGCGAGGTTCGCCATGCACCAGTCGGGCCGCTGGTCGCCGACCTGGACGCGTTGCCCATTCCGGACTTTGGCCTGTTTGACCGCAACCAGCTCATCGCGACACGTACACATGTTGCCCTGGGCATGTTGTCGCGCGGCTGCCCCTATGCATGCACGTACTGTACCAACCATGCATTCCGTGCCCTGTACCCCGACCCCCGGCACTATCATCGGACTCGCTCCCCCGAAGGGGCCATCGCGTACATCCGCGCTCTGCGGGAATGGTACCCTGAGGTGCGCGAGCTGCGGTTCCTTGATAACGTCTTCGGTATTACACCGGCTTGGCTGCGGGAGTTCGGAGAGCTCTACAAGCGTGAGGTAGGCTTGCCATTTGCGTGTGATGAGCGAGCTGAGCTGCTGACCGACGAGACGGTTGAGCTCCTTGCCGACATGGGATGCACCCAGGTCTACCTTGGCATCGAGTCAGGCAACGAGGAACTGCGACGCCGGGCCTTGGGGCGCACCATGAGCAACGAGCAGCTCGTCACGGACATAGAGCGCCTTCATGCCGCGGGGATGCGTGTCTTTGCCTACAACATGGTAGGGCTGCCCGGTGAGACGCGCGCAACAGCACTGCTTACCCCCAAGCTCAACGCCGAAGCGCGCGTGGACGATGCCTGCATCAGCGTTTTCTCCCCGTATCCTTCTACCGTCCTGTACGACGTGAGCATCCGGGATGGCTCAATTACAGAGCCTATTGACTACAGCAGCCTGACCTTCCTCAACCAGTCGGGGTTTGGCAGCGGCGAAGTGGCCTTCATGGCATTGTGTTTCAATCCTCTGCGCCGATGGTACCAGCGACATGGCACAGACTCGCGCATGAGTCGCCGGGCAGACCACTTTGTTCTCTCGTCACACGTTCCCATGCGTGCCATCATTGCGGTCAGTGAACGTTGGGAGACAGATCGGGAGGCAATGAAATCCTTCCTGCGCAACCGTGCTCCCGGCCTCTTCCTCTTCGCCAAGCGTTTGCTTCGTGGACACGTCGCCCCTGCACCACACGTGGACGCCCACGGGCATAAGGAAGGACCAACGCACTCCTGACACCCGCACCTACCCCTTCCTCCTTCAGCGCTGTCGGCTCCTCCTCCCCGGCAGCGCTGAACCATTTCTGGATGCTCCGTCAGCAAAAACAGAACCATTGCGTTATGGAT
>DAONFE010000009.1:0-8332 GCA_035403525.1 Candidatus Cryosericum sp.
CGGGGAAGCCCGTTGGAAGAGTAGGTCGCTGCCAGGGTCATGTCTTTTTGCATATCCAGCCCTCTTGCATTTCCACTGTCTCCAGCGAGACTATGTACAAATTGTGGAGGTCTGTGCTATACTGACCGCTGATAGAAGGGGCGTGCAGCAGGTTCAGACTGCGCAGTGGCGCGTGGGGCGCCACGGAAAGGGGCCGGTATTTTGCATGGGTAGCTTGCCAGGCGCAATTCCTCAGTGGGTGTATCTCCTTGTGTGCTTCATTGTCGGCACGTTCCTCGGAAGCTTCGTGGGCGTGCTGACCTCGCGTATACCTCGAGACCAGCAGTGGGTCAGGGGCCGGTCCGTCTGCGTTTCCTGCGGGCACGAGTTGGGCATGCTGGACCTTGTCCCCATCTGGAGTTATGTCTTCCTCCGCGGCAGATGCCGCTATTGTCATGCGCCTATTGGCGCGCGCACCCTGTGGGTCGAGGTTGTTACAGGCCTTCTGCTTGTTGGTATCGGGTGGCGGTTCGGCTGGAGCCTGACGGCAGTCAAGTTTGCCGTCATGACCGTGCTCGCGCTGGCCGTCGGCGTCATCGACTTCGAGACGGGGCTGGTGCCCGACGCCCTCGTTCTGCCTGGCGCCGCCATGGGTATCGCTTTTGGCGCGCTGGGCGGCTGGGCCGGCGTTTTGAGCGCGCTGGGCGGCGCTGCCATTGGTGCCGTGCTGTTTGCGCTGATTATCCTGCTGTCGCGAGGCGGCATGGGGTGGGGCGATGCCACGCTGGGCCTCATGCTCGGAGCGTTTCTGGGCTGGCAGCTGGCCATTGTCTTCCTCATGCTTGCCTTTATCATTGGTGCATGTGCAGGTGTTGTTCTCATGCTGTTTTTCAAGAAGAAGGGGAAGGACTCTATGCCGTTTGGCCCGGCCATGGCGGTTGGCGCCTACATCACAGCCCTGGTAGGCAACAACCTGACCGGCTGGTATCTTGCGACGTTTTTTCGAAGGTAGGCTGCTGCACCGGCGGGTGCACAAAGGAGGAACCCTGTGTTTGGGCTAGGAAGATCTGCTACACCGATCATTGGCGTGGATATCGGCACGAACTCGATCAAGGTGGCTCAGTTCAAGAAGGACAGGAACGTGTTGAGCCTGGTCAACTTCGGCGTTGTTCCGACGCCTGAAGGGGCCATCGAGGAAGGTAAGATCGTCAAGGGGGACCCCATCAGCGAAGCTCTCGGGTCTCTGCTGTCCCTGCACTCCTTTGTGGGCAGGCGTGTTTCCGCTTCGGTGTCGGGCCAGCTTGTCACGGTCAGACAGATCACGGTGGACGAGATTCCAAGGCAGTCTCTGGGCGACATCATCAAGTGGGAGATGGAGAAGCACATCTCCTATCCCATCGAAGAGGCGGTGTTTGACTATCAGGTCCTGTCGCGCAACAAGACGGACGACGGCGGGGTCAAGGTCAACTGTCTCGTTGCAGCCGCACCGCTCGACATCGTGAACGCCCTTGTGGGCGTTCTGCGCAAGACGCAGCTCGAACCCGTGTTCATCGAGGTCGAACCCTTTGCCGAACTTCGCCTGGTCGACCACATTGCCTACAAGCGGCCGGACCTGGATGCCAAAACCATCGTCATGGTGAACATCGGCGCTACCATCACCTCCATCAACGTGGCGGATCAGTCAATGATCCGGCTGACGCGCATGATTCCGTTTGGAGGAACTCGGGTATCCCAGGCCATCGCAGGCGCCATGGGCGTCGGCCTCGACCGGGCGGAGGAACTCAAGCAGGAAGTGGCGAACGTCGACCCGGATGCCAACCTGGAACCGGGTTCGGATGCCGAGCGCGTCACCAGCGCGGCGCTTCCCGTCATCGACGAGCTGGTGCTGGAGATACGGCGTTCGCTCAACTACTATACGACGCGCTTCGAGAGCGACCGCCCCCTGCACATCATCCTGTCGGGCGGGATGGCGAACCTGAAGGGCATCGCAGACTACATCGAACTTTCGACGGGGTTTACGGTCGAACTCAACCGCCTGCTGCTGGATGTGGCCAAGTACGACCCGACCATGTTCGCCGAATCGTACCTGAACCAGATGGCGCCGATGTTCAGCGTGGCGACGGGACTTTCTCTGCGCGAGTATGAGGCGTCGGCCGCCCGCAAACATGCAGGTCACAAGCAGGTAGCACCGGTGCAGGAGGGCGAGAGCCTTCTGACGTACCGTCCTGGCTCGGAGGGACTCTGATGATTACGATTAATCTGCTTCCCCAGGCACGCAAGAAGAGGCAGGCACAACTGACCCACCAGGACAAGATGCTCATCTTCGTCATCGTGGCGGTGCTGCTGGTGCTCGCCGGTTCGTACGCTTTCGTCAGGGTCACGGCCATGCGTGAGACAGCGCATCTTGCCGACCTCAACGCGCAGATCGGTGCGCTGGGCGACCAGCAGAAGCTGCTTGACACCAACCGAGCGCTTGCTCAGCGCTCGCTGACCATGGAGACGAACCTTGCCACTGCAGTCGGCCTGCAGGTCAACACCAACCTGGTGCTGGACGACGTTGCCCGGGACCTTCCCAAGGCATGCACGCTGACGCAGGCGCACCTGACTCCCCTGAGCGGAGCGCTCGAGCTGAACGCCAGCAGCGCCCAGTTTGTCAACCTTGTACGCTTCTTCAATGCTCTCAGCGCTGACAAGCGGTTCAGTGGTGTTCACATTGACAGCTACCAGGTGCCCTACACGACAGGCCCTGCGGTTCAGGGGCCACAGGGAGAGGCGACCATGACGCTCACAGCGACATGGGTGGGAGGCCCCAATGAATAGGAACATTCCAATCAAGCCGGTTCTCGTTATTTTGCTTGTGCTCCTCATCTGCTTCGTATTCTATCGCTACGCCCTGAGCCCTCAGCTGGCCCAGATACGGGACCTCCGGGACCAGGTGGCGAGCGCTGAAACCAAGCTTGCAACGCTGCAGGAAGTGCAGCGTCTGCAGGACGCCTTCGTGCGACAGAACGAGTCGTATACAACGTGGATCAATCAGATGGCCCAGGTGACGCCCATGACGTTTGACCAGCACGATCACACCACATTCCTGCTGGACCTTCAGGCCGTGGGCAAGGCTTCAGGCATCAGCTTTACGGGCATTCAGATTGCCGATGCCTCGATAGGGCAGGGCGGAACCGCCGCGACTCAGCCGGCCGAGGTCAAAGTGGCCAAGACTGTGGGGGTTACCATGAACTTCACTGCGAAGGACTACTGGACAATGCGCAGGTTTGTCGAGACGTTCCGCACGAAGTTCAGGTACATCATGGTCTCATCGGACCTGACCGTCTCACGCAGTGAGCAAACCGGTGCAGGTACGGGGAACCCGTATACCTGCACGATGACAGCCTGGATGGTACTGAGCCCCGATGCAGCTGTAGCTGGCGCGCCCGCGCCCGCCGCTCCTGCTCCTGCGCCCGAGACCGAAGGGATCCAATAGGGGGCCGCCATGGCACAAAAATCTGTAGCAGAGAAGCCGACTGAGGCAGTTCCTGCCGGACGCAAGGTTGCACCGCGCCCCCGCAGGAAGGCACGCGCCCATATCTCCGCAGGGACATGGATTTTCATTCTGGTGCTGGTAGGACTGTTCGCCTGGTTCAACTACTATTACCTGCCCCGCTTGGGACAGACGACGGTGACCAACACACCGCCTCCGGTGTTTCAGGTGGCGCAGCACGTGAACCTTGACATCGTGAATGCACAGATCAAGGGGCGGCAGAGCTTCCTGACAGCGACGCCCCAGCCGGTTCCAGCCGAAACGGGCAAGACGAATCCATTCGAATAGAGCAGCACACAAGGAGATGCACCATGGAAAATGACCAGACTGCGACCAGGATTGCAGGGCTTCATGAACGCATGGAGCGCGCGAACATTGATGCCTTCTTCACGCTTGCGCCGCCCAGCATGCGCTACCTCACGGGCTTCACGGGCGAGGAGGGCTTCCTGCTGGTGGCAGGACATGGCGTCCACCTGATTGTGGACGGCCGATTCACGACGCAGGCCCTGGGGGAGTGCCCGCAGGTGGATGTCATCGAGTACAGCGGGCACTTCAGCACGACAGTTGCAAGGCTGCTGGCCGAGGCGCATGCGCACTGGCTGGGATTCGAGAAGGAACGCATGCCGTTTGCCGAGGCGGAGCGTATGCACGCGGCGTCTCCGTCCGTCACCATGGTGCCCACGGAGAACATCGTCGAGAACATGCGCATGGTAAAGGACGCCCGGGAACTCGGTATGATGCGCGCGGCCGGGCGCGTGGCGGACGCAGCGTACCGCGCCATGATTGCTCAGCTCACCTCCGGCATGACCGAGAACGATGTTGCTGCCCTGCTGGAGTACGAGATGCGCAAGGCTGGCGCGCAGGGGACGAGCTTTTCCACGATCGTCGGCTCGGGGCCGCGCGGCGCGTTGCCCCACGGCATCGCCTCCGGGAAGGCTATCAAGGAGGGCGAAGTCGTCGTCATCGACTTCGGGGTGAACTACCAGGGATACATGAGCGACTGCACGCGCACCGTTGCGCTGGGAGACCCCGGCGCCGAGGTACGGGACGTTTACCGTCGCCTGCTCGATGCCCAGCAGCTGGGACTCAGTCTTATCAGGGCGGGCGTCAGTTCGCGCTCTGTGGACAGCGCGGTGCGCGCAGAGCTGGGTGAGAGTGGCCTTGCACAGTATTTCACACATGGTCTTGGGCATGGCGTGGGCCTTGAGATTCACGAGGCGCCGCGTCTTGCGCAGTCGTCTGACACCGTGCTGCAGCCTGGCCATATTGTGACCTGCGAGCCTGGCGTCTACCTGCCCGGACAGTACGGGATGCGCATCGAGGATTCGGTCATCGTTACAGAGGATGGCTGCGAGTCATTGACGACCCTGCCCAAGGAGCTGGTGCTCGGCTGAGGCGTGGCGAGTGTGAGCATGCGCACCGCGCAAATGCTTGACGCGGAGCCGGTTGACCTGTAGAATACGAGCGATCCACAGCCCATGTGCAGGAGGTTAGACATTGATTTCTGCCAATGAATTACGTGCCGGAGTGACCTTTGAGCTCGACGGCGAAGCATACGTTGTTATTCAGTTCACGCACATCAAGCCAGGCAAGGGTTCGCCGTTCGTACGCCTCAAGATGAAGAACCTCATGACCGGCAACATCATAGAGCAGACGTTCCGCCCTGAAGAAAAGGTCAAGAGTGCCTACCTCGAGCACAAGAAGATGCAGTACCTGTATGAGGCTGATGGAGTCTACACCTTCATGGACTCACAGACGTACGAACAGGTCGCTCTCACGAAAGCCGACCTGGGCGACTCGGTGAACTATCTGCTTGAGAACATCGTGGTCGACGTGGTGTACTTTCAGGACAAGCCGGTCAGCGTCGAGCTGCCCACGTTCATCGAGGCAACAATCACGCACACGGAGCCCGGCATCAAGGGCGACACGGCGACCGGCGCCAACAAGACGGCTGAGATTGAGACAGGTTACTCCCTGATGGTTCCGCTGTTCGTCAATGAGGGTGACAAGATTCGCATCGACACACGGAGCGGGGAGTACCTGGAAAGGGTGAAGTAACTGCATGGACAAGGTTGTCATCACAGACCCGGCTCTCGAATCCCTTATCGTGCACGCCTGCCTTTCGACGGAGGGCGTTGTTTCGATGTGGAAAGGCCTCAAGGAGCATCTGCCGTTCTGGGACCGCGAGGGGGTCCAGCCGCATGGCGTGGCCATTGGCCGCAATGCGCTCGAACTCACGCTGGACGTGTATATTGCGGCCCGTTTCGGTACGGACCTGCGCAAGCTTGCAGCGGGCGTACGCGAGGCCGTCGCCAAGGAAGTCGAGGCCTCGACGCCGTATCACGTGCAGGAGGTCAACGTCCACATCGCCGACGTGCGGGCCTGACCGATGACCGGTCTGGAACGCAGGCGTTCGCGCGAGATAGCGCTGGCGGTTCTGTACAGCGCGGCGCAGGGCAACCAGTCGCCCGAGGAGACGTTCGCGATGTATCAGCACGAGCCTGCCAGCATTCAGGCATATGCGCTGAAGCTCATCGACGGGGTGCGCAAGCACCAGGATGCCATCACGGATGAGGTCCGCGCTCATACGCAGCATTGGGACATTGAGCGCATCGCTGTGGTGGACCGTGTGCTGCTTTCGATTGCTGTATACGAGATGAAGTACGCGAAGCCACCGGTCAAGCCTGCTATCGCTGCCAACGAGGCGGTGGAGCTGGCCAAGGAGTACGGTGGTTCCGAGTCGGGCAGCTTCGTGAATGGAGTGCTCCGCGGAATCGGCGGTGAGGAGAGCGACCAGACGGCAACGCCGTGAAGAAGCTGACGGCAGATGTTTCAGGCATTGTGCAGGGCGTCGGATTCCGCTACTTTGTAAGTCAGCAGGCGGATCTCCTTGGGGTTGATGCGTCTGCTGAGAATATGCCTGACGGCACCGTCCACGTGGTCGCCTACGGTGATGAAGGTCAGCTGCTGCAGCTTGTCGCGGCGTTGCGGCGTGGCAACAGGTACGCATCGGTGAAGCGCGTGGAGTATAGCATTGAGGATGCCCCTCAGTAGAGAAAGGAGCTGCGATGGATATCAATGAGCGTCTGAGAGATGAGGCCCGATACATTGACAAGGTCCTTGCCGACTGTCTGATACCGCTGCAGGGGTCCGTGCTGTACGCTGCGGTGTCCTACTCTCTGCTGTCGCCCGGCAAGCGGGTACGACCAGCCCTGTGCCTTGCCGTGTACGAGGAGTGCGCGCGCGACCGGGAGCGTATCAGGCCCGTGCTTGCAGCGGTTGAGATGGTGCATGCCTACTCCGTCATTCAGGATGACCTGCCGTCCATGGACAACAGTCCGCTGCGCCGCGGCAAGCCCACGACGCACGTCGTTCATGGGGCCGACATGGCCCTGCTGGCATCCGATGCTCTTCTCACGCTGGCGTTCGAGGAGTTGTCGGCACCGTCCCTTGTGGATGCCTTCGGCGCAGACAGGTGCCTGCAGGCTGTGCACACGCTGGCGACGCTTGCGGGCGCGAATGGCCTTGTTGGCGGCCAGGCCATGGACGTCATTACGTCCACTGATACAGAAGTCGACTTGGCCACGGTCGAGTACATTCACCGCAACAAGACAGCCGCTCTCATCGAGGCGTCGGTTCTTCTGGGCGGCATCTTCGGCTGTGCGAGCCCGGCTGACATGGAGCGCCTGAAGGAGTTTGGCGAGAGCTTTGGCATGGCGTACCAGATCGTGGACGACGTCGCTGACGCCACGTCGACTGAGGCGCAGGCGGGCAAGCCCGTGGGGCAGGACTTGAAGAACCGCAAGGCCACCTTTGCAACGCTGCTGGGTCTCGAAGGAGCGCGGGAGAAGGCACTGCAGTATCTGGCCTCTGCTCGTGAGGCGGCAGGGCAGCTGAGTGGCGGCGGCGAGTTCCTGGTCGGCCTCGTGGACTGGCTGGTGGAGAAGGTCAGGGGTTGATCCTCGAGCACGTTTCCTCACCCGCCGACATCCGCAGCCTGGATATCCCGCATCTGCGCACGCTGGCGGCAGAGTGCCGCCAGGTCATCCTGGACACGTGCTCGACGAACGGCGGTCATCTGGCATCGAACCTTGGCGCCGTCGAGTTGACCATTGCGCTGCACGTTGCGCTGGACACGCCCGTCGACCAGCTGGTCTGGGACGTGGGTCACCAGTGCTACACGCACAAACTGCTCACGGGCCGCTATCAGCAGTTTGAGACGCTGCGCCAGTGTGGGGGCATCAGCGGGTTCGTAAATCCCAGAGAGTCCCCATACGACACGTTCATGGCAGGGCATGCGTCCACATCGCTGTCGGTTGCCGCAGGGCTGGTGGCTGCGCGTCGCTTGAACGGCGGCAGCCAGCGCATTGTGGCCGTCATAGGCGATGGGGCCCTGTCGGGTGGCATGGCTCTCGAAGCGCTCAACAACCTGGGGCGGGCGCAAGGCCAGTGTCTGATTATCCTCAATCACAACGACATGTCCATTTCGCGCTCCGTGGGCGGCATGGCGCAGGCCCTCAACCGCCTGAGAACCCGGTCATGGTACCTGCGCGCCCGTCAGTCGGCCTTTGTGGGACGCGGCCTTCGATGGCTGCGAACGCTGCTCAAGAGGCTTTACCTGCCAACTGTCATGTTCGAAGAGCTGGGGTTCCGCTACTTTGGTGTGGTTGATGGCAACGACGTGGGCAAGGTGCTGGAAGCCATCAACATGGTCAAGGACATTCAACAGCCGGTCGTCCTGCAGGTTGTGACCGTCAAGGGCAAAGGATATGAGCTGGCAGAACGACAGCCCGAGCATTTCCATGGCGTGGCGCCGTT
>DAONFE010000009.1:8432-22466 GCA_035403525.1 Candidatus Cryosericum sp.
TGGTGAGCGACGACGGACCCACTCACCAGGGCGTCTTTGATGTCGGGTACCTGCGCAGTGTTCCGGGAGTCGTCGTCTGCTCGCCGGGCGACCGCGTGGACCTGGTGCGCATGCTCGAACTGTCCACGCAGGCATCTGGACCGTTTGCCGTCCGCTATCCCAAGGATGTGGCGTATGACCTCAGCGACCGGCTGGGTGATCGCCCTGCCATGGTTCCCGGCACCGGTGCGCTCGTGGCGCAGGGGCGCGACGTCGCGCTCATCAGTCTGGGACCGGTGCTGAGGAATTCGCTGGACGCCCGCGGAATCCTGGCGAGTCGCGGCATCGAGGCGGCGGTTGTCGACCTTCGCTTTGCGCGTCCTCTGGATGCAGCTCTGCTGCAGAGCATTGCAGGCTCGTGCAGGTCGGTCGTGGTCATCGAGGAAGCGACGCGCAGCAGCGGTGTCTATGATGAGATTCTGGAGCTGCTTGTGCGGTCTGGAATGGACATCGGGCACATTGCGCGGGCGGGGATTCCGGACGAGTATCCGGTGCAGGACAAGCGGTCGCACCTGCTGAGCGTCTACGGGATGGACGCGCAGGGAATTGCGCAGACAGCAGAGCGGCTGGTCACCGGAGTGAACGTTTCCTGACGGCTTGAAGCACGGCGCAACCTTCGTAGACTGTACGTTGAGATGAAAAGCATCATCTACTACCGTGACGACTCGAAGGACGCACACGAGCTGGAACGCAGCATCCGTCCGTATCTGACGGGCAAGGGCGTGGACGTTGTCAGCATCTCTTCCCGTGACGAGCCTTCCAGCCTCGACGCCGGCACCAGGGAGGATGCCTTCATCCTCAGCATCGGGGGAGACGGCACGTTCCTGCGCGCCGCGCGGCTGGGCACTGAGGCCGGGGTTCCCATTCTTGGCATCAATCTGGGGTCGCTGGGGTTCCTGACCGATGTGGAGGAGAACGAGGTATACGCCTCGCTCGATGCTGTCCTGGCCGGGGCCTATCAGCTGGAACATCGCCTCGTCCTGCAGGCCCGTGTCGTTCGGGAGGGCCAGCAGCTGCTGGAGACCAATGCCATCAACGACGTGCTGGTGGTCCGGGACCTGGCGGGCAAGATTCTAACCGTCGAAGTGTTCATTGACGGCGTACGTGCCGGGCAGATTGTGGCCGATGGCATTATTCTTGCGACGCCCACGGGTTCAACCGGATACTCCCTGTCGGTGGGAGGGCCCATCCTCGACCCGACGGTGCAGGCGCTGGTGCTCACAGGCCTGGCACCGCACGATTTCACCTCTCGGCCTCTGGTCACGTCTGCGGACAGTGAGATTGCCCTGCGGGTCAAACCGTCGCGCGAGAAGGCGGCCTTTGTCCGCGATGGGGAGCGCGTGGGGGACATTCACGGCTCCGATACCGTGATTGTCCGCCGGAGCAGACAGGACCTTGCCATCATTCGCCTGCGTGAGAAGAACTTCTACAAGGTGCTTGGCACGAAGTTTCACTGGGGTTCCTGACCGTGCTGCAGCGCCTCGATATCCACAACCTTGCCATTGCGCACGATGTCCGCGTCGACTTCCGTGACGGACTCAACGTCATCACAGGCGAAACAGGAGCCGGAAAGTCAGTCATCGTGCAGTCTATCAGCGCCGTCCTCGGCGGCAAGCTGACGGCCGACTCCATTAGTGCTGGAGCCGACAGCCTGCGGTTGGACGCAGTATTCAGCCTGGCGCCCACGGGACCGGCGCGGGATGCGCTCGGCGACCTTGCCTCTGATGCAGACACGACCGTCACCGCCTCACGAGAAGTCGACCGTTCCGGGCGCCACAAGTACAGGATAAACGGCCGGATTGTTCCCATCAGCACCCTGCGTGCGCTGGGCGAGAACCTGGTCGACGTGCACGGCCAGCACGAGCCGCAGTCCCTGCTGGTGCGCGACAATCACATCCAGCTGCTGGACGCGTTTCTGGGGCATGACGTCCTGGCTGCCAGGGAGGACTTCGCACGAAAGCTTGCAGAGCTCCGTGCCAGCCGACGCGAGCTGGACCTCATCGAGCAGCGACGCGCCGAGTGGGACAGCGAGACATCGTTCCTCGCCTTTGCCTCGGAAGAACTGCAGGCGGCACATCTGGTTTCCGGTGAGGACGCTGCGCTCAGAGCGGAGCAGCGCGTGCTGGAAAACGCCCGCGAGCTGCAGGAACAGCTGGGGCAGGCTGCCACTGTGCTGGGCGGCGACGACTCCACGGACACGGAGGGGATTGTGCGCCAGACGGGTCGGCTGTACCGCACCCTGGATACTCTGTGCGCAATCGACCCCCGCCTGGGGGAGATTGCCTCGCTGCTCGATGGGGCGGTCGCCGGCCTAAAGGAAGCCGCCTCCGCGCTTGATGACTATCTGGGGAGTCTGGAACTGGATGATGCTCATGTGGCGGAGGTGACGGGCCGGCTGGATGCCATTACGCGCCTCGAGGAGAAGTATCACCGGGACCTGGACGGCCTGATTGCCTGGCAGGCTGAGGTGGACGGTGCTCTTGCCGTCCGGAGCGGCCATGCGGGCGATGAAGCAGGCCTGCACCGACAGGTGGAACTGCTCGAACAGGAGCTGGCGGATACAGGTGCCTGGCTCAGCGCAAAACGCAAGGAGGGCGCGCCGCTTCTTGCCAGAAAGGTGGAGGAGCAGCTGAGGGACCTGGCAATGAGCAACGCGCGGTTCGTCTGCTCCATCGAGGAGAGCGTCGACGAGCAGGGCATCGAGGTCGGGGGCGAACGCTTCAAGGCTACCGACACGGGCGTGGACGTGGTGGAGTTTCTCATCGCGCCCAACCCCGGGGAAGGCCTGCGCCCTCTGCGCGAGATAGCGTCGGGCGGCGAGCTTTCGCGGGTCATGCTGGCCCTCAAGACCGTCTTTGCCGAAACGGACCGGATTCCCACGATGGTGTTTGACGAGGTCGACGCCGGCATCGGAGGCGAAACAGGTATTGCGGTGGCGGGCAAGTTGGCGGACCTCGGCAGGCGCCGGCAGGTCATCGTCATCACGCACCTGCCTACCATTGCTGCTCGCGCCGGGAATCATCTGGTCATTGCGAAAGAGCAGACCGAACATGCGACAACGGTGAGCATTCGCCGGGTCACCGGGGAGGAACGCGTCCGCGAGATCGCCCGCATGGTTTCGGGTGACCAGCTGTCTGACGTTGCCCTCGCACATGCGCGGGAACTGCTTCAGCAAAGCTGACTCGTCCAAGGAGGCATCATGATACTGGTCATCAATCCGGGGTCCACATCCACAAAGGTCGCTCTGTACGATGGCACGCAGCAGGTCGCAGTGCAGTCGATACAGCATCCAGCCGAACAGCTGGCGCACTATGCTCATGTGCCTGACCAGCTGGAAATGCGGACGCAGGCCGTGGCGGAGTTTCTTGCAGAGCACCACGTCGACGTGGCAGGACTTGAGGCGATCATGGCACGAGGCGGACTGATTCACCCCGTGGCTGCGGGGGTTTACCGCGTGAACGCCGCGATGCTGCATGACTGCAACGAGGGAGCAGTGCATGAGCACGCTTCGAACCTGGGGGCCATGATAGCCGACAGGCTGGCGCAGGGGACGGGCATCCCGTGCTATATCGCAGACCCCGTAGCGGTCGACGAGTTCGATGACATCGCACGGCTTTCTGGACTCAAGGAGCTGCCACGTCAGTCCCTGGTGCATGCCCTCAACGTCCGGCGCGTGGCATTCAACGTGGCCAGAGCGCATGGCAGAGAGCTTGGAGAAATGAACATGGTCGTCGCACACCTGGGGGGTGGCATCTCCATCGTGCCACTGCGTCACGGGCGCATGGTGGACGTCAACAACGCGGACGATGGCGGGCCGTACTCGCCGGAGCGGGCTGGCGGGATGCCGTCCATTTCCCTGGTTCAGCTGAGTTTTGCCCAGGGAGCGACCGAGGAGTCGGTGACGCGACAGCTGATTCACGCAGGTGGGCTTGTCTCCCACCTCGGAACCAACAGTGCCCGCGAGGTGGAACAGAGGATAGCCGCGGGGGACGCCGAGGCGTCTCTGGCCTTCGAGGTGATGGCCTACCAGATTGCCAAGGAGATCGGCGCCATGGCAACGGTGCTCGAGGGGGACGTCGATGTCATTGTCATCACCGGTGGGCTGGCAAACAGCACAATGCTCGTGGATTGGATAACCCGGCGCGTCGGGTTCATCGCTCCCGTGGAGGTCGTACCCGGCGAGGACGAGCTGGATGCGCTGAACGATGCATTCCTGCGTCTGAAGCAGGGAACTGAGGTCGAGAAGGTCTACCGGTAGGAGGGTGCATGGAAATCAGAACGTTTGACCAACTGCTGGAGGAAGCCAGGAAGAGGGGCCGCAAGAGGCTGGCAGTGGCGTTTCCCGAGGAGGTGTCTCTGCACGCAGCCCTGCTGGCGGATGAAGCCGGCATCGCATCGCCGGTCCTGGTAGGGATTCCCGACAGGATTCACGAGTTGCTGGAAAAGTCGGGCGTCTCGCCCGAGAGCTTTGCCATCGAGGAGGCCGCGACGCCTGAGGAGGCGTGCTCGGTCGCTGTGGCACTGGCGCGGGACAACAAGGCCGACATCGTTCTGAAGGGCGGAGCGCAGACAGCCCAGCTGCTGCACGCCGTGCTGGACAAGGAGAACGGGATTCGGGCCAGCAAGGTGATGACGGAATGCACAGTGTACGAAGACACGCGCGTGCGGCAGTCTCTGCTCGCCGTGGTTGACGGAGGAATCCTGATAGCACCGACGCTCGACGAGAAGGTGGAATCGGTGCGTAACGCCGTGAACGTTTACCACCGCCTGGGCTACGAGAATCCCAAGGTGGCTGTCCTCGCGGCGGTCGAGACGGTCAACGACAAGATGCCCTGTACTGTGGATGCCGCCATTATGGCGCGCATGTCGGAGCGCGGGCAGATCAAGGGCTGTGTTGTGGATGGGCCGCTGGCCCTCGACAATGCCATTTCAGAGCGCGCTGCGGCCATCAAGGGCCTGAGCGGGCCCGTTGCGGGGAACGCGGACATCCTGCTGGTGCCCGACATCGAGGCTGGCAACATGCTGGGAAAGTCCATGACCTACTTCGCGGGGTTTACGTCGGCGCACGTCACGGTTGGCGCGCTCAAGCCGGTGCTGGTACCGTCGCGCGCTGATGATGGAAGGACCAAGCTGATGTCTGTTGCGCTGGGAATTGTCGCCTACTACTAGGGGGTTGCCATGGAAGCCATGAGACATCTTGCAGAGATCGCCGCTGCCGTGAAGGGCAGGCCGCGGAGACGCATGGCCGTAGCATACGGAGAGGACGCCCATACACTGCAGGCGGTTCAGCGCGCGGTGCAGGAAGGCATCGTGGAGGCTGTCATCACAGGGGACAGTGCCCGCATTGCCGAAGTGGCCGCTGCAAGCGGCGTGGACACGCGTCTGTTCGAGGTGGTCCACACCGGGGGAGAGTCCGCCTCCGTCATGGCAGCTGTCACGCTGGTGCGGGAAGGAAAGGCTCACATGCTGATGAAAGGGCTGGCGCACACGGACGCCTACATGCGCGGAATCCTGGACAAGGAGCGAGGACTCCTGCCGGAGGGGGGCCTGCTCTCACACGTGGCTGTTCTCGAGGCGCCCAGATACCCTCGTCTCATCGTTGTCTCCGACGTCGCCGTCGTTCCGACGCCAAGCCTGCAGGACAAGGTCCGCATCACGAACATGGCTGTCAGGGTGGCGCACAGTCTTGCCATCGAGACGCCAAAGGTGGCATTCATTTCAGCCAGTGAGAACGTTCTCAAGTTCGCCAGCAATCAGGAAGCGGCTATCCTTGCCGGGATGGCTGTGCGGAAGCAGCTTGGCAACATCGTCGGCGAGGGCCCGGTATCGCTGGACTGCGCACTGTTCCCGGAGTCGTGCCGCATCAAGGGGTTTGCGGGACGCGTGCAGGGCGACGCGGATGTCCTCATCATGCCGGACATCGATGCAGGAAACGTATTCTACAAGACCATGTCGTGGTTTGCCGGGGCCGAGGTGGCCGCTATCGTCACGGGAACGACCGCACCTTGCATCCTGACCAGCAGGGGAGATTCTGAAGATTCCAAGTTCTATTCCATCGCACTCGGCGCATTGAACGCCTGAAAACAAGCATATAATAATGGTTTGGAGCGAACCGCTCCGCCAGGCTTGTTTGAGGGGAGTGTCCCAGTGCGTAGAAATGATCTTCGCAACATTGCTATCATAGCGCACGTCGACCACGGCAAGACGACGCTCGTGGATGCGATGATGCGGCAGTGCAAGTTGTTCCGGAATATTGACCAGATGGGCGAGTGCATTCTTGACTCGGGTGACATCGAGCGCGAGCGCGGTATCACCATCATTGCCAAGAACATGTCGCTGGTCTGGAAAGGTGTCAAAATCAACATCGTGGACACGCCCGGCCACTCTGACTTCGGTGGCGAGGTGGAGCGTGTCCTGCGCATGGTCGATGGCGTGCTCCTGCTGGTCGATGCCTCGGAGGGGCCGATGCCCCAGACGCGCTTCGTGCTCAAGAAGGCGCTGGAACTCAACCTCAAGCCCATCGTGGTCATCAACAAGATAGACCGCCAGGACGCCCGCATACAGGAAGTCATCAACGAGACGTTCGACCTGTTCGTCGAGCTGGATGCCAGCGAGGAACAGCTGGACTTCCCTGTCGTGTATGCCTCAGGGCGCGACGGTAAAGCCACCCTTGACCTCAATGACCCGCCGCAGGACCTGACACCCCTGTTCCAGATGATTCTCAAGAAGGTGCCGGGGCCTGAATATGACCCTGAGAGCCCTCTGTCGGTGCTGGTCACGAACATCACTCACGACGACTACATCGGCCGCGTTGGCATCGGACGCATGTTTGGGGGCCAGCTGCACACTGGCGACAAGGTCAAAGTCCTTTCCAGCGGCGACAGCGAGTACATGGGTCAGATTGCCAAACTGTTCGTGTTCGAGGGACTGGAACGCAAGGAGGTCCCGACGGTCGAGGCCGGCGAGATCTTCGCATTTGCGGGGATACCGGCTGTGACGATTGGCGACTCCGTGACCGACCCCGAGCGTCCTATCCGACTGAACATGTTGACCATCGAGCCGCCGACCGTCTCCATGATGTTCATGGTCAACGACAGTCCCTTTGGCGGGACCGAGGGCAGGTATGTGACCTCCAACAAGCTGAGGGAGCGCATCGAACGCGAACTTCGCACAAACGTGTCCATCGCGGTCGAGTGGGGTGACCTTCCTGACCGGTTCACGGTCGCAGGGCGGGGCGAACTGCAGCTGGCCATTCTTATCGAGCAGATGCGACGCGAGGGCTACGAGTTCCAGGTTTCCATGCCGCAGGTCATCACGGAAAAGCAGGACGGCAAGGTCCTGGAGCCATACGAGACGCTGGTACTCGACGTGCCCAAGGAGTTTCAGGGGACTGTCATCAACATGCTGGGAGAACGCCGCGGCATCATCGACAGGATGCTCGACCTGAAAGGACAGTACGTGCGGCTCAGCTACACGATTCCTCTGCGTGGCCTCTTTGGATTCCGGTCGGAGTTTCTCAGTGCAACCAAGGGCAACGGCGTCATGACGCACACGTACCTGGGGTACCGCGAATGGGCAGGACGCATTGCCGGACGCCGCAATGGCGTGCTGGTGGCCGACCACACGGGTACCGTGACTGCGTATTCAGTTGCGCGCATCCAGGAGCGGGGGCGGTTGTTTGTCGCTCCGGGCGAGAAGGTATACGAGGGTCAGATTGTCGGGGAAACAATGCGGGACCATGACCTCAAGGTCAACCCGACGAAGGAGAAGCACCTCAGCAATATGCGCTCTTCCACGTCGGAAATTGCGGCAAAAATCGACCCGCCACTCGTATTCGCGTTGGACCAGTATCTCGACTACATCAACGACGATGAGCTACTCGAGGTGACGCCAAAGTCGCTGCGCATACGCAAGAAACTGCTGGACTTCAAGGAGCGCAAGCGCTCGGGTCGAGAGGAAGAGGACGAGGGCGACTAGCCCTGCCGAACCACAAACCTGCTCGTAAACTCCCTGCCCTGCAGAAGGCGGGGAGTTCTTCATTGGACGAACTCAGTTGCCCCGGCCTTGCTTCGGGCGCCGCGGAGAGCGACCCAGGGCTGCCACATCCATCGGGTCGACGAAGGCCCCGTTCATGTTGATGAGGACGCTCTGCCGCGTGACAACTGGCCTGGAAGCGCCCGCCGCGAGGCCGAACACCTTTCCAGTGACCTCGTCCATGCGGATAGTGCCGGACTGGTCGAAGAACACTCCAACCGTGGCCTTGAGTGGGGTCCGCGTCGCAATCTGGGCAGTCAGCACATACCTGCGGATGTCCTTGGGCGCGCGCGCCTTGCCGCTCTCGCGTTCGACCATGAGTTCCGGACACGCAAGAAAGGCCGCGATACTGCGTTCGAGCACGTCGGAGGAGGGTGCGTCCTGGCTGGACCAAGCGAAGCCGTAGCGCAGGATGAGGGGCTGGGCCATCAGCGACGGCGTAGCAAGCGGTATATCGACTGCTGCCTGAAACGTCAGGCCCGGGGGAGCCGTCGTTCGGATCGCCTGTGCGCGCTCGGGCGGCGGCGTCCACCGTTCCAGTATGACGTCGACGTATTCCGCGCGGCTCTCCATGCCGACACCCGTGGGAATCCCTGTTTCTATGCGCACGCGCTGGTTGAAGCCCTCGCTGTAGGCCACCGGGAGGCCGCTGCGGCGCAGCCACCGTACCAGTGCCGTCTGAACCTCGTGATGGGAGAGCAGGCATGCCTCCTCGTCCTTGCTGTACTGCATGCGCATCTTGATCATGCACTGATTCTAGCAGGAAAGCGGACATCCGCAATGAAGAAACGCCGCTCGCCAAGCGGTTGCGTTCAACCGAAAGCTGGCTAGTATGAGATAATCCGAATGCCGGGACATCTGGCGCGATGGCCCTGAAAGGACACTACACGCATGCAGGGACTCTTGAGCTATATTCGAAGCGAATTGCCCATCTGGATTGTGCAGGTGCCGGTGATTCTTGTTGTCATAACCATTCATGAGTACGGCCATGCATGGGTTGCATGGAAACTCGGCGACAATACGCCGGTGGCGACCGGTCGCCTCAGCCTGAACCCCTTCCGTCACCTGGACCCCCTGGGCACGCTCGCGCTGCTCATCTTCCACGTCGGCTGGGCGCGTCCCGTGATGATCGACTTCTCCGTGTTCAAGCACCCGCGCAGGGACACTGCGCTGGTTTCGCTCGCAGGACCCGCCGCCAACTTCGCGAGCGGCATGGTAGCCTATGTGCTGCTTCTGCTGCTGAGGGGCTCTGCTACAGCCGTGACGCAGCTCACGTATGTCTACACCGTGCTGCGCACGCTGGTCGAGTTCTCAGTGGCGCTGGGGGTATTCAACCTCCTGCCCATCCCACCGCTCGACGGGTCCAAGGCGTTCCTTGCGGTCTTCTTCAAGCGGCCCGAGCGTTTCCTCTACGACCGTGCCGTGGACATTTACGGCACCATCGTCCTGTTGGCGCTGTTGTGGTTCAACATCATCGGCGGTATTCTGAACACCGTGCTCGGATTCATCCTGAACACGGTCCTGAGGTTGTGAGGTGGACATGAAAAAGCGTATCCTGAGCGGCATGCGTCCCACGGGCAAGCTGCACCTGGGGCACTTCATGGGAGTTCTGGCCAATTATGTGCGGCTGCAGGACGAGTACGACTGCTACTTCATGGTGGCGGACATGCACGCGCTGACCACGAAGTGGAACGAGAGCGGGCCTATCCGTGAGTATCGCCGCGAGATGGTGCTGGACTGGCTGGGGGCAGGAATCGACCCGGCGCGGGCAACACTGTTCTGCCAGTCCGACGTTCCTGAGCATGCTTACCTGTTCACTCTGCTGGCCATGGTGACACCCGTGTCGTGGGTGGAGCGCAACCCGACTGTCAAGGAAATGATCCGGGACATGGACCTCAAGGACAACGTAAACCTGGGACTGTTGAGCTATCCAGTCCTCATGGCTGCCGACATCATGGTGTACCGCGCGGAGGCAGTTCCCGTGGGCAAGGACCAGGTTCCACACCTGGAGTTCACCCGGGAGCTGGTGCGTACCTTCAACTACACGTATCATACCGACCTGTTTCCAGAGCCACAGCCGGTGCTCAACGAGTTTCAGATGCTGCCGGGTCTGGACGGACGCAAGATGAGCAAGTCGCTGGACAACGACATCGTGGCGTCGGACCCGCCCGAAGTCATTGCCAAGCGCATGATGACCGCCTATACCGATCCGCTCAAGGTCCGCAGGAACGACCCTGGTCACCCGGAGGCCGGCTGCGTCATCTACCAGTACCACAAGTTGTTTGAACCTGGCACGGCGGGAGAAGCGAAGACTCAGTGCGAGCAAGGGTGTCTGGGATGTGTGGACCACAAGCACGCGGTCACCGACATGGTCCTGCAGCGTCTGGCTGGCTTCCAGCAGCGGCGGGCTGCCTTTGCCGAGGACCCGTCCGCGGTGGACCGGATTCTTGAGGAGGGTCGCGCCAGGGCATCAGTCCAGGCTGGCGAGACGGTCCGGCTGGCGCGGGAGGCCATCGGGATCTGACCGTGGCGGGAGTTTCCGACTCAGTAAACAACCTGAGACTACTGGGGCGCGCGGGTCGTGCCGACGTTGCAGAGGTAGTCGTCGAGCGCCTGGTCGACTTCTGCACGCAGGTCATCTGGCGTGACTCCGGGGTGGAGACGCACTCCGAACTGGTCTACATGCTGGCTGACCTGCTCAAGCTCAAGAGCGAGTTCGTGCTGTTCGGGCACCCCGCCGCAGCGGAGAAGTCACTGCAGGAAGGGATCCAGGCGCTGGACGAGGCAGGGCTGTATGCCCGTCCCATCATTGAGGTCCTGCAGGAAGTGAATGCGGGAAGGGCGCCGTACCGCAGACCGAACGTCCGGGCTGTACCTCCGGTTCAGACAGATGAGGGCGAAGAGGTGTCGGACGCGCTGCTCGAGGCACTGGCTCGCATTGTCGAGCGCATCGCGGCGCGCAAGCCTCCCGCTGCCCAGGTCGAGAGGCCTGTTTATCTCAGTCTGCAGCAAGTGATGCGCGAGCTTCAGGACCTGGTGTGTGAACGTCGCACCGTTACCTTTGAGAGCATCTTCGACGCCTCTGACTCGCGCGAGCGGGTCGTCCTCAGCTTCCTGGCTGTGCTGATCCTGACCAAGATGAGCATCTTCCGTATCGCGCAGGAGGACCGGTTTGCCGACATCGTGGTCGAATACGCGGGTACTGGCGATGCCTGAGAACAGCGACGGCGAGACCTTTGTCTCGGGTCTGGAGCTGCAGGCGGCACGGCAGCGTCTGGAGGCCGCGCTGTTTGCAGCGAACGGTCCGGTGGGCCTTCGCTATCTTGTCCGGCGAACGGGTCAGAACACGGCCATAACACGCAAGCTGCTGAAAACCTTGCAGGCTGAGTATGCGAGCCGTGGCATCCATCTGGTGCAGGACGGACAGAAGTACTTCTTTACAGTCCCGGACCGCCTCATGCCAGAACCTGCGCAGCCGCGGCCCAAGGTGGGGCTGTCCCGCCAGGCCATGGAAGTCCTCGCGCTTGTCATCACGAAGGGACCGCTGACGCGAAGGCAGATACTTGAACTGCGTGGCGTGAGCAGCGACAAGGCCGTCGTGTCGCTGGTCCAGCGCAAACTCCTCGTCGGGCACCGTGACTATCTCAAGAAGGGTCTTGTGTATGACTTGTCGGACGAGCTGCTTGAGCGCTGGGGATTCGCATCGCGTCAGGAGCTGCTCGAAGATATCGAGTCACGACGACGCGGCCTGTAGGTACTCCTGCTCGGCGCGTTCCAAGTCTGCAAACAGTCGTTCACGTTCCTCCTCCAGCTCATGGATGTGCGTCGACAAGGAGGCCACCTCGGTGCCGGTCATGCCAGGGCCTTCATCCTGAAGCCTCCGCGTGAGGCTGGCCTGTTCTCGCTCCAGGTCCCCGATTTGCTGCTCCAGCGCGCCCACACGTGCTTCCAGGGCTGCCAGTTTGTTGTGAGAGATACGTGCGCCGTGCCCGTTCTGCGTCGGGCTGGTTTGCCGGGGCGTTGACCCTGTGGGCCGGCGCTCTGTGAACAGCTGTTGCCGGTTCGCCGAGTAGTTGCCCTCGAGGACAGTGACAGCCCCTTGCTCAATGCTGATGATGCGTCCGGCAACTGCATCGATGAACGTGCGGTCGTGCGACACAAAGAGGACGGTGCCTTCGAACGCACGCAGAGTCGTGGCCAGAGATTCGCGGGTCTGGATGTCCAGGAAGTTCGTGGGTTCGTCCAGGATAATCATGTTCGCCGTCTCGGTAGACAGCAGGGCAAGCAGCAGGCGTTGCTTCTCGCCGCTGCTCATCCCCTCCGTCTCCTGTTCCATCTGCTCTGCGGAGAAGCCGAAGCTCCCCAGCAGAGCCTTGACCTCGGAAACCGTCATGCGAGGGCGCCTGGTCATGAGCCATGTCAGGGCCGTCTCCTTCTCGAACAGGGTGTAGTTCTGCGGGAAAAATGAGTACCGGACGCTCGGGCCCCAGTACACTGTGCCTGAGTCCGGGATGACCTCTCCCATGGCGATGCCCAGCAGGGTGGACTTCCCTGCTCCGTTGCGCCCAAGAATCGCCACATGCTGTCTTGACTTCACCAGAACGCTCGCGTCTCGGAGCACGGCGTGGTCGCCATAGGACTTGCTGATGTGTTCCATGCGCAGGGCAATCTCGCCACTTTCCCCGCTTGTGTGCAGGTGGACGTGAACGCGCTTCCGCGCAGTGGCTGGCTCGCCGTCGACCTGGGACTTGAGCCGTTCCATGGCTTTCTCGCGCGAAGCCGCCTGACTTGCACGCGTACCATAGCGGTACTTCTCGACATACTCCCGCATACGCCCCAGTTCGCGTTTTACCTCTGCATTGTGTTCCGCGCGCTCCTGTGCTTCGGCATCGCGGACGCGGACGTAGTCGGAGTAGCCTCCGGCATACAGGTGAAGCGCGCCGTTCTCGATGACAAGGACCTTGGTGCACACCTGGTCCAGGAACCATGCGTCATGCGAGGCGACGAGCACGGTTGCCCGCAGACTCCTGAGCTGGCGCTCGAGCCATTGCACGCCAGGGATATCGAGGTAGTTGGTCGGCTCGTCCAACATCCAGATATCCTGGACGTCGCTTACGAGACGCGACAGGCGAATGCGTGATACTTCACCCGCGCTCATGGTGCCGGCGAGTCTGTCCAGGTCTCCAGCACCGAAGCCCAGGCTCGCCAGCGCCTTGTTCATGCTGACGAGGTAGTCATAGCCTCCCTGCGCCTCAAAGGCCTCAGTCCGGCGCGAGAGTTCCTCCAGATACTCATCGGTTTCCTCGCTCGTCGAAAGAAGTTGTTCCAGCTCGCGAATGCGGGCGTCCTGAGCGCGCAGATGCTCGAATGGTTCGGCGACAATCTGGCGGACCGTGCGGTCCGATTCCACTGGCACTGCATCAATAAAGCAGAACTTCGATGCACCAGCCATCTGGATGGTACCGGTGTACTCATCGTCCTCCCCGCTCAGCATACGAAGCAGCGTCGACTTGCCGCTGCCATTGGGCCCGACAATGCCGACCTTGTCTCCGGCCCCAATGGTGCAATGCTGGCAGCGGAAGAGGAGACGGTCGCCGTACATCTTTTCGAGGTTTTCCAGTATGATGGGCATGACGCGCAGCCACCTGCAAGTTTACAGATTCGCTAATCCGTGTATCATGGTGCGCGGCATGCCGCGCACCACACAGACAGTATACGTACGAAGGTGCGGCCGCCAACAGAACCGCACCTCACAGACCCCGGGGCGACCATGGAAACAGCAGTAACCGTCGAACGTCTCATTTCACAGCCCGTGTCAGCGGACGGCTCATTTCCGCTTGCTCTTGGCGCGCTGAAGCGCTTCATCAGGTGCATGTGGGCTGTTCCGTTTTATCAGACTCCGGCCTCGCGGAAAGTCATGCCGCTTATGATGACCGAGCTCAATGACCTCAACCCGGACCG
>DAONFE010000009.1:22566-42317 GCA_035403525.1 Candidatus Cryosericum sp.
GACCTGGAACAGCATGGGGCTGTCAAGATCATCGGACCTGCACGGTTCAATGCAAATGGCGAGGATGGGCTGCTCGTCGAAGGGTTCGACCAGCATCCCATGGTGATGGAACCGTATCAGCCGCCGTACTACGCCCGCTACTTTGAAGAGTGGGGCGTGAAGGAGAACGACTGGTACGCGTTTCACATTACGCCGGAGACCGCCGCCCCCTATCTTGCGAGGATCGATGCGATACGGCAGCACGGACGTGACCCTGAGCAGCGGCTCCGTCAGCAGGGCGTTGCCATTCGGTCTGTGAGCATGAAAGACTGGGACGGTGAGATTGCCCGCATCAAAGCTGTCTACAACACGGCGTGGGACAGCCAGGTCCATCCCCAGTTCGAACGGTTTACCGACGAAGAGTTCGCATATCTTGCGGCAGGCCTCAGGATGATTGCCGTGGAGGATCTGGTGTTCATGGTGGAGGATGTGGACGAGCCGGGGCATCCCGCCATCGGGATGGCGGTCACTCTTCCCGACCTCAACGAGGTGATCGAGGACGTCGACAGGGTGCACGGCCGGTACGTTCCCAGCACCCACGTCTATGGTCTGGGGGACATCCGGCGCGACCTCATGGTCTTCGTACAGCTGCGTCGGCGCGTGAAGAAGCGTGCGTTCAGGAACGTCCGTGTGCTGGTGCTCGGGACCGTCCGCAAGCGGGACGGGATCGATGCCCTGCTCTACGAAAAGACATACCGTGCCGGGGCAGCAATTGGCGTGGAGATGGCGTCAGGGTCACAGATTGCGGACACAAATCCTGAAATCTATGTGCCCTTGTCCCGCATGGGCAGCGCTGCCCTGACTTGGCGAATCTACCGGCATACAGCTGGAACGAGCGAGGCGGGTCCCAAGCCGCAGTAGCGTCTTCGAGCAGTGGTGCCGGGAGTGGGAATTGAACCCACACGATGTCGCCACCCCGGGATTTTAAGTCCCGTGCGTCTGCCAGTTCCGCCATCCCGGCCCCGGGAAAGCACAATGGACTTGGAGGCAGCACCCGGATTCGAACCGGGGTATGAGGGTTTTGCAGACCCTTGCCTTACCACTTGGCTATGCCGCCTCTGGAGCGGAAGACGGGATTTGAACCCGCGACACTCGGCTTGGGAAGCCGATGCTCTACCCCTGAGCTACTCCCGCATTCTGATAACCGACCGCTCGCGTATTCTACTCGCTATCGGGGCTGCTGTCAAGGCTGGCGGGGCCTTTCACAGCGCGCGGCAAAGGCTGCTTCTGCCTGCAGGGTGTGGGTATCTACGGGAAGGTCGCGCCCTCGCAGATAGTCGATGGTCTGGGTGAGAGCCCGTAGAGTCGCAGCCTCCAGACTCGTCCTCAACAGGGACCGCACACTGTCGGCACCCGCGAAGTGACGTTCGGGTTCACAGTAGTCCGCCAGGAACGTGATCATGGCAAGAGGGCTCATCTCAGCAGCGCCCGTGGTGTGGAGAGCAATGGCAGTCAGGATCTCCGGGTCCGTGACGCCAAACTCCTGCCGGGCAATGAGTGCTCCGACCGGAGCATGAAGCACTACCGGCGCGACGCTCTGTTTCCAGTCTGCCAGCAGCGGGTCGTCGGACGCCAACACTATCGCGGCCAGCTGTGCATCAGGCAAGTCGCGAGCGGTATCGTGCAGCAGGCCCGCAATGCTGGCCTTCCGTTCTGAAACGCCCCAGAATCTGGCCAGGTCGACAGCCAGTGCTTCGACGCGCAATGAGTGCTCGAAGCGCCATGGCGACATCCTCTGCTGCAGGCACTCGACCAGCTTGGCCCTTTGCTCAGGCGACACTTGCACGGTAGAGCCCATGAGCGTGGATGTACTCTGCGACGGCTGTCGGAACGAGGCCATCGACGAACAGCCCCTGCTGTACCCTGGTGCGGACCAGGGTGGACGACAGGCTGTCAAAGGGATTGACGTCAAACAGACGGGTCGCTCTGACTGCTGGCAGCGATGCAGCGTTCAAGCCAGCTCTGGGGACGTAGTAGAGGTCTGCCTGGCGAAGGATCTCCTGGTAGCGCTCCCACCGGGGAAAGGACGTCAGCTGGTCCTGACCCAGGAGGACCACCACTTGTCCGGACCCGAGCGTGGGACGCAGAGCATCCAGTGTGTCGGCAAAGAACGATGGAGCAGGCTCGCGGGTGAGTTCGATGTCAGACACTTCGACCCCGGCAGTCCCTGCAAAGGCAAGAGCAAGCATGGCCAGGCGGTCGGCGTCGGAAGCAGACAAGTGCTTGTCGAAGTCAGGATTGGGGCTGCCCGTAGGAATCAGAATGAGGCGCGAAGGCGCCAGCAGTCGCAGGGCCTCCCGCGCAATGAAGACATGCCCTGCGTGGACCGGGTCAAACGCGCCTCCATAGAGCACGACGCTCATGTCTTGCGGGCCTCGTCTTCTCCAAGCTGAAAGATGCGTCCGCCGATCATGACTTCCTGCCCGTCGCGGGCACCCTTCTTGCGGAGAGCCTTTTCGACGCCGAGGCGGCGCAGCCGCTGGTCCAGAAGCCGAACCTGGAAGGGCTGCTCAAAGTCCGTTGTGTGGACAATACGGTCCAGATAGCGACCTGAGGCGGACAGCATGCCGTCAGGCAGGCGAGTAATCTCGAATGTCTCGTCTGAAGGATTGAGCTGATACACTCGCGTTACCTGCTCACGTGGAGGGCGCGGGGCTGTGGCCACAAGGGCCGCAGCCTGCTCGATGAGGCCGTCGATGCCTTGTGTCTCGAGGGCGGAGATCATGAGTGGCGAGGTGCCTTGATGCTCGAAGCGTCTGCGCAGCCCCGTCTTTTTCTGGGGCGAGATAAGATCGATCTTGTTGATCGCAACGATGCGCGGCTTCCGGGTCAACTCAGGGCTGTACTGTTCCAGCTCGCGTTCCAGCATGTGATAGGTTTCGAGAGGGTCCGGGTCCGCTGTGCTGCCATCTACAAGGAACAGGATGACTCTGCTGCGCTCTATGTGCGCCAGGAACCTGTTGCCAAGGCCACGACCCTCGGCGGCACCCTCAATGAGCCCGGGGATGTCGGCAAAGGTCACGCGCTGGCCTGACTGCGAAAAGGCGACCCCCAGGTTGGGCGACAGCGTAGTAAAAGGATAATCCGCTATCTTCGGACGTGCTGCAGACAGCCTGCTGAGCAGGGTGCTCTTGCCGGCATTCGGAAACCCGATGATGGCCACGTCCGCCAGTATCTTGAGATGCAGGCGAAGTCGGCGCTCCTGCCCGGGCACACCCTCCTCGGAATAGCGTGGAGCCCGGTCAATGGAGGTTGCGAATGCGGCATTGCCGCGCCCGCCTGCCCCGCCACGTGCCACCAGCACGCTCTCGCCTTCATCCACAAGGTCGGCCAGGACTTCGTTTGTGTCGATGTCGCTCACGACCGTACCAAGAGGAACGAAAACGGTGACGCTGGCTCCATCACTTCCGTGTTTGTTTCTGCCGGCGCCAGGTTCCCCCGACTGCGCGCGGAAGGCTTTCCTCGTTGCGAAGAACTGAAGGCTCGAGTACCGTCCCGTAGCGACGATAGTAACGTCGCCGCCTCTGCCGCCATCTCCCCCGTCGGGTCCACCCTTCTCGACATACTTTTCACGGCGGAAACTTGTTGCGCCGTTTCCGCCGTGTCCTGAGGCTGCGATGATGACAGCCTCATCTACGATATGATCGCTTGCTTCTTTGATACAGGTTCTCCCCGGGTGGTCAGTTTGGCTGCTCGGGCGCAGGGACGACGTGCACCCGCTTGACGGTCTTGAGCGACTCGAACTTCACGGTTCCGTCGGTGACCGCGAACAGGGTATAGTCCTTGCCCATCATGACGCCTGTTCCTGCCTTGAAGTGTTCTCCGCGCTGCCGCACGATGATGTTGCCAGGACGCACCACCTGTCCATCATAGAGTTTCACGCCAAGGTACTGCGGATTGCTGTCGCGTCCGTTGCGTGACTTTCCGCCTGCTTTCTTATGAGCCATGATTCACCACCCCTTTAGCCGATCTGCGTGATGTTCACGTAGGTCGATGTCTGTCTGTGCCCCACAAGCCGCTTGTGCGTGGTCTTGTTCTTGTAGGTGAAGACACGCACCTTGCGGTCGCGCGCCGTCCGGACGATCGTACCGCTGACGGTTGCGCCGGTCACGTAGGGCTTGCCGATCTGGGCACCGGCATCAGAGGTGACCATCAGCACTTTGTCAAAAACAACTGGGGTGCCAGGCTCGCCTGCGATTTTCTCCATCTTCACAGTCTCGCCCGGTTCCACCCGGTACTGCCTTCCTGCCGCTTCAATAACAGCGTACATAGACTACCTCCATGAGGGATTGCTCGGCCTGGGCGGCCGCTCGGCACTTCTGGAGCCCGACCAATGCTGAAAAAGTATAGGGCGTTCCGGTGTGATGTCAACGGTTCACAGCTTGAAATCAAGCTTCTCCTGAGTACTATACCATGTGTGAAAACAATCATGGTCGCGGGGCTGGGCAATCCGGGTCCCGAATATGAAAACACCCGGCACAACGTCGGGTTCATGGCGGCAGATGCCATCGCACATTCCTTCAGGATGCGCAGGTTCAACCACAACCGTCTTGCAGACTGGTCGGCGACAGACGTTGCCCTGTGTGTCGGGCAGGAGCCTGTCAAGATCATACTGGTCAAGCCTCAGACATTCATGAACAACTCCGGAGTCGCCGTTGCCGCTCTTCTGGCTCAGCATCAGGTCCCCGCCCAGAACCTGATCGTGGTTCATGACGAGATGGACCTGCCCGTCGGCTCGCTGCGGGTAAGCTTCAACGCGTCGGCCGCAGGGCACAAGGGAGTACTGTCAATTACCGAGCACCTTGGCAGCAAGGGTTTTGTGCGCGTGCGCATTGGGATTGGCAAGCCGGACGAACCATCGGGGGTCATCGACCACGTCCTGTCGGGATTCTCCCGCAGCGAACTGCCGGTCGTGATTGATGCCATTGCCCGGACCCCCACTGCCGTGCGCATGGTCGTGTGCGACGGTGTCATGGCCGCGCAGGACATGTTCAACCGGAAGGTGACGCCCCGCTGATGCAGGATGCTTCATATGACCTGCTGCTTCAGCAGGCTGTCTCCGCGTGCCCTGGACTCTTTGACGGGTTTGCAGGGCTAGCCCGGGAGGGCGGCAGTATTGCTGTCTCGACTCCGTCGAGAGGGTTCCGCCAGGTCCTAATCGAGGGCCTCGTTGCACGGCGCACGATGCCGCTCGTCGTGCTGTGCGGAAGCAGTGACACCGCCGAAGAGCTGGGAACGCTTGTGCGTACCATTCCGGAACTGGCCGCGGTGACTCCGTCCTGCGTTGTCCTGCCCGAACTTGGCGTCGAGTTCATGGAATACACGCAGTTTTCGCGCCCTCTGTCCTTCGCGCGGGCCAAAGCACTCGACAGAATCTACAGTGAACCGGATGCCGTTGTCTTCACAACAGTCCAGGGCCTGCTGGACCCGGCGCTGCCGCCCGGAGAGTTCACGGACCTGGTTTCCGTTCTCAGCGTGGGCGATCGGATTGTTCCGCAGACGTTTGGCCACAGGCTCCTGCGCATGGGGTATGAGGGCGTCTCCTCCGTGACGGAGATGGGACAGTTCAGCATCCGGGGAAATGTCTTCGACCTGTATTCCCAGGTCGCCGACTATCCCGCAAGGATTGTGCTGGAGGGAAACGTCATCAGTCGTATAAAGCTGTTCGATCCGGTCTCGCAGCAGTCGGTGGAGCCCGTGTCCTCCATCAGGATCGTGCCGCCCTATCCTGTGCTCCTGGACCAGGATGCTCGCCGCACCCTTGCTTCCGCCGCGATGGCGCGGTGGAAACAGGAACACGGGAACGCATCCTCAGAGCGCGACCTCGAGGGTTCATTTGCGGAGGACCTTGAGTCCTTCGTTTCCACTGCCAATGGCAAGGGCGTCAACTTCTTCCTGTACCAGTACATGGACCCGGGACGTGTGTGCGGACAGGTCGCCTCACTGCTTGGGTCACGTGCGACCTTGGTGCTTGACGACGTGGACCCCTCTGCGGAACTTGCCATGATGCTGGACTCTGCCCGGGAACTGTATGACAGGACTCTGCAGGCGGGGGTCGTCCCATCTTCACAGGCGCTCGATGCACTCGATAAGGCTGCGCGCCAGGCGCTGGGGCGGTTCACGAGGACCGTTGCGGTGTCCGGGGCATCGATTCCAGGTGCCGTTCAGGCCGATTCGCGCGACCTTCCACCGCTGACGCTGTCAGGTTCTCTGACCGAGTACCTGGCGCTGCATGCTCCGCAGGACACGGCCATCGACCTTGTGTCGCTGAACCCGGCGCGGGCCGGCCGCCTGGTTGCGGATGCCATCGACGACCCGGACATCCTCGCACGGGTGACGACCCTGAAGGGATCTCTGCCGGCGGGATTCGCTGTCCAGGGACTTGCCGTGCTTACGGATGCCGAGCTGTTCCCAAAGTCGGCAGCAAGTCCCAAGAAGACGGCACGCTTCTCACAGGCTATTTCGCGTCTTGAGGACCTTCATGAGGGTGACTATGTGGTGCATCGCGACCTGGGCATCGGTGTCTTCCGGGGCATTACGGCCATGACGGTCGACGGCGTGACGCGCGACTACATCTCGCTCGAATACAAGGACCATTCCCTGCTTCACGTACCCGTGGAACGCCTGGGTTATCTGGAAAAGTATGTGGGGGACCGGACAGAGATTACTCTCGACGAACCTGGCTCCCGCAGATGGAAGCATGCCCGAAAAGAGGCTGCTGAGGACGCACGCCGAATTGCACATGATCTGCTGGAAACAGCCGCCAGAAGGTATGCCCGGGAGGGATTCAGCTTCAAGCCGAGCCCTGAACTGGAGGGGCCCATCGTCGACAGTTTTGCCTATGAGCTGACCCCGGACCAGTCGAAGGCCATTGCGGACGTTCTTGGCGACATGGAGGCAGGAAAACCCATGGACCGCCTCGTGTGCGGGGACGTCGGGTTTGGCAAGACCGAGGTCGCCGTGCGTGCGGCGGCGCGAGCCGTCGCCAACGGCAAGCAGGTGGCCGTGGTGGCACCGACGACCATTCTGGCCATGCAGCACTTCCGTAATCTCGAGTCACGGTTCGAGCCGGTGGGCTTCAGGGTCGCCCTGTTCTCGCGCATGGTGGGGACACGCGAACTCACGGCGGACCGGAAGCTGCTGCGGGAAGGCGGCATCGACATTGCGGTCGGAACTCACAAACTGCTCAACATGGCGCACGACTTCAAGGACGTGGGCTTGCTCATTGTCGACGAGGAGCAGCTGTTCGGCGTGCTGGACAAGGAGAAGATCAAGAAACTCAAAGCCGAAATCGACGTGCTCACGCTCAGTGCCACGCCCATTCCCCGAACACTGGAGTCGTCTGTCGTCGGCATCCGGGACATTTCGCTCATCAACACGCCGCCTGTTGGCCGATATCCCATTCGCACCTTCCTCATGCCCTTCGATGAGGATCAGCTGGCGCGAGCAATCCGAGCGGAACTCGACCGGCAGGGGCAGGTGTACTTCGTGCACAACAGGATTCTGGACATCGATTCCCGGCTGGCTCTTCTCCAGCGGCTCTTCCCCACAGCCCGTATCGCCGTTGCGCACGGACAGCTGCGGAGCGAGGTGCTGGAACAGATAATGCTGGATTTCTACGAGGGACGGTACGACATTCTTCTCTCCACTACCATTATCGAAGCCGGGCTGGACTTTCCGAACGTCAACACGATTATCGTGGACGAAGGCGAACGTCTTGGCCTCGCTCAGCTGTACCAACTGCGGGGACGCGTAGGGCGGGCCCAGCGTCACGCCTATGCCTACATTTTCTACTCCAGAGGCGTTGCCCGCGACTCGACGGCGTTCAAGCGCCTTGAAGCGGTTGCGTCTGCGGTTGACATCGGGGCCGGTCTGCAGGTTGCACTCAAGGACCTTGAGTTACGCGGCGCCGGGGACGTCCTGGGAGTCAAACAGAGCGGCAGGTTCTCGGACGTTGGCTACCACATGTTCCTGTCGATGGTCGAAGATGAGATTATGCGGGCACGCGGGCAGTACACGGAGCCTGTGCCAAGGCCAGCGGTCATTCTTGGCACATCCGCGTACATCCCTGCCTCGTATATCAGTGATTCCGGGGAACGCCTGGCTCTGTACAACGCTCTGGAGCGCGCATCCGGGCAGGAGCTTCCTGCTCTCGAGGAGCGGACCGTGGACCGCTATGGGACCCTTCCCGCCGAGGTCGAGGGCATTTTCCGTCTCAAGCGTCTGGAGGGTCAGCTCACGCTCGTCGGAGTCTCCTCGGTGAAGCAGACTGGCGCCAACCTTGTCCTTGAGTTCGTCAGTGAAGACGCGGCGGGCAAATTCCTGACGGCTCACCTCGGGCAGGTTCCGGCGGCGCACAGGGTGCGCGACTCTGTGATCCTGCCCACTGAACAGGGGACGGAGCCGCTGTCACTCCTTTCTGCCTTGCTATCGGGGTCAGAACCTGTACACTGAAAGCATGAATGAGGATGCAGTCACCGTAGCCACGGCGGACGAGCAGGTTCCGTCGGCCTTGGCTTCAGAAGGGCGCCGGTTCGCGCTGGCCATCGTCCCCGGGCTTGCCTCGGGTCTTGCGTCGCATGCGTCCAGCGTGTATGTCCTGCCCGACTCCACTGACAAGCTCATGGATTCTGTCCATGCTCTGGACTTTCTGGTGTGGATACGCTTTGCGCTCCGCCACTATGGCTCTGTCGTTTGCCTGTGCGCTGCAGAGCTTGCCTCGAGCATTTCGGGGCTTCTGCGGGGAGCCGGGTTTTCCCTGGATGCCGTTGCGGTGCCGCTCGAGGCCAGTGCGCCTCAGGCCGCTGCACTCGGCTCTGCCCTTGGACCCCTGCTGGGTACCAGATACACCGCCATCGAAGACTTTCGCCTGTTGATCGCCGAACTGCGACAGAAGTGCCCGTGGGACCGCGAACAGACTCATGTAAGTCTGCTCGACACCCTTCTCGAGGAATCCTATGAAGTTGCGCTCGCTATTCAGCGTGGCAACGCCACCAATCTTGAAGAGGAACTGGGAGATCTCCTGCTGCAGGTCTTCATCCAGTCGGAGATTGCCCGGGAGCAGGACGGCTTTGATATCTGCGATGTCATCCGTACGGAGGATGCCAAGCTGACATTCCGTCACCCGCATGTCTTTGGCGACGTTGCCGCAGCTTCCAGCGACCAGGTGCTCGATAACTGGCAGAAGCTGAAGGCGCTGGAGGGACGCAGGAAGCACTTTGTGGACAGCGCCAAACTGCTGTCGTCCATCGAAAACGCGCTCCTCAGTCAGGAGAACGCGCGGGCGGACGGATTTGACTTCGAATCTGCACGCCAGGCGTACGGGAAGCTGGTGGAGGAAACGCAGGAGCTGGGACAGGAACTGAATGCCGCGCAGGTTGACACCGACGCGTCGGCAATGGAACTCGGCGATGTCCTGTTTTCGGCATTGAATGTCGCACGGTTGCTGTCCATCAATCCGGTCAAGGCATTGCATGCCTCGTTCGACAAGTTTCGCGATCGGTACACGCGCGTGCAGACATACGCGAGAGAACAGCAGGTGGACATCTCCACCGCCTCGGCAGACGAGCTGGAGCGATTGTGGCAGCTGGCGAAGAGCTGACGACCGGCGGCACCCCGGAACCCGGGGCCCATCCTGGCGATACTCCCACGGGCGGCTATCCGGCGGGCCAGACTCCTGAGTCCGGCGCGCCTCCCGAACCTGCGGCGCCTGTAACGAATCTTCGGAGCCTTATCTGGAAGCTCCTCGCCGCCCTTGGGGGAGGCCTGCTGGGTTTCTTTGCCCTGTCGCTCATCTCGCACCAGATGAGTGTCGTCAAGGTCTTCGAGTCGATGAACCCGGCCTACATTCTGGCCGCGCTGGCGCTCATCTTCCTTGAAATAGTTGTTCAGGCCCTGAGACTGCAGGCCATTGCCCAGTCTGTAGGACTGCGCGTCCGGTTCGGCACAGCGATGCGCAACATTCTGGTGGGTGAGTTCTTTGCAAGGGTGACGCCCTTTGCGGCAGGTGGAGGGGAGCCTGCTCAGATCTACATGCTCTTCAAGGACGATTCCATCAACGTTGCCGATTCCACCATGGTCTTTGCCATCAAGGCGCTGCTGTCGGGTGCGTCGCAGGTCGTGACGCTGACATTTGTTCCCATCTGGCTGTTCTTTTCAGGGCGCAGTCTGGACGTCGGAAACCGCTTTCGCCTCATCCTGTACATCGGCGTGGGAGCCTACATTGCCAACTTTGCGCTGCTCGTCTACTGCCTGATTCGCCTTGACCGCATCAACACATCCATACAACGGCTGGTGCAGCGGTCTCCCGAATCGCTGAACCGCCGGGGAAGGTTCTGGCAACGAATTGCCCGCAAAGTCCAGGGCTTCGTGGCTGACACGCTTCGTGCACGTGAGACCGCTCTCAAAGCCAACCGGCGACTCCTTGGCAGGGGCCTCCTGTACAGTTTCGTGTCCTGGGGGTTGATTGTGCTGACGCCTATCATCCTCCTCTATGGCATGGGAGTTGCGTCATCCATAACGCAGATCATTATTGCAACGCTCATCTACTACATCGCTGTATCGTACTTTCCTACGCCGGGGGCATCTGTCGGGGCCGAGCTTGGGGCGGCTGCGTTGTTTGCGGCATTTGTCCCGAACGGCATACTCGGGGCTTTTATCCTCGTCTGGCGCTTTTTTGACCACTATATCAAGATGGGGGCGGGCGGCGTTGCCACGTTCGGCGAGTTTGTCCTGGGACCTGCTCGCAGGCGACGCAGGCATCATTCGCAGTCGAGCGAAAACCCATCTGGAAAGGAAGGGGAATCCAAATGACAGACAAGAGGGCCATTGTTATCGTGCTTGACAGTGTCGGTATCGGAGAAGCAAAGGATGCGCTCCTGTACGGAGACACGGGTGCGGACACGCTGCGCCACATCTACAAGAGTGTCCCGGGTTTTCATCTGCCCCATCTTGAGGAGCTGGGCCTCGGCTATCTGCTGAACCTCCACTTTGACAATCCCATCGGTGCCTTTGGCATCATGGAGGAGAAGGCGAAGGGCAAGGACTCTGTGAGCGGGCACTGGGAAATGATGGGACTGACGCTCACCAAGCCGTTTCCTACCTACCCGCATGGCTTTCCTCCTGAGGTCATTGCTGCTTTCGAACGGCGTTTCAACACCAAGGCACTGGGCAACCGCCCGGAGTCCGGTACCACGATTATCGCCGAGCTGGGCGAGGAGCACATGCGCACGGGCTATCCAATTGTGTATACCTCTGCGGACTCTGTGTTCCAGATTGCAGCACACAATGATGTCATTCCGCTTGAGAAACTGTACGAGATGTGCGAGATAAGCCGGCGGGAGATTCTCGTGGGCGACCACCTGGTTGGGCGTGTCATTGCGCGGCCCTTCACAGGAACCCCGGGGCATTTTGTCCGTACGGAGGACCGGCGTGATTACGCTGCTCAGCCGCTGGGGCCGACGACCCTTACCCAGGTGAGCGGCGCTGGGCTCGATGTCATCGCCGTCGGCAAGACCTGGGACCTGTTCAACGGTGACGGATTCACACAGCATTTCCACACCGGAAACAACCAGGAGGGAACCCAGAAGACCATCGAGCTGGTCAAGGCCGATACGTGGCACGGCCTTCTGTTCACCAATCTGGTGGACTTTGACATGCTCTACGGCCACCGGCGGAACGTTGCCGGATATGCGGTCGCGCTGGAGCGGTTCGACGAGGCGATTCCAGAACTGATTGGTTCCATGCACAAGGATGATCTTCTTATCATCTCGGCAGACCACGGATGCGACCCGACGTTTACTGGCCACACGGACCATACGCGTGAATACGTGCCGCTGCTCGCCTACTCCCCATCGCTGCGCGGGGGTACGTACCTGGGGGTGCGGGAGGGGTTTGCGGACCTTGGCGCTACCGTGTCCGACCATCTCGGACTGACTCCTATTGCCGGGAAGAGTTTTCTTGGCGACATCCGCTAGTCTTTCCCGGTGATAGCAGGAACTCAATGAACGCGGGAGGAAGCTCGTCAGACCCTCATAGTTGGAGCACGGTGCTGCGGGATCTGGTGCAGCTTGAGGTCAAGCGAGGCTGTCACAACGACGCAGCGGTAGGAGGGTTTGCACGGCTTGCCCTCTCGCTGGTGGACACTGCGACGGCCGCGAAGGGGGGCGCTGCCCACGACCGGCTCGTGGGGGAGGCTCGTTCGCTGCTGGTGGACTACGAGTTTCTTGAGCCGCCCGGGCGCGGTGAACGGTGCAGTGCTCTGCTCGCGCTGCTGAACTCGCAGAACGAGCAAGCACGGCATGCTCCGGAGTCCGCGCCGGAGGTGACCCAGAGGCGCGTTCGGGGTTCTGCAAACATGCTTATCGACACGCTTGAAGAACCGGTGTCGAACCTCTGGGGCATCGGGCCCAGGGTCCAGGAGACCCTTGCGAGACTCGGGATTGTAACCATCTCAGATTTGCTGCAGCATGCTCCGAGGAGGTATCTCGACCTCCGGCAGCCGCAGCATATCTCGCCGGACGTGCTCGGCCAGGCGGTGTTCGTGAAGGCGCGTCTGATGTCGGTGGTGCAGATTCGGCGCAAGGTGCTGCTTGTCAAGGGAAAGGCCAGGGATTCCTCCGGCCGCATCTTCGGTCTTGTCTGGTTCAACAACAGGTTCGTTGCCAGCCGGCTGGTGCCGGGACACGAGTACGACTTCTATGGCCGCCTGGAAAACTCGTTTGACGGTCCACAGCTGACTCAGCCAACCTTCGAGGAGTCAGGCACTCCCGCCGCCCAGCTGAACATGAACCGCCTCGTCCCCGTCTATGGTCTGACCTCCGGATTGAGCCAGAAGTCTCTCCGGCAGCACATGTGGCGAGCTCTTGAACGTCTTCCGCAGGACGGCGCCGAATACCTTCCTGGGGATGTGGCAACGCAGTTCAACCTGCCAGAGCTGTCCGGGAGTTATCATGCCCTGCACTTTCCCGAGAACGAAGCTAAGGCAGAGGAGGCCAGGGGCAGGTTCGCCTTTGACAGCCTGTTCCTGTTCGAACTGCGCGTTCTCATGCACAAGCGCTCGGAACAGGCCAGCACTGCCCCCCGGTTTGTCCTGCCGGCGGGAACGGTGGAACGGTACGCGAGCAGTCTGCCGTTTGAGCCTACGAGCTCACAGGTGGCAGCTATGCGCGACATTGCAGACGATGTCCAGGGGCACAAGCAGATGCACCGCCTTCTGCACGGAGACGTCGGTTCCGGCAAGACAGCGGTGGCGGGATTCGGCGTCTATGCAGCAAAGGTGGCTGGATTTCAGAGCGCTGTCCTGAGCCCTACCGAGATTCTCGCTCAGCAGACGGGCGCGGTGCTGGCGGACCTGCTGCTGCCTCTCGGGATACGAGTGGGCGTGCTCACGGGAGGGGCAAGCAAGGCGCAGCGCAACAGCGTGCTCCGGGAACTCGCCGACGGGGGTATCGACCTGCTGGTAGGAACGCATGCCATACTCGAAGAAGGCGTAGCATTTGCGCGCCTCGGGTTGACCGTAGTCGACGAGCAGCATCGCTTCGGGGTCGCCCAGCGGCTCGCACTCGGGACAAAGGGCGAGCAACCCCACTCTCTGGTCATGAGTGCCACGCCGATTCCTCGCACGCTGGCTCTCACCATCTATGGTGACCTTGATATCTCCGAACTCACGGAGAAACCGGCTGGTAGAACTGCGATCGTTACCCGGATGCTCGCCCCCGCAGAGCGGGAGGTTGCCTATGACATTGTGCGCGCGGAGGTGGCGCGAGGAAGGCAGGCCTTTGTTGTCGTGCCCGCTATCGACGCAGGCGGTGAAGACGAGGATGCCACAGCATCGGTGGAGGAGACCGTGAAGCGTCTGACGGCCTCAAGCCTCAAGGGGCTGAGGCTGGCTTCTCTTCATGGCAGAATGAAAGCCTCGGAGAAGGCCGCGATCATGGCTGCGTTTCGTGCGCGGGACATTGACGTTCTCGTGTCGACGACGGTTGTCGAGGTTGGCATCGACGTCCCGAACGCGACTGTCATGGTTATCGAGGATGCGGACCGGTTCGGTCTGGCAACGCTCCATCAGTTGCGCGGAAGGGTAGGGCGGGGTTCTTCGGCGTCGCAGTGTATTCTTGTCCAGGGGACCGCGACGCCTGAGAGCACACAGCGGCTGCAGGTCTTGGTGGATTGCGACGACGGCTTCAAGATAGCGGATGAGGACCTGAAGCTGCGCGGCCCCGGCGACATTCTCGGGACCATCCAGCATGGGTTCGACGTTCCCCTGTTTGGTTCAACAAGCATGTTGAGTTATCGCGACCTGTCGCGCCTTCCCGATATCCGGGCCGCTGCCGGCCAGCTCCTGGAAAAAGACCCCGAGCTGACGGCTCCGGAGGACGCGAACCTTGCCCGCATGCTGGTGCTGAGGTATCCGCCTGCGCGGCCTGCTGTGGAGGAGAACTGACATGATCGTACAATCGGGGTCGCTGAGAGGTCGACCGCTCAAGACACTGGGAAGACAACCGTGGCTGAGGCCAACATCGGACAAAGCCAGAGAGGCTTTGATGGATGTCCTGCGCCCCATCATCGGCAGGGCCAGGTTTGTCGACGCATGCTGCGGCACGGGAGCCATTGGCATCGAAGCACTCAGCAACGGCGCGTCACATGCTGTGTTCGTTGACAGCGATACTCGTTCCATTCGCCTCGTGACTTCGAACATTCGAAGTCTGGGGCTCGTCGAACAAGCCTCGGTTATGAAGGCTGACGCAGTTGCCTTCGCGTCCGGCCTGACTGGGACAGAGTTCGATATCCTGTTTGCAGACCCCCCCTTTGGCTCCGGGTTGCACAATCCTCTGCTCGGGATGCTCGCCACCCATTTGCGCGGTGAGGCCGATGGCTGTATCATTGTCATGGAACATGCTTCAAGAGAAGGATTGTCGGATGTGTACGAGGGGGGTGCCGTGAACCTGCGCAAGTACCAGGAGCGGCGCTACGGAGATGTAAGCATGGCGTTCTTTCGGGCAGTCAGGCGTGACGTTCCGACTGTGGAGGGCCAGAGGTGAGGGCACGGTATCAGGCGGTTCGCGGGTCAGATAGCCGGGGGCGTCGTTTTGGGCGCACGTTCCGGCGGTTCAAGCATGCGGGGGCCTTTGTGTTCGCGCTAGTCGCACTCAGCTCTGCGCTGCTGTCAGCTCTTCCCTATGTGCCTCCCGTTCGCTCTGTCGTGGAGGGAGCGACAGCAGCAGCGGACATCGCTCCAAGGCGCACTGTCGTGTACGTTGACCAGGCGAGAACCGAGGAACTGCGAAAGCGTGTCGCTGACGAGGTGGCTCCTATCTACAAATTTGACAGTTCTCGGCTTCCGGCCGCCCTTACTTCATTTGATGCTATTGTCGCACGTATTGTGACGATCCGCGGGCAGGATCTGCCAACGGACAAGGCGTCCGAGCGTATTGCTGCAGTGTTGATGACGCCGGTCGGCAGTACGACGAAATACCTGGCGACGTGTTCCGAGTCTGAACTGCAGTCGTGCAAGGCTGCTGCGCGTCAAGCTCTGACAGCCGTCATGAGCAAGGGCGTCCTCGAAGGTGCCGAGGAGACGGCGCAGGAAAACATCAATACTGAGTTGAAGAACCTGGGCATAGCCGATAACCAGGTTCGGGCAGCGTACCAGCTCGTGGTGCCGGTGGTGCAGCCGAACCTCATGTATGACCAGGAGGCGACACTGGCGGCACGCGAGAAGGCCGCTGCGGCAGTGTCCCCTATTGTATCGACCCTTGCAGCGGGGGTTCCGGTCGTGAAGAAAGGATCCACGCTGGACAGTGCAACCGTGCAGCTGCTTCAGACGACGGGGCTGGTATGGGGCGGACGAGCCGCGCGGAACGTGGCTGCCCAGGTTGCTGTCACACTACTCGTCTGGGCGCTCGTTGCCGTCGCTGCCGCCCTTGACGGCTCCGGAGGCGCCAAGACTGACCGGCTGTTCCTGGAAGCGGGTGTCGTGGGCGGCGCATGCGTTGTTCTGGTCTGGCTTGTGGACGGCATCCTCGCTATGCTGGCTCCCTTTCTGCTTGCTCTGCTGCTGGGGTTCGTGTTCTTCGACGGCCTTCTGGCGGTGGTGCTGGGTCTGGGGACCATGGCGGTGGCCTGGATCATGGGTCCGACGACAGCCGAGGTGCTCTGCGGACTGGTCGTGGGGACGATTGTCGTGATCATGGTCATGCGGAAGGTCAGCGAGACCAGCGCCCTGATGATCGCCGGGCCCCTTGGCGGACTGACGGCGGGGCTGGTGTACGCCTTTTTGGCAGGCCTTACTGAGCAGGGGCTGAGAGCCATTCTCACGAATGCCCTGTACCTCACAGGGGGTGGGGTACTTGCAGCTTTGCTGGCGCTGGGACTCACCTATGTACTCGAACGCTGGTTCAACGTTGCTACGGGGATGCGGCTGCGCGAACTGCTGGATACCGGCAGCAAGCTACTGACGGAGTTGTTTGAGAGTGCCCCGGGGACCTATCACCATAGTCTGAACGTTGCGAATCTCGCATCTGGCGCGGCCCAGCGCGTGGGAGCTGACTGGCTGCTCACCAGGGTGGGCGGCTATTATCACGACATCGGAAAGCTGCTGCACCCTCAGTTCTTTGGTGAGAACCGCGGTGAGCTGCCCAACATTCACGAGGACATTTCGCCTGAACTCAGCACCAAGGTCATTCTTGAACACGTGCAGGCTGGCGTTACCATTGCTCAAAGCCATCGCCTTCCTTCCGAGGTCATTGATATCATTGCGGAACACCACGGCACGACCGTGGTTCAGTTCTTCTACGACAAGGCAGCCGCTGAGCGTGCCAACCTTTCGCCTGACGCCTTCCGGTACCAGGGGCCCAAGCCACACTCGAAGGAGTCTTCACTGGTGTTTCTGGCCGACGGAGTAGAAGCTGCGGCACGCTCGCTTCCCAGGGTCGACAAGGCTTCGCTTGAGGCCCTGATAGAGAATATCATAGGCGCACGCATAAGCGACGGACAGCTGTCCGAATCGCAACTTACGCTGGGCAACATCGCAGCGGTCAAAGAGTACTTTCTGACATCGCTGATTTCCTTCTATCACGTTCGTGACGCATATTCGACCACTGAGGAGGCAAATGAAAGAGTCTGACCTATCAGTACACTGTCACATCGAAAGCTCTGACCCCGGGTGGGTCGTTGATGAAGGGAAACTGACACGTCTCGTCAGCCAGTGCCTTGAGTTCATGCAGAGTGACCTGGTTGGGATCCGGGGCATGCACCATGCTGTTGCGGTGTCCTGCTTCGCAGTTCCGACAGAACGCATGCGGCAGCTCAATAGACAGCATCGACAGATTGATGCCACCACAGACATGCTGTCGTTTCCGCTTGGATATGCGGCGCCTGGTAGAGGGTGGGTCCTCGGCGACATTGTCATCTGTCTTGACGCTGTTTCGGACAAGGCAGGTGCGAGTGGCAACAGCCTCGATGACCAGCTGACGTTCTCACTGGTCCATTCCGTTCTGCATCTTGTCGGCTACGACCATGCGTCCGAGCGTGACCGCGAGGCAATGGAGGCGCGCGAAGAGGCAGTTTTCGACCAGCTGTCGGTGCCATCCGGCCTGGTGAGGAGGGCGTCATGACAGGCCAGATTGTTGGACTCATTGTCCTCCTGCTCCTGGGTTTCCTGTTCTCAATGCTGGAGTATGCTTACATGAGTGTCACGCCGATGGCACTGGAGAGGACGTCAAACTCGCCGTTGCTGAGCGCCCGCCTGAGGGCTCGCATGGCCGATAACCGCTCCATGTTGCTCGCTGCGGTTGTGCTGGGGAACGACATGGCAAACCTCGGGGCATCCTTTGTCTTTGCCCGGGTTGTGCTGGCTGCCTTTGCACAGGTGAACCCCGATCTCCTTACGCTCATTTCGACGATTATCCTGACCATCATCGTTGTCATTTTTGCCGAAACGATTCCGAAATCCATCGGCAAGGCGTTTCCAGACCAGGTCACCCTGAGCACGGCCGTACTGCTGTACCCTATCTACGTTGTCCTGTATCCCGCAGCGCGGGCGCTTGCGGCGGTGTCTGATCTGTTCACGCGGCCGCTTCTCAAGAATGCCAAGCACACGGGCTATCTCGCAGACTCGGATGATTTCCGGTACCTGCTGAAGGTGGGACAGGAAGACGGTGTCATTGACAAGGACGAGGAGCGGCTCATTTACAATATCTTTGACTACAGCAGCACGCTGGCGTACGAAATCATGACACCCTTTGTCGATGTGACCACCATTGATAAGGATGCTTCGATTGGAGAGGCCGTCAGGGCAATCAACGAAACGGGGCACTCCCGTATTCCGGTCATGGATGATGACAACGTGGTGGGACTTGTCTACGCGAAGGATGCGTTGCGGGCGATGGCCGCGAGTTCCGGGACGAACCTGAAGGCCAGCAGCATCATGCGCCAGCCCTTCTTTGCACCTGACACGAAGAAGATCAACAGCCTTCTGCAGGAAATGCAGCGCCAACGCGTTCAGACTGCAATCCTGTTCGATGAATATGGCGCGGTATCAGGAATCATCACGGTAGAGGACATTCTCGAGGAGGTCTTCGGCGAAATCCAGGATGAGTACGACAAGGAGGCCGCCGAAATCGAACCCGTGGGTCAGAACGCGTACCTTATCAAGGGTTCGGTACCTACCGACAAGGTCTCAGAGCTGCTTGGTGAAGACCTGTCCGGTGAAGACTACGATACCATTGCCGGGTTTGTGCTGTCGGAAGTCGGACGCCTGCCGCGTGTCGGAGATGTGGTCGAGCGCAATGGAATCAGGTTTGTCGTCGTGAACGTGGTAGGCAAGAGGATCTCGAGGGTACGGGCAGAAAAGGTGTCCACACCCGAGCATCCCCTTGAAGATCAGGAGTGATGCCAGCTGAAAGGAGAACCATGAAAATCGTTGCGGGTAACTGGAAAATGTACAAGACCATTGACGAGGCACAAGCGTACGTCCGAGAGATTGCAGCCCTCGGCGCACCGCAGGAGGCCAAGGTGCAGGCCATTCTCTTCCCCAATTACGTGGCGCTGGGCGCCCTCTCGGGCTCGGGTCTCGTTCCTCCCTGGCTGTCCCTGGGCGCGCAGGACGTCGCCAGCGAGGCCGAGGGAGCTTTCACAGGCGAAGTCTCGCCTGCCATGATTGTGTCCGCCGGAGCGCGATATGCCCTGGTGGGTCACTCTGAACGCAGGCACATCATCGGCGAATCCGATGACCTGTTGCGTCGCAAGCTGGCGAACTGTCTGACGGGCTCCATTACGCCCGTCCTCTGCGTCGGTGAAACCATCGAGGAGCGCAGGGCGGGGGCGATGAGGAGTGTCATTTTCAGGCAACTCGATGCTGCCCTGGCCGATGTGACCCTGACCGCGGACCAGCACCTGCTCGTTGCCTATGAGCCCGTCTGGGCCATTGGAACCGGTGAGAATGCCACGCCGGAGCAGATCGAGGAAGCCCACAGCATGATTCGGCAGCACCTCGCTTCCTGCTTCGGGGACAGTACGGGGAATGCCATTCCCCTCTTGTATGGGGGCAGCGTCAAGCCCTCCAACTTTTCCTCCATCGTGAGCCTGCCGTCGGTCGATGGCGGACTGATAGGTGGTGCGAGCCTCAAAGCCGGGAGTTTCTGGGAGCTTCTGGAAATCGCTGGGCGCTGCTAGGCGTCTGCAGCCCGAAATGAAACAACCCCGCCCATTCG
>DAONFE010000010.1:0-1633 GCA_035403525.1 Candidatus Cryosericum sp.
AGGGTGGTGTGGCGACCATGCTCGGCGACGCCGACCAGGGGCACATCAACTTCTTCATCTAGATAGCACCTGATTAACCGAATGCACAACCCCCCGCCGGCGCGCGCCGGCGGGGGGTTGCTACCTTACCTTCCCCCATTTGCGTTTGGAAACACAAGAGAAGAACCTGGATCCAGGGTTGTCTTCGAGAGGGTGCCTCCCTGCTTGTCCATGATTTCCACGTTGGTGCCTCGGATGTGCATGATGCTTAGGAGCTCTTCTCCATTCTTCAAGGCGCACATGTATTGTTCAGGATTCTCCTCCGCAAGAACATCATACCTGACAACAAGAATGTCGTCGTAGCTCCCCAAAATGGAAGTAGGTCTTGCAGACACCTCATCCTGGGAAGGTGGGGGCAGCAGATTCCCTTTTAGCTCAGTCAGTCTACTATCGAGTCTGCACACGAGGTCTTGAGTACTGACTACTGCAATATCGCAACAGCCAGAAGGTATGTAGAAATCTCCGTCAAAAGCAATAGAGTTGAACGGGAATGGGGGGTTCCCTGGAGAAGCAGCTGCCCCACCCGTAAAGGTCACTCGAGACCACGTGCTTGTCCAGTTGCCCTTATCTACAGTGCAAAGGAACAGTTCTATTCCTAGCTGGGGATTGAAACTGCCACAAACAAGAACATGCAATTCGCTGTCAGTATTGTCAACTGCAATTGGATAGGCAGTACCCAACTCCGCACGTTGAAGATCAAGTTCCCTTTCAATGTACTTCTCGCCATTCCATAACTTCGCGGTGTATGTGTACACTTGTTTGTCACTCGTCGGAATCCTCAGGATTTCTATCTTGTCTCCAAAGACCATCATCCCTTCTGGGCTGACAACTTCGGCGTGCCCATATTGGGGCGCCGAGATGGTGAAGTTCTCCGGGAGAATGATGCTGTCTTTTCCGTCCCAGTAGAGCGGAGCATACTCAATCGTCGAGGAATCAGCTGCACTGTCAGACGCGGCCGAGTAGATCGTTTTGCCTGTTGAGACTACTGTGCCGTTCTTCAAGTCCCAGAAACTGAGTTGGGCGTCAACACTTCCAGCCCTTCCATGTGTCAACGCAAGAAAAGGAATTGACTCCTCTGGAGTTTCAATACGACTTGTCTTGTTGCATCCAGTCAGAAACGCACCAACAAGACAGACAGCCAGAACAATGGATGCAATCACGTTTTTCTTCATTGTTGCCTCCTAGCGAAGAACCGCAGCACAGATGTTGCCATTCTAGTTCTGAACCATGTAGGCTTTCAGGGCGGACGAGGACGTCCACGCCCATGGATAGGTCCCGTTACCATCCTGAAGACGATCCCACTGGCCCGAGGCTACCGGAATATTCCCTCCATTCTCCGAGGGCAGCTGACTCATGTATAGCTTCGCTCTCTCCTTCTCTGCGGCGTTGCCATCCATGTGAGTGCAAGAACTGATTCGCTACCTGCAGTCCAGCAGCCTATCACACGCGGGCACCTCCTCTCGTCAGTTCGCGGTTCATTCTCCTTGGCGGTCTCCGATGACGAAATCGGTGACGCCATAGCCAGAACCCAAAGGAATCAGACGGACATACGTCACCAGCTCGCTGCGCAGGTATCCTGATGCCATGAAGACAA
>DAONFE010000010.1:1733-7662 GCA_035403525.1 Candidatus Cryosericum sp.
TGGAGGCTGGCGTGAAAACCTGCTTGGAGGAAAGAACCGATCAGGAACTGCTTGAGCTTGCAAGGAAAGCGCTGTGAGTGGTCTCCCCCCACTTGAGGACACGTGTGTGACACTGCGCGTCATGCCAGAACTGCGCGAGACCGGGATTGTTCTTGTCGTAGGTGGACGTGAACCGCGCGTCTGACACCCGCATCTCGCTCACACCCGCAAGCATTGCCACAGAACACGTGCAGAAGTAGCGGTTGAAGTGCTCGTGCTTGCGTCGAACGATGCCCTTGACCTGCGAGCAGGTCACCGTGTGGTCCATGGGGGGCCACCATCGCTGCATAGAGGATGACGCAACGTCATAGTCCAGGAAGGGACATGAAAAAAGCCCCCGGCTTGCACCGGGGGCTGAGTGGGTTCAGTAGTGGGAGAATTACTTTACCGTAACGTCCTTGGCCTGCGGACCCTTGTCGCCCTGCACAACCTCAAACTCGACCGCATCGCCTTCCTTCAGCGTCTTGAAACCTGAACCAAGGATCGCACTGTAGTGGACAAAAACATCCTTGTCACCATCGTCGCGAGTGATGAAACCATAGCCCTTCTCTGCGTTGAACCACTTGACTTTACCTGTAAGCACTGAAACCTCCATAAAACTTGGCATATCCTATCTTGCCGTCAAAGAGTATAGAAAGGAACGGAACCAATGCAAGGGGCGCCGCTGTGACGGGCCTTCACGAACCAGGCTCTGACCCTCAGTCGCGCTTCTTCTCCTCGATGCCGTAGATGCGTCCGTACTTGGCCCGTACCTGGTCCATGAAGGGATGGTAGTCCAGCGGTTTCCCCGTCACCTTGACCAGCAGGTCCTTCGGGTCATAGAGTGCCCCGCATGCATGAATGTTCGAGCGCTGCCACTCGCGCAGAACGCTCAGGTGCCCGGCAGCGAGTTCCTCGTCCAGGTTGGGAATGGCCTCGCGGGCTGCGGCAAAGAACTGAGCCGCATACAGGTTCCCCAGCATGTAGGACGGGAAGTAGCCGAACATGCCACCCGCCCAGTGCACGTCCTGCATGACGCCGTGGGCATCGTCTGTTGGCTCTACCCCCAGGTACTCCTTCATCTTGGCGTTCCAGAACCCGGGAAGGTCGGCGGCCTGCACCCTGCCGTTGATGAGCGCCTCCTCTATCTCGAAGCGCAGCATGATGTGCAGGTTGTAGGTAACCTCGTCCGCCTCAATACGGATGAGTGATGGCTCGACGACATTGATGGCCTTGTAGAAGTCCTCCACTGGCACATCCCGGAACTGTGCAAACCTGCCCTGAAGTCTTGGGTAGTAGAAACGCCAGAATGCCTCGGAGCGACCCACCAGGTTCTCCCAGGTGCGCGACTGCGACTCGTGCACGCCCATGGAGGCGGCCCTGTGCAGCGGCATCCAGTGGTACTCCTCCGAGATGCCCTGCTCGTAGAGGCCATGGCCGCCCTCGTGCATGGTGGAGAACAGCGCGGACATGAGGTCATGTTCATAGTAGTGGGTCGTCACGCGGACGTCGCCCGCACCAAGGCTCGTCGTGAAGGGGTGCTCCGTCTCATCGATGCGCCCGGCGTCGAAGTCGTAGGTCATCGCGGTGAGGACGTCACGGGACAGCTGCGCCTGCTCGCTCACCGGGAACGTTCCTGCAAGGAATGAGGTGTCGGGCCGCGTACCGTCTTCCTGCAGCTGCCGGATGAACGGAACCAGCTCCTGCTTGAGGCCGTCAATGATGGTCTGCAGCTCTGCTGTTGTCATGGAAGGCTCATAGTCATCCAGAAGGGCATCGTACCGGTTCTGCTCGTATCCCTCGTACTCCACGAACTCCCTCTCGAAGGCGATGATTTCCTCGAGGCATGGAAGGAACATGCCAAAGTCTGATTTCGCCTTGGCCTCCTGCCACACATGTTCGCCGCGCGAACAGGCCACCATGAACTTCTCGAAGCGGTCCGCGGGAATGGCCGAGACTTTTCTGTACTGCTTCGTCACAAGAGCCACGTTGCGGCGGTCTGTCTCGTTCAGCTGGCTGGCAACGGAAGAACGGTTGAAAAACTCGACAAAGGCCCCCATCCGAGGCGACGTCATCATTTCGAATGCCGTCCTGCCCAGCTTGCCCGCCACCATAGAGCGGTCGGCCGCGGCCTTCGGGGGCATCTTTGTACGCATGTCCCATTCCACCAGCGCGGCGGCGTTCTGGTACTGGGCAATTTCCCTGTAGTAGTCGTAGAACTCCTTGATGTCCATCCTGGCACACTCCTCGCGAAGAATTCTTCCGAACCATCATACGCGCCGCTCCAGGCCGTGTCAAACCGCCCGCTGGCGAGACACGGAACGGGAAAGCCCCCCGGCCATGAGCCGGGGGGCTGATTGGGTTCAGGGATCAGCGATCAGGCTTTGACCTGGACGTCCTTCGCCTGGGGGCCCTTCTCGCCCTGCACGACTTCGAACTCGACAACATCCCCCTCCTTGAGGGACTTGAAGCCGGAGCCGACGATTGCGCTGTAGTGCACGAACACGTCCTTCTCGCCGTCATCACGAGTGATGAAGCCATAGCCCTTCTCTGCGTTAAACCACTTTACCTTACCTGTAAGCACTGCTGACCTCCATACAAAATTCTGGCATCTGATATCTTGCCATGGCTAAGTATACAATCGATTCAAGAAAAAGTCACGTCAAGCTCTCCCGGACACTACACTCGCCAACCATCTCCTGATGCCGTGCTGGACTCGCGGCTTGCCGTCCCGTCTCCGGCATTCCTGTTGCACTACCGGAAACAGCCTCCGTGTCAAGCTGTTCTCCCCACGCGAGGTACCATGCGCCGGTTGACATACCTCCCTCCGACCCTATAGTGGAATGCCCTGTCAGATGGGGCACGAGGTGCTGATGAACAACCGCTTTCCTGTCCGAACACTGACCACTGCGGGACTCCTGCTGGCGGTGGGACTTCTCCTGCCATTTCTGTTCCATGCGCTGCTCGGATCCTCGGGCGGCAGAATGCTCCTGCCCATGCACTATGGTGTCCTCATCGGAGGCCTCCTGCTGGGACCTGTCGCCGGCGCGTTCCTGGGAATCGCGACGCCGCTTCTCAGTGCCGTGCTGACGGGTATGCCCGCGATGCCCGTCCTTCCGCCGATGGTCGTCGAGCTTGTCGTGTATGGACTCGCAGCTGGACTTGCCCGGAAGCAGCTGCACATGAGCGTGCTGTGGTCGCTTCTCCTCGCGATGGTGGCGGGGAGGGTCGCCCTCGGCCTCGCGGTCGCAGTTCTGGGCCCGGCCATTGGCCTCGATGCGCGGCCGGTTGCCTACGTCATGGCAAGTATCACGGCGGGCCTTCCGGGCATCGCCGCCCAGTTGGTGCTCATTCCGCTCCTGCTTGCACGGGGACGTCTGGAACACCTCGTGGAAGGTCGCGCCTGAGTGCGTTCATCAACTCCGAAGCACCTTGACTATGCTGAAGTGAAACCTGACGGTATGGGAGGAATGGTATGTATGATGTCGTACTCTTGAGGCACGGGGAAAGCACGTGGAACAAGGAGAACCGGTTCACCGGGTGGACGGATGTCGACCTGTCCGAGCAAGGCATCGCGGAGGCGCATGCGGCAGGAAGGTTGCTCAAAGAGCAGGGATTCACGTTCGACCTCGCGTACACATCGGTGCTCAAGCGTGCCATCCGCACGCTGTGGATTGTGCTTGATGAAATGGACCTGATGTGGATTCCGGAAGTGCGCAGCTGGCGGCTCAATGAGCGTCACTACGGCGCGCTTCAGGGTCTCAACAAGGCCGAGACCGCCGCAAAGTTCGGCGACGCACAGGTCAAACTGTGGCGGCGCAGTTACAGCGTTCAGCCGCCCGCTCTGGACCCCTCCGACGAGCGCTGGCCCGGTCACGACCCGAGGTACGCCGACGTCGCCCCGGCTGACCTGCCCCTCACGGAATGTCTCAAGGATACTGTCGCGCGGTTCGTACCCTACTGGGAAGGGACCATTGCCCCCTCTATCAAGGCCGGCCGGAAGGTCATCGTTGCCGCCCATGGCAACTCGCTGCGCGCCCTCGTGAAGTACCTGGACAACGTGTCTGACGATGATATCCCGGAACTGAACATCCCAACCGGCATTCCTTTCGTGTATCACCTTGACGCAGATCTGAGGCCTGTGGGGCACGAGTACCTCGGCGACCCGGAGGCTGCTGCGAAGGCGGCGGAGGCGGTTGCCAACCAGGCGAAGCACGCGTAGCACACACCCTCTGGGCGTGCAGAAAGGTTGAAGGCGGGCGGGAACTCCCGCTCAGTTCGTTCGTCATAGCGTGCTGGTGACCAGTGGACTGTCTTTCATCGAATCGTCCACTGCAGCACAGGAGGTATCAGCCAATGAACAGAAGAACAGGCATCACGGCAGGTATTGCCGCAGTGGTGGTCGTTGCGGGCGTTATTGCAGGAACAGTGCTGTCGCGGAACAGCCGGCCGGCTGCCATGACCCAGCCCGCTGACCTTGCGGAACTTACGATGATTGATGCCAGGGTCGGGTGGGCACTTACGAAGGATGACCAGATCTTCCGGACGGCCGACGGCGGTGCCAGCTGGACAGATGTCTCCATCTTCCAGGCAGCCCTTCCCGGGCAGGACACCCCGCCTGCTGCTGCATCCTTTACAAACACAAGTACGGCGTTCATCGCGACGAACGCCGGTACATACGAAAGCCCACAGGTCGTGGTCTACCACACAACGGACGGGGGCGCAACCTGGGAACGCACTGACATCGGCGCGACACTTGACTGGGAGCATGGTGACGTGGGCGGTTTTGCAACCAGCTTCCCCGATACGCTCAATGGGTACGTCCTCGTGACTTCAACACCCGGCGCGGGCCAGATGGGCAAGGCGCTGTACCGGACGACCGACGGTGCGAAGACCTTCTCCTTTGTTGGTGATGTGACAGGAACGCAGGACGCGTCCGGAACCAAGACCGTCGGCATCGGCGGCTACCCGACCGGCATGACCTTCTCGACCCCCGACACCGGGTTCGTTACGTGCTACAACGGCGCCTGGGCCCACATGCAGTTTTTCCAGACCAGCAACAGCGGCATGAGCTGGCAGCTTGTTTCCCTGCCTGTCCCCTCGGACCTGGCGCAGCTTTCCTACTCTGAAGACTACTATGCGGACATCTACCCGCCCGTATTCTTCGGGGCAGACAGAAAGGGCGGCGTTATCCTCGCCGACTTCGTGCGCGACGGCGTGCACACGGGTCAGTTCTACCGCACAACGGACGGCGGCCGCACATGGACGATGGGTCCCGTTTCCGGCAATGCATCTGTCACGGTCTACACCATGATCTCGGAAACCTCCGGGTGGGGCGTGGACCAGAACGGGAAGCTCTACAGTACCACAGACGGCGGGGCCACCTGGCTCGCGGTGCCAGCCAGCGGGCAGTAGCCGTTTCCGCCCAGCAACAGCAAAACCCCCGGCTTCTCGAGGAGGCCGGGGGTTGTCTGTTGTCAGGGAGTGGTCAGAGAAGTCCTGCGTCGCGGTGCCGCGCCGCGATAGTGTCAGCCAGCACGTCCACGGCGTCCATGTCGGCGGGATCCGGGTCACCTCTCGCGAGCACTGGATTCAGGAGTTCTGCCTTGACAGGGGCCAACAGACCCCCAAGGACATCGGCAATGCGTTGACCCCATCCGAAGGAGCCGATGATGGAGGCGTACATCGCTTTGGGGCGCAGAGCGCCAGCCAGGTAGGCGACCTCGATGGTCGCTGGATGCGGACCGGTGAGGACAGCGGGCGTGCCGATGACGATGGTCGCCGCATCGACGAGTGACATGGCGATGTCGCCGATGTCAGCACTGGTCAGGTCGAAGCGCTCTACCCGGACGTCTCTCTCGGTCAGGTCGTCTGTCAACCGGTCGACCATCTTGAGCGTGCTGCCGTGCAT
>DAONFE010000010.1:7762-16890 GCA_035403525.1 Candidatus Cryosericum sp.
GACCCGAAGAAATCACAGGAAAAGAGGATGTGGTCCTCCTCAAGGTATGTGCCCATCGTTTCCGGCCAGTGCACCCATGGCAGGTACACAAACCGAAGGGTCTTGTCGCCCAGGGACAGGGTTTCGCCATCGGCAATGGTCCTGAACCGGTCGCTGGCAAGGTCCAGATGCTCCAGCAGCAGCTCCTTGGCTTTGGGGTTGGTGACGACCACCGCCTCAGGGTAGCGGGCCAGGACTTCCGGAAGTACGCCGCTGTGGTCCTGCTCGGCGTGCTGGACAATGACATAGTCGAGATGAGGAATAGTGTCCAGCTGGCTCATCAGGACGCTCAGCTTGCTGGGATCAACCGTGTCGATAAGCGCTGTCTTCTCGCTGCCATGCACGATGTACGCATTGTACGTCGTGCCCTCCGGCAGAGGAATCAACGAATCGAACAGTTTGCGGTCCCAGTCGATGGCTCCCGCCAGACTGACACCTGGAACAATCGGACGTGGATTCATGCGAACCTCCTCTGGTTAGCGGGCAGCATGCTGCACACCGCCTAGTCTGCTTCGGGAACGGCCTTTTCCAGCAACATGAGCAGAGACTCCTGCTCCTCCGGGGTCAACACCCCGAGCATCACGTTGAGCTTCTGTGCCCGTACGGCGCGGGCCTTTGCCGCCACCCTCCTGCCGCGCGCGGAGAGATACAGGCAGACAGCCCTCTGGTCGGTCGGGTCGGCAGCCCGTTCCACCAGACCCATTTTCTCGAGCCTGCGGACGCCGATACTGATTGTCGGAGCCGTCAGATCCAGGCGACGCGCCGTGTCCTGTACGCGACACCCGGGGTATTCGGACAGCGCGAGCAGAAGTGACAGTTGAGAGCGTGTGAGCCCCGAAAGAGAGTGCAGGTCCTGCCACTCCCAGTATTCCCGGAGACGCTCCAGTATCAGTTCCATGCGCTTGGTGTTGTCCATCTTGTTCATAGTCGTTCCCCCTTACTTTGTCAGTCTAAGAGTAAGGACGTTTGTACCCCCGTCAATGGTCTTGTGTAGCGATATCAAGGAGAAGTACTATCTGGCACGCTCCGGCGAACGTGAATGAAATGCGCTGGCCGGGGTCCCCGGCTCAATCCCGACCCTCTCGCCTCGTCTCATCTTATCCTGTTGACCACCCGCCCCCTTGAGCTATGCTGACAGTGTGAACAAACGCACTGGGCGCAGTGACAGAAAGCAGGAACACCCCCGCTGGCATGTTTCAGGCCAGCTGGTTGTGGCTGTGACTGCTGGTGTCTGTACTGTCGTCATGGGTCTCCTGCTGGCACGGTTCGGGTCACGCACGGACTACTGGGGATTGCTGGTTCCAGGTCTGTTCCTCGTGTTCTACCTTTCCTGGAGAAGCGTTACGGCCACGCGCGAGCCAATACCCGGGATTTCCTACTCGATCCTCCTGCTGCTCATTTCGGCCCTTGTTCTGCTGCTGGACCTGGAGTTCTGATGGACACGTCAGAGGGGGAGGTCGTTCTGCTCGCCTGCCAGGCGATCGAGCGCCCGAGCTCATTCAAGAACCTGGAACTCACCCTGATGATTACGCCGTCCTTCATCGTGCTCGCGCCGTTCGACAGAGCCAAGGTCGAACGTCTCCGCAGGGAGCGGGCGGCGGACGCGAAGGCACAGGGAGCCAGCCGGTTTCAGCAGCTGTGGTACGGCGCACAGGCTCCGTTTGCCATGATAGACGGGTACATGGGCATGACGCTCGCACAGGTCCTCGCTGAACTTCCCTCGTCGCGCACGTTTGCTCGCAGCAGCATTCAGCGCGCGACGCTCACCGAGGGAACACAGCCTCGCATGGGGCCGCGAACCGCCGTCGCGCCGGCGCACCGGCTTGTTCTGCGCACCGACGCAGGCGAGGTTTCGCTCCAGGTGGACGGCCACGTCCAGCCGCGTGAACTTCGCCGGTTGCTTGAAGCCATCGTCGGGGACATGCTGGAGCTGAACCCCTGAGACGGCGAACGATGTCAAGGCGCGACAGTTCCCTCTGTGTGAGCAAGCCGGGCCCGTATTGACGCTGTTTCCAGAGGGTCTGTGCCCGCGGGTTCCAGTCTTCATCGTGAATTGTTCGTGAGTTGACATATCGCAAAGGTTTGCTATACTAACCACAGAAAAAGGTAGCCTCGCGCGGAACAGTTTGTGCGTTCGCGGCGGACCCGTCTGCTCGCTTCGAGGTTGCCTTTTTCGCATGTCTACGGAGACCCTGCACATGAATCACGCACGAAAAGCGCTGACCGCCATCGCCGGCGGCCATTTTCTTGTCGAATGGTATGCAGCCTTTCTTCCCCTGCTTGTTCCCGTGTTTCGCACCCGCCTCGGCTTTTCGCTCGCTGCTGCCGCTGCGCTGGGCGCCAGTCTGCCTATCGTTTCCGGTCTTGTACAGACTGTTTTCGGACTTGTCTCGGACCACATTCGGGGGGCACACGTGCTGGTGGTCGGCTCCTCGCTCCTCGCAGCCGTGTCCATCGCAGCGCTTCCCTTTGCCGACACCTTTCCGCTGCTCCTGCTCATCTTCGCGGCGGTGGCGCTGGCGCTTGCCATGTTTCACCCTCAGGCCGCGGCCGCGACCAGTCGTCTGTCTGACAACAACCGCGGACGCTTCATGTCCGTCTTCAACTTCGGAGGCTCCATCGGCTCCTTCGTCGGCTCCCTGACCGTCATTCCACTGCTGCATCTGCTGCAGCTTGAGCGCTTCTGGATACTTGCCATTCCCGGCATTGCGCTCGCTGCGTTTCAGCACTCCGCCCTGCCAGAGACCGGCACCGCACCGACCGAATCCCGAGAAACCAACGGCACGCGCCTATCGGCAAGCCCGGCCTTTCGAGGATACCTTGTGCTGGTCGTGAGCGCGACGCTGAATGCCATTGTCCATAACGGCGTCACGATTCTCCTTCCACTTCTGTTTCAGGAGCGTGGCTTTGACCCCGGCAAGGCAGGCGTCTACCTGGCTGTGGGGTCGCTGGCCGGGGCCTTTTCCAACGTTGTCGGGGCCGAACTCTCCGACCGCGTGGGCCGCAGAACCGTGAACATCGTGGGCGCGACAGGCATGGTGCTCAGCCTTGCCCTGTTCGTGCTCTCCGGCTCGTCCGCCTTCATCTGGTATGTGGCGCTCTGCCTGTTCAGCACCTGTACGCTGAGTTCCAACATCGTGTTCGGGCACGAGCTGGTGACCGGGCACCGCGGTCTCGTGTCAGCCTCCATCATGGGCTTCTCATGGGGCTTCGGCGGCGTCGTGGTGGCTATCCTGGGAAGATGGGCCGAGAACACCAGTATTGTTTCCGCATACCATCTGCTTCTCGGTGTCGCAGTCGCCCTCGTGGTCACGTCCCTCATGCTGCCGACCCGCAGCGCCATCCAGGCCGCACTTCGTTCTTCTTCGCCTGCAGAGCAGACAGCTTGAGTTACCGGCTGCTCTGACTATCCTGTTGCCACAGACGGCAGGAGAGCGGCATGAAAGCATGGATTCGGCGCATTGACGACTATGATGAGCGGCAGCTGACGGAGGCCTTCGAGGCACGCAGCGACCTGCTCCTTGCCGGCCTCTCCGCAGGAGATACCGTGCTCGTCAAGCCCAACCTGCTGCAGGAGGCGGCCCCCGCGAGAGCTCTTGCTACCGACCCCCGCTTCGTGCACGCCTTTGTCGCCTTCCTCCTGGACCATGGCCTGCGCGTCATTGCAGGCGACATTCCCGGAGGTCACGTCCCCGCCGCCCGGCTGCCCGCTGACTTCGGTCTGCAGGAGTACGCCCAGGACAAGCGTGTCAGCATCTGCCATCTTGACCAGTACGGGTTTCGCCGTGTCGAGCTCGAGCACCCGCGCTCCCCGCGCCCCGTAACGCTGCCCGCCGTGCTGTGGCAGTGCAAGGCTGTGTTCAACCTGCCCAAGGCGAAAACACACTCTCTCACCCTCGTCACGGGCGCCGTCAAGAATCTGTTCGGACTGACGCCCAAGGCGGAACGTCCCGCACTGCATATGATTCCGTCGGCCGAGGAGTTTGCGCGATGTCTTCTGGACCTGCACGATGCTCTCCCCGTTCCGGAACGCATCGTCATGGACGGCATTCTGGGAATGGATGGCGAGGGCCCTTCCGGAGGGCGCGCCCGTCACCTGCGTGCTGTCATCATGGCAGACGATGCAGTTCTTGCCGACTGGGCCATGTGCCAGGTCATGGGCATCCGATGGGAGCTGACGCCACTCTCACGCGTCACACACACTCCTGACGCCGGGCAGGTGGAAGGCGACAGCACGCCCATCCGCCCGCCATTCCTGCGCCCGCTCACATATCTGGGAGGCTCCTCTGTTCCCATTGCTGCAACGTTCCAGCGCATTGTCGGGTCCGCCAACCGGCCGGTCCCCATGGTCGAGACGACCAAGTGCATCAAGTGCGGCATCTGTGCCGAGCATTGCCCCGCCGGGGCCATTACCCTGGCGCCCTATCCCAGGTTCAATCGTTCCACCTGTGTTCTGTGCTACTGCTGTCAGGAACTGTGTCCTCAGCGGGCCATTGCGCTGCGAAGGACGTTCCATCACTGAATTGTGAAGGCATGAGTGCCTGGCACTTGAGGCATTCACAATTGGCGATGAGTGCGAGAAAGGAGTGGAGATGGATGAAGTAAGAACGGCTACAGGGTTCTATACCGACGAGAAAGGTGCATCACGACTGTATGCACACCTTGCCAGGGTCGAAAAGGACGCAGGCCTCAGGGCGAAGTTCGCCGAGCTGGCGAAGGTCGAAACACTGCATGGCGCTTTCTGGCGCAATTTCCTGCTGAAGCGCGGCATTGCTCCGAAGGAGCCCTCCGGATTCTCCTTCGCGTGGGCGCGGTTTCTCCGGGCCATTCTGGGGACGCGCCGGTACCTCTCGGTCCTGGAAATAACCGAGGCGACTGCTGTGGAGTCCTACTATGCGTTCCTCAACTCGGCGACGCTGGACGAGGAGGAAAAGGCAGCCATCGCCCGTCTCATCGAGGATGAGCTCGGACACGAGGAAGAACTGGAGGCTCAGTTCAACGCACTGCCCAAGGACAACGTGCGCGACTTCGTCATGGGCATGAACGATGGACTTGTGGAGCTGCTTGGAGCCGTGACCGGCCTGTCCGCCGTGTATCCGACGCGCCCGCAGCTCGTCGGTGTCAACGGCCTCGTCGTCGGGCTTGCAGGAGCCCTGTCCATGGCTATCGGCACATGGGTGTCCGTGCGCAGCCAGCGCCAGGTCAACGAGGGGATCCGCCGCAAGACCGACCTGCTGTTCAGCGTGTCGCCGCGACGCGCGCAGGCCGAACTTGCCAAGATGCTTACCGGGTCCGGCATGCCCGCGGACCTGACCGACGAGATTACGGGAAAGCTTGCTTCCAACAAGGAGGCGATGATTGGTCTGCTTACAGAGGAAACGCCGTCCAACGAAATCCGCAGCGCGATGTTCACGGGTGTCGCGTACATCGTCGGCGTGATGTTCCCGGTCCTGCCGTACTTCATCGCCAAGAACTCCTTCGTCGCGCTGGTTCTGAGCGTTCTTTTCGCGGGCCTGGCACTTGCCACCGTCGCGAGCGTCATCACATTGACGGCGGGCAGCAACGCCTTTCGGCGCAAGATTACGGAAATGGTCGTCACTGGCCTGGGAGCCGCAGCTGCCTCGTACGCCTTCGGCCTCCTCGTTCAGAAGATCTTCGGGATTCACCCCTAGAGGTGCGCCGTGGCTGACCTTCCAATCATTGTCCAGGGAACAGCGGTCGTCCTGACGCCCCAGCAGCGGGAGAACGTGCCAACGTACTGGCACTGGATCTGCGACCCGGAGGTCAACGCAGGGCTCGTGGACACCGGGGCCTGCGTGACCATCGAGAATGAGTATGACTGGTACGACCGCAGGGTGGCAAAGGCCTCTCCCGAGAGTGTCAACTTCGACATTCACGAGAGAAACGGCATGCGCCTGGTCGGCGACTGCGGCATCTTCGACATCGACCGTGCGGCGGGTACGGCAGAGTGCGGCATCCTCATCGGCGAGAAGGACTGCTGGAACCGCGGGTATGGAACGGAAACCATGGTCCTGCTGGCACGGTACGCCTTCGACACGCTGGGGCTCTGCAACCTCATGCTGCACGTCTACGACTTCAATACGCGTGCCATCGCGGCATACCGCAGGGCTGGCTTTCACGAGGCCGGACGTCGGCGGCACATCCGTCATGGCGGGCAACTGGTCGACGAAATCATCATGGACATCCTGCCAGGCGAGGTCGCCGTCCTGCCCTGAACATGGTTCCGGAAGCTGCGTTCCCACATGTGGCGGGCATTCGCGCGGCCAACTGTGAAGGGGCAGAGGTACGGATCCCCCGCAAGGCGCGTAGCACACCTGGCAGCAGGACGCCCGCTGGCAAGAGCTGGCACCTGATGCGCTGACAGGACAACACAGCAGAAGCGCAGATCGCTTCTGTACCTTCTCCTCCCTCCACTCGCCCGGCTTCCCCGCCGGGCGATTTTCATCGTCTCGCCCCATCTGTTGTCGCACAACAAATCCGATATACTTGGTGTGTGTACAGGCGCCTGCGGGTCCCCAAGGGGGCTCCTGAGCTGCCGGGTGCACAGGCGATCGCACCGCCTGCTCGTGCGTGTGGCTGGCTGCTGCCGTGGGACAGCATCCGTGCCACAAGGAGGAATGTGGATGACCTTTTCGTTGGAGCCAGCTGAGCCTGTCACGCTGGAGGTAGCCCTTGGGTGCGGCACCCCGAGGACCGTGGCGATTCACTGGGAGAGTGGAACCCTGTATGTGCGGTCCGGCACCGACCCGCAGCTTGCCTTTCAACCGTCCCTTGAGGCGTGGAAACGCTTCTGGCGCGCGGCAGACAAGGCGGATGTGTGGAACTGGAGCCAGTCCGAATCGGACCTTCCCGTCCTGTGGCGCATCGCACTGGACAATGGCGTGAAGCGTGTGACCGCATCCGGCCAGTCCATCGCCTCAGACCAGTTCAAGTCCTTCGTGCGCGGTCTCAAGAAGCTGCTTCCCGGCGCGAGCATCCCGTTCGCCCAGTAACACCTCCCACAATACCCATTCACCTGGAGGAACTTGTGTCTATTACCAGATTCGTCATCAGAAAGGAAGACTTCGACCGCACTCCCTGGCAGCAGGTCCTGGTCGAGGCGGACCAGAAGCTGTGCTCCGTCTACGCGCGCCTGTTCTACAAGCGCGCCCAGGAAGCATCCAAGGTTCACGACGCCCGCACCGAGGCTGTGTACACGTTTCTTGGCGCGGTGACGTCGCCGGAGCTCAAACTGGAAACCCCGTCGCGGGATCCGTTTGTGGCTGCGGCCGGCCTCGAGTATTCACGAACGCCGCTCCCCGAGGATTTCTCGGCCGACGAGCTCCGCATTATCAAACAGCTCATCGAAACCGTCCAGGACCCCGAGATGCGCGCGCGCCTGGCTGACATCCTGTGGGTACGGCAGGGAGACCCCAGTGTCGGCAGCCTCGCGGTGGACAGCTACCTTGGCAGCGCCCTCCGCCTCAAGGACGTCGTTCAGTGGGCAGACGGCTATGACCGCCTCAAGCGCTCCTTTGACATTGCCGTCTTTCTCGGCAAGGAGACGAAAGCCTACCGCAAGACCATCGATTATCTGCAGAAGCAGCTGAGCGAGTTCGGAACGGAAGAGCCGACTCCCTGGTGGGCAAAACTCATCAACCTGCTGCTCGATGCCGGTGAGGGCAACGCCTCGCGATTCGCAAGCATCTGCGGCACCAGCGCGCAGCGATGCGAGGAAGCTGGGCAGTGGGAAACCGCGCGCATGTACTGGCAGGTCAAGGCCCGGTGCGAGGCAGTGGCGGGACAGGACAAGAACAAGGAGACAGCGCTCAAGCGCGCCTCCGATACGTACGTGAAGCAGGCCGAGGTCGTGGAGTCGGAGGCCCAGCCCATTACAGACCACGCGCTCGAACTCATGCGCAGCGCCATGGAATCGCTGGCCAAAGTACCCGGCAACGAAGAAGCTGTGGCTGAGCTCCGGAAGCAGGTGGATTCCCTTGAGCAGAAGCGCAACACTGCCCCCATGAAGAAGCCTGCCCGCATGGACCCCGCGGGCATTGCCCAGTGGGCACGTGACCAGGTCAAGAACAAGGACCTGCGCGGCGCCCTTGTGGCGCTCGCCAACCTTGCCGAAACCCCCAAGCCGGCAGAACTGGAGAACCAGGTCGACGCCAAGACAGGCCACATGCCCTTCCAGTACCTGATCAGCACGGTCGGCATGGACCAGGAAGGCAAGGCCGCTTCACACGCCCCCGCCGCCTTCACCGGAGATATGCGCGAAATCCGCACGGCGAAGGACGCCGAGTTGTACCAGGAGGCGGCGCGCAACCGTCAGATCGCAGTCCTGGCACTGCTGGACCCTGCCCGCAGGCAGATCCTGTCGGAACACGTCATCCGCCTGGACGACTGGCGCGGATTTGTCACCGACAACCCCTTTATTCCGGCCGGCCGCGAGGAGATCTTTGCGCGCGGCATGGACGCCGGCATGAACGGGGACTTCCTCGTGGCGGTGTCCCTGCTGACTCCCCAGATCGAGAACGCCGTTCGTACCGTACTCAAGAAGGCGGGTGTCGTCACCAGCAAGATTGACGTCCGCAATATCGAACAGGAACGCGTACTCGGCGCGCTGCTGGACATGGACGAGGCCGAGCGCGTCTTCGGGCGTGACCTCATCTTCGACCTGCGCGGGCTGCTCGTCGAGAAGTTTGGGTCCAACATGCGTAACGAACTGGCCCACGGCCTGCTTGACCTGGAGGACTTCCGTGGTCCTGACGCGGAGTATCTGTGGTGGTGCGCATTGCGCCTGATGTTCCTGCCGTCCCTTCAGGGCGTCAGAACCGACCTCTCGCGCCTGCGCCCCGGGATTCCCGCACGTCAGCAGCCGGACGTCATCGACGTTCACGGCCACGTCCATCACCAGGAAAGCCCGGCTCCAGAGGCGGCGCTTCCAACCGCAGCGGGAGCGGAACCGGCGGAGGCCCGGCCGGCACCGGCGCGGGCACGTACAACAGAGCGCGCCCGTGGGCGCGACCGGGCACGGGAGCGTTTCGAACGGCGAAGCCGCGAGCGTACACCCGTCGAGGCCCCTG
>DAONFE010000010.1:16990-22682 GCA_035403525.1 Candidatus Cryosericum sp.
GCAGCGAAGCCCGGCGCCAGAGCACAGTCCAGGCATACGGGACCATCGAAGAAGACCACGGCGGACAACCAATAATCACTGACACATGATGCACGACATCACCCCGGAACAACAGTTCCGGGGTGTTTTTCGTTCCGTGCTTTGACATCGGAGCGGGGCTGGCTAGACTGCAGCAGTCTGCGGTCTGCCCGGGGCAATCGGGCCGCAGGGTACTGGGGTGATGAATGTGCTTCTGCGCTTGACACCATATACGTGGCCGCTGCTTCTTGCTGCCCTGGTTTCTGCAATTGTGGCAGCCCTGGCGAGTACCCGCAGGAGGTCGCGTGGGGCGCTTGCCTTCTCAGCCCTCATGGCGGTCGTGGTTGTCGATGTTCTCGTCTCCCTGTTCATGCTGAGCAGCAGGACGCTTGCAGAGTTCCTGTTCTGGATCAAGGTCTCGTTCGTGAGCGGAGGGCTGGGGGTCGCGTGGCTTGTGTTCACCCTCCGTTATGACGGGAAGTCCCTTCGGACCGTTGCCAGGGTTGGCAGCGCCCTGGCCGTCGAACCTGTGACGATGGCCGTCCTGGCATGGTTCAACGACTGGCACCACCTGCTGTGGACAGGCGCCACGGCGGAGCCTGTTGCCGCCACCGGGCTGCTGCACGTCGTGGCTCACTTCGGTCCCCTGTTCTGGGTGTGGACCGGATACCAGTATGCACTGCTCCTTGCGGGAGCCATTATCCTTCTGCACGGCCTTCCAAGGGCGCCGATGGCCTATCGGGGCCAGACCCTGGCAGTCCTCGCGGCACTCGTCGTCCCCTGGACCGCCAACATGCTCTTTGTCGCCGGCCGTACGCCGGTGTCCGGCATAGACCTCACGCCGCTCGCGTTCGCCGTCAGCGGCATCATCCTGTTCATCGCTGTGTACCGCTTCCGTTTTCTTGACCTGGTCCCCATCTCCCGTTCCACCGTCCTCGAAGCAATGCCCAGCGGGGTCATCGTTCTGGACAGCGCAGGACGCGTTGTCGACATCAACCCTGCCGCAGAACAGGTCCTCGGGTGCAAAGCTCAGGGTGTCCTCGGCACTCCTGCCGCACGCGTGATGCCTCAGCTCAGTGCTGCGCTGGCCCGCGGCGAGGCCGAGGCCACACTCCTCGTCGACGGTATCGAACGCAGCTTCGAGCTGCGCGTGAGCCCGCTGCGTGGCAGCATGGGGCAGCTCATTCTGCTCACTGATGTGACCGAGCGCAAGCGCATGGCGGCGAGTCTTCTTCAGTCTCAGAAGCTCGATGGACTTGGCCTTATGGCCGGCGGAATTGCGCACGACTTCAATAACATTCTGACAGCTATCCTCGGCAATCTGGGGCTGGTGCGTGACCAGGAAGCCCGGTCAGAATCGATTGACGAGCCCCTCTCCAATGCGGAGCAGGCCACCCGGCGGGCGGCGGGGCTCACGCGCAATCTGCTGACGTTCAGCCGCAACGTCAGCCCCACCCCGGTGCCCGTGAATGTGAACACCGCGGCTGACCTTGTCCTGCAGTCCATCGCGGAGCTGCTTCCCCCCGGTATTACCCTGCGCCGCGTGTACGCCCCTGACGTCTGGAGCGTGCTCATCGACCAGGTGCAGTTGGAACAGACTGTCATGAATCTTGTCGTCAACGCCCGCGACGCCATGGAAGGACATGGCACGCTCACGGTGAGCAGCGCGAATGCCAGCCTCGACGAACAGTTTGCGAGAACCCATCCCGGCTCGCGAGCTGGAGAGTTCGTGCTTCTGCAGGTGACCGATACGGGAGCGGGAATGAGCGAGAGGGTGCGCAGCCATCTGTTTGAGCCCTTTTTTACGACCAAGCCGCTGGGGCAGGGCACGGGGCTGGGCCTGGCCGTAGCGTATGGCGCAGTCCAGCAGGCTGGAGGATGGATCCTCGTCGACACCGTGGAGGGCAGAGGAACAACATTCTCTGTCTACCTTCCCCGATGCTCCGAACAACCCGAGCCGGCAGCTCAGGACAAGAGACTTGTCCGCAGGCCCGAGCCCGGACAGAAGTCGGTCATGGTGGTCGACGACGAGGAACTGGTGCGGCAGATGACCCGGCGCATGCTCGAGCGGGACGGCTACGCCGTCATTACAGCAGCCGATGGCCCTTCGGCACTGAGACAGTTCGAGGAGAACGGAGACACCGTCGACCTCGTCCTGCTGGACATGTCCATGCCGGGAATGACCGGCGACCAGGTACTGTCCCGCCTGCGGGAGATGGACCCGCGTGTTCCTGTGGTCATCTCGTCCGGCTACTCCTTCGCCGCAAGTGTCGAGGATCTCGTCGGAACACCTGGCGGCGCCAACGCCTTCCTTTCCAAGCCGTACACCCTGCAGGAGCTTTCGCAGACAGTTGCGTCGACGCTTTCATCGGCTGACCGTCAATTGTGAATGCCAAAGTGCCTGGCACCAAGGCATTCACAATTGGGTAGCGAGCTTGTAGAATCCATGTTGCCAATCATACTGTGCACAGCAGAAGGGTGAGCGGCGCTGAAGGGAGCAGTTCCAAGGGCAGAACGACATGAGCGGAACAGGTAACGGGTGGCATATCGAGCAGTATGACGAAGAGCTTGACCGGCTTATGGCAACGCTGCCCGGCATGGTGTACCGCGCAGACACGCGGCCTCCGTACCCCTTCGAGGTGGTTGGCGGAGGGTACGAACGCATCTTCGGGCGCTCTCGAGAGGAACTTGTCGCCAATCCTGGTGTCGTCTCGCAGACTGTCCATCCCGACGACCTGCCACTCCTCCTGGAGATGCTCACGCAGGCTGTCGCCCAGCGCAAGCCATTCCAGCTCGAGTACCGCCTCCTTCGTCCCGACGGTACCATGCGCACTGTCTGGGAGCAGGGACGTCCCGTTGCCCTTCCCGACGGAAGGCTCGTGTTCGAGGGGAGCATTCTGGACATCGATGAACCCGTCCGCGCACGCCGACTGCAGGACGCGACCTACCGCATTGCTCAGGCGGCAGCATCGACGCACACTTTGCAGGACCTGTACCGGCAGGTTCATCACATCATCGGCGAACTCATGCCCGCGGAGAATCTCTACATTGCCCTCCGCAACCCCGCTACGAGGCAGATTCAGTACCCGTACTACATCGACGAGTATGACATTGTCCCGCCCGACCCGGAGACTTCCGAAACAGGGCTCACTGCCAACATCCTTTCCACCGGTCAGCCGCTGCTCCTTGGCAGGTATGCGGAGGCAGGGCCCATTGTCTCCGGCGAACTCACCCCTGTGGGCACGCCGCCTCTCAGCTGGCTCGGGGTGCCCCTCAAGCTCCGAGGAACGACCATCGGTGTCCTGGCCGTTCAGGTCTACCATGGTGACTACCGCTACACCGACCAGGACAGGGACATGCTCGCGTTCGTCGCCGACCAGTTTGCGGTTGCCATTGACCGCCAGCGGGCTGCTGTTTCCCTGCGCGACAGCGAGTTGCGGTACCGTTCGCTCTTTGAGGATTCCCCTGTTGCCCTGTGGGAGGAAGACTTTTCGAGGCTGAAGCAGCGCCTCAAAGAGGTGGTGCCCCCCGAGGAGCCTGACCCGGCCAGCTGGCTGCATGCACGGCCGGACCTCGTGCGCGAGCTGGCTTCCCTCATCCGGGTGCTCGACGTCAACAGCGCCGCTGTGCGGCTCGCAGGAGCCCACGACAAGAAAGAACTCATCGGCTCGCTCATGCTGAGCATGCCGGACGAGGCGCTGGAACGCTTCGAGCTGGAGGTGTCCCACATTCTGGCTGGCGACCGCTGGTTCCGGTGGGAGGGTCCCTCCTCGACGGTGGACGGACGGCCGCACTTCATCTCCATGGAGTGGACAGTTGCCCCGGGCAATGAGGAGAACCTGCGCAGGGTTCTCGTGGGCATGATTGACATCACCGACCGCATGAACGCCGAGAACGCACAGCGCGCCTCCGAGGCACGCATGCGGGCCCTGCTGGCAGCCATGAACGACCTCATCATGGTTCTGGACAGGAACGGCACGTATGTCGAGATTCTCCCCATGCGCAACGAACTTCTGGCACGGCCCCGCCAGGAGCTGCTGGGCAAGACCCTGCACGACATCTTCGAACCCCCGCTGGCGGAGCGGTTCCTTGACGCTGTTCGTGCAGCGCTGGCCAGCCAGTCGACGATAAGTATCGACTACAGTCTCCCGGTACAGGGATCGACCCGGTGGTTCGAGGCCCGCGTCAGCCCGCTCCCCGGCGAGCAGGTGCTGCTTGTCGCCCATGACGCCACGGCCCGACACGAGGCACAGGAAGCTGCCAGGCTCGAGGCGGAGAAGGCGGAGACCTACTTCAACGTGACCGGCGTCATCATCGAGGTGCTTGACCCCGAGCTCAGGCTCGTTCGCATGAACCAGACCGGCTACGACTTCTTCGGGTACCGGCCGGAGGAAATTGTCGGCAAGCCGTGGATCGATATGAGAGTACCGGCACGAAACCTTGAGCACGTGAAGTCGTTTCTGCTCGGTGAACTGGCAGGCTCGCCCATCCCCGAGCATGCCGACGGAGAGGTGGTCACCAGGTCGGGCGAGGAACGGATGGTCTCCTGGCACGATGCTCTGCTCCGGGATGCAGAAGGGCACGTCACGGGGCTCATCTCGTCCGGTATCGACATCACGCGGACGGCGCGTCTTGAGCAGGAGCTGCAGCGCATGGACAAACTGGAGTCCCTGGGGGTTCTCGCTGGCGGCATCGCGCATGATTTCAACAACATGCTGACCGGCATCATCGGAAACATCAACCTGGCCCGCATAGAGGACGACCCCGACCGTTCGCGCGACCTGCTGCACGAGGCAGAACAGGAGATCCTGCAGGCCCGCGGCCTTTCGCAGCAGCTGCTGACATTCGCCCGTGGAGGAACGCCCGTCCGCTCCGTGCAGAACCTGGCGCCGCTCATACGGGAGGCTGCCAGTTTCGCGCTCCGCGGGTCGGACGTCTCGCTGTCGTTCGATATCCCCGCAGACCTCTGGTGGTCCAACGTAGACGCAGGACAGATTTCACAGGTCATTTCAAACATCGTCATCAACGCAGACGAGGCGATGCCCACCGGCGGAACTGTCACGGTCCGGGCGCATACAGTATCTGTCACCGAGAACGAGTATCCCGACCTTGCACCCGGCAGATACGTCCGCATCGACATCATCGATACGGGCACGGGCATTCCTGCCTCGGACATCCGACGGGTCTTCGACCCATTCTTCAGCACAAAGCGGCGCGGCAGCGGGCTGGGTCTTGCGACAGCGTATTCGGTGGTCCGCAAACATGACGGATACATCGACGTTGCATCGACACCCGGCGAGGGGACCACCTTCTCGCTGTTTCTGCCAGCCGTTCCGCCCGGCCCACAGGAAAAGCCGCAGGAACAGACACAGTTCACGGGCCACGGACGGGTCCTCGTGGTGGATGACGAACCGTCCGTGCGTCAGGTGGCGACGGCCATGCTTGCAAGGCTGGGATATGAGGCAGAGGCGGCCGACGACGGGTCGGAGGCGCTGCGGATGGAGGCGCAGGCGCGTGCCGCAGGACACCCGTACGACATCATCATCATGGACCTTACGATTCCCGGCGGCATGGGCGGCAAGGAGGCGGCCGTCGCCCTGCGCGCAGCCGGAACCCCCGCACTGCTGGTTGCCTCCAGCGGATACGCGACCGACCCCGTGATGGCGCAGTACCG
>DAONFE010000010.1:22782-25923 GCA_035403525.1 Candidatus Cryosericum sp.
TCGTTCCTGGCGCGTCTGCCGCGGTGTCACAGCGCCAGGTTCTCGTCATCAACTCGTACCACGAAGGCTACTCATGGACCGATGGCGAGGTCGCCGGCATACGGAGTGTTCTGGGCCAGACGCCGGAACCCATCCTCTCCGTTGAATACCTCGACTGGCGCAGACTGCCCACGCAGGAAAACCGCGATGCGTTTCTGCATCTGCTGCAGTCGCGCTACGGTGCCGACAGACCGGACGTCGTTCTGACAACGGACAATCCAGCTCTCGACTTCGTGCTGGACAATCGGAACACGCTCTTCCCCGGGGTTCCCATCGTCTTCTGCGGCATCAACAATTACCAGCCCTCCCTGCTGCGCGGCATGACAGGAATCACGGGGGTCTCCGAGGAAATCGATGCCGTGGGCACGCTCAAGCTTGCGCTCCAGCTTCACAGCCACGCCAGGCGCGTCTTCATCATCACGGACTTCACCGAAACCGGGCTGGCTGTGCGACAGGCTATCAGTCAGGCCACAGGTGAACTTTCGAGCCGTGTCGCCCTGGAGTACTCCCCCGACGTGACGCTCGGCGAGCTGATGACGACTGTTTCAACGCTGCCTTCAGACACGATTGTTCTCGCAGGTCCGTTTGTCAAGGACAGCGCCGGCATGTTTGTTGACTTTCCGCAGCTTGCCGACCAGCTCGCCGCCCACACCAGCCTGCCGGTCTACGGCCTGTATGAGCAGTCGCTTGGGCACGGCATCATTGGTGGCATGCTCACAAGCCCCCAGCTGGAAGGCTCAAGGGCGGGCCAGCTGGTCCAGCGCATCCTGGACGGCGAAGCCGCCGATGCCATTCCCGTTGAACGGCAGCAGTCTACCCGTCCCGCGTTCGACTGGACACGGCTTGCCGCATATCACATTCCAACCTCGAGCCTGCCAGCAGGGTCGCTCGTCATCAATCGTCCCGTGACGCTCATGGACACGGACCGCCGCCTGGCGATGCTCACTGTCGCGGGTCTGGTCGTGCTGGTCGCCGGCATGGTCTTTCTCGCTGTCAGCGACGTCCGGCGGGAGCGAGCCGAGGCAAAGGCTCTGCGCCTCGCGACGGCAGTCGAGCAGTCTGCCGAGGCCATCGCGATTACCGATCCAAGGGGCACCATCACCTATGTCAACCCTGCCTTCGAACGCGTCACTCTCCGCAGGGCGGCGGATGCGCTGAACCATCCTGTCCGCGAACTCCTGGGCGACGAGGCAGCGGTCCCTGTGGAGAGCGCAGGCGACGTCTTCGCGACGACCGGCAGTTGGAAAAAGCGGATATCACTCACGCGCAGCGACGGGTCCACGGTGGACCTTGACCTGACCGTCAGCCCTGTGCGCGGGCCGGACGGTGGCATCGCCAACTTCACCTACGTGGGCCGTGACATCACGCAGGAATCTGCACTCGAGGAGCAGCTGCGGCAATCGCAGAAGCTGGAGGCAATCGGGATGCTGGCAGGAGGCGTTGCGCACGACTTCAACAACATCCTGACCGGAATCCTGGGCTACGCCAACATGCTTGAGCCGGATGCGCCGGATGGCAGCACGATGCAGGAAGGCCTGCGTGTCATCCAGCAGGCAGCTGAGCGCGCCGCAGAACTGTCAAAGCAGCTGCTGAGCTTTGCACGCCGTGGCAAGCGCGAGAGTACGTCCGTGGACCTCAACACCACCGTCCTCGAAGTCGTTTCGCTGCTGACGCGAACCATCAACAAGAACATTACCGTCACAGAACAGTTCAATACCAGTCAGGCGACCGTTCTGGGCGACGCCGGTCAGTTGCAGCAGGTCGTCCTCAACCTTGCCATCAACGCACGCGATGCCATGCCCGACGGAGGAACGCTGACGTTCCGGACATGGCGTCAGCAGTTCTCCGCCGAACAGCTTGTTGCCCACCCCGGAGCTGCACCGGGAACATTCGTGGCGCTCTCGGTGTCCGACACTGGCAGGGGCATCGAGAAGAAGAACCTGCGCCGCATTTTTGAGCCGTTCTTTACAACCAAGGACCCCGGGAAAGGTACCGGCATGGGACTGGCCATGGTCTATGGCATCGTGAAGGCTCACCAGGGGTTCATCGATGTCCAGAGTGAGCTGGGAAAGGGGACCACGTTCACGGTCTACATTCCCGCCACCGATACGCCGCCGGTGCCCGTTTGCGCACGGCGGCGTGTTGCCGCAGGTCAGGCCACCGTCCTCGTGGTGGACGACGAGGAGGTCGTCCGGAAGCTTGCCTCGGAGATGCTCCGCCGCGCAGGCTACAGCGTGGCAACCGCGGCGAGCGCCGACGAGGCAACTGCATGGTACAAGGACCACTGGCGGGACATCGACCTCGTCATTGTGGACATGGTCATGCCGGGCAAGGACGGAGCAGCGTGCTTCGAAGCTCTCAAGGCAATCAATCCGCACGTGCGTGCCATTCTGACAACGGGCTACGGCCTTGATGGACACGCGCAGGATACGCTGGACGCGGGCATGGTTGGCTATCTTCAGAAACCGTACCACAGCGAGGACCTTGTGAACGCCGTCGAGGACGCACTGGCACGGGACCTCCCGGGGGATGCGGGGGCTCCCTCCACGGACTGACCGGGACCTGGTCTCAGGGAGGCGAGACTGTGAACATCCGGGATGAGCTTGTCCTGCGTGACCCGGGCGCTGTTGCCCTGCGCATCGCTGAGTTTCTGACTGCACAGATGAACCTGTATCACCGGGACGGGCTGATTCTGGGTCTCAGCGGCGGCGTCGACTCAGCGCTGGGCGCCTTCCTCGCGGTACAGGCAGCGGGGGCTTCCCATGTTACGCTGCTGTTCATGCCCGAACGGGATACCAGTCCCACGAGCCGCGTCCACGCTGAACTGGTCGCCCACACGCTCGGTGTCCCACTCACGACAAAGAGTATCACCCCGCTCGTCGCCGCGACAGGAGCGTACCGGCTTGAACCACCCGCCCGGTTTGTCCCGCGCCGTGTCCAGGAACGCTATGTCGAAGGTCGGGCCCGTGCGCTTCAGGCAGGCCAGCGTTCCACGTTCCTCCGCACCCTGAGGGGCGGCGACGGTGTTGCCGAACTGCGCAGGAGCAACGCGTACCTGCACGTCAAGCACCGCCTGCGCATGGTCCTGTGGTACTTCTCCGC
>DAONFE010000010.1:26023-28357 GCA_035403525.1 Candidatus Cryosericum sp.
AGACCTCGTTCGCTAGCGGAAAACGATGCCCACTCTGCGGATGGTGATGTTGCCCGCCTTCGGGCGCAGCTGTCTGTGTTCCACCGCAAGGAAGGTCGCGCGGGCAGCCTGTTCCCCGGCAGTCACCGCGGCCTGCATCTGAGCAGCCAGCACGTTCAGCTCCTGCTGTATCCCGCTCACCCGTTCCTCCAGGTCCCTGGCCTTCTCCTGCAGCGTGTGCGCAGCTCCGCGGCTGCGGGCCCCTGGAGTGAGGCTGCGCTTGCGGCCAGTGAGCAGCCCCAGGACCGCCTCTGCTGTCTGCATCGTTGCAGCTGAACTGCGGTTGTGGGCTTCCATGCGTGCAATGTCAAGCCGCTGCTGTGCCTCGGCCAGTTCCTTCTGCAGCTTGCGCTGCTTTTCCTGCAGTCCATCCTGCACTTTGGCGACCGCTGCCGTGATGTCCGGGGCAGCCAGAACGCCCAGGCGCGCCATGAACTCCCCCTCGGTTTCCCCCTCCTGGAGGGCAATGCCGTACCGTTTGCTGACCAGCAGTTCCATGGGCTGCGCTTTCAGGGCATCCTTGAGCTGCGACGTCACGGTCTTCCAGGACACTGCCTTTTGCAGGTCGGCCGGAACATCCTCGAACAGTACACCCTCCGGTGGTGCGGAGAGCCACGTATCCTGGCTTGTCACCTGTTCCGCAGAGGACCAGTCGATGGCTGGCCAGGTCGACGCAGGAATGCACAACACGCTGTGACGCCTGCGAAACGCGCTGGTCGCCTTGTCCTCATACGCAATGTCAGCTTCGCCGAACAGGTACGGACGAAGGGTTGTACCTGGGGGAACCTGCACAAATCGCACATCCACGGTGTCCGGAAAGGCTGGTAGATGGCGTATGGGTCCCGAGGCCGCCTGGTCGTGTGTGACGTGCTCGAACTCGGTCCTGCGTGATTCCATCAGGACGGCAATCTGCGCCTTGGTGAGCGGCCCGCGCAGGTAGCTCATGGCAAACCTCGACTGCAGGATGACGTCACCGCCCCGGTGCACGTTATGAAGAAGAAACTGCCTCGGTTTGAGCGCACTCAGCCTGTCCCTGAACCAGGCGCGGTCGAGAGAGCTTCCACCCGCCTGCAGGGCTCCTTCCAGACCACCCAGCACGCGGTCGCGGTCGCCCTCCTGCTGAAGCTTGCCAATGATCCAGGTGCCCGCGTTGCTGAGCCCCTTGTAGTCGATGTCCACCGGATTCTGGGTAGCGAGGAGGACCCCGAGACCAAAGGCGCGTGCCTGCTTCATGAGCGTCAGCAGGGGAACCTTGGAAGGCGGGTTGAACGGATAGGGCGGGAAGTAGCCAAAGACCTCGTCAAAGTACAGCAGTGCCCGAAGGGCGTCGGTCCCCTGCTGGACACGCGTCCACGACAGCACTTCCTGCAGGAGCAGCGTCACGAAGAACATGCGTTCGGCGTCCGACAGATGCGAAATGGCGAAAATGCTGCAGCGTGGCCGCCCATCCGGTGCGCGCAGGAAGCTCCCGATGTCCAGCGGCGCGCCATTCAGCCACGACTGGAAGGACGGCGAGGCCACCAGCCCGTTGATACGCATGGCGAGCTCCATGCGCTCCCTGGGTGGGAAGAATGCATCCACCTCGAGGACTCCCAGCTTCTCGAACGGCGGATTCTGAATCTGCAGGATGAGGTCGGGCAGCGTCAGATCCGTGCCATGCCTCCACGTCTCGTTGATGATGGAACTGATGAGGATGTGCTCACGGCTCTGGATAGGGTCCGCTTCGACGCCCACGAGCCCCAGAAGGGCGGAAGTGATGCCCTTGACCTTCTCCTGCACGTCTTCGTCCGCAAGGTCTCCCGGCGGACAATGGAAGCTGTGCAGGACAGACACGGGGATGCCCGCCTGGGACCCGGGCGTGAAGATCACAAGGTCCGCGCCGGTCCGGAATCTGGCTATGCGTTCCGGCTCAATACCACAGGCAGCGAGTCCTGTCCGCCATGTCTGCGCCGCATCCGCCGCTGCCTGGTCGACGGTGACCCCCTTGCGCTGGGCCTCTGCGGGGTCCACCCACGGCCTGAACTCCTCCGGGGTGAGCCCCGGGAACGTCAGGAGAAGGTTGCCCAGGTCACCTTTTGGGTCGATGGCGATGACCGGTACCCCATCCATCAGGGCCTCCTCGATGATATCAATCGAAAGGCCGGTCTTGCCGGAACCTGTCATGCCCACGATGACGCCATGGGTTGTAAGGTCCCCCGCTGGATACAGGACGGGTCCAGCCACCGCCCCGCTTGTGGCATCTATCTGCGTCCCGATGAAGAACGTGGCTCTGTCCTCGTCCATAGCTGCTCTCCC
>DAONFE010000010.1:28457-41292 GCA_035403525.1 Candidatus Cryosericum sp.
GACCGTATGTCCAGCCGTTGAAAGTCTTCGATGGTTGCCATGGGAGCCTCCTGCCGTTTCTGTCCATAGTACACGCAGACGCCTCGTCTGCAACTGGGGCATGGCTCACTTGACACGCCGCACGGTTACCTCAACACTGTGGGCAGGGAAACGCCAGGTACTGCTACCACCGGGGAGGCGGCTATGGGAAGAACGAAGAAGTTCACCATCCTGCACAGCAACGACATGCACGGGGACTTTCTGGCGGAGATGCGCGGCGAACAGGGACACCTCATTGGCGGCCTGTCGCTGCTTTCGGGGTACATCAACAGGGTCCGGGCCGAGGAACCCAACGTCATCTACTGCATCGCAGGTGACATGGTGCAGGGGTCCCTGATCGACGCGGAGTACAAGGGCATCAGCACGATGGAGCTCATGAACTACCTGGCCCCCGACGTTGTCACACTGGGCAACCACGAGTTCGACTACGGCTTGCCGCATCTGCTGTTTCTGGAGAAGATGGCCAACTTCCCCATCGTCAACGCAAACCTGTACATACGCCAGTATGGCAAGCGGCTGTTCCAGCCATATCTCATCAAGAACGTAGATGGTTTCGATATCCTGTTCATCGGCATCATCACTGAACGGGTCATCGACATGCTCAGGACAGACACCATGCTCTCCTCCTTTGTCACGCTCGAGGAGGCTGCGCGCGAGGTTGGCAAGATCTGCAACGCCTACCGGGGTGACGACATCGACCTCACGATTCTCCTTACCCACATCGGCTTTGAATCGGACAAGGAACTTGCGGGGATGCTGGACCCAGCATGGGGAGTCGACATGATTATCGGCGGACACAGTCACACAGTCCTCGAGCAGCCGGCCGAGGTCAATGGCGTCCTCATCGCCCAGGCGGGCACCGGCACGGACCAGATAGGCCGCTTCGACATCGCCGTGGACGACGACACGAACAGCATCACTGGTTGGAAGTGGCAGCTTGTGCCCATCGACAGTGACCACTGCAGCCCGGACGAGCACCTGATGGAGTTTATCGAAGGATTCAGAACGACTGTCGATGCCAAGTACGGCAGTATCATCTGCAAGTTTACGCGCACGCTCACGCATCCGCTTCGCACGCAGGAGACAGAACTTGGGGACCTGTTTGCCGATGCCATTCAGGAACGCACGGGCGTCGACGTGGCCTTCGTCGGAAGCGGCAGCATCCGCAAGACGGAACTCGGGCCGGCAGTGACGCTCGGCGATTATCTTGCGCTGTTTCCCTACGACGACTCGCTGACACGCTTTGTCATAACGGGGGCACAACTCAGGCGCGCTTTCGGCTTCATGCGCCCGGAAAACTGCACGGGCGAGGGCGAGTACTACCAGGTCAACCGGGGCATCCACGCTGTCTATGACCGGCAGCGCCATGAACTTGCATCGCTCGCCCTGGATGGCGTGCCTGTCGATGACACCGCCCACTATTCCATCTGCCTGCAGGGCTTCCACCACAAGAACTCCTCCGTGGGTCTTCAACTGACCAACGAAGAGCTTGAAACGCTCGAGAAGCCGAAGCTGCTCGCGACCTCCTGCCGGGACGTCGTCGAGGAGTACCTGCGCAATCACCAGAACCTCGACGCTCATGTGGAGGGACGGCTTCGGTATGTATAAGCCCGCGGTACCACTGCAGTGAGGAGGGACATGCCGCCTCACTTGACCTGCAGCCGGTTGTGCATAGGCTTTTGCTGGGGCGCTTGTTCTGCCCGCGGGTGTACCATATTCGCCATGGAGGCAAACGTGAAGAGAATCGTTTCGCTGTTCGTTGTGCTGGCAATGATGGTCGGTCTCACGCTTGGGATATCGACAACCACTGCTGCAACCACGACCACTCTTGTCCTGACGGTCGGAAAGGTCGACTACAAGTTAGACGGAGTCACCAAGAAGGGCGACCAGGCCCCGGAGATCACCAGTGGCCGCACATTCGTGCCTATCCGCCTGGTAGCTGAGAGCTTCGGTGCCGACGTCAACTACGACGCTGCAACCAAGAAGGTGGGCGTTCTTCTGGGAGCCACCCAGTTTGAGTTCACCATCGGTCAGAAGGCTGCCAAGGTCAACGGCGACGCTGTTCTCATGGACGCAGCTGCCTACATCTCCAAGGCTGGACGCACACTGATTCCCATCCGGTTCGTTTCTGAGAAGTCTGGCCTCAAGGTCGACTGGAACGACAAGGCCAGAACCGTTACCGTCACAACGAAGGCCCCCATCACCACGACTGTGAAGGTCGGCCTTGTCACCGACGTCGGCGGACGCGGCGACCAGTCATTCAACGACTCGGCGCTGCGCGGACTGGAAGTCTGGGCCGCCAAGAAGGCATATGTCAAGGGTGGCGGCTACACGGCGATGACTGACGCTGCATACAAGCAGTCGCTTGCCGACAATGCCCCAGACCTCAGCAACCGTGGCATTGCACCTCTTACGAATGTCCAGCCCGTCATTCTCGAGTCCAAGGAGCAGACGGACTACATTCCCAACCTCACCAAGCTCGCCGAGGATGAGAACTGCAAGCTCATCGTCGCAGTCGGGTTCATGCTTGCCGACGCGACGTACCAGGTTGCCAAGGACCATCCACAAACCAAGTTCATGCTTATCGACGCGGTTCCCTCGGACCCCAACACGTTTGCGCCTCTTCCCACGCTTCCCAACCTTGTCTGCTTCCTGTTCAAGGAGGAGCAGTGCGGCTACCTTGTGGGAGCAATCGCCGGCATGGCCACCAAGACCAACAAGGTTGGCTACATCGGCGGTATTGCTGTCCCCGCGGTCCAGCGCTATGAGGCCGGGTTCATGGCAGGCGTCAAGACCACGAACAAGACTGCCTATGGCACCGATGGCAAAAACGTGGCCAACGTGTACGCCGGCAGCTTCAGCGACCAGCCAAAGGGCAAGCAGATCGCCCAGACCATGATCAGCCAGAAGTGCGACATTCTGTTCCATGCTGCCGGTGCAACAGGTAATGGCATGTTTGAGGCCATCAAGGAAGCAGGCGGACCGTCCAAGGGCATCTGGGGCATTGGTGTCGACGTGGATATGGGCAAGAATCCCAACCTCTATCCCGAAGGCACGCTGACCTGCGCCATGAAGCACGTGGACTTCGCCACCTACATTTCCGTCAAGTCCATCGTCTATGACACGTTCACCCCGGGCGTCATTACGCTGTCGCTGCGCAACGGTGGTGTCGGCTATGCTCAGGACAACGTGGCCAAGGTTCTCACGGCTGCACAGCTTGCCAAGGTGGAGAGCCTCCGCCAGCAGATCATCGACGGCAAGATCACGCCGCCCGAAGACCCGACCAAGGTTGCTTCCTGGACAGCTCCGACGGGCTTCTAGGTTTCACTCGACTCACGTTCTTCCAGCCCCCGGCTTCCCGCCGGGGGCTTTGTCATTCGTCCTCGTGATGGCCCCTTCCAGGAGATGAACAGGCTTCTTCTTCACGCTCTGGCATGTACCATGTTCCCGGCGTGGGTACACTGGAAAGTGGCACCATACCATGTCAGTGCAACAAGGAGGAATACTGCATGAGAAGATTGTTGTCTGTGCTTCTGGTACTTGCCCTTGCAACCACTGTCGCCACCGGCTGCAGGAGCACAACCCCCACCGCAAACGAGATCAAGGTTGGCCTCGTGACCGACGTGGGCGGACGCGGTGACCAGTCGTTCAACGACTCCGCCCTGCGCGGGCTCGAGGCGTGGGCTGCCAAGAAAACCTATGTGAAAGGCGGCGGCTACGTCGACATGTCTGATGAAGACTACGCGAAGTCGCTTGCTGACAATGCTCCGGACCTTGCCGACAGGAATATTGCCCCCATTCCCGGCATTACTCCCGTCATTCTCGAGTCCAAGGAGCAGACGGACTACATCCCCAACCTGACCAAACTCGCGGCGGACGAGAACTGCAAGCTCATTGTTGCTGTCGGGTTCATGCTGTCTGATGCAACCTACCAGGTGGCAAAGGAGTATCCGGACGTCAAGTTCATGCTGATTGACGCCGTGCCCTCAGACCCCAACACGTTCGAGCCGCTCCCGGAGCTCCCAAACCTGGTCTGCTATCTGTTCAAGGAGGAGCAGTGCGGCTACCTTGTGGGAGCAATCGCCGGCATGGCCACCAAGACCAACAAGGTTGGCTACATCGGCGGTATTGCTGTCCCCGCGGTCCAGCGCTATGAGGCCGGGTTCATGGCAGGCGTCAAGACCACGAACAAGACTGCCTATGGCACCGATGGCAAAAACGTGGCCAACGTGTACGCCGGCAGCTTCAGCGACCAGCCAAAGGGCAAGCAGATCGCCCAGACCATGATCAGCCAGAAGTGCGACATTCTGTTCCATGCTGCCGGTGCAACAGGTAATGGCATGTTTGAGGCCATCAAGGAAGCAGGCGGACCGTCCAAGGGCATCTGGGGCATTGGTGTCGACGTGGATATGGGCAAGAATCCCAACCTCTATCCCGAAGGCACGCTGACCTGCGCCATGAAGCACGTGGACTACGCAACGTGGGAGGCTGTCAAGGCGGTCGCAGACGACACCTTCAAGCCTGGGGTCATCACTCTTTCCTTGAGCGACGGCGGAGTCACCTATGCTCAGGACAACATATCCAAAGTACTCTCCGCTGACCAGATGGCCGAGGTCGAGGCCCTGCGGCAGGACATCATCAACGGAACGGTGGTACCACCGACGGACCCCAAGGCCGTGCCTGCCTGGACTCCTCCCTCGGGATTCTAGCCTGCAGACCTCTTCAAGCACAACCCCCCGGTACTACGTCGGGGGGTTCGTGACAGCAGACTCCAGCAGGGAAACAGGCTACTTGGACCACTCCATGAGGATCGCCCCGGACGTCATGCCTGCCCCGAACGAAACCATGAGGACGTTGTCCCCGCGCTTCAGCTTCCCCTCGCGGTAGATCTTGTCCAGCGCAACAGGAATCGACGCCGCGGATGAGTTGCCATACTTGTCGATGGTGACGACGGTCTTGTCCATCGGGATGCCCAGTTCCTGCGCCCCCGACTGGATGATTCTCAGGTTGGCCTGATGGGGGATAAACCAGTCGACCTCCTCGAGAGGGACGCCGGCCTTTTCCAGCACCTTCTTCGAGATGCGGGAGATCTCACGCACAGAAAACCGGAAGACTGCCTGTCCGTCCATCTTCGTATAGTAGCTGCGCTCCTTGAGCACGTCTCTGCTGAACGGCCTGCGCGAACCGCCAGCCGGCAGAGTCAGGTACTGCGACAGGGACCCGTCGGCAAACAGCTCGAACGCTTTCAATCCCCCTTGGTCCACCGAACTCAGCACAGCAGCACCTGCGCCATCGCCAAACAGGACATACGTGCCTCTGTCCGTCGGGTCCATCATGCGTGTGATGACCTCTGCGCCGACAACCAGCACATTCCTGTACATGCCCGACTGGATGTATTGCGCCCCTGTTGTTGTGCCATAGACCCACCCCGGGCATCCGGACTGCAGGTCGAAGGCTGCGGCATTGGTGGCTCCAATCCTGTCCTGAAGCAGGCACGCGGTCGACGGATACAGCATGTCCGGGGAGTTCGTGCCGACAATGATAAGGTCCAGGTCCAAGGCGGACATACCGGCATCCTCAAGCGCCCTCGTTGCGGCAATCGCCGCCAGGTCGCTGGAGGCCTGTTCACTGGCCGCAAAGCGCCGCTCCACGATGCCCGACCGGCTGCGAATCCAGCCGTCGCTGGTGTCCAGGATCTTCTCCATGTCAGCGTTTGTGACGATGTGCTCGGGAACGTAGCTGCCGAGGCCAACGATACCGACCATCAGACTGTTCCTCCCGCTCCGTACCTCGCACCTGCCACGCATGCGGAAGCAGCCCCTGTCCGCGCTGCAGCCATCCAGGCAGTCTCCCCAACAAGCTCAAGAGCACACATGTTCATGTCCCACCAGACCCCCTGACTCCACATCCGACCCTCCTGCGCTTCCATGTACCTGGCCGACAGTCTATCACCAATACGTACAACATTCCCCTGCTTCTTCACAGAGTGGGCGCGGGGGGGTGGAAACAAGAGGCCCCAGGTGGGTTAAGCCCGGGGCGATTGGGAAAGGAAAGGGATTGCTGCTTGCTACAGCTGCATTCAGTATAGCTCCCCACACCGGGATGCAACCGCGGTTTTCACATTCTCGTCACCGGCGGGCCGGCGGCCGAACCGGCCTGCGCTCTCAGGCGCCGTCTTGACTTGTCCGTTCAGGCTCCTGATACTACACTTAGGATGCAGGCTTATATGAGGTGACCTATCAGACGCATAGCAGTGGTTGAGGACGACGACGACATCCGTGAACTGATCGGGCTCTACCTGCAGAGAGAATCCCTGGAGGCCATCCCGTTTGCGTCCCCGGTTGCCTTTCTGACGTGGCTGGACAAGCAGAAGGACCCGCCTGACCTGGTCATCCTCGACCTTATGCTGCCCGAGCTTTCGGGCGGTGATGTCATCAAGAGGCTGCGCAAGCAGCCTGCCTACGACGCCATGCCCATCCTCGTCTGCAGTGCCAAGGCAACGGAAACGGACGTGGTCCTGACGCTGGGGCTCGGGGCAGACACCTACATACGCAAGCCATTCAACCCGCACGAGCTGGTGGCTCAGGTCGTCGCCATGCTGCGTCGCGCCGACGCCCGCCGCGCCGCGCCTTCCACGCACGTCTTCACGGCTGGGGAGCTCTCGGTCGATACGGCACGGCATGTCGTCACGCTGGGGGACAGACCTCTTGACCTGACCCCCTCCGAGTACCGCATCCTTGCCATGCTCGTCGAGCACAAGGGAACGGTCATTTCCCGCGAAGAACTGCTGAGGGCTGTCGGGGAAACCGATGCGGTGGAGCGGGTCATCGATGTCCACGTCACCAATATCCGCCACAAACTTGGCGAAGCGGCGCGCCTTCTTCACACCTCGCGCAGCTTCGGCTACTACGTCGAAGAGGACCAATGAGTCACCACAGAGTTCCCTGGCATGTCGGCACCTGTGTCGTGGTCGGGTTGCTCATCCTGGCGGCTTCATCCTGGATCCTTGTGGCCTCCATTCACCAGACAGCCGTCAACGGCGAGAGCGCACGCCTGGAAGCGGCGGCCCGGCTCCTCTCCGCCAGCTCCCTTCAAGCTGTGCAGTCCGGGACCTCCCTCTCCAGCGTCGTACGGGGCGAACTCCCTGACAGTGTGCGTCTCACCATCCTGAACCCCGACGGGTCGGCTGCGGCGGATTCCGCATTTGACGCTGGCGCTGTCATCAACCGGCTCAACGAGCCCGAGGTTCAGCAGGCGCTGACAAGTGGCATGGGGCAGGGGGTCACGTACCACGTCGAGGCGGGCAAGCAGGAGCGCTCCGTGTGTGTCAGCATACGTGATGCTCAGGCGAGACTTGTGGGCGTCGCAGTGGCCAGCTCGGACGCCTCTCTGCCATGGCAGGTGGCGTGGGGAACCGTTTCCTGGGCCCTGCCTCTGCTGCTGGGCATTGGCGTCTGCCTGCTCGCCTTGTCGGCAGTTCTTGCCGGCCGCGAGAGGGAACCGCTGGACGAAATAGCCGAGGCTCTGGAGCTCCGCTCTCCGGCGTCCCTTGCCGGGCTTGCCATGCACGCCGATGCAACACCGGTGGGTCGTGTCCAGAAGGCTGCTTACACGATTGTGCAGGACAACGAGTCGCTTGCCAGGGTGGAACAGAATTGGTCGGCACGTCTTGCCGCAGTGCTTGACGTCCTTCCCCTTGCCGCTGTCCTGCTCGATGATGCCTTGAACGTGGCATCCAGCAATCCTCTCTTCGACCTGCTGGTGCCTGGTGACCTGCTGCCTCCTGCCGGCCGTCACATCGCTGAACTTCTCCCCATGCCCGACCTGCTGGCTGCCATCGACCGGTGCGTTGCGACACAGCAGCCCCAGCAGCTGGCAAGCGTGTTGCGGGGCCGCTCCTATGCCTGTACCGTTCAGGAGCTCTCACAGTGGGATGCGCGTGAGCGGCGGGTCATCGTTCTGCTCGAGGATGTGACAGAGGCTGCAGCCCTCGCCCGTGTCAAGGCGGACTTCGTCGCCAACGCCTCGCATGAACTCAAGACCCCGCTCACGGCCATCCAGGGCTACCTCGACCTGCTGCGCGAAGAACCGGGCAACACGCGGTACCTCGACATCATCGGCCGTAATGTGGCGCGGCTTATCGAGCTGTCCACAGATATCTCAGTCCTGTCCCGCTTTGAGAACCAGCCTCCCTCCGTCGAGCTGGTAGACCTGCATGACCTGGAGGCTGACATCATGGAGCTGTTCGAGAAGCGTGCTGCCGAAACCGGGGTCCCTCTGCGGTTCGAGATTCAGGAGGAGGCCAGGACGCTGTACGCCGACCGCCTCATGCTGCAGCAGCTGCTCATCAACCTTGTCGAGAACGCGTACCGCTTCACCGAACGTGGCGCCATCACGGTCACCATCTCGGCAGAGGGTGGGTTCACCACGATTCAGGTCGCTGATACCGGCCGCGGCATCGCCCCGAACGTCCTTCCCCGGATTTTCGAGCGCTTCTACTCGAACGCCGGAAGGGGGGTCCGCCCGGGGACAGGGCTCGGGCTGGCCATTGTAAAGCGCATCGTGCTTGCCCACAACGGAACCATTGATGTCCACAGTGCCGTGGGCAAAGGGACGACCTTCGTCATCCGCATACCGGAAAACCTGCGGCCGTCGCCCGCCGACGCCCCGCCTGCTGCTACCAAGGAGGACTCATGAATGCCATGACGCGTATCACTGTTCTTGTCCTTGCGTGCGCGCTGCTTGCCGGCGCTTCCGGCTGCAGCCGGGCTCCTGCTGCTCCCGTCACCGACCTTGCAGTCGCGGGATCGACCTTTGCAGAGCCTCTCTATGTCAAGCAGCTCGACGCCTGGTATCAGAAGACGCAGGTAAAGGCTGTCTACGGGGCGCTCAGTTCATCGGCGGCCCTGCGGGCCCTGCAGGACCGTACCATCGACATCGGCGCAACAGATGTCCTTCTCACGCCCGCCGAACAGGCTCGCCTGCCTGCGTCGGTCCTCTCCATTCCCACCTGCCTTGGAGCCGTCGCGGTGTGTGTGAACCTGCCGGGCAATCCCGCCCTCAGAATGGACCCGAGCCTGCTCTCCGCCATCTTCCGGGGTGACGTCAAAAAATGGAACGACACACGGATCGCCCTCCTCAACCCGGTTATCAAATTGCCCGACCTGCCCGTTATTGTGCTCCACCGTGCCGATGCCTCGGGAACCTCCAGCATCTTCACCACGTATCTCTCTGCCACCGACCAGACCTGGAGTGACAAGGTTGGAGCCGGCCAGCTGGTAGCGTGGCCCGCCGGGGTCGGTGTCAAAGCAAACTCCGGAATGGCAGCAATGCTGCGCCAGACCAGCGGTTCCATCGGCTATCTCGAGTATACCTTCGCGGTTCAGTCAAGCCTCACATGTGTTGCTTTGCGAAACCGGGCAGGTGCCTTCGTGCTGCCGAGCGTTGCTTCCATGAAGGCTGCCGTGCCAGCTGACCTCCCATCTGACCTGAAAGGAACGCTGCTTGACCGCCCCGGAGACACCGCCTACCCTGTTGTCAGCCTCACGTGGCTTGTATGCTACCGCGAGCAGTCCTACGACGGCCGGCCCCGGGAACGGGCCACAGCCATTGCCGACCTCATCTCATGGATCCTTGGCGACGGTCAGTCGCTCGCCGAACCGCTGCAGTACGGCAGCCTGCCCGAAGGTGTCCGGAGCGCTGCCCGTTCCATCCTGACGCAGCTTACGTGGGAGGGCAAGCCGGTCCGATAGGCCCTGCGCTGGAGCACTGCCGTCCTTAGCACTATCTGAACACAATCTGAACCGTATCTCCATGCACGGGTTCTACCATGACCCTGGAAACCCGCGAGGGTTTATCACGTGGATGGAGGTAGGAATGCTACACATTCGAAGATACAGCGCACTTCTGCTGGTTGTCGCCCTGCTTGCCTCACTCGCGCTGGGGTTTGCCCCGGCTCCCGCATCTGCAGCATCGGACACAACTATTGTTCTCACTATCAATTCTGTCAGTGCAACGGTGTCAGGGAAGCGCGTCACACTTGATGCCGCCCCATTCATTACGAGCGGCCGCACCATGCTGCCGATCCGCTTCATTGCCGAGACAATGAAGGCAGGCGTATCGTACAAGACCGATACGACAGGCCGTGTGACACAAGTCAGCCTGGGACTGCCAGAAAGCGCAACCAGCCTCAAACTTGTCACGCTTTCCCTTACGTCGACGACTGCGACCGTAGCCGGGCAGTCTGTGACGCTCGACGCGATGCCAGTCATCCGCCAGGGCAGGACGTTCCTGCCCATCCGCTTCATTGCCGAGCAGCTGGGAGCCAGGGTGACTCCGACATCTGATCCCGCAACAGGCAAGACAACGACCGTGAGCATTGTGCTGCCCGCCGTGGACATTACTGTTCCGACGCAGCTTTCCGGCGCCGGGGCAACCTTCCCGCTGCCGTTGTACACAAAGATGTTTGACGTCTACGCCAGCTCCACGAGCACCAGGGTCAACTACCAGGGCATTGGCTCGGGTGGAGGCATCAAGGCGCTTACCGACAAGACGGTGGACTTTGGCGCGTCCGACGCATTCCTGACAGTCGCCGAGACCGGCGCCATGGGTGCCCCGGTACTGCACATCCCCACCTGTGTGGGCGCTGTCGTCCTCACCTACAACCTTGAGGGAAGTCCCACCCTGCGGTTTGATGCAAAGACGATCAGCGACATCTTCCTTGGCAAGATCACGACCTGGAATGACAGCCGTATCGCTGCGCTGAACCCCGGTGTCAGCCTTCCTGCCACCGCTATTACGACGGTCCACCGCTCAGACGGGTCCGGCACGACATCCATCTTCACCAACTATCTGGCTGCTGCCGTGCCAGAGTGGAAAACTACGATTGGCGCGGGCAAGTCCGTTGCCTGGCCCACCGGCCTCGGTGGCAAGGGCAACGACGGCGTCGCTGGCCTCGTATCTCAGAACAAGGGGTCCATCGGGTATGTCGAACTGGTCTACGCGATTGGCTCCAAGCTGCCATACGCGACCATCCGCAACTCCTCCGGGAACTTCATCGTGCCGTCGCTGGCTTCCAGCGGCCGTGCCGCACAGATCGCTCTTCCCGACGACCTCAAGGTCAACCTCATGAACAGCAGCGACCCTCAGGCCTATCCGATCTCTGCATTCACATGGCTGCTTGTCTATCGCGAACAGAAGTACTCCGGCCGCACACTCGGTCAGGCAATCGCGCTCAAGCGCGTCCTGAACTGGGTGCTGACCACCGGACAGTCTGTCAATGAAGGTCTTGGATATGGCAAGCTTCCCCTTCCGGCGGTCACCAAGGCCCAGACCCTTGTGAACGCCATGACGTACGGCGGAGCCCCGATTCCCGACTGACCACTCCGAGTCTCCTTCCTCCCGCGTCCGGACGCAGCCGGACGCGGGTTTGCTGTGTACCGTTCCTTAATGCAATCTTAACATTTGCGCGTGGCGGGCGCCACATTATGCCCTAGTCTATGAGTGCCGGGGAAACCTGCGCGACGCGCTGTTCAGGGAGGCTGACATGAGGACACATACGTGGCTATCTGCTGTGACTGCTGTACTTGTCATCGCAGCAGTGCTTGCATTTGCGGGCTGCGGCGGGACGTCGCAGCCGTCTGCCGTCAAGAACCTCACAGGAGCAGGAGCGACGTTCCCATACCCCCTGTACTCCAAGATGTTCGACGTGTATGACGGGGCAACCGGCGTCCGCGTCAATTACAGCAGCATAGGTTCGGGCGGCGGCATCAAGGCGCTTACCGACAAGACAGTGGACTTCGGCGCGTCCGATGCATTCCTGACAGATGAGGAGCAGGCGGCTATGGGCGCACCTGTTCTGCATATTCCCACCTGCATCGGCGCCGTTGTGCTATCCTACAACCTGGAAGGCAAGCCCACTCTGAAACTCGACGGAGCAACCGTCGCAGCCATCTTCCTGGGCACGATAACAAAGTGGAACGACGCGGGCATTGCGTCGCTCAATCCTGGAATCTCACTTCCGGACCTTGCCATCACGGTCGTCCACCGCTCTGACGGCTCCGGCACGACGTCCATTTTCACGAGTTACCTCTCGGCGGTGAGCCCACAGTGGAAGGGCGCAGTCGGCGCTGGAAAGTCGGTCAGCTGGCCTGCTGGTATCGGCGGCAAGGGAAACGACGGCGTTGCCGGCATGATTTCGCAGAACAAGGGCGCCATCGGCTATGTCGAACTGGTGTATGCGGAGCAGGCCGGGATGCCGGTCGCCTCGCTGCGCAATTCCTCCGGGACGTTCGTCACACCCAGTCTTGCCTCGTCGGCTGCCGCAGCTACCGGCACGCTGCCCGATGACCTGCGCGTCATGATCGTCAACAGTCCCGCGCAGGATGCATACCCTGTCAGCGCATTCACCTGGATCCTCGTTTACAAGGAGCAGCAGTATGGCGGTCGCACCCTGGAGCAGGCCAAGGCCCTCAGGAACATGCTCACGTGGGTGCTGACGGAGGGGCAGTCCATCAACGAGAGCCTCTTCTACGCCAGGTTGCCCCAGGCCGCTGTCACGAAAGCGCTGACGCTCGTGAACTCAATGACCTATGGTGGCGCGACAATCCCGCAGTGACCGGCGTGAGCTGGTCCGTGAACGGGCCTTCGACGCAGTCAGTCTGACAGCCGCCGTGGCGCTGGTCGCCACGATCGTCCTGTTTCTCCTGCAGCTGTTCATTGCTTCGAGGGACTCGAGGGCCGCCTTCGGCCTTCCGTTCCTGTGGCGCAGCGAGTGGAATCCCGTCACGGAGCAGTT
>DAONFE010000011.1:0-1228 GCA_035403525.1 Candidatus Cryosericum sp.
GTGACCAGGCCGGTTACGCCACCCTGCTCCATCGGCCCCTGGCGTCCACCCAATCGGGACCGACTTCTCAGCATCTCCTGCGGAACGGGCCGCCATGCGGCCCCCTCCGTTGGCAACAGTAGAATAACTTTCACAGATTTGTCAAGTTCCTGCGAAACCTGTCCTGCACGCCGCTTCGCGACTGACGGTGCAATTGTGCCTGTCAGGTGATGCCGCCCGCCATGGTAAAGATGGGCAGGTACAGCGAGATAAGGACCCAGCCGATCATGCCGCCCACCACCAGCATCAGGATGGGGTTCAGCGTGTTGGTCAGGCTCTCGGTCGCCGCGTCCACCTCGGTCTGATAGAAGGCCGCCACCTTGGACAGCATCGTCTCCAGCGAGCCGGACTCCTCGCCCACCGTCGTCATCTGCACCACCATGGGGGTGAAGAAGGACGTCTCGGCCATCGCAGCGCTCAGTGCAGAGCCGTTCTTGATGGAGGTGATGACCTGGTCGATGGTGGCCGCCACCACCGTGTTGCCCATCGTGCCGCCCACCATCTCGAGGCACTGGATGAGGGGCACGCCCGCGCCAAACAGGGTGCTCAGCGTGTCGGTGAAGCGTGCCATCGAGGTCTTGAGGACGAGCGGCCCGATGATGGGCGCCTTGACCGCCAGGTTGTCCTTCCACTGGATGCCGCCGGGAGTGCGCAGCAGCGCCCGGGCACCAAAGAACACCAGCGCGATGACGCCAAAGATGACATACCAGCGCTTCACGAAGAAGTCGCTGATGCCCAGCGTCACGCGCGTGGGCATGGGCAGAGGGACGTTGAGGGCCGTCAGGAAGGTCACGAACTGGGGCAGGACAAACAGAAACAGCAGGATGACGATGGCAAAACTCACGATGAGGACCGTCACGGGGTAGCTGGTGGCGCTCTTGATCTTGCGCCTGAGCTCGGCGTCGCGCTCGAGGAACGTCGCCATCTTGAGCAGGGAGTTGCCCAGGTTGCCCGAGGCCTCGCCCGAGCGGACCATGGCACTGTACAGGGTGCTGAAGATGTTGGGATAGCCATCCATCGCCGTGGAGAGGGGCAGGCCCGACTCGACCTTGCGCTTCAGGTCCTCGGTCACGGCACGCAGCTTGGGGTTGCTGAGCTGCTTGGCCTGAATGTCCAGCACCTTGGTGATGGACAGGCCGGCGTTCAGCATGGTGCCCAGCTGCGAGGTGAAGATGGACAGGTCCTTGGC
>DAONFE010000011.1:1328-2723 GCA_035403525.1 Candidatus Cryosericum sp.
TACTGCTGGTGCCCCAGCAGGCGCTGGAGCTCCTTGGGGTCGAACGCGTGGTCGATGGCGTCTTCATAGCTGATGGCGCCGTGCTCATACAGAGCCTTGAGCGACTGGTCCATGGTCATCATGCCGGATGCCGTGCTGGTTTGCAGGACAGACTGTATCTGATACGTCTTGCTTTCGCGGATGAGGTTCTTGATTGCCGGCGTCGCCAGCATGACCTCGGAAGCAAGAACCAGGCCGTCATTGTTCTTGCGCACCATGAGCTGCTGCGTCAGAACGGCGGACACGACGCTGGCCAGCTGGACGCGAATCTGCTGCTGCTGGTAGGGCGGGAAGACGTCCACGATGCGGTCGATGGTCTGGGCCGCGCTGTTGGTGTGCAGGGTTGCAAACACCAGGTGGCCCGTCTCGGCCGCCGTCAGCGCCGCGCCGATGGTCTCGAAGTCGCGCATCTCGCCCACCAGGATGACGTCCGGATCCTCGCGCAGGGCGCTGCGCAGGGCATTGGCAAAACTCTGCGTGTCGGTGCCCAGCTCGCGCTGGACCACGATGCTCTGCTTGTGCTGGAACAGGTACTCGATGGGGTCCTCGAGGGTCACGATGTGCGCCTGCCTCTCCTGATTGATGCGGTCGATGATGGAGGCGAGCGTCGTGGACTTGCCATGGCCCGTGGGACCCGTCACCAGCACAAACCCCCGGTTCAGCTTGGGGAAGGTGAAGGCTGCTGGCGGCAGACCCAGCGACTCCATGGGCGGTATCTCATAGGGAATCTTGCGCAGAGCAGCCGCCATGGTTTCGCGCTGGCGGAACACATTGATGCGGAAGCGCGCAAGGCCCTTGATGCCATAGCTGAAGTCGTACTCCATGTTCTGCTTGAACAGCACCTTCTGGTGGTCGTTCATGATGGGGAACATCAGCTCCTCCACCCGCTCGGGCGACAGCTTCTCGGTCCCGAGCGCGACCAGTTTCTTCTGGATGCGCAGGATGGGCGGCAGGCCCACCTGCAGGTGAATGTCGCTTGCGTTCTTTTCCGTGGCAACCTTGAGAATCGTGGCAAGATCGATGCGACGTGCTTCTGTCTCGGCTATCATGGGGGCTCCTTCAGTCCGACTCAACGGTCGATACTACGCGTAAGACCTCTTCCAGCGAGATAATCCCCTCCCTGGCCTTGACCAGGGCGTCCTCAAGCAGGGTGCGCATGCCATGGCTGCGCGCGGCCTGCGAAATGTCCCGCGCCGTCGACTTGTGCAGGATCAGGCGGCGCAGGTCATCATCGATCTTCATCATCTCGTGAATGCCGGTACGGCCCCGGTACCCCGACCCGCCGCACTTGGCGCACCCGGTGCCCCGGTAGAACGTGATGTCCTCCAGCTTGCCGCGCGTGCTGAGGCCCAGACC
>DAONFE010000011.1:2823-4959 GCA_035403525.1 Candidatus Cryosericum sp.
CGCAGGATGCTGCGCAGGCCATTTGCAAAGGTCATGTCCGCCTTGACGTTGACCTGCACCTGGTTGATGCCGTCCATCTGGTACTCGACCGGGTCCTCGACGGTCACGATGTTCTTGCCCGACGTGTTGAGGCGGTTGAGCACCGAGTACAGCGTCGTCGTCTTGCCTGCGCCTGTGGGCCCCGAGATGATGATCATGCCGTAAGGCTGGCTGATGACGCTGTTGAACAGGCTCAGCGTATCGCTGAGGAAGCCCAGGTCCTCGAGCGGCACCATGGCCGAGCTCTTGTCCAGGATACGCAGGACGATCTTCTCGCCGAAGATGGTGGGCAGGGAGCTGACACGGAAGTCGATGGCACGGTTCTCGATGCGCAGCGAGATACGTCCGTCCTGTGGCTTGCGGCGCTCGGCGATGTCCATGTTGGACATGATCTTGATGCGGGACAGCACGCCCGGCTGGATGTTGCGCGGCAGTTTCTGCTTCTCCTGCAGGATGCCGTCGATACGGTAGCGGATACGCAGATGGTCCTTCTGGGGCTCGACGTGAATATCCGAGGCACGCTCGACGATGGCCTGCGTGATGATGGTGTTGACCAGCCGAATGACCGGCGCGTCCTGGCCCATCTCGCGCAGCTGCTCGATGCTGACTTCCTCGCCCGCCCCCGGCTCGGGGACGACTTCGGTCTTGGCCTCGGAGCTGGCCTCCTTGATGGAGTTGCCGACCACGTAGTACTTCTCGATGGCGCCGTAGATGGCGTTCTTGGGTGCGACATAGAAGCGCGTGTCGCGGCCGTAGGTCGCCAGCAGATAGTCCATGAGCTCGATGTTGGTCGGGTCGCTGATGGCAATGCTGACAACCCCCTCCTCTCGCTTGAAGGCGATGAAGCCGTAGCGCTTGGCGCGCTCCTGGTCGACGATGGCCAGCACGTCGGCGTCGATCTGCTGGGCCATGACGTCCACGAACGGCACGTGCCACTGCTCGGCAAGCACCTGCGCCTTGATGTCGTCGTTGATGAAGCCCTGGTCAATGAGAATCTTGAGCAGGGGCTCGTTGGTCTGCTGCTGAACGGCAATCGCCCCGTCCAGAATCTCCTGCGTGATGAACCCGTGCGACAGCAATATGCTTCCTACCGACCGTCTGCCTTCCACCGTTCCTCCAGTGTCATCATCTCACCACCTACGCATCCTGCGCGCCGCACTGCCGGAGCAGCGCCGCAGTGTCACGGAATCCGGGAGCAAGCTCCTGGGTCTCCCTCAACAGCCTGGCAGCTTCAGCCGTGTCACCCTGACCCAGCTGAATGACCGCCGCGTGGTACTTGAGCAGTGCCCTGACCTCGCCTGTCACGCCGGCCTGGCGCGCGCCGCGGTCCAGCTCGCGCACAGCAAGCTCCGGCAGGCCCAGACGTTCGAACGACAGCGCCATGGGCACATAGAACCGAGGGTCTCCGCCCGAGCGGACCGTGCCTGAACTCATGGCAACAGCTTCCTCATAGCGGGCTCCCGCAAACGCCGCCCATGCTGCGACCAGCTTCTGCTCGGCCGAGCCGGCCGTCAGCCCTGGCGCCTCGGCGGCTGCCTTGTCCACCAGCCCCTCGAGGTCGGCGGGCGCAAGGCCCGCATGCTCCGCAATGTCGGCGATGCGGTCGTAGTCGCCGCTTGCCACTGTGGCGGCCAGAACGTGGGCGATGGTGTCGGCATCCCCGGGGCGAGCACGCAGGGCCTCCATGAAGTAGCCGGCCGCTGCGCTCCACGCCTGCATCCGCTCGGCCGCAAGGCCCAGCCCGTACCTGTTTTCATAGTCCATGTCCGCGACGGAGGCCAGGCGGTCCAGCAGGAAGCGGCTGTCGGCCAGCTCGCCCTGGTGGTCCACCAGATACTGGATGAGCCACGGTGTGTTCGTGCGGTCGCGTGCCTGCGCCATGAGGCCCACCAGCTCGGTGAACTCGGCCGGGTTGAGGTCGCCCAGCACCAGCAGGGACTGCAGGACCCGCCGGCGCACGTCCGGGCTGAGCGCGCCGGAGAGCACGCGGCGCAGGATACCGACCTTCTGGTCGCTGAGGGTGACACTCTGGAACAGGGCCTCGTTGCGCACGAACATGGCCTCGTCCGCGGCTCCGTGTGCAAGGCGGTCCACGAT
>DAONFE010000011.1:5059-10730 GCA_035403525.1 Candidatus Cryosericum sp.
CGCTGCAGCAGAAGGTCTGCCTTTCTGCGGCGCAGTTCCGGGCTGAGCTTGTCCCCGTCCGCCCGCAGAAGGACCTCTGCCACCTCGGGCACGTCCGTGTCCACGGGCGCACCCTGGTCGACCGCATCCTCGAGCACCGCGAGGGGAAGCCTGGCATACTGCTCGTGCCCCAGCCACGCCAGCAGGTCCGACAGCGCGCGGCCGTCCTGTGGCGACCTCAGAACATTGAAGTACAGCACGGCGAGCGAGAGAGGAATGGTCACGCTGTCCGTTTCCGAGAGGCGTGCCATGAGGTCGTCCCGGGCAAGGGTGCCCTGACGCACTTGCTTCATGATGCCGATGAGCATGTCCTCGGCTGTCTTCCCGCGCGTGACTGGCTGAGTGCTCCCCGCCTCCGGGGCGGGCACAGCAGCGGTCGGCCCTTCTGCGGACGTGGCAGCAGGCGCCTGCTGCTGGCTGCGCTTGAGGGCCGCCAGTTCGCTCTGGTTCAACACGGTCAGCCCCGCAGCCTCGGAGGCGGGCGCCGGTTCGGGCTCGGTAGTCGCCCACGCCTGGCGAGGAACCACCATGGTGTCCATCTTCAGTTCACCCGACATGTCCGGAATCAGGTCCCTGTCCGACGCGGCCGGAGATGCACCGCCCGTCCCGGCAGGCTCCGGCTCGGACGGCTGCTGCGCTTCGGTCACGGCCTCAGCCTGCGCGACTGCCTGGGGTTCGGGCTCGGCTGGCGGAGCCTCATCATACAGCGTCTCGAGACGGGCCCGCCCTTCCTGCTCCTGCTCGTCCGCCTTTCCCTTGCGCTCGATGGCAGGGATACGGTCGATGTCCGGCGGCTGGGTCACGCGCGCAGCCGTTGCGGGACCCTCGATGGCGCGCACGCGCCAGTCGATCTGGTGCCGGATCTCTGCGATGGCTTTGGCAAGCCCGGGGTAGGCGGGTTCCAGCCGGCGCACCTGTTCGTACAGTTCGAGGGCCTCGGAAAACTTGCCGCTGTTGCCCAGAATGCTGGCCTTGAGATACAGCGTCCGGGGATTCTGCGGACTGACTCCCAGGCTGGTGTCCAGCAGGTGGAAGGCCTGAGTGTAGTCGCGGCGGTAGGCAAGCACGCGCGCTTTCTGATTGAGCGCATCAACACTGTCCGGGTCGAGCCCCACCGCCGAGTCGGCGGCAGTGAGCGCCTTGGTGAAGTCTCCCTCCCTGATGCAGTAGCGCGACAACTCGATAAGGTCGCGGATGGTGGCCGACTTGTCCTTCATCTGGTTGTCCAGCCCGACGATCTTCTGGTACGTGGCAATGTACACGTCCCAGGCGTTTGCCGCGTGGTCTTTCAGCGACTGAATGAGGGAACGCAGGACCCGCAGGCCGTCAGCATACCGCTGGCGCTCATACGCATGGTCCGCCTCGCGCGCGGCGAGACGAAGCGCGCCGGCATAGTCGCGCCGGTCGACAAGCTCCTCCAGCTGACTGTGCAACCGCGCGTCATCAGAACTTGGCACTGTCAATCAATCCCCCATTCCCGGCTCGTTCCCCTTTGCTGCTGCCATCTCATATGTTCCAAAATGGAACCGTCCCCAAGGTGTTACATCACATATGTTACAAAATGGAACCGTCCCCAAGGTGTTACAGGTCGTTGTCTTCTAACGGTGCTATCTTACCTGTCCTCTCAAGATATGCAACCAAGGGGGCAAGCTCGCCTGCGGCCGAGTCGTCATACAGGACCGTAATCGTACTCCTCCTCGGGCCGCGCCTGCCCAGCGAAACCACCGCCAGGCCCTCACACTCCGTGAGCACAGCCTGCACAAACCAGACCTCGCCGTTCGGCACACTGAAGTGCGATTGCAGCTCCATCAGTTTACTGTGTTCAGGTAGTGCTGCAACTTGCTCACGATAACGTCGATAGCCACCCGGTTGAATCCACCCTCAGGAATGATGAGGTCAGCGTACCTCTTGGTCGGCTCGATGAACTGGAGATGCATCGGGCGCACGACGTCCATGTACTGCGCCACCACCGACTCGACACTGCGGCCGCGCTCCCGCGTGTCGCGCAGGAGACGGCGGATAAAGCGCACGTCCGGGTCGGTATCGACATACAGCTTGATGTCCAGCAGCTCTCGGAGGGCAGCATTCTCGAGCACCAGGATGCCCTCGAGGATGATGACCGGCAGGGGCTCGACATGCTCAGTCCAGCTCTCGCGCTCGTAGCGGGCGTAGTTGTAGACCGGAACGTCCACCCCCCGGCCGTCCAGCAGCTCGCGCAGGTGCGCGATGAGCAGGTCGTCGTCGTACGCGCTGGGATGGTCGTAGTTGATGGCACGCTTCTGCTCGATGGTCAGGCCGTCGAAGTTGCGGTAGTAGGAGTCCTGCTTGAGGAACACCATCGGCTGCCCGGTTTCATGCATGATCTCCTCGGCCACCGTGGTCTTGCCGGAGCCCGAACCACCCGCAATGCCAACCAAAATGGGTCGTGTCATATCAGTTGCCTCCAGAAAGGTACAGGCGCCTGTTGCGCTCGTGCTCGGCGTAGGTGCGTGCAAACACGCAGTGCCCGTCAGGCTTGGCCAGAAAGTACAGGTAGGACGTCTGCGGCGCGTGCGCGGCGGCCTCGAGGGAGGCCAGCCCGGGGTTGCAGATGGGCGTTGGCGGCAGGCCTGCGTGCACATAGGTATTGTAGGGCGAGTCGAACTTCAGCTCGTCCCAGGTGTAGAACCCGTCGTGGCTCGCCAGGACGTAGCCCAGCGTTGCGTCCATCTGCAGCAGCATGCCCGCACGCAGGCGGTTGTAGATGACGCTGGCCACCAGGGGCCGGTCAGCGTCGAACTTTGCCTCGCGCTCCACGATGGAGGCCACGGTAAGCAGCTGGTCCGTCGTCAAGCCGTGACGAGCAGCCGCCGCCGACCAGTCAGAAGGAAGCACCTCCTCCAGCCTGCTCTGCATGCGCGCCACCACCACAGCAGGGTCCCCGGCGTACAGTACGTCGTACGTATCCGGAAACAGGTGACCCTCGAGCGTCGTGCCCCTGCCGTCCACAGCCGCCGCGCTGAAATCCTCCGGCGCAATTCCGGCCTGCTCGCCAAGACGCGCGGCCATCTGCGCGACAGTGTAGCCCTCGGGAAAGGTCACGCGGACAGTGAGCGGCGAGCCCGTTGCAAGAATCTGGTACAGGTCTGCCATGCTGGTAGCTGTACCCACGACAAAACGCCCCTCACGCAAGTCTCCCCCACGCCTCAGGCGCCAGTACCAGCTCAGAGACCGGTCGTCCGTCGTCATGCCCATCGCATGCAGGCGCACGCTGATGTCGCTGACCGCATCGCCCGCCCTGACATCAACAAAGGCGTCCGGCGACGCCGCGCGCGTGACCCGCATCAGGCTGTACCAGCTGGCCCAGCCGGCCCCGATCAGGATGGCAACGACACAACAGACCACGACCAGAACACGACGCCCCCTCCTGCAGCGGGGCACCCTCTGTGCAGCCGGTTCCACAGCGCCGGACTCAGCCGGTGTCTTCTCCGCCTCGTCAGTGTTCATCATTCGTGCGCTGGGCCCTGTCGAGGTAGCCCTGCAGAATCCAGACTGCCTCCCACTGGTCCTTGGTCGCTCTCCCTTTCGCTTCGCTGAGGCCTTGGCTCGCCGAAGCGCGCTGCACGCCCACAGATGAGAATCGCTCGTCCACCAGCTCGACACGAACGGTCCCCTTCATGCCCCGTGCCGCCAGCTCCTTGCGTACCAGGCCAACAAAGCGCCGGACCCTGCGCGTCTGTACCGAGTCCGTTCCGTCGAGCGCAAGCGGCAGGCCGACCACCAGCACGCCTGCGTGCTCCTGCTGAATACGGTCCACCACGCTCTGCACAGCCTCGGAAGGGACTGCGGCGTCAATCGCCCCGGCGGCCAGTGCGGTCCCGATACCGGACACCGCCCGCGCAAGCCCGATGTGCCGCTCGCCTACGTCAAGGCACAGGATGGCCTGCGACAGCGAATCAGCCAAGCACCGCCTCGAGGTCAGCCACCGTGGGCACACCGCCCAGGCGCCCCTGACACATGCGGTCGCTGCCGCCTCCCTTGCCACCATAGCGGTCTGCTAGCGCCGTGAAGACCTTGCGGGCCGAGAAGCGGGCCGCCGCATCACCAAACACCTTGATGACCGTGAACCCGTCCCCTCCGGTCACTGTCCCGATGAACATGCCACTGCCCAGCTGCTGCTCGGCGGTATCCCCCGCGCGGCGCAGGGCATCAGCATTCAACCCTTCGAAGGTGGCCAGCACCACAGGCTGACCTCCGATACGGACAGGGTCTGCGATGAGGTCCCGCACCCGCCGGTCGGCCGCCTGCGCTGTCAGCGACTCTATTCTCCTGTCACGCTCCCGCAGGGAGGCGCTCAGTTCACCCACCGACCGGACAACCTCGTCCGGCGTGGGAGCACATCCCAGCAGGTCCGCCGCCTGGTCGACGGCATCCTCATACAACCACAGGTCATGCAGGGCAGCCAGTCCGACCGAGGCCTCGATGCGCTTCGTGTCCGTGCCGATACTGCGAACGGAGCGTATCCTCAGGAACCCGATGTCCCCGGTCGCACGCACGTGCGTGCCGCCGCACAACTCCCGGGAAATGTCGCCAGCCGACACAACCCGGACTGTCGACCCGTACTTCTCGCCGAAGAACGCGAGGGCGCCCGTCCTGCGGGCCTCCTCGATGGGCATGACATCGGTATGGACAGGCGCGTTGACCATGATGAAGCCCAGGACCTGCTCCTCCAGAGCCTTGCGCTCCTGCATACCCAGGTTGCCGCGGAAACTGAAGTCAAAGTGAAACTCGTCCGGCATGACCTTGGACCCCTTCTGCTGGACCGTCGGGTCGATGGACCGCAGGGCCGCCTGCAGGAGATGCGTCGCAGTATGTGCGCGCATGATTGCTGCGCGCCGCGGCGCGTCGACCTCGGCGCGCACGGCATCCCCGACCGCCAGTGTCCCTTCCGTGACAGTGCCAAACTGTATGATAAGGCCCTCGACCGGCGTCTGCGTGTCCTGCACCTGGAACCGGACGCCCGGTCCGGTCATCACACCGGTGTCGCCCACCTGCCCGCCCTTCTCTCCATAGAACGGGGTTTCCGCGAGAACGACGCCGATGCTCTCGCCCACGGACGCGCTGCCAGCCGCCTCGCCGTCCCTCAGGATGCCAGTCACCACCGTCTGCGAGGACAGCGATTCGTAGCCCACGAACCGGGACGCGCCCAGCTTCTCGCGCAGCCTGACATACCCCGTGCGCTCGCGGGTCGCCTCTTCGACGCCCGAGGACTCGCTGCCCCCGTGGCGCTGTTCGTCAAGAAGAGCATCGAAACCGGCGCGGTCCAGCTTGAGCCCGGCATCCCGCAGCAGGTCCTCGGTCAGTTCGACCGGGAAGCCCATCGTGTCGTGCAGATAGAAGGCCGTTCTGCCGGGAAGGGTATCGCCACCCTCCCTGCGTACGTCCTCCACCGCCCGGTTGAACTCCACCAGGCCTTCGCGCAGCGTGTGGTCAAAGCGCTGCTCCTCCACCTGCATGTCGTGCAGAATGTGACTCTGTGCCGGCACGAGCTCGGGGAACGGCTGCTTCATGGTGTCGATGACCGTGCTCGCCACGCTGCCCAGGAAGGATCCCTCGATGCCAATCATGCGCCCCAGCGCCTGGGACCGCCGCA
>DAONFE010000011.1:10830-15427 GCA_035403525.1 Candidatus Cryosericum sp.
CTGTTGTGCGGGCGTCGGCGCCGTACTCCTGATGTGACAGGTCGGCCACGGTCTGAACAATCGGACGGAACGCATCGGTTTCGAAGTCGGTATCCGTATCCTCAATGATGCTGGTCATGCGCTCGAGCCCAAGGCCTGTGTCGATGTTCTTGCGCGCGAGCGGTTTGAGGGACCCGTCCGGCTGGCGGTCGAACTGGGTAAACACCAGATTCCAGTACTCGAGGAATCGGTCGCCCTCGCCGCCCATGTGCTGCAGCTCGTCCCCGGGGTGACGGATGCCACGGTCGATGTAGAGTTCGCTGCAGGGTCCGCAGGGTCCCACCGGCCCCATCGTCCAGAAATTGTCGTCCGCGCCCATGGGAACGATGCGGTCACGCGGGATGCCGACCTTCTGCCACACATCCGCCGTCTCGAGGTCCTGCTCATAGATGGTGACCCAGATGCGGTCTGCGGGCAGGCCCAGCACCCTGGTCGAGAACTCGTAGGCCCATGCGATGGCGTCATCCTTGAAGTAGTCGCCGATAGAGAAGTTGCCCAGCATCTCGAAGAAGGTGTGGTGCCGCGCCGTGCGACCGACCCTCTCGATGTCGTTGGTGCGGATGCACTTCTGGTCGGAGGTCATGCGCACGCGCGGAGGGACCGCCTCGCCCAGATAGTACTGCTTGAGCGGGACCATGCCCGCTGCGGTGAACAGCAGCGTCGGGTCTGGCGACAGCAGGGGAGCACTGGCAAGTCTCAGATGGTCATGGCCCTCGAAGAACTGGAGGAACCCTTCTCGAATATCGGCTGAATTCACGCGTCACCTCATGGAGTGCCGGGCACAGCGGCCGCGGACGTATGTGGACAGTATAGGCGCGCGCTCCTGCCACACAAGCGGCACTGGCGTGCAGTCCGCAAACCGCGAGCTGAGACCGCCGCCTCAGGTCGAGAGGTACGGACGGAACGCCGGCGTGCGCTTCAGCAGCATCAGAACGCCAACCGACGCCACGGCGTTGATGCTACCCCGGATGAGGTTGAACACCAGAATGACAGGCAGCATGGCCCGGATGGCTTCCATCGGCAGCTTGAAGTACAGCGGGTCCACGATGAGGTTCATCGCAAGCATCGATGCTGTCATGGCAGCGATGCCCAGGACAGCGGACAGCACACGGGTCCGCAGCGCAGTGCTGCGACAGGCAAAGGCCGCCGGCAGTGCAAAGGTCACGACTGCCACCGTGTTCATGAGGGCGCCGACCCAGCCGTCCGCGCCATGCCCGACGAGGCCCCACAGGACGCCCTTGGTGACGCCTGTCAGCAAGGCCGCTCCCGGGCCCATCGAAGCCCCCGCCACAAAGACCGCCACATCGCCGAAGTCGAACTTGAGAAACGGCGCGGCAGGCAGCAGGGGAAACTCGAACAGTTCCAGGACGAAGCCGACAGCTGCCAGCATGCCCGACAGCGTGAGAAGACGCAGTTTTCTTGATGCCATTCTCTACCTCCATAGCAGATGCAGCCTTGGCTGCCATCAACCTGGGGGACGGAAAGCGGACGTCTCTTCCCGTCCAGACTGTACTGTCGGCCCTGGAATCTCACCAGGTCGTGCCGCCTGCGCGGCTCGTGGGCTAAGCTCTTCGCTACTACCACCGGTCGGGAATTGCACCCTGCCCCAGAGAACGACCGCAGTATAGCTCGTGCGGCGGCGCTGTCAACCGTCCGCCCGGACACCCCCGCCGCACGGCGTGGGGCTCCGGTTGCATTCGCGCACCATTCCCTACACTGTAAGCATCCGGGGAGGTACCAATGGAGAAAACTGCATTCCTGCATGACCTGAACGACGAGCTGGCACGACTGTACACACAGTGCAACGTCGCCGGCTGGAACCTGTCCACAACTGGCCGCGACGAATACGCTGCCCAGGCAGAGGCGGCAGACCTTCAGCTCCGCCTGTTCCTGGCCGACCGCCAGCGCTTTGAGACCGTCAACACGCTGCTCGCGGGCAGCGACCTGGAACCAGCCGAGCGCAGACAGTTGAAGCTGGTGCACGACATGATGGTAGAGAACCAGCTGGACAAGGAGACTCTGCAGCAGCTGGTCAGCAAGCAGATTGCCCTGCAGGGGATCACCACGAAGTTCCGCGGAACCATCGACGGCCGAGAGGTCAACAACAAGCAGATCGAGGAAATCCTGCGCACCAGCACCGACGAGGACCTGCGCAAGAAGGCGTGGCTGGCCAGCAAGCAGGTGGGCGCGGTGCTGGAGCCCGGGCTCATCGAGCTCATCAAGCTGCGCAACGCATCTGCCGTCAAGCTGGGCTACTCCGACTACTATGACATGTCCGTCCAGCTGCAGGAATTCGACAGCGCGTGGCTCATGCAGACGCTCGAGAGCTATCGCGCGCAGACCGACGGCCTGTTCCGGCGCGTCAAGGACGACATCGACCAGGCAGTGTCCAAGCGGCTGGGCGTCGAGCCCGACAGGCTCATGCCGTGGCACATGAGCGACATGTTCTTTCAGGAGGCGCCGCGCACCACGGACATCGACCTCACTGTCTACTTCGAGGGCAAGGGCGACCACATCATCGAGGAGCTGGCCACGAAGACGTACGACGCCATCGGGCTGGACATCCGCGACATCGTGGCCCGCAGCGACCTGTACGAACGGCCGGGCAAGGACCAGCACGCCTTCTGCATGAACGTCGACCTCAAGCAGGACGTGCGCGTCCTGGCCAACCTGCGCCCCAACGAATCCGAGATGGAAACCCTGCTGCACGAGATGGGACACGGCTGCTACGACAAGTACACCGACATGAGCCTGCCGCCCATCCTGCACCAGCCCGCCCATATCTTCACCACCGAGGCAGTTGCCATGTTCTTTGGTCGCCATGCGCGCGACCCGCGGTGGTACCGGCAGATCGTGGGCGTCAGCGACGCGGACTTCGCACGGCTGCAGGCAGAGCTGCCCCGCGCCATCCGCAACCAGATCCTTGTCTCAACGCGCTGGATGACCCACTTTGCTCTGTTCGAGCGCGAGCTGTACCGTACCGAGAAGGGCGACAGCCAACTGTGGTACCGTGGCGTCCACGACATCCAGTACCTCAACGTGCCCGAAGAGCGGCTGACCAAGCCGGACTGGGCCGCCAAGTACCACTTCGCCATGGCGCCCGTCTACTATCACAACTACCTGTTGGGCGAAATGCTGGCCTCGCAGTTCGACCACACGCTGCGTGCGAAGGGCGACGGCAGCGACCTGACGCCCGAGGGCGGGCGGTGGTTCGTGGACAATGTGTTCCGGCCGGGCGCAACCTACCCGTGGAACACCATGATCGAGCGCGCCACTGGCGAACCCCTGAACCCCTCCTACCTCGTCCAGCAGTTCACCCTGTAACACTGGGGACGGTTCCGAAGTGTAACATTCACTGTAACATGGGGACGGTTCCAATTTGTAACATTGAGCGAGGTGTACCACCCCGGGGACGGTTCCAAAGTGTAACATTGAGTGAGGAGTACTACGCTGGGATTGTTCGGTTCCCCTGCCGATACCGTTGTAGGTGCACCAGCTTAGGGATGGTCTTGATGTCGTCCCAATGTTATAGTGGCTTACCGTCCACGTCAGTAGCAAGCGCGAGGTAGCGCCGGACTGTGCTGTGGCTCAGGCCCATGGCTTCCGCTATGCTGCGCAGGCTCAGACCTTCCCCGTGCAGTTCCAGGACCCGTGCGACTTCGGCGGGGTCGGGGGTCATGTTGCGCGGGCGACCCAGGCCATCAGGGATGCCAGTTTCCTTTGCACGCGTCGCTTGAGCCCAGGTCCGTGCCTTCCCCGACATCAGGAACAGGGGCTTATCGAGGCCGATCCCTGCCTTCACGAACTCCTGATAGGCAGCTCTGGCGGGCCCGGAGGCTTCGTCAAACATGGCCATGAGGGGCTGGTCGTGCAGCGGCACCCGCGAAGGGGCCCCGGTCACCGCGGGGCCATAACTGCTCCACGGCCATTCCTCTGGCGAACTCACGAGACCCGCGCGGACAGGATTGAGCACAATGTAGCGGGACGCCTCCAGCAGGTGGCTATCCTGTGTCAGGAGAATTGAGTAGAAGCGATCCTGAAATACGTGCCCCTTGACCCCGAGGGTCCTGTTGAGCCACTCGCCATACTTCATGTTGATCTGGTGCATGCCCTGCGACAGGTCATTCTCCGGCGTCCGTACCAGCAGGTGATAGTGGTTGCCCATGATGCACCAGGCGTACAAGTCCCAGTCCAGGCTCTCAGCGGTCTCGGCCACGAGGTCCAGCACACGCAACTTCTGGTACGGCTGGTCAAACACCATCGCAGCGCCGTTACCATGAGTCGTCACATGGTAGACGCCACCCGCAACACTCTGTCGTGCATGTCTGCTCATCGTTTCCTCCTTCTCGCAGTGCCTGTCATGTGAGCATGAATGTTACAGTTTGGAACCGTCCCCATGTTACAGGTCACGACATCTTGAATGTTACACTTTGGAACCCTCCCCAATGTTACAGTGAATGTTACACTTTGGAACCGTCCCCAGGGTGGTACAGCGCGCTCAACGTTACAGTTTGGAACCGTCCCCGGGATGTTACAGGAAGGAGGCTTCGGTGATGGA
>DAONFE010000011.1:15527-28086 GCA_035403525.1 Candidatus Cryosericum sp.
GTTACAGTTTGGAACCGTCCCCGGGATGTTACAGGAAGGAGGCTTCGGTGATGGAGTGGAGTTCGGAAAGGGTGAGCTCGGGAGCGAGCTGTTTGAGCACGAGATGCCCGTGTTCGAAGGCGAACACGGCGTATTCGGTGACAATCATGTCGGCTTCGCCAAAGCCGGTAATCGGGAGGGAGCACTGGTGGACCAGCTTGGGCTTTCCGTTCTTGCTGAGGTGCTGCATCGCGACGATGACCTGGCGCGCTCCGGTGACGAGGTCCATGGCGCCGCCAACCCCGAGCTGCTTGCCATTGGGAATAATCCAGTTGGCGATGTTGGCCTGCTCATCGACCTCGAACGCACCGATGACCGTCGCGTCGACGTGGCCCCCGCGAATCATGCCAAAGGACATGGCGCTGTCCATGTAGACACACCCCGGCGTTTCCGTGACGCAGGTCCGCCCCGCGTTGATGAGGTCATGGTCCATGCAGTCCTCGGACGCAGCACGGCCAACACCGAGCATGCCATTTTCGGCCTGGACGTAGATGCCCGGATTGGTCGTGTAGTTGGCAACCATCGTCGGAATGCCCACGCCAAGGTTGATGAAGAGCCGCCCGCTGGCGGCCTGCTGGTCGAAGTACCGGGCGATAACTGTGGCGATACGCTCCTTCGCCTGCTGTTCGGGAATGATCTCCATGCTATGCCCCCTTCATCGTCAGAATGTCGACAAACATGTGCGGCGTCACAATGCACTCGGGGTCCAGCGCGCCGACCGGCACGATTTCATCCACCTCGACAATGACGGTATCGGCCGCCATGGCCATGAGGGGGTTGAAGTTGCGGGCGGTCTTGTAATAGACAAGGTTGCCCAGTTCGTCTGCCTTGTGCGCCTTGATGAGCGCGACATCGGCGTGAATGGCTTCCTCGAGAAGGCATGTCCTGCCATCGAACACGTGCGTCTCCTTGCCCGCGGCAAGCTCCGTGCCTGCTGCTGTGGGCGTGAAAAAGGCCGGAATACCAACGCCGGCGGCGCGGATCGCCTCGGCGAAGGTTCCCTGTGGAACCAGCTGAACAGTAATGCGGCCAGCATTGTTGGCAGCGGCCACGTCGGGGTTCCAGTTGTAGTAGGTGCCGATGAGCGACCTGACCTGATTGTTTGTGAGCAGCTTCCCCAGCCCCTCATCCGGCGCGCCCAGGTCGTTGCTGATGATCGTGAGGTCAGAGACACCACTTGCAGCAAGAGCTTCAATCAGCTCGCGCGGGTAGCCTGCCATGCCAAAACTGCCCACCATGATGCGAGACCCCGGCTTCACCAGAGCAATCGCCTGCTCGACGCTACGCAACTTGTCGCTTGCCATCCCTGTGCCTCCCCGGTCTATGCCTGCGCGTTTTCGAAAATGACAGAAACACCAAGTCCGCCGGCGACACAGATGGTCGCGAGTCCATACCGCGTGCCACGCCGCAGCATTTCGTGCAGGAGCGTCACCGAGATGCGCGTGCCGGAGCAGCCGAGTGGATGTCCCAGGGCAATGGCCCCTCCGTTGACGTTGAGCAGGTCGCGGGGCAGGTCCAGCTCGTGAACAACGGCCAGGCTCTGCGCAGCAAACGCTTCGTTGAGCTCGATGAGACCCATGTCCTCGAGCTTCAGACCGGACCTGGCCAGTGCCTTGCGCGTCGCAGGGACGGGACCGATGCCCATGATGGTCGGATTCACTCCTGCAATGCCTGCAGCCACAAAACGTGCCATAGGCTGGATGCCCAGGTCATGCGCCTTCTGCTCGGACATGACTACGGCCGCGGCCGCTCCGTCGTTGCGGCTGGAGCTGTTGCCCGCAGTGACGGTGCCGCCCTGCTTGAACACCGCCTTGAGTTTGGCCATCTTTTCGAGGCTCGTGTCCCTGCGCGGTCCTTCATCCGTGTCCACTACCGTCGATGCGCCTTTCCGTCCTGGAACAGTCACCGGCACGATCTCGTCCGCAAACCTGCCTGCATCGATAGCGGCAACAGCCCGCACATGGCTGGTCAAGGCAAACTCGTCCTGCTCCTCGCGGCTGATGTGGTACTGCTCTGCCAGATTCTCGGCGGTCATGCCCATCGTGAAGGAACCGTAGATATGCTCAGGCTGGGAGCGTGGCTGGCTCTCGGTGTTGGGGTCCAGCAGCTCCCCGTTGCCGGCGCCGTACCCGTAGCGGGCCGCCCGCAGATAGTAGGGCGCTGTGCTCATGCTTTCGACCCCGCCCGCGACAATCACGTCCCCGTAGCCGGCCTGAATCTGCCAGACAGCGTCGATGATAGCCTGCAGCCCGGAGGAACACTGACGGTGCACGGTATACCCCGGAACCTCCTCCGGAAACCCCGCAGTCAGTGACGCAACGCGCGCGATGTTCGGCGCGTCTGTGCTCTGCTTGGCCTGACCCAGAATGACCTCGTCGACCATGGCCTTGCTGACCCCCGCGCGCTCGACTGCCGCGTCGAGTACGGCCGTCGCCAGGTCCACCGCCGACAGGTCGCGCAGCGCACCACCCATGGTACCGACAGGCGTACGGACTGCGGAAACAATGACGACTGGCTCCATATGGTTCCCTCCCTCTGCAGTAGTCCGGGTTCTACCCTATCGCCGCAAAGATGCGGTCGAGTGCCCTGAGGGTCGACTCATAGTCCGCGTCCGAGTGTACCAGCGAAGTGTAGAACGGCTTGTGCGGATGAACGTAGATGCCCTCGGTCAGACAAGCATAGTCAAACGCTTCGCGCAGCGCTGCGTCCTCGCTCTGCAGGTCCCGGTAGTTGCGGATGGGGCTCCGCGTCATCATCACCCCAAAGTTGGCGCCCATGCCGGCAACGCGGCCAGGCACATGGTGAGCCTCCAGAAGGCGGCCAATGTCTGCCTTGAACGCCTCTGTCCTGTCAAAAAAGGAGCGCACAAGCGGTTCGTCGGAGAGGATGTCCAGTGTGGCAAGTCCTGCCGCCAGCACCTGCACCGTTCCATTGAAGGTACCAGAGTGGAAGACACTGCCGCCTGCAGAAGTCGGCGACGTCAGGTCCAGCAGGTCCGGCCGCCCAACGACGGCGCCGATAGGAAATCCGCCACCAATAATCTTGCCCAGGGTCAACAGGTCGGGCTCGACGCCGAAGATGCCGGTGGCCCCGCGGGGCCCGGTGCGGAATCCCGACATGACCTCGTCGAATACCAGCACCATCCCGAGGTTCTTCGTAACTGCCCGAAGACCGTCCAGAAAGCCCGGGTCTGTGTCGTAGAAAGCCCGCGGCACGGGCTCGAGAATCACAGTGCCGATACGCTCTCTGTTTTCCGTGAGCAGAGCGGTGCAGGCCTCCAGGTCATTGAACGGAAGAACAAGCGTCTCATCAAGCAGAGACGCAGGAGTGCCCAGGGACCCTGCGACCGAGGAAGGGTGTCGGGGGTCGCCACACTCTGCCGCCCGTGGAGCGTTGCTCAAGACACCTTCGTAGTGCCAGCCATGGTAATGGCCCTCGAACCGAGCGATACCGGGTTTGCCTGTCGCGGCACGTCCAAGCTGCATGGCCAGGTACGTTGCCTCGGACCCGCTGTTGGTCACGCGGACCTTGCCGCCCACGGGCAGCATGGATAGAAGTTTCTCCGCATATGTGACTTCGAGTTCGTGCGGCGTGCCGAAGATCGTCGTCCCCCATTTTTCGAACGATTCCTGCACTGCGTGGACGACGGCAGGATGACCATGGCCGAGAATCAGCGGACCAAATGCCAGGCAGTAGTCGACGTACTCGTTGCCATCGACGTCCCACATATGCGAACCCCCCGCCCTCTGCATGAACAGAGGGTAGGGGGGGAAGTACTTCACATTTGCAACGACGCCAGCCGGAAGAGTTCGTGATGCTCGTTCACTCAGGGCGCGGGATCCGGGGGTCTTCGCCGCGTACAGCGCCTTGAACTCAGCAGAAGACTTCATGCGGGACCAGCCCTAGTTCTTCAGCTGCTGTTCGACGGCCGTCAGCGACTCCTCCCAGACGTCGAGCATGACATCGCACTGGTCTCTGGTAACTGTAAGCGAGGGAGACAGGCGGACACAGTTCTCGCCGCACGGCAGCAGCAGCAGGCCGCGCTTGAACGCCTCGAGAACCAGCTGGTTGCTCTCCTCCTTGGCCTTCGTCTTGCGGCTGTCGCGAACGAACTCGACGCCAATCATGAGTCCCTTGCCACGTACGTCACCCATCAGCGGGTGCTTTTTCTGCATGGTGCGCAGGTGTTTCATAATGTACTCGCCCTGGACAGCGGCATGCTTCATGAGCCCGTTCTGGATGAGCTCAATGGTCTTGAGCGCCGCTGCGCAGCTCAGGGGATTGCCACCAAACGTCGAGCCATGAGCCCCCTGCTTCCAGTCCATGACGCTCTTCTTCGCGACCATGATGCCCAGCGGCAGGCCCGAGGCCACGCCCTTGGCAATGGCCATGATATCTGGTTCAGTGTCCCAGTGCTCGATGGCAAACATCTTGCCCGTGCGGCCCATCCCACTCTGAACCTCATCAATCATGAGGAGGATACCACGCTGTTCAGTCAGTTCGCGCAGCTTCTGAAAGTAGCCGGCCGGCGGCACAACATAGCCACCCTCGCCCTGGATAGGCTCCGCCACCATGACAGCGGTGTCTGAGGGAGGCGCTATCCGTTCCATGACCTCCTCGATGGTGCCGATGCAACGGAAGCCGCATGTTTCGGGTTCGAGGCCATACGGGCACCTGTAACAATACGCATAGGGAACATGCACAACGCCCTGCAGCATGGGCGAGAATCCTTCGCGGTGCTTGGCCTTCGAGCCCGACAGCGTCACAGCACCGTACGTCCTGCCATGAAAGCCGCCGAAAAAGGCCAGGGCAAGCGACCGCTTCGTGTGGTACCGCGCGAGCTTGAGGCCTGCCTCGACAGCCTCGGCACCAGAGTTGCCATACCAGACCATCTTTTCGGTGGGGCCGGGAGTGATCTCCTTTATCTTCTCGGCAAGCTCAATCTGAATCGGGTAAAAAAAGTCCGTGCCAGACATATGAACAAGCTTGTCTGCCTGGTCCTTGATGGCCTGCACTACTTCGGGGTGACGGTGGCCAGTACTGTTGACAGCAACTCCTGCCGTGAAGTCCAGATATGTGTTGCCGTCCACGTCCACGACCTGCATGCCCTCGGCATGGTCTGCCACGAGCACGTAGGGACGGACATAGGATGGGGAGATGGAAGCGCGGTCGCGTGCATACCATTCCATTCCTGTGGGTCCGGGGATTGCAGTTTTGAGTTCGATGTAGTCCTTTCTGGCCATGTTCCTCACTCCTTTCGTAGTTGCTTGCGACGCTGTTCACGCAGGGTTCCGGGAGGCGTCAGGTCGTACGCCTCGCCTGCGAAGATCTTGGCAATACCCTCCGGAGGCACCTTGCGCTTCTGTTTCTCACAGATGGGACAGGGCTCTGGACATCGACTCCTGACATCCTCCGGTTCAGGATACGATACGATGGTGCCCTCGTAGTTGCGCAGCACGATGCGTTCAGGGGACATCGACACGATATAGTTGGGGCCCACTGGAATCTTGCCGCCGCCATGCGGAGCGTCCACGACAAACTGCGGCACGGCGAAACCGCTGGTATGCCCGCGCAGAAACTCCATGATCTCGATGCCGCGCAGGACGGAGGTACGGAAGTGACTGATGCCGCTCGTCAAGTCACACTGATAGATGTAGTACGGTCTGACGCGAATGGAAACGAGCCTCTGGACCAGCTCTTTCATGATGTAGGGACAGTCATTGACGCCCCGCAGCAGAACGGACTGGTTGCCCACGGGAATGCCCGCGTCAACAAGCATGCCAATGGCGCGGGTAGATTCGGGCGTGACCTCGTTCGGATGGTTGAACTGAGTATTGAGCCAGACAGGATGATACTTGCGCAGCATTGCACAGAGCTCGGGCGTGATACGCTGTGGCAGGACCACGGGTGCCCGCGTGCCAATCCTGATGACCTCGACGTGGTCGATTCGGCGAACCTCGCTGATGACGTACTCCAGGAACTCATCATCAACCAGCAGCGCGTCACCGCCGGACAGCAGAACGTCCCGCACTTCCTCGTGCTGTCGGATGTAGGCGATGGCTGCGTCGACCTCGGCCTTCGAGCGCCTGCCGTCTGTCATGCCCGCAAGACGGCGCCTCGTGCAGTGGCGGCAGTACATGCCACACTGGTCCGTGATGAGGAACAGGACGCGGTCAGGATACCGGTGCGTCAGCCCGTGGACCGGCGAATCGACCTCCTCGTAGAGAGGGTCGTCCAAGTCGCTGGAAACCGTAACCAGCTCGTCAGCAGTGGGCACGCACTGTCGGAAAATGGGGTCATCCTGCGTACTCTGTTCGATGAGCGAAGCGTAGTAGGGCGTGATGGCCATGCGAAACCTGGAGAGAGCCGCGCTGACACCGGCCTTCTGGTCATCCGTCAGAGAAAGCACCTGAGAAAGTCTGTCAATTGTCTGAATCCGATTGGCAACCTGCCAGTGCCAATCATCCCACTGTTGCTGTGACACGTCCTGCCAGAGGGAAACATCAGTGTACTTGTGACCCGACAAGGAGCACCTCCTCCTTTCGATGGTGGAGATGGCGGGATTTGAACCCGCGACCTCATGGATGCAAACCATGCGCTCTCCCAACTGAGCCACATCCCCACAGGTAGCAGCGACCAACAAACAATGGTGGGCCTCTCTGGATTCGGACCAGAGACCTCGTCCTTATCAGGGACGCGCTCTAACCAACTGAGCTAGAGGCCCACGTGCAGCTTCCTTTTCCAATCGTTATTCTAGGGGGAAGTGCGCGTCTGTCAAGTCAGGCAAGCGGCTTTCAGCCGTATCGCTCCTCTTTCCATGGATCGCCATGCATGTGATATCCGCGCTCCTCCCAGAAGCCTGGACGGTCCTCCGTCATGAACTCCAGTCCGTTCACCCACTTGGCATCCTTCCAGGCATACAGGGAAGGCACCAGCAGCCGCAGAGGTCCGCCGTGCTCGGCAGGCAGGGGAGCGCCCTGCCATTCCCACGCGAGCATCGTATCTGCTGCCAGCAGGTCCTCGAGTGGAAGATTGGTCGTGTAGTCCGTGACAGAATGGGCCATCACAAACCGCGCCTCGGGCGCGGGCTCGACGTGCACCGCCGCAAGCAGGTCCCTGACAACGATGCCACCCCACGTCGTTCCCAGCATGGACCAGCCGGTCACGCAGTGAAAGTCGGCCTCCCGCTCAACGCGCGGGAGAGCCATGAGGTCCTGCCACGTTACTTCGACGGGCTTCCTGACGGCACCCCAGAACCTGAAGACGAAGGACGTGGTGTCGACAGAAGGGATGTCCTCTGCCGTCAAGGTGTAGAACTTGTCCGTAACGCGCTGGTTGGGAGGAATGCGTGAGCGGTCAGACGCCCCTGGCGCCCCGTCGTTCAAACTGTCCTGCTGTGCCATGACTGCCTCCTTTCACGTCAAGGGATCAGCGAGAGGAAACGCTTCTTGCCGACCCGCATATGCACTGGAGCGTGAGTCAGGTCCAGGGTGAAGCCCACGTCGGTCACCCGGACGCCGTCCACTTCCAGGCCTCCCTGCTGAATAAGGCGACGCGCCTCGGACTTGGAGGCAACAGCCCCGAGCGCTGCAAGAATGTCGACGATGCCAGCCGTGGGCATCCCCTCAAACTGCTCAGGCAGGTCGACGTCCTCGTACACGATGTCAGCAGAGGCCGTCGACGCACGATGGCTGAACACCTTCTCGAAGTTGTCCTGGGCGACCTGTGCCGCGTCGGTTCCGTGAAAGCGCTCCGTAACCAGGAACGCCAGCCGCTTCTTGGCCTGCATCGGGTGCACGGACCCATCGGCCATACCCAGAGCCATGGCTTTCACCTCATCCTCGGGAACAGACGTCAGAAGGGTGTAGTACTGCTGCATCAGACCATCGGGAATAGACATGCACTTGCCATACATGTCCACGGGATTCTCGGCAATGCCGATGTAGTTGCCCAGGCTCTTGCTCATCTTCTGCACGCCGTCCAGACCGGGCAGGATGGGCATCATGAACGCCACCTGCGCCTCCTGGCCCACCTGCTGCTGCAGCTCCCGCCCAAGGAGCAGGTTGAACTTCTGGTCTGTGCCGCCCAGCTCCACATCCGCCTGAACAGCAACCGAATCGTAGGACTGCATGAGTGGGTAGAAGAACTCATGAACGAATATGGGAACCTGGCTGTGGTACCGCTTCGAGAAGTCATCACGCTCAAGAATCTGCTGAATCGTGAACCGGGAGGCCAGACGGATGATCTCCTCGAAGGTGAGTTTCGCCAGCCATTCGCCGTTGTAGCGGACTTCTGTCTTCTGTGGGTCCAGAATGCGGTAGACCTGCTCAAAATAGGTACGGGCGTTAGCGTCAATCTGCTCCGGGCTCAGGGGCGGACGCGTCCTGGAACGCCCGGAGGGGTCGCCGATGCGCGCGGTGTAGTCCCCGATAATAAAGACCACCTGGTGGCCAAGGTCCTGAAACTGGCGCAGTTTATCCAGCACCACCACGTGACCAAGGTGAAGGTCAGGGGCGCTGGGATCGGCGCCAAGCTTGACCCGCAGCGGTTTTCCCGAGACGAGGGAGCTGCGTATCTTGGCTTCGAGCGCTGGCTCGCTGACAATTTCGGCTGCTCCACGCCTCAGGAGACGTACCTGTCGTTGTGCTTCGCGGTCAAGGTCTGTTGTTTCCAAGGTCACCCCTTTCAAACTCTGCGTTGGGTTCGGCTTTGAGCACTATCATCAGGGCAGTGCCCTGCTCCACGGCAATGTGCTGGACGGGCGCACGCACAACGTTGCTGAGCGTCCGGGTCGACCCCTGCGCCACAATGGCATGCACCAGCGGATACTCGAACCCCTCCAGCGTCAGCTGAACCTGCTGTGTCTGCGGCACAAGGGATACGACCTGACCAGGAGCAAGTGCCAGGTCGACAACCCCCGCAAGCGGACGCGCCAGGCACTGCGCATCTTCGAAGCAGATGTCCTCGAAGACAGTCATGTACCGCACAGCCAGCTGAAGGTTGAACAACAGGTGGTCCAGGCGTCCGCCAAGGCCAGCCAGAACGACAACGGGGCCGGAGAATTCCATGGCTGTCAGCTGGTCAAATGCCGCTTCGAGGTCCGACACGTCCTTGTGGACAGGAAGCATCACCACGTTGGTACGCTGCCGGTTCAGCATCGCCACCAGGTCGACACGGGCCGAGTCGCCATCGCCGACAAAAAGGTCGGGTGTCAGCCCCAGTTCAGCGACGGTGTTCAGTCCGCGGTCGACCGCAACAACGTAGCGGCCAGTCCATTCGAAGCTGCGCAGAAAGGCTGAGGACCCCGGCTCGCCGCCGGCAACTATCACGACAGGAGTCCGGGGCATATGGGAGGTCAGTCGCCTTTCAACTGTGCGACGAAAGCAGCGGGATCAGGCGACCGGAAAAAAGCCGTTCCAACGACCAGTTCACTGACACCAGCATCGCGGAGAGGCGCGCAGTTCGAAGCGTCCACGCCACCATCCACGGAAATCCGCAGGTCCAGTCCGGCGGCAGCTGCGCGGAGCCGGGACACCCTGGCCAGTGTGACCGGCAGGAACGCCTGACCACCAAAGCCTGGTTCCACCGACATCAGGAGCACGGTATCAAGCCTGTCCAGCAGAGGAAGGACGGCCTCGAGCGGAGTGCTCGGGTTGACTGCGATGCCAGCGCGCACGCCAGCCTCTTTCAGCAGGTCCAGGGCACGGAACGGATACCGGGTTGCCTCGAGGTGAAACAGCACCTCCGCGACGCCTGCGGATGTAAACGAGAAGAACATGTTCTCCGGGGCATCAACCATGAGGTGAGCACTCGCGGGCAGTCCGCCCGCCCGGGCAATGTCGCCCGCAATCGCGGGACCAAACGAGATGTTCGGCACAAAGTGACCGTCCATGACATCGAGATGAACGCTGTCAGCCCCGGCCACCCGGATACGCTGCAAAGACTCGCCAAGCCGCGTAAAGTCGGTGTTCAGTACAGAAACGGAAACCAGGGCATGCTGTGCCATCACTGAGGAACCTTGGAGACGGTCAGCTCGATCCAGGCGCCCTTCTCGATGGCGTCACCAGCAGCAGGCTCCTGCAGCAACACCAGCTGCGCCGGCTGTGTCGTCTGAGGCGACACAATCACTTTGCTCACGGTGAACCCCAGAGCACTCATCTGCTTGCGCGCCTCCGTCAGGCTGAGACCGACGAGGTCAGGCATCACTGCCATTGTCCCCCGGCTTACCGTGAGGGTCACCACGGAACCCCGTGCAACGTCAGACCCAGCGGGCGGGTCCTGGGCAAGAATGGTGCCAACGGCGCTGGGGTCGACATTTTCGACGAGGTCCCCAAGGACCAGCTGGTTGTCCGTGATGAAGGTCTGGGCTGCCTCGAACTGACCGCCAACAAAGTCCGGAAGCGTCACCGAAACCGGTCCTGAACTCGTCACGAGGGAGATTATCCTTCCCCGACGCACCATCGTCTGAGGCTCGGGATCCTGCCGCAGCACAAAGTCCACGGGCAGTGTAGCGGAAGGCTCGGAGGAGGTAACCTGGGCGACAACGCCTGCCGCAGCTGCCTTCTGTTCTGCCTCACGCAGGCTGATCCCAACGAGGACCGGGGCCTGCACCATCGAATCTGCACTCGACGCGCTGCCTGCACAGCCCGCGGAAACAGCGCCCACTGCTATCAGAAGTACGACCGCTATCCACCGTCGGACTGACCCACGTATCATCGCTATCATCCACCTCGTCGAGAACGGCGTGCTGGACAGGATATGCTCCTGCGCGTTGTCGGGCACCATTCCCAGCACGTCAGTGAGTCCATTATACGGTGACGCGCTGATAGTCAACGGCAACAGACAGTCGACAAGTTGACAATGAGTTCTATGGCGATACAATCAGGATGCGCTGAGAAGCGCATTGGACGTTATTCTCTGTAGAGGAGGCTTTATGAAAAAGAGGGTCTTGATCATGGGAGCTGCGGGTCGTGATTTCCACAATTTCAACGTCGTCTACCGCGACAACCCGGATTACGAGGTCGTTGCGTTCACGGCTACGCAGATCCCCGGCATTGACGACAAGAAATACCCCGCCGCCCTTGCTGGCAAGCTCTACCCGAATGGTATTCCGATCTACCCAGAGTCCGATCTCGACAAGCTTATTGCTGAGCTCAATGTCGATGAAGTAGTATTCGCGTATTCCGACCAGCCACATGTGAAGGTCATGAACAAGGCGTCACAGGTGCTGGCTGACGGGGCCGACTTCAGCCTGCTTGGCCCGAAGAGCACGCAGATCAAGTCCAGCAAGCCTGTTATTTCCATCACGGCCGTCCGCACCGGCTCTGGCAAGAGCCAGACCAGCCGTGCCGTCGTCCGAGCCCTGAGAGCTGCCGGCAAGAAGGTGGTGTCCATCCGTCACCCAATGCCCTATGGGGACCTGGCTGCCCAGGCGTGTGAACGCTTTGCGACCTACGAGGACCTCGACAAGTACAAGTGCACGATCGAGGAACGCGAGGAGTACGAGCCGCATATCGACATGGGCGCCGTCATTTATGCCGGCGTCGACTATGAGCTGATTGTGCGCTCGGCAGAGAAAGAGGCCGATGTCATCATCTGGGACGGCGGCAACAACGACTTCTCGTTCTACGTGCCAGACCTCAAGATTACCGTCGCAGACCCGCTGCGCGCGGGCAACGAGCTGACCTACTACCCAGGTGAAACCAATTTCCGCCAGGCGGACGTCATCGTCGTCAACAAGATTGACTCGGCGACGCCAGCCCAGCTGGCAACCGTCCGGGACAACCTCTATGCGGTCAACCCCAGGGCTATCATGGTGGAAGCGGCCTCTCCCGTGTTCGTCAAGGATCCTGACATGATCCGCGGCAAGCGGGTCCTGGTCATTGAAGACGGCCCCACCCTTACTCATGGCGAAATGACGTATGGAGCCGGCTATGTTGCGGCGACCAAGTATGGCGCGGCAGAAATCGTTGACCCGCATCCGTACGCCGTAGGGTCGATCAAGCAGACCTTTGAGAAATACACGCAGAAGATGAGCATCCTGCCGGCTATGGGATACAGCGATCAACAGATCGAAGACCTGCGCCAGACTATCGAAGCCACCCCGTGTGACGTTGTCATCATGGGAACGCCCATTGATCTCCTGCGAGTCATGAAACTCACCAAGCCGTCGGTCCGCGTGACCTACGAGCTTCAAGAGATCGGTACACCCACAATCCCGGACGTCCTCAAGAAGTTCGGCCTGATCTGAGCTGGAGGAAACCATGGCTACAAGACTCAAAGGGCGCGACCTGCTGTGCCTCAAGGACTTCTCGAAGGAGGAGGTCCTTGAGATCATCTCATTCGGTGACAAGCTGAAAATGGACGCCATGGCGGGCAAGCAGGAGCACTACCTGGAAGGCAAGTCCATTGCCATGATTTTCCAGAAAGCGTCTACACGCACCCGTGTCTCCTTCGAGGTCGCGGCGTTCGAACTCGGGGCTCACGCCCTGTATCTCAATTCCAACGACATGCAGCTGCG
>DAONFE010000012.1:0-27255 GCA_035403525.1 Candidatus Cryosericum sp.
CCTCAGCCGAGGAGTGGATATACAGAGAACCACGCGCCGGCTGAAGGTCGCACAGTTCCTGAATATCCCAGTAGCCCAGAGAAAGCAGATACTCGCTCTGGTGCGGGGACACATCTGCGGCGCGGACGATGCGCGGGCAGCTGCCGTCAAGAAGGTCCTCCACGGCGTCGCGGCGGTCCGTGGCGTCGAGCGCGTTCGGGTCGCTGCCCGCAAAGCGCAGGAGCATGGACCGGATCCAGTCCTTTCGGAAGTCTGACTTTGCATACGTGCCGCTGCCCCCGCGCTTGATATACAGGACAAGGCCCGGGTCCTCGAGGTCGATGGTGGGGTAGCCGGCTTCCTGCGCCCGAAGGACCAGGGCAGCATCGCGCGGCAGAATGGCCAGGCGGCGGCCTGTCGCGCGGGCGACGCGCTGAAAGGTCATGAGACGGTCCAGGTCTTTCATGCCGAAGTCAGCCAGGACGAGTCCCGATGCGTGCTGTACCTCTTCAAGAGCCTGTTTCTCGACGTCCTGCTCTGCCCAGAACGTGAAGCTGCGCCGGAAAGCCGATTCATGCTCCTGTGGCGTCGTGTCTGACTTGAGGTTGGTGCCCTCGATGACGAGGTAGTCGGGGTGCGCGGCAGCAAGCGCCTGCATGCTGGAGCGTGTGCTGTCTCCCATCCGTCCATGGAAGCGAAGGTCGCCCGTGTAGACGAGGCTTCCACCGTCCCACTCGACAAGGTAGGCGCAGGCGCCAGGGACGCTGTGGTCGACGGGGAATGGCGTGACACGGCAGTCCGGGAAGGTGACGGAAGTGGCAAGGTCCTGCAGGAGACGCTTGCCATGGGTCGAAGAGCCGAGATTGGGGCGGATGAGAAAGTCGGTGATGCTGTCCTCGGGTCCGGGCCCGGCCTGCGTCTCCTCGACCGCGCGCAGGAGAGCAGCTGCGACGGGGGTCGCATAGAGAGGAATGGTCTCGTCCAGAAACGAAATCGACCCGGTGTGGTCGACATGGCCATGGGTAATGAAGCATGCATTGATACGGGGGGCATCGGCAAGCTCACGCGCAAGCGAGGGCTGCATCTGTCGAAGCAGGGTGGTCAGGTCGGACCGGTAGACGTTCAGGCGGGGAAGGAGTCCCGTTACGAGGTAGTCCGTCAGGCCTGCAGAAGTACGCGGTTGCAGGAACTCCTCGAAGTACGTGCCCATGGTCGCATAGCTGAGACCGAAATCAAACAGCAGATGGGTGTCGCCAGTCTCAAAGAGCAGTTTGGTGCCACCAATGGTAGTGGCGCCATCCAGCACGGTGAGCCGCGCCATGTCCGAGGCAGCCCCTAGGGCAGAAGACCGCCCAGAAGTCCCAGCTCGGTAAGGCGGTTCAGAAGAACGTAGTCGGTGAGGTCAATGCTGAGGGGAGTGACGCTGATGTATCCGGCTCCTACGGCAGCGACGTCAGTGTCGCTCTGCTCGATGGGCAGAACCTCTCCGCCGATCCAGTAGATGGGTGCGCCGAACTGGTCCACGCTCGGGGTGACGCGATGTGCATACCTCCTGCGTCCCTGAGGAACGACCCGCACGCCCTTGACCTCTGAGCGAGGGCAGTTGGGTGCGTTCACGTTGAGGAACAGGCTTCCGTTGAGCTCGTTGGTGAACGTTTTGGAAAGCGGCCTATTGAGGTCGATGAGCTGCGGGAGGAGAGGAAGAAGCTTCTGAACGAACCAGACCACGGGTTCGAAATCGAATGACGTGACCGCATCACGGCGGAAGGCCGTCGAAAAGGCGATGCTGGGATATCCAGAAAGGAACGCCTCGTACGCGCCGGAGACGGTTCCGGAATAGGGCAGGTCATCGCCGAGATTGTCGCCGTGATTGATGCCCGAGAACACGACGTCGACCGGCTGGTCGATGAGCGCGTCCAGGCCAAGCATGGCGCAGTCTACCGGCGTGCCCGATACCGCCCAGGCGGTCACGCCCGGCCGAACGTAGTCGTCGACCTTGTGCGCGCGCAGGGGCTTGTGCATGGTGAGCGAATGCCCCTTGGCACTCTGAGGCGATTCAGGGGCTACGACGGAGACCGTGTGCTCCGCAGGGATCGCTTCGACAAGCGTCCTGATGCCCTGTGCCCATATGCCGTCGTCGTTCGTCACGAGGATGTGCATGCCAGCCTCCCTTCTAGACAGTGAAGTCCATTCTTCGTCGCTGCCTGGTCCTGTCGATCCAGGCAATCATCAGGCCAAACAGGAATCCGCCGACGTGTGCCCACACGGCGACGCCCTGGGCTGCCCCGTACGTGCCTTCAAACAACTGCATGAGGAACCACACGCCCAGAAAAATCCATGCCGGAAGGCGGATGGTCGTGATGAAAATGAAGAAGACGAGTACCTGGACACGCGCAGTGGGATACACGAAGAAGTAGGCTCCCATGACCGCCGCTATGGCGCCGCTTGCACCAATGGTCGGAACATCTGACCCTGGTCCGGAGAGCAGCTGGACGAGCGCTGCCACAACACCGCCTGCCAGGTAGAACAACAGGTAGCGGGCATGCCCAAGGTGGTCTTCGACGTTGTTGCCAAAGATCCAGAGAAAGAGCATGTTCCCCAGGATGTGGCTCCAGCTGCCGTGCACGAACATGGAGGTGAGGATGGTGAGAACGTACGGCGAAAGAGCCCACGATGGTGCATCATATGCGCCTGTCAGAATGCCGGGTATGAAGCCAAACCGGTAGAAGAAGGTGTCCAGAGCCGTCCCCCCGCCGAGCGACAGCTCCCACATCCAGACCAGGCCGTTGGCCAGGATCAGCAGGAAGGTGACCAGCGGGAAGGTGCGGGAGGGTGCGTCGTCGCGGATGGGCAGCATGGGTTACTCGATTGCTGCGCCGTCGAGTGCGTGGAAGCAGGAGCAATCGGCGTCGGGACCGGGGATCTGAGGTATCATCGTTTCAATGATGGTGACAAGGTTCTTGAGGTTGGCGGCAAAGGTCCTGATGACCGCCTCGTTGCTGACTGGCTCGACTGCGCCCTCGGCGACGAGCCCGGCATCGTAGTCCGTGATGACCGAGATATTGCAGTAGCACATGGCCTGTTCGCGGGCGAGAGCAACCTCCGGGTATTGCGTCATGTTGACGGTGTGCCAGCCCATGCGCGTGAACCAGTTGCTCTCGGCCTTGGTAGAGAACCGTGGCCCCTCGATGACGACGCAGGTTCCACCCTCGTGTACAGGAAGGCCCAGCTGCCTGATGGTTGAAACGGCAATGCTGTTCAGCACCGGGCAGTAGGGGTCGGCCGTGGAGACATGCGTGACGACGGGGCCGTTGTAGAACGTTGTGTCACCCCGGCGTGTACGGTCGATGAACTGGTCGGTGACGACCAGGTCGCCAACCTTGATGTCCGGCTGGAGGGACCCGACGGCGGTGGGGGCGATGATGCGGCGCACGCCGAGGGACTTGAGCGCCCAGATATTGGCGCGGTAGTTGATCATGTGTGGCGGGAGCTGGTGGTGTTTGCCATGACGCGGAAGGAACGCGACCTTGCGGCCAGCGATTTCGCCAAGGGAAATGAGGTCGGATGGGGCTCCATAGGGGGTCTCAACCTTGATGTCCTGCGCGTCGTCCAACAGCGAATAGAATCCGGAACCACCAATGATCCCGATCTCAGCACGTTGTTCCATGGGTGTATTCTCCTTTCTGTGGGTACAGCAATTGCATCGTATGCACCTGAGACGAGTATATCAGCAAAGCCTGGCGGTCACAACCGTGCGCCGGGACGACGCCAGGGGATAAGCAGGCACACCGCGCTGGCTGCGCTTCCACAGAGGGCCAGCAGAAAGTAGGTCATGAAATACTGCTCTGGAAAAAGCCGGATGAGAGAGGAAGTCTCGGGCAGCAGCCAGAAGTCGTTAGCGAACGCGAACTCGTGAAACACAATGAAGATCCTGTCAAAGCCTGCCGTTGCGAGCAGGATTCCCAGGAGGGCGATGAGACCCAGTACGATGCCGGCGGCGGCGCGCCCTGTGCGGCGCAGGTCCTGGTGGCGTCGGTGCAGCACAGGCAGAAGGACGAGGGATGCAAGGAGGGCTGCTGCCGTGACCCCGTAGACAAGCTGGAAGATAGACTGCACGTCCGCCATGTGCACGAGCTCGACGGCCGAGTAGAAACCATCGTTTGGCAGCGGCCTGCGGATGGCCAGGTAGAGCAGCAGGTCGCTGACACGGCGGATCGCCTCGGGCGTCGTGAAGTGCGCGTTGCTGCCCGCTGTCGTTCCCACGGCATGCAGCACGAGACGCTGGAGGGGAAGCAAGTTGACGACGAGGGTGAACGGCGCGAGCAGGAGAAGAGCGGCGAGAGCCGCTGTCGCCAGCAGAAGGAGAAAGCCCACTGGTTACTCGAACAGGCCGAGGGAGCAGGACCGGACGCGGATATGCAGGTCGTCGCAGATCCGGCCGACCACGCGCGGGTCGACGTTCAGTGTACGAGCGATTGCCAGGGCAGCGGCACATGTGATGTGCCCTTCCTGAGAGGACTTCAGCACTTCATCCCGGACTTGAGACAGCGTATCCTCCATAAGAACCTCCCCACAGGAACAGGAATAGTTGAATCCGCACAGAGTGTGACACGGCAGGGGGCGTTTTCAAGGGTGCTTCAGTGCAGGCAGCAGGGTGGCCACTGCCCTCTCGATCTCGGCGAGAACATGGACTTCCTGCAGAGACCCGGCAATCTGGGCGACGCCTTGGTGAACGTCACGCAGGAGAGCAAGGAGTGCCGCCTGCTCGGAGGGACTGCAGCCGGGAAACCGGTTGACGACCACGAGGTCGGCGCGCCGCGTCATCTCTGTCATGTCAGGTTTTGCGGTGGGCGGCAGCGGACACGGCAGGACGTACAGAAAACGAGGCCGCCACGGGAGCGGGGAACAGTTCCCCTCAATGAGGATGCGACTCCCGTCTGGCCAGGATGCCAGAAGGTCGGCCACAGCGCGGTCCGTTTCGCCGCGTGGCCCGTCCACGAGCAGCACATCGTGCAGGGCGTTCAATCCGCGCGACCGCTGCATATCTGCGATGCGCCCTGTGTCGCCCTGTGCGGGGACCAGCGTGCCGCGTACAAGGGAGAGCACCTCGACGCGGGAAGCCCTGTGTGCCAACTTGATATAGACGTCAAAGGGCAGGTCCCGCACAAGAGCCCTGCACAGCGTGGTCTTGCCGGAATGTCCTGCGGCGGAGTGCACCACGAGGATGGACCCCATATGTCCTGGGAAGCGGTCAGTCATGGCCCCTGCTCCTCTCGTGTCGCCGGAACGTTCTCTGATTGCTTTTTGCAGTGACAGCAACATAATACTCTGTAAGCAGTGGAGAAGAAGCGCCGTGCAGGTGCACCAGAAGCGTGGCAGTCCAGCATGGACAGGGGTGAGCGACATGGAGCGCAAGGTACTGGTTGTCGAGGACGACGTTGAAAGCCTGCGTCTCTATAGCAACATGCTCAAACGCGGGGGGTATGCGCCCCTGACAGCCAGCACTGGATGGGAGGGCATCGACCTTGCCGTCAAGGAGCATCCGGGGCTCATTCTGCTGGACCTGCGTCTTCCGGATATCACCGGCCTGACAGTGCTCGAGACACTGCACGCCGCTCTGTCCACCAAGAGCATTCCCATCATCGTCGTGTCGGCTATCAGCAAGGACGACGACGTCATCAAGGCCATGCAGATAGGAGCCTTCGACTATGTGGTCAAGCCGATTACCTACGAGGACATGATGCGCAGAGTCGAGCTGGTGTTCGCATCGCATGACCGCGAGGGAGAGGCTGAGCAGGCGCCGGTGCTGGTTATCGAGGACAATGCCGTGGACGGAGCCGCCATGGTGGAGCAGCTGACGGGATGGGGTTACCAGGCGACGTGGGTCAAGACGGGACGGGAGGGGATCGAGCAGGCTTCCACGGGAGATTTCGACGTCATCCTCATCGATGGTCTCCTACCTGATGTGAACGGGTTTGAGGCAGTCAAGGAAATCCGTGCCTCCGAGCGCCTGGGCACCACACCCATTGTCATGCTGACTGTGCTGTCGGGGCTCGTTGACAAGCTCAAAGGATATGAGAGCGGCATTGACGTCTTTCTCACCAAGCCTGTCTCGTGGGAGGAACTCCGTGTCCGCATGCGGTCTCTCACGAATCTGCGGGGCATGGTGAAGCAGCGTTTTGAACTTTCGGAAGTCATCGGTGTCATCACCAACGCAATAGAGCTGACAGAATCGACGGAGCCCCGGCACAACCAGAAGGTGGCCAGCATCAGTGTCATGCTTGGAAAGCGGCTTGGCGTAAGAGGGCACGGCCTGTGGATTCTGGAACTGGCAGGTTCTCTGCACGATGTAGGCAAGCTGCTGATTCCGCGCGAAATCCTGTCGAAGCCGGGAAAGCTCACCCCCGACGAGTGGACCGAGATGAAGCGGCACAGCGAGTTTGGAGAACAGATCATCAAGCCTGTGCATGGTTTTGATGAGGTCGCAGAGATTGTGCGACATCATCATGAGCGCATGGATGGTTCAGGGTACCCCGATGGCCTCAAGGGTGATGACGTGTCCCTGTTCGTACGCATTGTGGGGGTCGCGGACAGTTATGAGGCGCTTACCAGTGACCGTGCGTATCGCCGCGCGTTTGTAAGGGACACTGCTCTCAAGATTCTTCGGGAAGAGACGCAAGCCGGGCGCTGGGACCCGGCGGTAGTCGAAACGCTGGCGCAGTCGCTCGACGAGCTGGACAATCTGTAGCGAAAGGAAGGTCTGCACGTGAATGTGGAGGTACAGGCAGTGCTCTTTCCATACGACGGAACCAGGACGACAGAGGTCATGAAACAGTTCGAGAGCACACTGGAGGCGGGTGGCGTACGTTGTGTGGTCGGCAACATGGCTATCAGCTGTTACGGAGAGATGGCCGCGGTTCTGTCGGCCATCAGCGCGGCGTACCAGGACATCGCTGCCGGTACGAAGTGCAGTGTGTCTCTCATCATCACGAACGACATGCCCCAGATAGGGCGGAAGCCAGGCAACCCGTGACGGCGGACGCTACCCGCGTGATGCGGGCGGCGGCTTGGTCCGGGACTGCACGCTGACGGGCTGGGCGTGCGTGCCACGAGAGGAACGCTGGCAGCGCTCGGGTTGCTGCCAGAGCAATGGAGAACCAGCGACCGCATCGCTCGCCTGCTGGTGGAGGGCCGGTGCGCAGGGGATTGTGCGCGGTGTGCTGCGGAGTGCGCGGTTCGTGGAGACGGACCGGAGCGGGGCGCATGGCAGCGCGTATCCCTCATCAGGCTATCGGATGCACTCCGCGCACACAGAGGCGTCTTCGACCACTGCGAGATTGCCGCACTCCCCGGACCGGGAGCACTGCGGGAGCTGGCCGCTGCAGTTGCAACCATCTCAGCCTTTGAAGTGCCGGTGTGGGCGGTCTATCCGGTTCAGTCTGCCGCCGAGCTGGAGCGCCTGAGGCGAGCGGGGGCCGTGCGTGTTGTCTTCCCGGTCGGTCCGCCCCCGGCAGGAAGACAGGGAGCGCGGGGCAGCATTTCCATTGCAGAGGCGGTACAACTTGTACGGGATCTCCACCGGACGTATCCTGGCCGTGTTGCTGTCCGTGTCGTGGAAACCGGCGGAACGGCGGAGGTGGCACTCGCGGAGCTTCGCCGTGCCGGAGTCCCGATCCTGACAGATGCGTCGGGTGACGAGGGGACTTTAGTCTGACCTGGTGTCCGGCTGACCCTGCTGGTTCTGGGCGTTGAGGATGCCGAGGATGCGCAGCAGGTCCTCCTGGTTGAAGTAGGAAATCTCTATGACACCGCGGTTCACACGCCCCCGGATATTAACGCGCGTCGCCAGCAGCTTCTGCATGGTTTCCTGAATGTTGCGCAGCGCTTCATCCGGTTCGGCGGTTCGGGGCTTTCTGCTGAGGACCTTCCGTACGAGCGCTTCGGTCTGCCGAACGGACAGCTGTTTCGCTGTGACCTGCGAGAAGACAGCTGCCAGCTGCTGCGTGTCCTTGAGGGGCAGCAGCGCTCGTGCATGGCCAGCGGTGATGAGCTTCTGGTCTACGGCGTCGCAAATAGGCTGGGGCAGGTCGAGCAGACGGATGAGATTGGCAACCGTGCTTCGGTCCTTTCCAAGGCGTTCGGCCAGCTCCTCCTGTGTTGTGGAGAACCGACTCAGGTAGTCCCGGAACGAAAGTGCAACCTCGATGGGCGAAAGGTCTTCGCGCTCGAGGTTCTCTGACAAGGCAATCTCCATTGCGGCCTGGTCGTCGAGCTCTCGCACCGTTACCGGTATCTGGTCAAGTCCTGCCAGCACCGCTGCCTGAAACCGGCGCTCGCCGGCAACGATCTCGAAGCTTCCATTGTTGGGGCGGACGATGATGGGTTCCAGCACGCCATGCTTGCGGATACTGTCGGCAAGCGCCGCAAGGGCGGACTCTTCAAAACGGCGGCGCGGCTGAAGAGGGGACGACATGACCTGGTCAGGACGCAGCATGCGAGAGCCCGTGCCAGAGGGCTGGGGAGTTCTTCCCGCCTCATCGCCAAACAGTGCATCCAGGCCGCGACCAAGACGATTAGTGCTGTTCACGGGATTCTACCTCCTTGGCAAGCTGCCGATATGCCTCGGCGCCGCTCGACAGTGTGTCGTACTCCAGAATGGTCTTGCCGTAACTGGGCGCTTCGCTCATACGCACGCTGCGTGGGATAACCGCTGTGAATACAGTGTCTCCAAAGTGCTTGACCAGTTCGTCCTTGACCTGCGCAGACAGAATCGTCCGCTTGTCGAACATGGTGACCAGGATCCCAAGCAAAGCCAGGTCCGGATTGAGGCGGGCCTTGACCATGCTGATGGTGCGCAGCAGATGAGTCAACCCTTCCAGAGCATAGTACTCGCTCTGGATGGGGACGATAACCTCACGTGCAGCGGTGAGGACGTTGAGCGTCAGCAGGCCGAGCGAGGGAGGGCTGTCGATGATGATGTAGTCCCATGAACCGTCCAGGGAGCCAAGTGCTCTTTCAAGGACGTGTTCCCGCTGGTTCATGCCGGCAAGCTCGAGTTCTGCGCCAGCAAGGTCGATAGACGATGGCAGGAGTGACAGATTGTGCTCACCTGTTGACCGGATGGCAGCTACGACCGGGTCTCCAGACAGCAGGACGGTATACACGGTTGCAGGCAGTTCCGCTGCATTCAGCCCAAGGCCCGTGGTCGCGTTGGCCTGGGGGTCGAAGTCGACAAGCAGGACATGGTGTCCAAGCTCAGCGAGTGCAGCACTCAGAGAAAGGGCTGTGGTGGTCTTGCCCACGCCTCCCTTTTGATTGGCAATGGCTATGGTCCTCACGCAATACTCCTCCTGGGGCACTTTCCGGACATCAGGTCATCTCCAGTATGACAAGGTTGGCATTGCGTTCAACGCCTGGCAGGGTGTATCTGCGCACCGACACGTTGCAGTGCGCCTGACTGAGCCTGTGGCTCAAGGCAGGAGAGCTCAGTTCGGCCAGGTCCCTCTCCCCTTTCCATAGCACCAGTTTTCCTCCAGGTCCAGCCAGCAGCGGTTCTGCATAGTCGAATACAGTTGCGACACGCGCGACGCCGCGCACGGTGACCATATCGAAGCTGCGCCCTGGAAGACCCGTGGTCGGGTCTTCGACCCTTCCATGAACGACCCGCGCATTGGAGAGGGGCAGGGACTCGACAGCCTCCTCGAGGAAACGAGCCTTTTTCCCGATGGACTCCGTCATGGTGACTGAGCTGCCCGGCCAGGCCAGTGCGAGGGGGATCGCGGGAAATCCTCCCCCGCTCCCGATGTCGAGGAGCTGGCGCGGCGGGGCCAGCCCGACGAGGAGAGGTGCGAGAGAGTCCCGCACATGCCTGGAGAGGACCACGCTGGGGTTCGCGTCGGACGTCAGGTTCATGACCTTTCCGATGTCCGCAAGGAGGTTCAGGTATGCCGTGAGGCGGGATATCACAAGGTCATCCTCGATGGTTGCAGACACGCCCGCGGGCAGCAGTGCCGCGAGCTCGTGCATCGCCTCCGCGACTTCATGGCGCAGTGGTGCCATGTCAGCCCGCGTGTCTGTTCCCATAGGCTCTGCCGGTCACTGTTTCACGTGAAACACGGCAAGGTCAGAACCACCGGGCAAGGACGCCGCGGATGACGCCGATGGAAACGAGGAACACCATGACGCACGCGCCGACGACTCCCACACTGATGGCGGCGGCCGCGTGTCGTCGGTCGAGATGCAGAAGTTCGGCCAGGATGCAGCCTGTATAGGCACCGGTACCGGGAAGCGGAATTGCAACAAATATCGCCAGCCCGATGAATACCCCGTACCGCGCGAGCGTTCCACGGCTGCGCTCGGCGACGCGCGAACGGTACCTGCGGAACCAGGCCCAGTGCATGGCGACACCCAGAACGGGCCTTTCGAGCAGGAAGAAGATGGGGATGATGGCCAGGTTGGCGAGCGTGGCGACCAGCAGTGCCTGCCATGCAGGCATCTTGAGTACGCCAATTGCATAAGGAAGCGCTCCTCGCACCTCGACGCCGGGGATCAGCGTAATAAGGAACACGTACAGTATGTCCTTCAGAAGGATAGGCACCCTGCAAGTATACCGGCGGAGAGCAGGGCTTCAAGCACAAACCATGTGACAGACGTTGCAAAACCACGTGGAGCAACATAGAATAAACAAGGATTCGGCAGTGCAACAGGAGGTCCCGGTGCTAGAAGGTAAATTCAGCAACAGCCAGGTGGACGAGGTTCTCCAGACCGTCATCCAGGGGAAGGCCACCGGTCGGCTGAATCTTGAGGGAAGCTCCATCTTCGGGGGACGGGTTCAGGCTTCTGTCTTCATTGAGGACGCGCATCTCGTGCATGTCGAAACCGCTCCCGGAACGACCATGTCCTCACTCATCGATTTGTTCAGCCTCAGGGAGGGAACGTTTTCATTTGCAGGCGGCGAGACCACTGCGGCGAAGGAACTCTCGGTCCCGGTTGCGGACATCATCCTTCAGGTCACGGCGGCGCTCGACGAGTGGAATTCGATGCATGAGCGGCTTGGGTCCCTCGACGCCGTCTACGCACTGCGGGCAGAGGGGGCCAGCGGTGAGCTGCAACTGACACGGCAGCAATGGCAGGTGATGGCGGGGCTGGATGGCACGACATCGCTGCGCGAACTCGCTCGCAGAACCGGACAGGGAAGCGTGGAGGTCTCCAAGACCGTCGTCGGGTTCATGCAGAGTGGTCTCGTCAGGGAGGTAGAAACCCAGCCCGCGCCCGCCGAAGAGGAGGCCGAACGCCCTGCGCGCCGCGGATTTCTGTCGTTGTGGGGGCGCAAGTAGCCACGCCATGGCAGGATTCCGGGATGGACTCTTCTTTGATGATGTCATGATTTTGCCTCGTCACAGTGAGGTGGCTGCCTCGAGCGTTGCTCTCGAGACCAGGCTTTCTGATGGTCTCCTGCTCCATGTTCCGTTCATGAGCTCTGCGCGCCAGCCGTCTGCAGACTATCGCCTGGCGCTGGCTGTGGCACGGGCGGGCGGCATGGGCGTCATTCCACTCGCTGCGACGACCGAGGACCAGGCGCATGAGGTGCGCAAAGTGAAGGAATTCGCGTGCGGTGACCCTGGAGCTGCGTGCGATGCCAAGGGGCGACCAGCTGTCGGAGCAGTCGTCGATGTGGAGCACGAAGGCGTCCTCGAGCGCATCGGCATGCTGGCGGAAGTGTGGACCGATGTCATCGTGGTCGATGTGCCCCACGCGGACCGCCTGACCGTCCTGCAGCAGATACGCATGATCAAGGCGGAGTATGACTGGATGCCGCTCATGGTCGGAAGCGTGGAAACCCGCGCCGGTGCGAAGGATGTCATTGATGCCGGCGCGGACATCGTCGTTGTCGGACGTGGTTCGAGCTCTCTGGCCGAGGCTACGGAGCTGTCCGGCGTCGGCGTTCCCGAACTGTCTGCCTTGATGGAGGCGGAGGATGTAGCTTCCCTGTACGGGAAGCCGGTGGTTTGCAACCTGGGGGTCGAGACGGCAGCCAGCGCCGTCAAGGCTCTTGCCGCAGGCGCAGGAGCGGTGGTTCTGCACACGCTGACGCCTGAAACAGCTGAGCATGCCATCAGGCGCATGCGCGAGCAGGTCTGCGAAAGTCTGAGTTACGTCGGGGTCCAGACGATTTCAGAACTGCGGGAGAAAGCGGAGTTTATCCGCATTCACCCGCGCGTTGTTTAGGTCACGAGGTTCAGCGCTCTTTTACGACCTGGACGTAGCGGGCCGACTTGTCGATGATGCCTTGCAGGTCAGCCCCGTGGTCACGCATGAACACCATGTAGTCTGCGCACTCGCGCGTCATGATTTCTCCGGGGACGGTGATGGGAATACCCGGCGGATAGGGCGTCACCAGCTCGGCAATGATACGGCCCACGGAGTCCTCCATGCGTACGCGTTCCCTCTTGGCGTAGTAGGCCTCGAATGGAAACAGGACCATCTCGGGAATGGCAGGGATGGGCGGCGGAGGAGAGAGCGTCGAGGTTTTCCCGTGCCGTCTTCGTGAGATGTCCTCGAGCGCATTCACCAGTGCGTCGACAGCTTCTCTGGGCGTGCCAATGGTGACGAACGCGAGGATGTTCTCAAAATCAGAGAGTTCGATCTCAACGTTGTAGTCCCGGTTGAGCATCTCTTCGACCTGGAATCCTGTCAGGCCCAGACGCGAAACGTGGATGGTGAGCTTCGTGAGGTCCACGTCATAGATGGCGTCGGTATGGGAGCGCTCTCTTCCTGGCGCAAATACTCCTTCGATGTTGTTGATGCGGCGGCGTGCTTCCTCCGCCAGGTCGATGGCGCGCTGAAGGAGGTCGTGCCCGTTCGTAGCCATCTGCATGCGCGCGACATCGAGCGCCGCCATGAGGATATAGGAGGGAGAGGAACTCTCCAGCATGGTCAAGGTCGCGCGGACGAGCTCCTTGTCGACACGCCGCGAGCCCAGGTGCAGCATCGACGTCTGCGTGAGGCCGGCGAGCGTCTTGTGCGTGCTCTGGACCACCATGTCGGCTCCCGCGTCAACAGCGCTCTTGGGCAGGTCCGGGTGGAAGTGAAAGTGGGATCCGTGTGCTTCGTCGACCAGAATCCGACGGCCAGTGGCATGAGTCTTCTGGACGTAGTAGTCAATATCTGCACTGATGCCGAAGTAGTTGGGATTGGTGAGAAACACCGTCTTTGCTTCCGGGTGGTCCCGCAGGACGCGAGCGAACGTCTTCTTGGAGGGAAAAGTCTGGAATTGCAGCAGACGGTCCTCCTCGGCTTCCAGGTAGATGGGCCGCAGTTCGTTGAGAATCAGCGCCCCGTACATGGAACGGTGAGAGTTGCGCTGAACAATCACGCGGTCGTACGGGTCGCAGGTGGACAGAATCATGGCCTGATTGCCTACCGTCGAGCCATTGACGAGAAAGAACGACTCGAGCGCGCCATAGGCCTCGGCGGCAAGGTCCTGGGCTTCCTTGACAACGCCGATGGGGCGGTGCAGATAGTCAAGCCCTTCTACCTCCGTGAGGTCGGACAGGAAGACGTTCTCGCCCCAGAACTCCTTGAGGCGTGGATGCACGCCGTAGCCACTCATGTGGCCGGGCATGTGAAGTCCTGCCCGGTGCTTGGCGATATATGCCTGAATGGCATCAAAGAACGGCGTACGGTTCTGGTCTCTCATCCTGAAAAGTGTACCGGCCGGCAGGCAGTTGTCAACGCGTCGTCATGTGCCTGCAGGATGAGGCCGAAGTGCAGCCGGAGCCGCATGAGGCTTGCAATTGGCAGGAACGTGATAAGATGTGAGCAGTTGTTCGTTATACGATACGCAGCGCGGCTTGCGTGCGTTCCGGAAAACTGCAGAGCCGCCCCAGGAGAGAACGTGATCAACAAGGTAACAGTCAGTGTTCCCGGCAGCACGGCCAATCTTGGGCCCGGATTTGACTCGTTTGGACTTGCGGTAACCATGCGCAGTGTCTATACCGCGGAAGCGCTTTCAGCCGGGGCACAGCCGAGAATTCACTATGAGGGCATGGGCGCAGATGTTCTCAACGAAAAGGGATTCAAGTTTGTCGGCGAGGTCCTGGAGTACTACGAACGGGCAGAGGCGGCGCATCTGCCGCCCATGGCCATCGATGTGCACACTGGCATTCCCCTCACCCGGGGCCTGGGCTCAAGCGCCAGCGCCATCGTGGGACTGCTCTCCTGCTTCGACGTGCTGGTGCACGAGCAGCTGGATACTGGCAAGATTCTCAAGTACGCCATTGCCATCGAAGGACACCCCGACAACGTGACGGCTTCGCTGGTAGGAGGGTTCACCATTGCGGCCAACGACAAGAATGAAGTCGGCTACATGAAGGTGGTTCCTCAGAATCTGAGTGTCGTCGTGACAGTTCCGTCGACATTCCTGTCCACCCGGAAAGCGCGAGCCTGCCTGCCCAACTCCTACAGCCGGAAGGACGCGGTGTACAACATCAGCCGTGCGTCCATGCTGTCGGCCTGTATCTTCAGCGGCAACTACGACCTGCTGCCATTTGCTCTGCACGACAGGCTTCATGAACGGTATCGGGAGAAACTGGTGGTGGGATTCCGCGATGTGACGCGTGCGGCGGACCGTGCCGGCGCGTACGGCAGTTTCCTCTCAGGAGCAGGGCCCAGCATTGCGGCGCTGGTGGCGCCTGACCGCGCCGAGGAGGTTGCGAGCGCGATGCAGGATGCCATTCTGGAGGTCGATGCCGAAGCGGAGACACTGGTTCTGGGCGTGTCGGCGGAGGGAGTGGTCCTGACGCTGGACCGCAGCGGTGCCCCGGAGGGTCCTGCAGCACAGTAGACCGACAGCGCTCGAGCCGCACGGAACGACAATCAACAGGTTCTGACAGGTTATCAACAGCAGGCGTCCGGCGCTGTGCACGTATTGTCCACACTGTCCACAGCCAGTGTGGAGAAGTTGCGGCCGCAGGGTTGTCTGAGCAGCCGAAGGACGGCGCAGGCGCCCCGGGCGGGCTAGAGTTCTGCGACTGGCTCGGGCATCCCCTCGCGGAAATATGCGTGTGGCATCTGCGGGGAGTTGTTGGCAAACCCTACGCCGCCCTGGCTGTCGACCGTGATGATGCCCGCCTCGGTTCCGAGGATGTTGGTCAGCATGTTTACCGCGCCGGAGGCAGCTCCCTGCGCGTCCAGACCCATGCGCATGAAATCGCACGCCGTCTTGGTGATGAGGGTTCTCATCATGCTCTCGCCGAGTCCGGTGGAAGAGGCGCCGCCGTATCTGGTGGCATAGGTTCCTGCTCCGGGGAGCGGCGTATCTCCTACACGTCCAAGCAGCTTCAGGAACACGCCGCCGGTGGACGTCCCGGCACAGACCTCGCCTGCCTGATCCACGGCCACGGCGCCAACGGTGCCATGCATGAACTCAGGATGCTCCTTCATGAGGGCCTTCAGTTTGGGCCAGTCGCCCGCGTCGCCGTGCAGGAACTTCTCACGGTATTCCCTCCACTGGAGTCGCCGTTCCTCGGTGACAGGGTCATGAGGCGGGACGCCCATGATACGCGCGAACTCCTGCGCGCCACTCCCCTGCAGCAGAACGTGGTCCGTCTTTTCCATGACCATGCGTGCCAGGGAGATGGGATGCCGGATGTTCTTGATGCCGGCAACTGCCCCGAAGCCCAGTGAAGCACCATGTGCGACCGCTGCGTCCATTTCGACCTCACCGTCGAACGTCAGGACCGAGCCGGTTCCACAGTTGAACAGGGGATTGTCCTCGAGAACACGGATGGCAGCCTCGACCGCATCGAGCGATGCGCCTCCATCGCGAAGCACCGCCGTTCCTGCCACGGCAGCAGCGCGAACGCCGTCGAGCGTCTCGCTGATTCTGGCATCTGCCACGGCACCCACACCACCATGAACAATCATCGAGTACATGGTTTCCTCCCCCAGCCCACGGATATCATCCTTCCAAGTATATGGTATACTCTGGCGGTGACAACCGGCTCCAACAGGGGCTGGACATGGCATGGAGGCAGAGATGGACACACCGGCGAAGCTGGTCGAGATTGCCCGAAGACTCTACGAGAAGAACCTGAACGCGGCTGTCGGCGGGAATGTGAGCATCCGGCAGCAGGATGGCATTGCGATTACGCCTGCCGGTATCAATAAGGGATTCATGACCGAAGACGATGTTGTCATCGTCGACCTGAACGGAAGAAAGATGAGGGGAACGGGCGAGCCGTCATCCGAGGGCAAGATGCACTACGAAATCTATCGTCAGCGTCCGGACGTGCAGGCCATCATTCATGCGCATCCGCCATTTGCCGTAGCTTTCGCGCTGGCGCACCGCGAGATACCGGACGACGTGCTGCCAGAGGTTGCCATCAACCTGGGCAGGGTCCCCTGTCTTCCCTATGTGACTCCCTCCACTGTCGAACTTGCCCGGGAGGTTGCCCATGGGCTTGCCCGTGGGAATGCGGCCATCATGGCGAATCATGGAGCCATCGTGGTCGGGGTTGACCTGGAGCAGGCCTTCAACAGGATGGAGCTTCTTGAGCAGACCTGCATGTCGCTGACGTTTGCCTCCATCCTCGGCGGCGTCCATCACATTCCGCCGGACGAGATGGAGTTCTTTGTAGAGCACTACGGACTGCGCCGCGAGGGGTAGCCGCAGCTGATCCGGGGGCTCGTGCGGGAGCAGGCGACATGACAGCTCGAACCCGGACGCGGAACGTTGTGGAACTGGCGGAACTGAGAGCCATTCTGCAGGAACGCACACGGAGGAAAGCTGTTCAGCGTGCGGTCGAGGTCATAGCGCGGCTGGTTCCTTCCAGCAGCGTCACGCTCTTCAGTGTCAACCCGAGGGGCCACGCGCACTTCGAGGCATGGGTGGGCCTGGAGGGTGGGGTCGTCCGGGCAGCGGAACGCAGTTTCAACAGGAACGGGCTCCCGCCAAATCTCCTCGAGGTGATCCGTACCAAGCGAGAATTTGTCGTGGAAGACCTCCGCACCTATGCTGAGTGGAGGACCCCGGCGCCGGCGGCAGGCTCGTGGGCCGGCTTCCCCATTCTTCTGCACGGGCGGGTTATTGCCATCCTCAACGTGCAGACGCGCCGTCAGCGCATTACCCCAGATGTTGTCGCTGCCATCCGCCCCGTGGTGGATACGGTCGGCCTCCTGATCCTTCGCTACGAGGAGGCCCGGGAACTCGTGGCCAGGAATCAGGAGATCGGCATTCTCTATGCAATGGCAACAGCTGGCGCGGAGCAGCTGGACGACCAGACGCTGCGCGAGCGTATGGGACAGATTCTTGGAAGAATAGCGCATGCTCATGGCTATGAGCACGCCTTTGTCTTCATCTACGATCCTCATCAGGAGGCGCTTGTTCTGCAGGCCGGGAGAGGGGAGGGGTCTGAGCAGGCGGGAATGGCGTTGAGCGTGCAGGAAGGCAAGGGCATCGTGGTCCGCGCCTACTCGTCGTGCAGGCCGGTGCTCGTACGCGATACGCAGCGCAGCCGCGTCTTCGTGACTGCTCCCTGGCCGGTCGGGTCTGAGTTGGCCATGCCGCTCGTGGTTGGCGGCCACTGCGTCGGGGTTCTCGACGTCGAATCCCGAAAGCCGCAGGCGTTCACGCGACTGGACATCGGGGTACTGCGGCCTTTCGCATCGGGGCTCGCGCTGCTCATCGACAACCAGCAGAAGACGCACCTGCTGCATGACCAGGCAATGCGCGATCCCCTGACGGGATTCTTCAACCGCCGCATGATGGACCAGGTCGTGCCGAGAGAAATTGAACGCGCATGCCGCTACCATCGTGACCTGAGCCTGGTGATGCTGGACATCGACGCGTTCAAGGCCATCAACGACCACGAGGGCCACGAGGCGGGTGACCACGTGCTGCGCGTTTTCTCGCAGTGCATCCGCCAGGTCGTGAGGGCGTCGGACTTTGTCTACCGGTACGGCGGGGATGAATTCCTCATCCTGCTGCCGGAGACCAGTTCAGCAGAGGCACGAGAGATGCTGGCCCGCTTGAACGCGACCGGCTTCCCGGAGTTGACGACATCCCTTGGACGCGTGACTTTCTCGGCTGGCATCGCCAGCTATGCGCTCGACGCGGGGGCGGAGGACCTCGTCAAGGTGGCGGATGACCGCCTCTACCAGTCCAAGAGACTGGGAAAGGGCCACATTACTATACGGTAGGCACCTTCAGGCGGCTCTGCTTGCTCTGCCGCAGGCGCCACCTATACTGAGCCCATGAAGATTGTTGTCTATGCGCAGGGAGGCGGGCTGAAGAAGACGTACAACCGCATGGCTCAGGACGAGTATTGCCGCCGGCTTGAGCACTACGGCGACGTGCGCGTCGTGGATGCTGCATCGCGACAGCTGGCCAACTACGCGCGCTTTGAGGAGGGGGTCCGTGTCCTGCTGGATGCCCGCGGGCAGGAACTGTCCTCGCGTGAGCTGGCCGACCGGTTGCAGGATCTGATGAACATGGGGGCGCGGAAACTGTCCTTTTTCATAGGCGGCGCAGAAGGCTTCAATCCATCGCTCCTGAGCTTCATCGAAGAGAATGCGCACGCGCGGCCGCTTTCACCAGGCGTCAGCGTCCTGTCGCTGGGAAAGCTCACCCTGCCACACGAGCTGGCCCGCATTATTCTCTTGGAGCAGCTGTACCGGGCGTTCTCGATCCTCAAGGGCGAACCGTACGACAAATAGTCGCCAAAAGTATGATGACGCCTGTCACAATCACGACTCGGGAGTTATCCACACCCTGCAACCGGTTGCAGTAAACCTGGAAAACAGCATGCAATGGGCGTCTACGGTCTTGTGCTGACACTCCGTATCAACTTGCTGACAGACTATCCACAATCTCAGACGTTGTTGTCGTGCCGTTCAGACGACTGATTTGAACGGTTGCTCACCGGTTTCCACAGACTGATTGTCAGCAACCGCCGCAGGAGGAGCATTCGCCTCCACCGCAACTGCAGGATCCACCGCATCCACAGCCACCGTCGCCATCTTCCCCACTATGGCTGTGGACCATTTTGGCTGTTCCAGACTCGCTTCCGCACCTCGGGCACGGTGCGGTCCACCGCGAGCACAGTCCATAGGTGCGGTCCTTCCATTCGGTCCTGGTGCCTTCCGCTTCAAACTTCATATGGCATGTATCACAATAGTAGGTGCTCATCGTTCCTCCTGGTCTGAGTCCTGTGCATGGCATGCATGGGCTGTTCCTGTCCCCAACTCCACGGTATCGACGCACCGCCAGACGTTTCCCTCGTCCGCCTGCAGGAACGACAGGTAGGAAACGTGAAAGGTGAAGGGAACCAGCTCCTGGGCAACGAACGTTCTGGCTGCCTCCAGCTCTGCGGGCGTCTCGAAAAAGCCGATGGAGATGTGGGCAACAAAGTTGCCCGCGTGGTCGAATTCCACACCCGGGAAGGTGTCCATGATGCAGTTCCTGAGCTTCACAAACTGGCCGTCCGGGTCATCGGGCCTGAGCCAGAGAACAAGGTTGTCAGGAAACGCGTCGACCACGCGCACCTGTGCATCGAACGGGGGTACGTCGGCGAGTGCCGCCTGAATACGCGAGCGAGCGGGCATCCAGTCGCACGCGTCAAGCTCTGCTGCGAATGCCAGGGTGATGTGCGGCATGATGAGGTCCACATGCGGGTCGTAGCGACGCCGGAACGTATCCACATATGTCGCCGCGGTTCCCGCAACTGGGACTGTGACAGCCCCGCCCTTGCGCAGCCTGAGTTCTTCCTGGTCCATGAGCACAGTATACGTCAGCCCGGGGTGGCCATCAACCCGGCGTGTGTGGAAGTGCGCGGAGTGCCTATTGCATGGTATACTTGTGGTCGAGAGACTCGAGCGTTGTGGAGGTGCGGCAGTGGCAGTCTACATAGGAACGGTTCCACCCAAGGGGTGGGAACAGATCTGGGACAAGGCGGCGGCCCGAGCTGGCTATACCGGCCCTCGTCCCTCCGTCATCACGGACACGGCGGAACTCGCGCGTCACGGTGCGGATATTGGGGCGCTTGTCACAAAGACGGTGTCGGCGGAACTCCTTGCGGCAGCGCCAGGACTCAAGCTGATTCAGGTGCCGTTCGCGGGCATCGACAGTATCGACCTGAGCGTGCTCAAGCAGACACGCGTGCCTCTTGCGAACTCTCACGGCAACCGGGAAGTGACGGCGGAACACGCCATAGCTCTCCTGTTTGCTCTTACGAGACGACTGACTCCCTACGACCGTGACCTGCGCAAGGGTATCTGGCACGGATTCTCCACCATGGACGAGCCAGTCGTGGGACTGTTTGGCAAGACGGTAGGCATTGCGGGTCTGGGCAACATTGGAACGCACATTGTGCGGATCTGTCGCTCCATGAACATGAAGGTGCTGGGTCTCAAACACAGTCCCGGCAGCGGCTACAGCAGCGACCTGGTCGACCGGGCATATGGTTCGGACGAGAAACTTGCGTTCCTGCAGGCCAGCGAGTTCGTTATTGACGTCCTGCCGCTCACTCCCGAAACCGAGAACTTCTTTGACGCCGCCGAGTTTGAGGCCATGCGCGGTCACTGGTTCATCAATATCGGCCGTGGACGCACAGTGAACGAGCATGCTCTCTATGCCGCGCTCAAGGATGGGACACTCAAAGGGGCGGGCATCGACCCGTGGTGGGTCTATCCAGCCGAGCCGGTCGAGCGTGACGAACATGGGGCGATGATCCCGGTGATGCCGGCGCACGAGCCATTCTGGGAACTGGACAACGTCGTGATGTCGCCGCATACCGGCGGGTTCACGGACGTTTCCGTCGAGGGTCTGTGGGGCGAATCGTTCGAGAACGCCATCCGGGCTGACCGCGGCGAGAAGCCAAGAAATCTTGTCGATCTGGAGAAGGGGTACTAGCCACGAATGACGCGGTACGTGACTACATTCTGTCGATGGTGTCGCAGGACAACTTGACGCTGGCTGCCCTGGGACACCGGTATGAAGGGCGGACCGACATTCAGCCGGCGATCGGTCCGGAAGTGGGCAAGCTGCTGGGATTGCTGATCCGTCTGTCCCACGCAACCCAGGTGCTGGAACTGGGGACGTGCCTGGGGTACTCCACCGTCTGGCTCGCGCAGGCCATGGAGGCAACCCACGGCCAGGTGACCAGCGTGGAACTCGACCATGCCCTTGTCCTCGAGACGCAGCGTTCCGTCGATCAGGCCGGGCTGACAGGCCGCGTCCGCATCATGGAGGGCGATGCCGCCAAGACAGTCTATGAGCTGTCGGGGCCGTTTGACCTTGTTCTTCAGGATTCTGACAAAGCCCTGTATCCAGCCCTGTTCGACCGCCTGGTGCAGATCACCCGGGTGGGCGGCATCCTGGCCGCCGACGATACCCTGTTCCGTCCTCTGGCGATGCCAGCCAAGTTTGCTGATCCTGTCCACCGGTACAACCAGCTGGCGACGGCCGACCCGCGCCTTTACACGACGATCCTCCCCATCGGCGATGGCCTGACCGTCAGTCTCGAGATCGCCGACTAGACGAATTCGAGCCTGCTTTCCTGCAGCCCCGTTCTTCCGGACGGGGCTGCAGTCATCCTGTGAATGCAACCTCCTGGTGCCAACCGGGATACCATGATGGAAAGACCAGTGCATCGACGTGAAGGGATGGTGCCATGGACGATGAGTTGAGGACAGTTGTCGCACGCGTGCGTTCAGGAGATGAGGCAGCATTCGATGAGCTCTACCATCTGACTGTCCGACAGCTCTTCAAGACCATGTACACCTACTTGATGACACGGGAAGACGTCGAGGATGCAGTGCAGGAGGCGTACCTCAAGCTGTACCAGGTACGAAGGCGACTGGACGATACACGCTCGGTACCGGTGTATTTGAGGACCATTGCGATCAACTGCGCGAGGCGGAAGCTGCGCAGGCAACACCCGTTGACGCCGCCGATCGAGGACGACGATCCCCTCGATACCGAGGTCATGGAGCGATCTGTACGAGAAGCGCTGGAGAAACTCTCGCCAGACGATCGTCTGGTGCTTGGACTCTTCTACGGAGACCAGGCCTCTCTCCAGGAGATCTGCACGATGACGGGCGAGAAGGAAGGGACGATCAAATCCCGGCTCTCACGAGCGCGGGACAAGCTGCGGGAGGTTATAGACCATGGAACACGATGACAGAGAGTACAGCAACATGCTGAATGAAGGGCTCAGAGGTGTGGAGCCGTCGGACGAACTGCACGCCAAGGTGCGGGATCGTATCGCGCGGGGCGTCATGCACACGCGGCGCCGCAACACCGCACTGGGAACCGTCGCGGTCCTCATAGTCGCGACCATGGTGCTTGGCTCGGTAACACCGGCGTTCGGTCGCAACGGGACGCTGCCACAGGTCATCAACGCGATGGCCGCAGAACGGCAGGCTCAGAAGATCACCAAGACACTCGGGACGGCGACTGTCCAGCAGACGAGCGCCGCGCTGCTGATTCCAGAGGCGACCGTTCAGGCTGTCGCGGGCACCGCGCTCTCTGAAACGGACAGCATCCTGGCGCTTGTCATAGCTGATCGCGCCGGCAAGCCGATCGGTGACGTCGTTGCTCTTAGAACGCAGGGGCTTGGCTGGGGCGTCATCATGGCACAGCTTGGCATCTCCGGGCGCGACATCAGCGAGGCCGTAGGCCAGGCGCAGGCAGTCGCCTTGGCAAACACGCCGTCCACACCGCCCCAGGGCAATGCGCCATCCGGCCAGCCGGCTGTCAGCAACAAGAACGGCGACAAGGTCGTCGTGAGCGGCGAGATCGCCCTGGTTCCTCCAGTGTCCCCGATCAGCATTACGGTTGCGGGCGAGACGTTCGCCATCGGGACCGACACACAGATGAAGCACCACGGCAAGGCCATCACCGCGGCTGAGATCTTCACCAGGCGCGCGGCCGGCATGCTGTACGCTACCGTGCAGGGGACAGAGCTGGCTGACACGTCACTCCACGCCAACCTGGTCATCGTGCAGGATGGTGCAACTGAGGTGCCGTCCACTCCTTCGGCGGTGACCCCACCCGGCGAGCAGCCAAAGACCAGCAACGAGCAGCAGGCGCGCGGCAAGGTTCTCATCGTGACCTCCACGATGCTGCACATCGACGGATACGCTCATGACATCATCTTGAACACTGCGACGAAGGTGGAGCAGGTGGGAGCGGGCACGTCGACGCTTGCGGACATCAAAGTGGGGCAGACCGTTCAGGTTCATGTGTCCGTATCAGGCACGACCTGCACCGCGACGCAGGTCCACATCGAGGACAAGGCTGTGAAGCCGGGAACCTCGACGCCGACACCCCCGCAGGGGAGCGGCACAACGCCGGAGCAGCCTTCCGTCAGCAACAAGACCGGCGACAAGGTCGTCGTGAACGGTGTGATCACTGCTGCTTCACCAGCGAGCCTGACAGTCGCGGGCAAGACCTTCGCCATCACGGCCGACACCCAGATGAAGTACCACGGCAAGGCGATCACGCCTGCGGATCTGGTGACCAGGTTCCTGGCTGGCAAGCTGGCCGCTACGGTCCAGGGGACGGAGCTGGCCGACACGTCGCTCCGTGCCAACCTGGTCATCGTGCAGGACGCTCCAGACAGCACGCCACAGGAGGGGACTGAACAGCCGGAACCGGATCCTTCGGTGCAGACGTGGCAGGGAACGATCGCAGCGGTCTTCCCGCCCGCGGGAAGTGACCTTGGCGCCGTTCTCGTGAGTGCGGCAGCCGGCCAGCCCGTGCTGTACCGGATGACGTCGACCTCAGTGCTGCAGGGCACGAAAGCAAACGGCGGCCACTATGCGCTGACGCTGGCAGCCCTGCAGGCGCTGCCGACCACGCCTCCGCAGGCGGTCACCATTGAGGGTAAGCTCCTGGCCGACGGGACGGTCGCCATCGTCAAGCTGACGGTGACGACGGTGAGCACGACGGCGGTCACCGAGCCCACGAATCCAGGCAAGGGCAAAGGGAACGACAAGCCTGGCAAGAACTAGCGGACAGAGCAGCCATGCTTCCCCCCAGCCCGCGGCAAACGCCGCGGGCTCTTTCTATCTCCGCATAGGTCACATGTGGGCCATTGCCCTGCAGCCGGCGTGGCGGTACCATATGAGTATGGAAACGGTCGCCAGGAAGTCGCTGATCTACCGCACCGGCATCGGCGGTGAGGGAACGTACGCCGCAACGCACGTCATCGGATGCTCGCACGGCTGCCGCTTCCCCTGCTATGCCTTCCTCATGATGCAGCGCTTCGGCAAGGTTGCCACGTATGAGGAGTGGTGCCAGCCAAAGCTTGTCGGCAACGCCGTTCAGCTTGCCCAGCATGAACTGCCCCGCCTGCGCGGCACAGCCCGGTCCATTTCGCTGTCGTTCGCGACGGACGCCTTCATGTACCATCAGCCCGAGGTGAGCGAGCTCACGCTTCATCTCATGCGCCTCATCAACTCATATGACATCCCCGTCCATATTCTGACAAAGGGCGTCATTCCATCTGAAGCGTTGGAGCTGTCCTCCGCGAACCAGTTCGGGATTACGCTTGTGTCCGTCGATGAGGCGTTCCGGCAGCGCTTCGAGCCGGGCGCCGCGCCCTACGCCGAGAGGGTGGCTTCTCTGCGCAGGGCACACGAGAGAGGATTCACCTGCTTCGTGAACATGGAGCCGTACCCGACGCCGAACATCTGGAAGCAGGACATCCAGCACATTCTCGACGCAGTGGACTTTGCGGATGAGATACGGCTGGGCCAGCTCAACTACAATGAGGCTGTGCGGGAGTACCCCGACTGGCGCGGCTTCTATCAGCGTACAGGACTGGCAGCGGCAGCATGGTGCGATGCACACGACATTGATTATGACGGGCCGGGCGCCAAAAGGCGGCAGCCGGGCAGGCACCACACCGTGGACCCGGAGTCGCTGTTCCGAGCGGAATTGTGAATGCCAGAGTGCCTGGCACCAAGGCGTTCACAATTGAGGGGGAAGAGGGAATGACACAGGAAGAACGGGAAGAATGGGACATGGTCGCGCAGGGGCTCGAGGAGACGGGCGAATACCGGGTTATCCGGAAACTGCGCCCCATCGAGCAGTACGCCGAGGCTGACGGCCAGCCTGTCGAGGCGGGGCTCATCCTGGACACGGAGACGACAGGTCTGGATGCCCAGGCAGACGAGGTCATAGAGCTGGGCATGATCCTCTTCGAGTACGCTCCGGCGACGGGGAGGGTATACCGCGTCACCGGCGTCTTCGACGAACTGCGTGATCCGGGCCGTCGCATTCCACGTGAGATAACCGAGATGACGCACATCACCGACGCAATGGTGCGCGGGCGCGCCATCGACCCTGTGGCAGTCGAGGCGTTCGCAGGACAGGCGGCCATCGTCATCTCGCACAACGCCGCTTTCGACCGGCCTTTTGTCGAACGGTACTGGGACGTGTTTGCGCACAAGCCGTGGGGCTGTTCGATGACCCAGATACCATGGCGTGACGAGGGCATTGCGACTCAGAAACAGGAGCTCATCGCCCTGTCCGAGGGCTTTTTCTATGACGCTCACCGGGCGGAGAACGACTGTCGAGCCTTGCTGCACATGCTCACCATTCCTCTGCCGGTCTCGGGACAGCTGCCGCTCAAGGTGCTGCTGGACCACGCCACGACGGGAGGCGCGCTCCTCTGGGCTATTGGCGCCCCTTACTCGGCCAAGGACCTTCTGAAGGAGAGGGGATACCGCTTCAACAACGGCTTCAACGGGAAGCCCAAGGCATGGCACATTACCGTAACCGAGGAGGAGCTGGAGGCCGAAGTCACCTTCCTGGACAGTGTCTATGGCGGCGATGCACGCAGTCGCGTGCAGGTGGAGAAGATGTCTGCGCTGGACCGCTTCTCGGGCAGGAGCTGACGTGGAGCGGCTTGTTGTTGACATCGAAACCGTGGGCGTGCCGTGGGACGCGCTCGACCCCTCGGTGCAGGAATCTCTCCTGCGCTCTGCGGGCACGGAGGAAGAGCAGCAGGAGGTGCGGGACTCGCTGGGGCTTTTCCCGGTAACCGCTCAGATTGTCTGCGTGGCGCTCTACTCCCCGGAGCAGGACCATGCAGCCGTGTACTTTCAGGCACCTGGGGGAGGCGTGGACGTCGTGCGGGAGGAGAAGGTCGTGTTTGTGCCCTGCTCCGAGCGGGACCTGCTCGTGCACTTCTGGGAGGCAGCGGGCAGGGCCCGTCAGCTGATCACCTTCAACGGGCGGGGATTTGACTGCCCCTTTCTTCTGGTACGTTCAGCCGCCAACCATGTGCGCCCAACGACCGACCTCATGCCAAACCGCTACAGCAACCAGCACATCGACCTCATGGACCAGCTGACGTGGTTCGGCGCGCTGCGCAGGCGGTTCTCGCTGGACGTCTGGTGCGACGCACTCGGGGTTGACCAGCCCAAGCGCGAGGTGCACGGCAGCGAGGTCGGAGCGCTGTACGCGGCCGGCGAGTACATGAAGATCGCGCGCTACTGTCTCGGAGACGCGATCGCGACGGCGCAGCTGTTCGATCTGTGGAGCAGGTACATGCGATATCCCCCGGCAGGGACACCAGAAGGAAGCTGAGGGGCAGGGTCAGCAGACGCAGCTGCGGGCTGCCTTGATGATGTCAGCCAGGACGCCTGAGGCTGTCAGAACAGGACCGCCGCCGACGCCGCGGACCACCACGGGCAGGTCGCCAAATCTGGCAGTTCGAAAGAGGAACAGGTTCTCCGAGGGCTCAAGCGTGCCCCAGATAGACCCCTGAGGGAATGTGCGCAGGCCCAGCTGCACGGTTCCATCTGCAGCGGCAGAGCCTACGTAGTGTGTCACCGTGCCGGGAGCGCGCGCGGCCTCGAGACGGCTGGCCAGACGCTCCATCCCGGTGCCCCGAAAGGACTCGAAATCGGGGTATGACCGGTCCAGCAGGGGTTCCTGCCTGACATCGTCGATGGTTGTGGGCAGGCCCATGGTCTTTGCCAGAATGATGATCTTGCGCAGGGCATCACGGCCAGCAAGGTCCGTGAGCGGGTTGGGTTCGGCGAATCCGCGTCTCATAGCCTCGGCAATGGCCGCTTCGAGGGGTACCCCACGGTTGACGTTTCCGAGGATGCAGGAAAGGGAACTGCTGCAGAGAGCGGTGACTTCCTGAATCGTGTCCCCTGTTTCCATGAGGTCGACAAGAGTGCTGATGACAGGAAGGGAACCGCCGACGGTGCACTCATAGCGGAACGGAGTGCGCGCCTGACGGCTGGCGAGGGTCG
>DAONFE010000013.1:0-21507 GCA_035403525.1 Candidatus Cryosericum sp.
CCCGGGCGATGAGTTCCTTGAACTCGGCTTTGCATGCGTCCGGGTCTTCGCCGGCGTACAACTTGCGCAGCACTGTCTTGAGCTGTTCCTTGAGTGCAGCCGTGTCCTGCTGCGGCTGGGTTGCCTCGGCTGCGCTGTCACTGCGCAGGATCGCTGCCTCCAGCTCGTCAACCGACCAGCCGGCTCGCTCGGCTATCTTCCGCAGGTCTGTGCGTGGAGCCATGAGACCGACGATGACAGGGTTTCCCAGCAGCTTCAGGCGTGGATTCACCGACGCCAGATAACCTGCGGCCCCGGGATGCTCGGCCAGTACGGACGACAGTTTTGTCGTGGGTGGATACACTGCATCACCTCCTGTTCCAGTAGGGACACGGTCAGTCCGCGTCCACGCTCAGTATACGGAAATGATGCGGCTGGCAAACAGGCTGGCGCAGCTGCTGACCTGCAGGGTTGACAACAGACGGCTCCGCGCTCACACTGGAAGGCGCAACACAGAAGAAGTGGAGGCGTGCATGTACCTGCTGGTTGCAGTGCTGAACAGTGACGCGAGCGTGCGGAGAGTGCTCGAGGGGTTCACTGCCATTGATGTGAGCGGGGCAACCGTCGTCGACAGCCGCGGAATGGGACAGATGCTGGCTGCCGACATCCCCATCGTCGCAAGCATTGCACGTCTGCTTGGAGGGGCCCCCATCCACGAGACAAGCAGAATGATTCTTTCTGTCATCGAGAAAACGGACACACTGGAGCGCGCCAAGAAAATCGTGCTGGGTGCGGCTGACGGCTTTTCCCAGCGGGGAACGGGCATCATGTTCGTGATTCCCGTTTCCGAGGCATACGGCCTCAGCGTCCGCGAAGCCCCGGCCCCGGATCTGCCCTAGGAGTCGCGCTCGCCTGCGGGGCGGATGCCGACCGCCTGCCTCAGCGGCTCGAACTCGGACTCCTCCATGAAGTTGCGGGTCGCGTCGGAAAGCGACGGCGCGGCGTCAAAGTCCGCCCGTGTCTGCAGAACCATGTCCAGGATGCGGGAACGCAGCAGATGACAGGCGTCTTCCACGCGTTTCCGCTCTTTCTCGCCGCCCTCGGCGCAGAACACTTCGACCTCGAGTTTTTCAACATACTCCACCACCGGGTCCTCTGCGGACACCGCCTCGTCAGCCGCTCGTATCAGCGCGGCCAGGGGAATGGAGTGGTCGACAAGGACATAGTAGCCCAGCTGCAGGAGGCCAGCCACGGTCAGCCGCGGGCGCATGTCCGCAAACCGGTCGCCATAGCTGGTCGCGAGTTCCCGCTCATACCGCGTGATGTTCGTGGCCATGAGGTCCACCGCCTCCTGTGCCGTCATGGCCTGGTCGGCGGCGGGTCCCGCGGTATCTTCTTCCTGCAGGTCCGCCGCTCCCGCCATGCACTCGAGGACGCCACCGCTCTGTTCGCGGTACAGATCGACCAGCGCCCTCAGGACAGCGTGCCCGTAGAAGCCCTGGTCATCCAGCAGGCGTTTTCCCGCGGTGACCGCGGCACGGGCAGCAACCGCGGCGTCGACCGTCCGGCGCTCGTCCCCGCTGCGCGATGAAAACCACAGCGCCACGTCGGGGTACGCTGCAAGAAACCATGCGGGAAACCCCTGCACAGTGCCGGGGGCTGCTGTCAGCGCGGCCATCGAGGGAGAAGGGGGAACGTCCGAACCATCGGAGGGCTGATGCATGAGGAGGGCGACGTTGGCAAGGTACGCGGCGGGCGCGATACTGTCTGGAATGAAGAACTCGCGTGCGTAGTGCTCAAACTGCTGGGCCTCGGGGTCTCCTTCCGGCAGACCCGCCAGGCTGTTCTCCCAGATGCGCGTATTGATTGTCATGTGGCCACCTCCCGAGCATGCGCAGCGCATGCTGCACCATGCTATCGGGGAGCTGTCCCTTTGTCAACCGGGCGCGCCTTCTCAAACTGTCATGGAAGCCAGGCCTTCTGTGACTGGAGTGCGTCCGGTGCTATACTGCAAGACAGGGCGGGGCGGAACGGGAGGTACGGATGGCTGACGTGGACATCAGAGGTCTGGACGACATCCTGAAGGTCGTGGTGGAACGGGGTGCCTCAGACCTGCACCTGCAGGCGGGGACGCCGCCAATGCTTCGCCTGCACAAGCACCTTCTGCCTATCGGAACGGAAACGCTCACGGGCGGGGGCATCGAGGCGCTGGTGTTTCCCATCATGAATGATGACCAGAAGGCCGTGTTCAAGCAGCACATGGACTTCGACTTCTCGTATTCGGTGCGGGGGCTCGCTCGGTTCCGTGTCAATGTGTTCCGCCAGCGGGGTACCATGGCCGTCACCATGCGGCGCATTCCGTTCAACATCCCCGACCTCGATTCCCTGGGGCTTCCTGACGCTGTCAAGGAGCTCACGAAGCTCGAAAAGGGCTTTGTGCTCGTGACCGGCCCGACAGGACATGGCAAGTCGACGACGCTTGCAGCTGTCATCGACAAGATCAACCAGGAGCGGGACGTCCACACCGTGACCGTAGAGGACCCGGTAGAGTTCCTGTTTCAGCACCGCAAGGGCATTGTCGTCCAGCGGGAGCTGGGCGAGGACACCGAGTCCTTCGCGCACGCTCTCAGGGCTGTTCTGCGCGAAGACCCGGACATCATCCTGGTAGGCGAGCTGCGCGACCTTGAGACGATCGGCGCGGCACTGACGGCGGCGGAAACAGGGCACCTTGTTTTTGGAACCCTCCATACGAATTCGGCTCCACAGTCCATCGACCGCATCATCGACGTCTTTCCCGCAGGACAGCAGGGGCAGATAAGGGTCCAGCTGGCAAACGTCCTGTCGGCCATCGTGACCCAGCAGCTTCTGCCGCGCAAGGACGGCAACGGCCTGATAGTGGCGACGGAGATCCTGATCGCGACCCCGGCAGTGCGCAACCTCATCCGCGAGAACAAGTCGTACCAGATTGTCTCCATCATGCAGACGAGCGGCGCAGCGGGCATGATGACGATGGAAAAAAGCGTGCGCGACCTTGTGGCCCGGGGGCTCGTAGCCCCCGAGGTGGCCATACGCGCAGGTGTCAGCCTGACGGGCTGACCGATGCCAAGGTGGCATGAAAAAAGGGCGCAGCCGCGGCTGCGCCCTTTGTGAATCTGCTATGCTAAAGCGGAGGGAACTCAGGCAAGAAGGCCGGTCACCTGCCGCGTAACGATTTGTGCGCCCTCGATGGTTGTCAGCAGGCCATTCTTGCCTGCAACAACCTGTCCGTCAATGAACAGCTGCATGGCCTGCCGGATGAGGGCCTCGGTGAGATCCGGCCTGGGGCTGTTGAATTCCATGGTGTAGGTCTTGCCTGGCGTTTCGGTGCCAAAGGTCAGGCGGAGAACGGTTGTGTCGGAATCAGGCATCGTTCACCTCCCTACGCTACGAACGTTGCGCGTCTGTTGCGCGCGATGGAAGCGGTCTGCTCGGTCAACAGCGTCATGAGCGTGGACGCTGCGGCGTGACACGCTGCATCAGTGGCGGCGGGGTTGACGTTTGCAATCGTTTCCCCCTTCTTGCTGACAAAGGTGATGCGGATGGAACCTGGCTGGTCCTGGACGGTCATCTGTGCCTCCTGGGATGTAGGCTTGGGTACCCGCACTGCTTATGGCGGGACCTACAGGGGAGGACGGCCGAAGCGGCCTGCAGAGCGTCAGCCCGTTATCTCACGCAGGCCCGCGATGACCTCGTTGGTTCTGTCGGTTCCGACAAGCGCCTGGAAGGCCGACCGGAAGCCAGGTACCGCTCTGGCCCATGCCTCGACGGGCGTGCCGGGGCGAAAGTAGCGGTTGAAAATGTCCACGCCAGCCTGGCCACCCACGTACTCAACCAGGGATAGGACGCCGGCGTAGGTCATCTGATCGACCAGGCGCACGGCAGGTCCAGCCTCCAGCAGGCCACGCTCGCGCAGTTGCTGGATGACGCGCAGCGAATCGATGGTCGGCGCAGCGCTGGAGCTTACAATTGTCTCAATCGTCATCCCGTCGCGAAAGACCGCAAGAACGCGGAACTCCTCGGGGCTGAGACGCACAGTGTCACCCTCGGGCATGCCGTGCTTGAGGCCGGCGTCTGCTTCCGGCAGTGCCGCGGCGATTCCAGCCATGCGGGACCGCGTCTCTGCTATCAGCGCAAGCACTGCCTCCATGGTTCCCATCCCGCCGTCCTCCCGGGCAGAAAGGGCGGCATCGACCGTGAACTCGAAGGAACCTTCGGCGCAGATGGCCGCCTCCCGCATGGCATCCAGTCCCTGCAAGGTGCCGCACCGCGCACCGGTGACCTCGCCGTCTGCAAACGAAACCTCGATGCTCCGCTGCATGTGCAGGGGCGTTGTTGCGTCCAGCCGGAGCGTGCCCGTCTTGTGCCCGCTGTGGATGAGCCCGAGAATGGCTTCCAGCGAAAAATCGGTGAGCGTTCCACGCAGTTCCATTTCGTCTCCCTCGACCCCTGAATGCGTATGCAGTCCGGCCAGAAGGCCGACACGTTCATACTACGACGTGCCGTGCCATTTGCAAGCTGTCCGGCATGCGAAGAGGTCGGGGGTAGACTGTGAAGGATTCATCGCAGCCGGCCCTTGTAGCGGCGGGGAATCTGATATACTGACACATGCGTTAGACGAGAAGGTTTCGACTTTCTTTCTCCAACCACTTTACTCTCATGGCGAGAGGCGCAAGCCTCCCGCCTTTTTTGTTTTCCGCAGGCCCATGGCGCTTCCGCTGGTGCACCGATTTACTTGACGTACGGGTGTATTACAATTGTTTGACAGTGGTGGACAGGGTGAGGTGTGCGAATGGAGAGGGACAACGGGGAACTGATGCGGCTGGTGCTCGACCAGCTTCCAGACGGGGTCGTGATTGCAGGAACAGACGGGAGGGTCGTCCTCCTGAATGATGCAGCGAGGCGCATCACCGGATGCCACGGTGGGGATACCCTTGCGTTTCCGATGCTGTTCGCAGACGCCGTTCCCGATGACGTCGAACGGGGTGTCGACGCTGTGCGCTCGGGTACCGTGTCGGAGTTCTCCTTTGCCGAGGGTGATGCATCCTCGGGCAGAGTCTACCAGAACGTCTGTGTCCCTGTCCTTGGTGCGGACGGCTCGTATGCGGGCACAGCCCTTGTGGCGCGCGACATTACCGAGCGCCAGTTGCAGGATGCCCGTCATCAGGCAACCGTGAGCGGACTCGAGCAGCAGGTCGCCGACCTTCAGGCCGCGCTTCAGGAACACTTCGTGGACGGCATGATTGCTCTTGTGGACGCCCTTGAGGCGCGCGACCGGTACACGTGCGGGCACTCTGCCCGTGTCGCTGTGGTCGCGGACAAGCTTGCGCAGAGGGTCATCGGCCGTGCCGCCGAGTGCGCGGAGATCCAGCTGGCTGCAAGACTGCATGACATCGGCAAGGTCGCTGTTCCGGACAGTCTGCTGGACAAGCCGTCGAGCCTGACGCAGGACGAGGTCGAAGTCATGGACACGCACCCTGTCGTCGGCGAGAGCATCCTCCGGCCCATCGTCGAACTGCGCGGCGTCGCGCTTATCATTCGCAACCATCATGAGCGCTGGGATGGGACTGGATATCCCGACGGGCTTGCCGGCACCCGGATTCCCATCGGTTCGCGTGTCCTGGCCCTCGCCGACACGTGGGATGCGATGACCTCTGAGCGGCCCTACCGCTCGTCACTGTCTGTGTCTGAGGCGCGAAGCGAGATTGAGGCGCACCTTGGCAGCCAGTTTGACCCCGTCATCGGCACGGTGTTTCTGCAACTGGTGGACAGCGGCGAGGTAACGGCAGTCCCCGAGGTTGATGCGCGCATACGATGATTCTGCGAATCGCAGCTGAAAAGCGGCACTTGGCCGTTTCTTCGGGGTCCCGGAACTTTGTTCTGTTTTCCTATGGCGATTTCTTCGAGCCGGGCAACATCCGGTGGGGCAGTCTGCGCTTCATGAACGACGTTCTACTGGAGCCGGGGCACAGTCTGCCGCCGGCTGACCATGACCAGCTGGAGGTCGTGACCATCGTGGTGGCGGGAGAAGTGCGCCAGCGGCTTCCCGCATGTCCGCCCATCCGTCTCCGCGCGGGCGACGCAGGCGTCGTGTCGGGTGCGATGGGGTTTCAGCACGTCGAGACGAACGGCACGACGGAGCAGGCGCACCTGTATCAACTGGGGTTCTTTCCACGGGGAAACGGGATGCCGCTGTCACATGCGGAGCGCTCGGTGGGGACGCTTCGTTCTCCCGGGACGCTGACACCCGTTGCATCAGGTTGTGGGCTCGCGAGCGCGCTGCCGATGAATACCGAGGCCACCGTGTTCCTCGGATCTGTCGAGGCCTGCCGCATGATGGAGCGTGAGTTGCAGGAAGACGTTTCTGTGGTCGTGTACGTTATCCGCGGGTCCGTGACCGTCAACGGTGTCTCCTGCGAAACGGGAGACCAGGCGCGCGTTGCAAACGAGTCCAACCTTCTGATCGGCGGTATCGACCGTTCCGAATTCATCCTCGTCGAGGGAATGGCGCCGAGGTCATTGCGCTGAAGACAGCCTGGAAAAAAAGCGAGGGGCCCCAGACGGGGCCCCTGCGAAGGAGGGCATGTGATAACGTTTGGCGTTATCACGGCCCTATTATACAGCATCTTTGCAAACGCTGTCAAGAGGTCTCGCGTGTACGCCTGCGTGTTGTCCGTGACTCGCGGTTTGCCGTGTCGTGCGGCTTCACCGTGTTTTCACGATGTTGTGAAGAAGCCGCCCGCGCTGAACCACTGACCGCAGGCCGGGACTGCGGTGCAACCCTGCGTGCGGGCCGCGGGTCCCAGGCGAACTCAGTGTCGCGCCGGGGTGCCGGGGCCTTGTAGTCAAACCCGGCAAGCACCCTGCGCTCGATGGGAGTCCCAAGCACCTTCTCGATGTCGCGGACAAGCACGGTATCCTCGTCGGTGACCAGGGTGAACGCGTCCCCCGTCCTGCGCGCACGTCCGGTGCGTCCGATACGGTGCGTGTAAGCGTCGGTCGTGTCCGGAATGTCGTAGTTGATGACATGCGAAATCTGTGAGACGTCGATGCCGCGCGCAGCAATATCGGTGGCAACGAGGATCTTGTAGGTGCCGTCGCGGAACCCGTCGAGCGCTGCCTGACGGGCGCGCTGCGAGAGGTTTCCCTGCAGGGAGGCGGCGCTGTACCCTTCCTGTGCGAGCTTGAGCCCGAGCTTCTTGGCGCGGTGCTTTGTGCGCGTGAAGATGAGGACCGACTCCGTGTCCGTGCGTTTCAGCAGTTCCAGCAGGAGGGGTGTCTTGAGATGCATAGGAACGGGATACAGTGCGTGCGACACCGTCTCGGCGGGGGCGGTGATGCCAATCTGGACGGTAACGGGGTCATGCAGCAGCGTATCTGCAAGGTGGTGGATGTCGTCGGGCATGGTTGCGCTGAACAGGAGGTTCTGGCGCTGCTCGGGAAGACTGCGCAGAATGCGCCGGACATCAGGCAGAAATCCCATGTCCAGCATCATGTCCGCCTCGTCGAGGACGAGCACCTGAACGGAGGACAAGTCGATGGTCCGCTGGGAGATGTGGTCGAGCAGCCGGCCAGGGCACGCGACCACAATGTCCACGCCACGGCGCAGCGCGTCGATCTGAGGGTTGATGCTGACGCCGCCGTAGAGGGTCTGAACCGTCAGGCGGGCCTTTCGCCCAAGTCTGCGGAAGTCGCCGGCAATCTGCTCAGCCAGCTCCCGGGTGGGGGCCACGACCAGCGCGTGGACGGAACCGCGCGGTTCCTCCAGCAGGTGCTGCATGATGGGAAGAGCGTACGCGGCCGTCTTGCCGGTGCCTGTCTGGGCGAGTCCCAGAACGTCGCGTCCGGCTGCGACCGGCGGAATGGCCTGTTCCTGAATCGGGGTGGGTGTGGTAAAGCCACAGGAAGCAACGCCCGCGCTGAGGCGGGGGTCAAGATGAAAAGCATCAAATGTCACTAAAGCTCCTTCGCCGGCGGTTGACGGATTGACGCTCTCAGATGGTCAGCAGGCGGCTCATGTATGTCAGAATAGCACCGCGTGGGTGTGGCGATTTCCGGACCCATGCTGTGAACCTTCGACAGTGAGCGTTCGACCGGGAATCCCGGCCGCCTGTTTCTCTGTGCACGGACCTGTAACGCATCAACAGTATGGGGGCTCTCGCCGCCGGGTCAACGAAGACCGTGTGGCGAATGCGGTGGGCCCCCGTGGAATGTACGTTCCCGGTCAGGGCGGAGGCCGGTCGAAGGGGCTGTCCATCGACCAGCCTCCGGTTCCATCCAGCGTTATGAAGCGCCCGCCGATGGACTGCGCCAGGGCTGCGTCATGCGTCACCATCACAAGCGCGCCCCTGAAGGTGCCAAGAGCCTGCTCCATTGCCGTGACCGCATCAAGGTCGAGCCCACCCTCCAGCTCGTCGATTACCAGCAGGTCCGGCCTGCCCGCGACGAGCGTGGCAATCAGCACGCGTTTCTGCTGTCCGGCGGAAAGCAGCGGCATGGGCTGGCATGCAAGATCGTCGCCGATACCGAGCGTCCCCAGCAGGATGCGCGTATCCTGCCGACTGCAGCCGCCTGCCTGACAGACCAGGTCCACAGGGAGGCTGTCGCCGTACTCGAGAGCTGCCTGCTGCGGAGCCACCGCGATATGCACGGAGGGCGAGAGGACAACCTCGCCGCTCATCGGAGCGCGCTTGCCGGAAAGCACGTCGACAAGGGTGGACTTTCCGGCGCCGTTGGGCCCAAGAATGCACCAGTGCTCGCCAGCCCGGACGGTCATGGACAGGTGGCGGAACAGGATTCTGGTGCCGGCGGCCGCACTGACGCGGACCAGCGACACCAGCACGCCGGTTCGCTCGGAGGAGGGCAGCGCGTAGTGGCGCTGCTTCTCGACAAATGGTTTTGCGGCCTTTGCCTCAGCGAGTGACCGCTCCAGCTGACCGCGCAGAGCGGCAGCTCGCCGCTCCATTCTGGCGGCCTTGTGGCTGAAGAAGCCGGAACTGGTGCGGTACGCCTGTGCCTCGATCATGGCGGCATGGGACTTGACTGTCCCCATAGCTCTGGTCAGCTGTTTCACCTTGCGCGTCTGCTGTGTGTACACGTCGCGGTCGTGCTCCTCCTCGGCGGCGAGCGTTGCCCGTGACGCAGAATAGCCCCCTGCGAACAGACGCGCTGTTCCCCGCTGGAGCTGCAGAATCTGCGTGCAGACCAGGTCGAGGAAGTGCCGGTCATGGGATACGACTGCATAAGGGGTGTCCAGGTCTTGCAGCATGGCTGCCAGATCCGCACGCCAGCGGATGTCCAGATGTGAAGTGGGCTCGTCCAGCAGAAGGAGGTCACAAGAGGCCAGCAGTGCTTCTGTGATGCGAAGCCAGAGCCGTTCGCCGACGGACAGGACCTCGGTGGGCTGTGCCCATGCGCGCTCACCGAGCCCGGCCTCTGTGAGTGCCCGCTGGACGCGGGCAAGCGCAGCATAGCCGTCCAGTGAGGCAAACTCCGCCGCCGCTGCAGCCGCATCCCTGCCCTGGGATTGCAACGCAGCATGCGTTGCAGCGAGCCGCGGGTCGATGGCGGCAAGCGCGCTCTCCATGACCGTACGGGTGTCTCCCGGGTCGAGTGACACCAGGCGCATGCTGGGAGCGGGGGTTCGTGTCATGATGGTGCCTGCGGTGGGCTGCAGTTCTGCGGTGAGCAGCCGCAGCAGCGTAGACTTGCCACTTCCATTGGCTCCGATGACGCCCAGGCGCGCATCGTCGGCAAGGGTGAACGTAACGTCCGTGAACAGCGGCATACTCTGGTCGGGATAGGAAAAGGCAACGCCGGTGCATGAAATGAGCATAGGTTCCTCCGTCTGTCAGCTCGGTACGGACTGTATCGAGCGAAGTACTACTGGGTGCGGTATGACGGAACTATGCTCTGCGCACTCGAGGAACCTCCCAGCTGCCGAATAGTCTCGCGCAGCTTCTTCATGCTAGCACGCGGTGCCAGTCGTGCAAGGAGTGCTGTCGCATCCGACCGTGGCTGTGCCTCTGGCAATGATGCCACGACCTGCAGTGCGAGCTGCTCCCGCCCACGGCAGGACTCGCTGCCTGAAACAGGTATACTGAGAGCGCTCCTGCATGTGTGAGGCAGCGGAAGAACGGGAGAGTGATAGAAATGGCCTACGCCGTTGATTTCAAGAATGTTTCGACCACCGGCCTGGAGTCGTCGCCAGTGGCGAAAGCGCTTGCCGGATTGCGTGCCAATGAGGCCCGCTACTTCATGAACAAGTACAAGCATGTCTTTACGGTCGTGCCGGCGGGTGAACGTCCGGACACGCTTGCGTGGGTGAACCGGATACTGAAGGAGGAGCGGGGCATTGAGCTTGCTGCCAAACCTCTGGAAACATCGCAGTTCCAGGTGGACAACATCCGGTTTGCCTACGTCTTGTACCAGGACGGTCTTGTGCTCAATGTCATGTATGGAGTTGATGACCCCAGGAAGAGGGCCGTAGGATTCAAGCTTGCTGAGGGCATGGATGTTCCGGCGGAGCTGGAGGAGAAGAAGTTCAAGTTCGCGAGGCAAAAGTCCGTACTCGCTGGAACAGTCCGCGGTTCCTTCTTTGTGATCAAGGGTGAGTACTGACGTCAGCCCGTGGCAGGTCACTCCCGACTGTCGTCGTGCCGCCGGAATGGATTCCATGACCGGCGCTGGGGCGCGGGCGGTTCCTGCCGGGGCGCAGGAGGAGGGGTCTGGGGCGCTGTCCGGGGCTGGGCTGCAGGCGCAGTGGAAGGCGCACTGCCCGATGGAGGAGCAGGCGGCACCACATGGACGGGTTGCGGGACCACAGGCTGGGGAGTCTGCACAGGCGGAGGGACCAGCTGCTCGGGTTCTGGCGGTGTCACAGCGGGCTCCGCTGGAGGCATGGCAACCGGACCTGCTGGCGATACACCGGCAGGCGCGACAGGAGCAGGTGTCTCGGTTGCAGGAACCTGCGGCGGCGCGGGCGGGACAGCGGCAGGGGCAGCCTGAACAGGCTCCTGTGCGGGTGGCGTCTCCCCCGCGACGGGTGCCGGCTCTGCTGCTGCCGTCACTGGTTCCGGATGCGCCGTGGGTGGAGCAGCCTGCACTGCAGGAGCCGGCCGGCGTGCGGCACTGACCTCTGCCGTCCAGCAGCGCTCCAGAGCAGCGGGGAGCTCACGGATGTCAGAGATGCAGACGTCCGCTCGGCCCAGCTCCTCCGGCGCCCACCCATACGAGGCGCCAATGGCGGCAAACCCAGCGGCATAGGCAGCCTGCATGTCGTTTTCGCGGTCGCCTACCATGGCGCACCGCTCGGGGTGGGTTTCGTTCCAGACCTCGCACAACATCATGGTCTTGGTCTCGTCGGGACGGGATGGCACGCGGATAATGCGGAAGAGGTCGCGCACGTCGGCCTTGGTCAGGATGAGCTCGGGGTACCAGGCAGAGGCATTGCTGCAGACTCCCAGAACCCAGCCTGCCTCCGCGAGCGTTCTCAGCACAGTGTCTGCTCCGGGATACAGCTCGCCGCCCTGGGCGACCCGTTCGCGCTCGATCATGTCGAACTCCGCGGCCAGCTGGTCCACCGGCTTTCCGAGATTCAATCCTTCCAGCCACGAGCGCCACTCCCTGCCGTTCTGACCAATGAAGCCGCGCAGGAAGTTCTCGTCAGGAGCCGGGAACCCGTACCGTGCGGCAAAGTCGCGCACCGCGGGGAAGAACGATGTCTCCGTCCGGTAGAGGGTACCATCCACATCGAACATGATCAGCTTCATCCAGAACCTCCTGCGTCACATCGTGAGATCGTGTCGCTTCAAGCATTGTAGGACGGGGAACGGCTGGTGCAAGCCGGGGGGCGGGTTGCAGTATCCGGCGGCACGCGTACAATGAACTCGACAGGTGCTGCAGCACCGCACGTGGCGGAATGCGGTACGCAGGGCAGCCTGCAGTCGCGGCTGCCTGCGACGGAACCCCCACGAATCAGGAGGTGCGAGCATGACGAAGATGTATCCGGACCAGAGAGGGGCGCGAATCTGGCGGCCTGTTGCCAGGTGGGCCGCCGCCGTGCTGGCGTTGTTGCTGGTACTGACGTCATTGCTCGCTCCTTTCTCTGTCGCTCGCGCCGCTGACCTTGCAGTCGGATCTGCCGTGGAGGTTACAGGCACCGGTGGCGACGGTCTCAATGTGCGTTCCGCGGCCTCGACGGCAAGCTCGGTCATCGGGATTCTGCAGGACGGCGCGCGTGGCATGGTCCTCGAAGGTCCTGTCACGGCAGGCGGGTTCACATGGTGGCGCATCCAGTGGAGCAGTGGTCTCGCGGGCTGGTCTGCGGGCACCTACCTCCGGGTTCCTGCACCCAATCCGTTGTCGGGTCCCCCGACTGCGCTGGTCGCGGTCCCCGGCGTTGAATCTGTCATACTGTCCTGGGGCGTCCCAGACAGCACTGGCACGTCGCCCGTGACAGCCTGGCGTATCTACCGGGACCGGCACGCGGACCCCTCGACACTGGTGGCCACGCTCCAGGCCGGACAGCCCGGCTTCGAGCAGCGAACGTGGACGGACGGCCCCATGCTGCTCGGTGGTGCGACATACTGGTACGCGGTGAGTGCGGTCAACGCGGCAGGCGAGAGCGACCCGACGGAAGACGTACAGGTGGTGCCACAGACAGCACCGCTGCCTGCGGGCGTCTTCTTCCTTCCTCCCGAGCTGGACTTTGGCGGTGACCAGTCTTCGCTGGTTCTGACCCTGCAGAACTCTGGCACGTCGCCCGTGACCTTCTCCATTCTGCCCGGCGATACCTGGATGACCTCCGTTTCCCCCGCCTCCGGCAGCATCCCGACGGGCGGCGTACAGCGCATCACGGTGACCGTGCAGCGGGCGAACATGCCCGCTGGAACGTACGAAAGCCTTGTGCGCGTCCAGTGCTCCACGGGCAGCGTCAACATCCCCGCGCACATGCGCATCGGGATGATTCAGGGCATCGACGTGTCGCGCTGGCAGTGTTCGGGCGACCATGAGGGCGACCCCATCAACTGGACGTCGGTACGCAGTGCCGGCTACCGGTTTGTCTTCGTCAAGGCGACCGAGAGCGTGAGCATCAAGGACGCCTACCTTGACGTCCTCGCTCCCGGTGCGCGGGCGGCAGGGCTGCTGACTGGTGTCTACCACGTCTGCTGGCCTGCAGACAACACGCCCGAAGCCGAGGCGGCCTACTTCCTTCAGAATGCAGGGCAGTACATGACAGCGGGGTGCCTCATCCCCGTCCTGGACCTGGAACCACGCTACAACATCCACGGCGCGGCAATGGTCGCATGGATCGACAAGTGGGCGGGCGCGGTGAAGGCCGCGACCGGCGCGACGCCCGCCATCTACTGTTCGTCGTCGGTTGCCGCCGACCTGCTGAAGGGCGACGCGACCATCGCCAGCCGGTATCCCCTGTGGATTGCCAGCTACATCACGGCAGACCAGCCCAATACGGGAGGCTGGAATACCTGGTCATTCTGGCAGTACACCAGCACCGGCAAGGTGCCGGGCATCGAGGGGCACAACGTGGACCTCGACTGCTTCAACGGCAGCGAGGAGACGCTTGCCCAGTACGTCATCACGGGCCAGCCCTCATCGTGCTCGCTGATCACGGGAGTGATGGGAAACGGCGTCATCGGCATCAGCCCGCAGCAGGCGTCATATGATCCCGGCACGTCGGTAACGCTGTCAGCGACCGCTGTGCCCGGGTGGGAGTTCGTCGGATGGAGCGGCACGGTCACCAGCACCGAAAATCCTCTCGTGATAACAATGAACAAGAACATGTCCATCCTCGGAACGTTCCAGAAGAGCGCTGCGCCTCTGCAGCATGTCATCACGCTGTCAGTGGGAAACGCCGTTGCGCACATCGACAACCAGGAGGTGGCGCTTGACAGCCCGCCGGTCATTGTCGGAGGACGCACGCTTGTGCCGCTGCGACCAATCATCGAGGGTCTTGGTGGCACCTTGAAATGGATTCCGGAAACCCGCAGCGTCGAGGTCGAGCTCGGTGGTGTCGCCATTCAGCTGCAGATTGGGAACCGGACGGCCATTGTGAACGGCCAGAGCGTCACCATGGACGTGCCGGCGGCGATCATCAACAGCCGCACGATGCTCCCCGTACGGTTTGTGAGCGAGAATATCGGCGCCGACGTGGATTGGGAGGACCTGACCCGGACCGTGACCATCCGCGTTACGGTGAGCAGTACGCTGGGCGGGACAGCGCTTCACCCGTTCGGACGCAGCACGGGACCCGCCGCGTAAAGGTCTCTAGCGGCGCTGGTACGTTCCCATCAGCTGTCCCTGGGCCAGTATGTGCCCCTTCATCGCCTGGTCCAGCTCAGCCCTGCGGGCCGATGACGGCAGAGACAGCATCGTATTCAGCGCGTACACTCTGAAGTAATAGCGGTGTGCATTTCCAGGGGGTGGCAGCGGTCCGCCATACCCATGGTCGCCGAAACTCGTGACGCCCTGGACGGCTCCGTCGGGCAGCGTCTCAGAGGGTGGAACAGCCGCAGGCAGGCCACGCGCTGCAGCCGGGATGTTCCACATGGTCCAGTGGACCCACGTCCCAGACGGCGCGTCCGGGTCATCGCAGACAAGCGCGAAGCTTGCAGTTCCGTCCGGCACGTCGCTCCATGCAAGGTCCGGTGAAACATTTGCTCCCTGTCCTGTGTAGCGGACAGGAATAGTCCCTCCGGCGGAAAAGGCAGTACTTGTGACAGTCAATCCCATGGTCGCCTCCTGTGTTCCTGGCGCGGCCCGGCACCCCAGGGACAGGGCCATGAGGGCGACGAGCGCGCAGATGGTGCCAAGACCCAACGATGTGTGCTGCATGTGCTGATGCACCTCACGACAAGTATAGGCGCAGAACGTCGCCGCTGCAATTCATGACAAGGGCTGCCCTCGGACGGCACGCAGCGTTCCGCAGAACCGAGGGCCCTGTCTTGACAAAAAAACGTCGCTGAGTACGCTTGCGCAAAGAGTTGACTCCTGAGCGGTGCCGTGGCCATGCTGCTGATGCTGCTGCGATGCCCGCTCGGGAGTGGACTCCCGCGAAACCGGTTGCTGCTGTGTTGTTCCGAAAGTCTCTTGTCGAAAAGGCTGGTGCTCACATACCCTGACTGGAAGGGAGAAGAACGATGAGGAGACGTGTTTCGCTGATGCTTGTCGCAGCCCTGCTCATGACCGCCGTGGCGCCCCTGTGGTGTATCTCGGCAGCGGGGTTCAAGGATGTGCCAACGGACTACTGGGCGGCCACCGAGATTGCATGGTTGGCGGACAACAAGGTTGCAGGCGGCTACACGGATGGGACCTTCCGCCCCGAGGGCAAGGTCAGCCGCGAAGAGTTCGCCAAGATGATTGTCCTCGCGAAGAAGCTTGCGCTCGTGAAGCCGGCAAAGGGGACATTCAATGACGTTCCGCCGTCACGATGGTCCTATGGCTACATCGAGGCGGCCGTCAAGGCGGGGTATGTCAAGGGCGTGACAGCCGACAGGTTCGCTCCCATGGCGGACATCAAGCGTCAGGACCTTGCGCTGCTCCTGGTGCGGGCTGCAGGCAAAGAGAAAGCCGCGGAGGCACAGCCAGTGAAGGCCGTGTTCTCCAACGATGAGAGCAAGGTCAGCGCCTATGCGCTTCCTGCGGTGAGCTATGCCGTCAGCCCGGCGGCGCAGATGCTTGTCTGGGACAAAGCCCGCAACTTCAACCCCACCGCGTCCGCAACGCGTGCTGACTGCGCGCACGGCATCTATATGGTGGTGTACCCACCCAAGCAGGGTGGCAACCTGAGCATGGCCATCACGCAGAATCCGGACAGTCTGTTTGACCCGCTGCTCACGCTGATGACGGCGTCGCACGTCGTCACGGCCAGCATGAACGATGCGCTGGTCATCCAGACGCCGAACGGCGCGCTGTATCCATCGATGGCCAAGGAAGTGCCGTCGGTCGCGAACGGGCTCTGGAAAGTCAACGAGAAGACCGGCACGATGATTCTCACCTTCCATCTGCGGCCGGGACTCAAATGGTCGGACGGCTACCCGGTGACCTCCCATGACTTCAAGTTCAGCTGGGAGATGGTGGAGAACGACAAAATCAACGTCATCAGCCGGTACGTCGAGGACATGATCGAAAAGATCGACGACTCCGACCCGCAGACGGTGGTTGTCTACTACAAGCAGCTCTATCCGCTGGCTCACTATGGACTGTCCAACATCTACCCGGCGCACATCCTTGAGCCTGTGTTCCAGAAGAACCCCGCGGACATCAACTCCAGCTCATTCAACCAGAGCCCCATTTACTGCGGCCCGTACATGCTGGACGCGTGGGAGCCCAACAACTATATCCGGCTCAAGGCCAATCCGCTGTACTTTGCAGGACGCGCCAACTTCGACACCGTGACCTTCTGGGTCATTCCTGATTCCAACACCATGCTTGCCAACTTCATGGCAGGCAAGCTGGACGTCTCCGTGCCCGGCATGGGGCTCGACGACCCCGACCAGGCCAACGTGCTGCGCGAGCGCGCTGGTGACAAGTTCTTTGTGCAGTACATTCCCTCTGCGTACACCGAGCACCTGGAAATCAACTTCAGCAAGTCTCAGGCGGCCCAGGACGTGCGTCTGCGCCAGGCCCTGCAAATGGCCATCAACCGCGAGGAGCTCAACCGGCGGGTCTTCCGCGGGTTCCGCATTCCAGGGTACAACATCGTGCCCATCGACAACCCGTTTGAGCTCAAGACGGGGCTTGAAACGTACGCATACAACCCCGTGAAGGCGAACGAGCTGCTGGACGAAGCGGGGTACAAGAAGGGAGCCGACGGCATCCGCCGCGACCCGCAGGGCAACAAGCTGCACTTCGTCATCTCGACGACGACATCGAGCGTGCGGGCACGCGAGTTCCCCGTCATCCAGGCGTACTGGAAGGAAATCGGCGTGGAAACCGAATTCAAACCGATGGCGTCCAACAAGTTCTTCGGTGACATCCTGCCCAAGGGCGAGTTCGACCTGGGCATGGCCTCGACCTCTGACGACCCCGGACAGCCCGTTGCCTACAGCAGATGGCACTCGTCCCAGATTCCGACCGCCGAGAACGGGTATGTGGGAACCAACCGCATGCACTTCAGCAACGCGGCGCTGGACAAGGCACTGGAAGGCACGGTGTCGACCGTGGACATGAACAAGCGCAAGGCTGCCTTCTATGATGCCCAGCGCATCATCAACCAGCAGGTCCCGTGGATTCTCCTGACGTGGGAGACGGACGTGCGCGTTGAGCGCAAGACCATCGGTGGCACCGACTACAGCACCGATTCCGGCACGGCCTCGTACACCTGGAATATGCGCTACTGGTGGCGCAAGTAGCGGGGTGAGGTTGGCCAGAAAAGTAGTTTCGTAGCACACATGTTCCCCTCCGGACGGCGGAAGCCGTCCGGAGGGTATGAACAAGTCAGGAGGAAACGGTGCGCAACTTCATTACACGTCGTCTGCTGCAGCTCATTCCCCTGTTCATCGGGGTGTCTCTCCTCACGTTCTGGCTGCTGACGCTGCAGGGGGATCCATTCCATCAGCTGCTGCTGAACCCGCACATCAAGGAGGAGGACGTTGCGCGCCTCATGCGCCAGTGGAACTGGGATAAGCCGTTTATCGTGCGGTACTACTACTGGTTCAAGGAGTTCGTCACGAGCACGTTCGCACCGCGCCTCGGGAACGGCTGGGGATTCTCCATCATGGCTCCGGGCCAGACGGCACGCGAGCTGATCCTGCAGAAGATACCCGTGACGCTCACCCTTGGCATCGCGGCGCTTGTCCTTGCCTTTGTCACCGCGCTGCCCCTGGGCGTCTTCTCAGCCATTCATCAGTACAGCGTCGGCGACTACATCGGCACGTTTTTTGCGTTCTTCGGCATGTCGATGCCGGCGTTCTGGTTCGGACTGATGCTTCTCCTGCTGTTTGGACTCAAGCTGCATTGGTTGCCGATTGGAGGCATGCACGGCGACCTCCTCATGGTCGGAGGAGCGGAGGTGGACTTCTACGCCGCCCCGCGCATCCTGCAGTTCTGGGACCGCGTCCAGCACCTCATCCTGCCGGTCGTGGTGCTCAGCCTGATGGACGTTGGGTCGTGGATGCGCTATATCCGCAGTTCCATGCTCGAGGTCGTCCGTCAGGACTACATACGCACGGCTCGGGCCAAGGGCGCGTCCGAGCGCCGGGTATTGTTCAAGCATGCGCTCCGCAACGCAATGACGCCCATTATCACACTCATCGGCCTCTCCCTTCCGGGACTTCTGGCAGGCGCGATGATTACCGAGCAGGTCTACAGCCTCGATGGCATGGGACGACTGACCATCCAGGCCGTACTGGGCAATGACATCTTCGTCGGCATGGCCATCGTCATGATGGATGCAGTGCTGGTCATGCTGGGGAGCCTGCTGGCGGACGTCCTCTACGCCGTGTTCGACCCGCGGGTGCGGTACAGCTAGGGGGCATGATGGACACGAACATGGACAGCAACCTTCCTGCTCCCGCCCTTGAGGATGTTGAAGCTGGGGCCGCGGCCCCCTCGATGTGGCGGACGGTCTTCCGTCGTCTTCGCCGCAACAAGATGGCCATGGCGGGCCTTGTCATCATTGTCGTCATGGTGCTTCTTGCGGTGTTTGCGAGGCCGCTCTCGATGGGCAACGACCCTTACCGCATGCTGAGTGTCGAAGAGGCACCTGCAGAACTCGGACGCCCGGAGCTCATGCCGCCCATGGCCGGTCACCCGCTCGGGACAGATGAGCTGGCGCGGGACGCATGGTCGCGCCTCCTCTACGGTGCCCGTGTGTCGCTGTTTATCGGCATTGTGGCCAGCCTTCTGTGCATGGTCATCGGGACAACCATCGGGCTCATCTCGGGATACTTCGGGGGCTGGGTGGACGTCCTTGTCATGCGGTTCACGGACATGATGCTCTGCATTCCTTCGCTGGTGCTCATGGTCATCCTGTCGGCCGTCCTCAAGGGCGGCATCTTTCAGCTCATCCTCGTCATCGTGGCCTTCGGGTGGATGAGCAGCGCGCGGCTGGTGCGCGGTCAGGTGCTTTCGCTCAAGGAGCAGGAGTACGTCGAGTCAGCCCGCGCCATCGGTGCCTCGGGATGGCGCATCATGTTCCTGCATTTGCTGCCCAATACGATGGCGCCCATTATCGTCAGCTTCTCCATGTCCATCAGCGGCACCATCATCCACGAGGCATCCCTGTCGTTCCTTGGGCTGGGCATTCCACAGCCCACGCCCAGCTGGGGCAACATGCTCAGCAACTCGCAGAACTACATGTTCTCGGCCCCATGGCTCATCTGGTGGCCGGGCCTCGCCATTTTTGTCACCGTGCTGGGGTTCAACTTTCTGGGGGACGGCCTGCGCGATGCCCTGGACCCGAGGCTGAAGCTGTAGCCGGGTACCTAGCGCGCCTGGTGGACCTCCCCGCGGTCCGGCAGGCCCTCGGCCCTGAACTCCGCCTGGACGCGCTCTCGCAGCTCCTGGTCGGTCAGCAGGTCGAAGGCTGTCATGGCGAGCCCTTTGGCCGCAAGGACCACGACCTCGTCGGCACGCGGGCTGGCCGCGGCTTCGCGGAAAGCCTCGGTATGTTCCAGCGTGCCCTCCGGGGCGATGGCCAGATACTCGTGGATGCTTGGGACAACAAGCGAAACGTTGCCAATGTCCGATGAGCCGGTGGCCTGCGTGGGGTCAGGTTCGTTCATGTGCTCGCCGAGGGCCTCCATGTTTGCCTTGAACGCGTCCCCCATGGCATGGTTCGGGTGCCTCTCGGCAAACACGCTGTCCATGTGGAAGTCCAGCGTCGCGCCCGTAACGAGCGCCCCTGCCTCCGCGGCCCGCCGGACGCCTTCTACCATGTGCAGCAGGTAACGCCGCGTGTCTGCCCGGAGCGTGAACTCCCCGACAGCGCGGTCGCAGATGATGTTGCTGGCCTGGCCGCCTTCGGTGATGATGCCGTTGATGGTAGGCTTCTGCCGCAAGTCCCACGCCTGGCGCACGGCGTCAATCCCATTGAACGCCGCAATCAGCGATGTCAGCGCGTTGACCCCGTCCTCGGGGCCAGCTGAGTGAGCGGCGACCCCGCGGTAGGTCAGGCGGATGCCGACGCATGCGCGCCCGCCGCGCTTGACCAGGTTTGTCGTGGAAGGATGCACCATGAGCACGTAGTCGATGTCGTCAAACGCGCCATTCTCCACGAGGGGAATCTTGCCGCCCACAGTCTCCTCGGCCGGCGTGCCCAGGACGACCACCTCGCCGTCAAGGTCCGGCATGACAGATGCCAGCGCAATGCCAGCGCCCACGGAGGCCGCTGCGATGACGTTGTGGCCGCATCCGTGACCGACCCCTGCCAGCGCGTCGTACTCCGCAAGGAACGCAACGCGCGGTCCCGGTCCCCGCCCCGGGAATGTGGCCCGGTAGGCCGTCTGCAAACCGCCATACGGTGACTGGATGCTGAATCCATGCTTCCGCAGCAGTTCTGTCTGCCAGAGCACCGCATGGTACTCCTGCATGCCCAGCTCGGGGTTGTCGTGGATGGCATGACTCAGGTTGACCAGCTCGTCACGTACACTGTCTGCTGCCCTGCACAGTTCTTCTTTCATGGAATCCTCCCTTGATGGTTCTGTCCTCCCACCTACGCAAGATCGAAGCGTTGTCCATCCGTCAGAACATGGAGACGCATGTCCCGGCAGTACAGCGTTCCGGACGGGGAAACACCCTCCTGTGTCTCCCTGGCGTCGAGCACCACGACGCAGCCCTCGCCCATGACGTCAAACCCCGCAGCATCCGCGATGACAGCCGTGCTCTCGTCCACGCCTATGCCAAGCAGGTCCGGGTGTTCCAGCACCACGCTTGCGAGCCGGTTGAACCGCTTGCGGCGCACGAAGTGCTGGTCGACGATGCACGTGTCCAGAAAGCCGAAACCGTCGGCCGTTTCAATAGTGTGCGCTCGCATGGATGTAAAGGCATCAGCGGCATCGCCCTCCTCCGGGCCCTCCGCCTCCAGTCTGCCATACTCTCTTCCGGTCAGCATGACCTTGCTCATGACAGCAGCCCCGGCGCTCGTTCCACCGATGACGGCGCCCTGGTGCCATGCCTGGTAGATGGCGGACAGGAGTGGCGTCCCTGCCAGCCGGCTAACCAGAACGTTCTGGTCGCCTCCGGTAAAGAAAAAGCCCCCTGCTGCCTCTGCAGCCTGCGCTGCCGCCGCATCGGTGGCGAGGAGCACATCCACCCGGTCCGCTCCGAGGCCTTGCAGTTCTGTGCGCAGGGCCTCCCCCTGTTCTTCAGGGTGGCTGCTGGCGAACGGGACGACGAGGACGCCGCCACCTGCGTGGCAGAGGCTCAGGAATGCGCGCATCATCTCCGGCGGCCGCTTGCCACCTCCTATGATGAATAGCCGCCCCACGCGGGACGGTACTGCTGAGAGGTCAGGCATGAGTCATCTCCGTA
>DAONFE010000013.1:21607-25922 GCA_035403525.1 Candidatus Cryosericum sp.
AGCCGCCCCACGCGGGACGGTACTGCTGAGAGGTCAGGCATGAGTCATCTCCGTATGCTCCATACACTACCATACCACGTTCGCCGTGGCGCGCCAGGCAGGGCAGGGTTGTGAACGCGGACTTCCACCTTCCCGGTGGCGTTTGGATATGATATGAGCGTGGACAACATGACAGAGCTGGACATATGCATCGTGCGGGCTACGCCCGAACTTGCGCAGTACGTCGATGGTCTCCGCAGCAACTACATTGTCAACGCCCGTGTCAAGGTTTCGGCATGTGGCGACAGCCTCGACTTTGACGTCGACTCGGTTGAGCACCCCTACGAGAAAGTCGAGAATTCGCGCCCGGACCTGGCCTATATCGGGCGTGAGGATGCGGTGATATACCTTGCCTTCGTTGGCGACCAGCTGGTGGGACAGGTCTGTGCGCAGGAGGACCGCAACCACATGGCCCGCATCTGGGAACTGCGAGTCGAGCATGGACACCGTCACCGCGGCATTGCAACAACTCTCATCAACACGGTCCGGGACTGGGCCCTGGCGCGAGGCCTGCACTGGCTGCACGCCGAAACGCAGGACGTCCACGTCACCGCGTGCATGTTCTACCGTGACTACGGCTTTACCATCGGCGGCATCGACCGCCTGTATATGTGCGCCACGCCTGGCAGCGAGGACGAGATTGCCATCGCGTGGTACCTTCAGCTCCCGTAGCTTCACCCTTCCAGCCTGGCTCTCCGCCCTCACACGGGGGTGTTGAACAATTCCGCCGTTTTGTCATGCTGATGTCAGCAATGTCTGAACAGTGCCGGGTGTAAGTGCCGTAGGAGGAAGAGGATGGTCTTTCTGTCGCGGGAAGAAGCCGGAACCAGGCTTGCACAGGAGATTCGCAGTCAAGGACTGGTCTTTGACCTGTGCTGCGGGATTCCGCGGGGTGGCGTCGTCGTCGGGTCGGTGGTTGCCCAGGAGCTGGGCCTGCCCTTCGGGGTTCTGCTGATACGCAAGATTCGTTCCCAGAGTGACCCGGAGCTCGCCATTGGGGCCCTTGGCTATGCCGGAAACGGCAGTTTCGCCACGATTCTCTCCCCCGAGTCTGCGCGTGAGCGGCGCGACCGTCTGGACGCCGAAATTGGCTTCGAGAAGGAGCGTCTTGTCCTCTATGCAGAACTGTTCGAGAAGTATATTCCTCAGACATGGGAGCGTGGCGCGCGCGTCCTGGTCGTTGATGACGGCATTGCCACCGGAGCCACCATGATAGCCGCGCTGGATGTGGTGAGCGGCATGGGGTGCATTCCCACGGCAGGGACGCCGGTGGTCGACTGCGAAGTCATGCGCCAGCTGAACGACCGGGGGCACCGCGTCGTCGCCGTGCATGCGGCCCAGTGGCTGATGGCCGTCGGCCAGTTCTACCAGGATTTTCACGAGGTGACCGACCGCGAGGCACTCTCGTGGGCCAACCGGGCGTTCCGCCCGCGGCGCATCCGCTAAGACACGATTACTTGTCTTTGATGGCTACGTCGCCCAGTGCGTCGCTGGCCTCGCGCAACCAGGTTATCATGCTCAGGTACGCAATGACAGCCACCGACAGCTGGCACAGCGGAGCCACCCACCCGGCTGACGGAAACAGTGCGACGACGGGCCACACGATGAGCAGCAAGATGTGCAGCGTCTTGTACTCGGGCCAGAGCGTCCCCGCGCGTTCCTCGACATCATCTTCCTTGTGGCGCTTTGCAAGCTGCGCAGTGCCCATGAGAAGGTGCCAGGTCATCAGCATGTTCACGACGAGCATGGCCATCGTGCCAACCGTGAGCAGCGCCCCTGGGAGGGTGTGAAAGGACGGTCCCGTCAGGACCAGGAGGCCCGTCCCGGGCTTCGCAGGCTGGTAGAAGTCGGCCAGGGACAGCACCATGGCAACGGGCGCCAGACGGGCGGCGGCCGCGAAGTGCTGGTTGATGCGGCTCAGGCGGTGCAGGCCGATGGCAATCAGCAGATATCCAACCGCGTCCGGAAGAACATCGAACCCTCCTACACGGAAGTCAAACAGAAAGACGTACCCGAACCATATCAGTTGAAATGCACTGGACATGCGTTACCTCACATTTCTCGGATCTTGAACTGCAGAAATACTGGTCGTGAAGGTTCAGCTGCTAGGCACCCGCAGCATTGGGAAGGACGAGTGACAGCCCTGCAATGAGTCCGGCCTCAAGAGCGCCAGTCAGGAGTAGTGCCGTGAGAGCCGCACCCAGGGAGCGCCAGCCGTTGCCATGATAGAACGCAAGGAGCAGCACCAGGACTACCACCGTCTGGGCCAGCAGAAACATTTCGGGCAGCCACAGCGGTCCGCGCCACGGCACGGCACCAGTGTCGCGCACCCACACAAACAGGGCAAACAAGGCTGCCCCGAGGACAGCGTTCACGACAGACACCAGCAGTGCCCTGCGGTACGACCTCTGCCTCGTCTGACACCAGCGCGATGCGAGCCAGACCGTGACCGACATGAGGAGGATATCTGCAAGGCGTGCGGGAATGTGCATGAGCCAGTTGTCCGAGAGCATCCAGGACAGCAGCATGCGGGCCTCCTACCTTCCAAAGAAACTCATGAGGACAGAGAACAGAATGAGCAGAATCCAGATGAGGATACCGATGGTGACAGCGTTCTGCTGTGCGCGTGTCTGCGGCCCACTGCGCCTCTGTGCGGCGGACCCGGAGGCAGACTGAACATGGCGGGCCTGGGCCCGTTCAGTAGAGCTGCCGAAGTCACGCAAGGCAGGAGCTTGTGACAACGAGGCGGCCTCGGGCTCCAGAACAGTGCGGCTCTGAAATCGGCTCAGACCTCTCCTGGCATCCGGAACGTCCAGCTTGTGAGCCAGGATGAACTCGGCCTCCTCGGCGCTGAGTGGAGGCTTGATGCGCTCGGCGACGGGACTGTAGTTCACTGTCTGGTCATTGTCATACCGTGAGAAGATGGGTCCCTTGTCCTTGTTGAGTTCCATGGCTGTTCTCTCCCTTGCCCCGGCGGCCTGGTCGGCCGCGGCCGACTGCCCGCCTATTCTAGCACAATGCGAGCTGTGGCGCTATCCACCCTGCTCGCCACCGTGGTGCTCCGCGAGGAACGCGCGCAGTTCCTGTACGTCATCGGCATCAAAGACCGCTGCTCCGCTCGCTCCGCCGTAGTAGGCGGCGAAGACAGCCGAGGCCAGGCGGTCCAACGGCGAAGGCCACTGCGACCAGGCGCTGTCCGGGACATGCTGGTGCGCTTCCTCCGCCTCGGTCAGCAAATCGAGCAGGTTCAGCCGCAGGGTTGTCATCGGGCCGGCGTATGCCTGCAGGACGTCCTCCGGAACCAGCCACCGTACTGCGTCATCGAGGCGCAGTATCTGCTCGGGGGTCGCGGCGACCACCTGATGCGCCAGGCGGTCACGCATCCAGGCAATGATGCCGAACGGAATCCCTGCCAGAACAAGGCCTGCAACCAGCGCCACCGTGCCGCGCGTCTGCAGCGCCATGCGGGACGTCGCTGGTATGAGGCCCAGGGCGTAGAAGAGCCCCAGATACAGGAGAATGGCATACACGGCGCCTCCCGCGATCTGTGCGGGGTCGAACATGGAGGGTCGTCCCTGATGCGCAGGCGTGGAGTGCAGGCGGTTCTCTGTGGGTTGTGGTGGCATCGGAGCGGGCTGCAGTGGGTGAAGGTCGTTCATGGCATGGGTCCAGAGGTTACAGGTCCTGCACCCGGCGGGCGGGCCAGACCTGGCCCAGGCGCTGCTCCTCGGTGTCTGTCAGCCGGCAGGTTCCCTTCCCTGCGGCCTCGATTCTGCTCAGGTCGCGCAGAATGGTGTCCTCAGCGATGTCGGACCGAGGCAAGCATCCGGAGCGGACGTTCAGCCGCACGTCATCCAGCCTGACCATGATGGTCGGCGCGGTGGCGTCGGGTGGGGTGCGCAGCCACGTGACGAAGTCCGTCCGGCGGCGGACAGCTGGAGGGCCGCTGACAACGCCGCGTGCGATGATGCCCCCGGCATCCGGTGCACCAGTCTCGCTGCGCCAGACATACACCTGGTCGCCGACGCGAATGTCCGGGACCAGGCGCGGGTCCTGTACCAGCCACAGGATGTCGCGCTGTGCCTTTACGTACGCGTTCACATCAAAGTCCCGAGAGTCTCCCAGTAGCAGCCATGCTGCCATGCGCCGCCTCCTGCTGTCTGTTTGTACCAGTGTCAGTGTACCCTGCCCGGCAGCGGGTGCAAGCGGGAGCCCTCCAATGCAAACCCCCCGCTTGCGCGGGGGGAGGTTGGTGTGATGATGTCTGCGTGATGCT
>DAONFE010000014.1:0-16938 GCA_035403525.1 Candidatus Cryosericum sp.
TTCGTGAGGCGGGGTTGTTTGCACAAACCGCGAATGATAAGCCAGGTTCTGTCGTGGTCAGTCATTTATCTAAGCGACATACCCGAAGGCAGGGAGAAGCAGCCCCTGATGCCTTCCTATTTTGTCTTGCTCCAGTTGGGGTTTGCAATGCGCAGTCCATCACTGGCCTGCCGGTGGTCTCTTGCACCGCCATTTCACCCTTACCCCTTGCGGGGCGGTATGTTTTCTGTTGCACTTTCCTTAGGGTTGCCCCCACTCGGATTTCCCGAGCAACTCGCTTCTTGGAGCCCGGACTTTCCTCGGACAGGACGACTGCCTGCCCGCGACTGACTCATTCGCGGTCGCTGCTGCCGGCGTAGAGAATCTTCCCGCAGATTTCACAGCGGATGAGATTCTCAGCGTCGCTTCCTTTCTCTTCGCCATTGCGAAGGCTGAACAGAGTGCGCTCAGACAGGCGCACGTGGCAATAATCGCAGGTTGAACTGGTCACTCTCGCAATCGGAGCGCCACTGAACTTGTCCGACAGGTTCTCAAAGATAAGCTTGGCATCAAGCGGCAGCTTGGATTTCCTCGTCTCAATCTCTTTCAGCAGCGCAGGCAGAGACTTCTTGACCGCAGCCTTCGACGCTGCGTCTGACTGTGGAATGCTGTCAAGCTCCTTCCTCAGCTTCTCCGCCATCAGCTGTGTTGCGCGGATCTGGTCGTCGACATTCTGCCGGTCATGGAAATTCCTGCTCTGGGCTTCCTCGTGTTTTTCCTTGTCCTGCGTCAGTTTCTTCATCTTCTCTTCGAGCTTCTGGACCTTATCCTCGGACATCTCTTCCTTGCCCAGCTTGGCACTGGCCTCGTGCACCTTCGTCGTAATGTCCTCCAGCTTTTGTGCGATCTTGACCTCTTCGGCCTTGAAGGTCTCCAACTGTGATTGCAGCTCGGCGAGCTGCTCCTGTGTCTCCGCAATCTTCTTGCGAAGCGAAGATGACAGGTCCAGCTCATGAAGAAGCCGCTCCTTCTGCCGATAATCCAACTGCAGCTGCTGCAGTTCCCAAAGTTCATCAATCAGCATCGACTCACCCCATCTGCAAATGACATACTCATAAGTGCACACCACCCCATGGCTCCTGGCGCCAGCCAGCAGAACCTCGGTGGCACGGCCTTCGGGCGTGCAAGTGCGGAGTCATGGCCACCCACAAATAAGTATACAAACGAACGCGCCCCGTGCCATGGTGCGACGGTGAACTGTGGACGACAGGCGCATGAACGGTAGTGTGGCTCGTCGGAAGGCCAGGACTCGCCCTGCCTGCTGGTGGGCCCACCTGGATTCGAACCAAGAACCAAGTGGTTATGAGCCACCTGCTCTACCGTTGAGCTATGGGCCCGCACTTCCAGAGCGCGAGAAGACACTGGACAGTATAGGCTTCGACTGGCACTCGTCAACGGACGCTTGTCCTGAGCCAGGTCAGGGCCTCGTCTCTGGAATGGATAACGCCATCCATCTGCATGGTACGTACCTGCTCAAGCAGGTTTCCAATTGCCCGGCCCTCTGTGACCCCCAGCGCGAGGATGTCTCTGCCCGAGACCAGAGGCGGTTCCGCCAGTCGCGACAGCGCAGTGTCCAGCAGGTGTCTTGCTCTTGCTCCACCGGGACCCTCGAGGTGTGCACGGGCGACCGAGACCACAGGCCGGGGAGAACGTGCGATGAGATACGCAATGGCGCTGATGGGCCTCGTTCCCTCGAGAAGGGTGAGTCGCAACTGCCGCTCACGCACCTGCCATGACCGGCACGATGCTGCCATCCGGTCGCTCAGACCGAAGTCCTTGAGGATAGCCTGAAGGGCGTCAGACCGGATGCTCCCCAGCCAGACCAGCAGCGGAGCAAGCCATGGCAGTGGATCGACTCTGTCGTCCCCGCTCAGGCGCTGGCGCTCAAGCAACGAAAGCAGCTCGCGCTTCGATTTGCGGGGCTTCACAAGCGGCAGGCCAATAAGCCCGCACCCGAGCGCACTCAGGGTCATGATGCATTCGACGCTCTGCGCTCCGGCCAGTAGTTCCTTGAACTCGTCCTGGGCGCGCTTGTTGCGCCGTACGCTGAGCAGACCAAGCTGAAGGGCGTCGCGCGCCTTTGCCTCGGTGTCCTTGTCCATCGCGAATCCCAGGCGCACCGCGACGCGGACACCACGGAGAATGCGTGCGGGGTCCTCGATGAAACTGTCGGGGTATGTCATGCGAACGAGGCCAGACTGCAGGTCACTCAAGCCCCCCGAAGCATCGACGACTCGGCCAAAGTCAGAGGCAGAGAGTGACATTGCCAGCGCGTTGATGGTGAAGTCCCTGCGAAGCAGATCCTTGACGAGCGATGCGGGGGCCACCGTCGGCAACGACCCGGGAAAGTCATAGTACTCCAGACGGGCCGCAGCAAAGTCATAAGAGCGACCCCCGATGCGCACCTTGTGTGTCATGAAGCGGCCGTACGAAATGACATGCGTGCCCAGCCGGTCTGCCACAGCCGCCGCGACAGCCGTGACATCCTTCTCGGTGACAATGTCGAAGTCGTTGGGGCGACGGTCAAGCAGCATATCTCGAACCGACCCGCCGACAAGGTAGGCACGGTTTCCCTGCTGGTCGCCAACGAGCCCGATTGTTTTCAGCACTTCTGATGTGCCTTCTCCTCCGAGCCTGTCTATGTCTGTTTCGCTGACAACGACGACATTCGATGTACCAACAGCGCTCTGTGGATGGGCGGTGCTGTTCAGATACCGCAGAACATCAGACCGCGAAATGACCCCCAGCAGCTGCTCGCCATCCATGACAAGGAGCAACCCCGTGTTGTACGTTCCGAATGCCTGGATCAGCTCCTCGACTGTTGCTGTCAGCGTTACCCGGGGAAGCCTGGTGTTGGTGAAGTAGCGCACCGGCTTCTGCTGAAGGCGAGCAAGAGATTGCTTTTCAAGCGCCTTCTTGGCAACCACTCCCACTATGCGTCCATCACGCTGGACGGGGAGCACAGAAAACCCGAGGTTGACCATCATTGTCAAAGCCTCGGTTGCGGGCCTGTCCTGTGAAATGGTCGTCGGATGTGGCGTCATGATGTCTGCGACGACTTCCCTCCACTGTGCGTGCCGGGTTCCAATAATGGACTCGAGGCGCTCTCGCGCCTGCTGGGCTGTTGTTCCGTCACGCAGCACTGCTGCAGCGGCGTGAACCCTGCCCGCGCCACCGAGCGGGGCCAGGAGTTCCGCAACGTTAAGAAAACGGTCGCTCCGCGCCAGGAGGTACAGGGCCTGAGGAGTCTCATAGAGAAGGAACACAGCATCTGCTTTGACTATCTGGGCCAACCTGTGGACGATGACTGAGAGGTTGCCGACGTTTCGCTCCGCACGGACCGCGGCGAACGCCGCCTGCGTGCCGGACACACCAGAGATCTGGATACTGTTGAGAGCCGCTTCCAGCGCATTCTGCTGTTCCGGAGTGAGATAGGTGGTAACATAGCGGGCCACCATGGACAGGCTTGCGCCCGCTTTGAGCAGGTAGGCTGCCTGCTCAACGTCGTACGCGGTTGTCTCGGGGAACAGCAGAGAACCAGTGTCTTCGTAGATGCCCAGTGCAAGCAGGGTCGCCTCGTCGGGATTCACAGGAATCGTCTCCTGCCGCAGAGCTGCCGTCACAATTGACGTGGTGGCACCGCACTCCTGGATGTGCCCCTCGTCGATATGGCTCAGACTCGCCGAACTTGGCTCGTGATGGTCGTACGCAATGAGTCTGCGGTTCGGAGCTCGCAGCAACGCCTCGTATTCACCGAGGCGAGAGGGCACAATAGTGTCGGCAAGGACAATAGTTCCGATGTCTTCCTTCAGCAGGGCGGGCAAAGGGAGGCGCACAAACCTGAACCTGCCCTCATACAGCCGCAGAAACTCTTCAACATTGGGTTCGAGCGACGATGGCAGGACGGGCAGAGCCCCAGCGTACAGCCTGGAAAGACCGGCCATCGAGGCCACGCAGTCAAAGTCGGCGCCTGCATGTCCCAGAATGACCGTTTTCATTGCTACTTGAAGACGGTTACACCATCTGCGCGCGTAATCCTGGCAACGATGGTCTGCAACCGTGGTACTGGCGTCTCGCCAAGAGACAGAGCAGCCTTCAGCTCCTCCTCGCAGACATGGGCTTCGTCGAGAGACCTGGCATAAATGGTAGCAACCGGTTGCCCGACTCTGACCACATCACCAGTCTTGACAGTCAGCGTCAGGCCCACGCTGAGGTCAATCGAATCTTCCTTCGTCCGCCTGCCTGCACCCAGATGCATGGCGGCAATTCCTACGCGCCTCGCGTCAATGCTCGTGACGATTCCATCTCGAGGTGCTGTCACCTGCAGCGTAACCACGGCCTGGGGAAGCAATTGCGGGTTGTCGATGAAAGCCGGATCGCCGCCTTGTGCTTGTACAATGGAGGCAAAGCGCTGAAGGGCTCTTCCCGACTCAATGGCTTCCCGTGCCAGCTGCTTCCCTTGCTCGATGTTCTGGCTGATGCCGCTCTGAAGAAGGATTTCTCCGCAGAGGGTGAGGATGACATCGACCAGCTTCTGAGGACCTTGCCCCTTCAACACCTGGACAGCTTCAAGGACCTCGAGCGAATTGCCCACCGCGTTGCCGAGTGGTTCATTCATGTCAGTGACGTAGGCCACCGTCCGTTTGCCATTGTCCTCGCCTATGTCCACCATGGTACGCGCCAGGGCTGTGGCTGCTTCCTTGGTTTCCATGAACGCTCCTGTTCCCCACTTGACGTCAAGCACAATGACGTCGGCGCCGGACGCGAGTTTCTTGCCCATGATGCTTGAGGCGATGAGCGGAACAGAATCCACGGTAGCCGTCACATCACGCAGGGCGTACAACTTCTTGTCAGCTACGGCAATGTCGCTTGTCTGGGCGATGATCGCACCACCAAGGCGACTCACGATATCTATGAATGCCGAAGGAGAAAGGTTGACGTTGAACCCGGGGATTGCCTCCAGTTTGTCGATGGTCCCGCCGGTGTGGCCGAGGCCCCGCCCCGACATCTTTGGCATGAGAGCGCCACAACTGGCGGCTATGGCAATGAGAGGGATGGAAACCGTATCGGCGACGCCACCCGAGGAGTGCTTGTCTGCCTTGACGCCGTGCAGCGACGAAAGGTCGATGACGTCCCCACTGTGCGCGATGCAGTAGGTCAGCCGCGACGTTTCATGAGCGCTCATCCCGCGGAAATAGATGGCCATGAGCATCGCGCTGGTCTGGTACTCAGGGATGGATCCTCGCACGACGCCATCGATCCACGCCGCCAGTTCCTCGTCGGTGAGCTCGCGCCCGTGCTTCTTTTTCTCGATGAGCTCAGAGAAGCTGCCTGTCATGCGATACCCCCATCGATGAACGCTGCCAGCAACTCCGCCAGTTGCCCATCAGCCTTCCCTGCGGTGTCCAGCACCTGTTCGTGGCTTAACTCGGAGGTTGTTTCTGTCGCCAGGTCTGTAATGACTGAAATGCCACCAACGCGCATTCCAAGATGATTTGCAACAATCACTTCGGGAACAGTCGACATTCCTACCGCGTCCGCGCCAAGCACCCTGAGCATCCGGATCTCCGCACGCGTCTCAAACTGGGGACCGGACATGGCTGCATAGACTCCCGATGTCATGGGCAGATGGTGCTCGGTGCCGACCAGTGTGAGAGCCTCCGCCATGTCCCTGTCATAGGCGTTGTACATGTTGACGAATCTTGAGCCGAACTCGTCATCCGGAAGTCCTCTCAGCGGGCTGTCTGCCTGCATCAGGTTCAACTGGTCGCGGATGATCATGAGGTCGCCCAGCCGGAGGTCGTCGCGGACGCCACCAGCCGCGTTTGTGAACAATGCTGTGCGCACGCCCAGGGCACGCCCGACCCTTACAGGTATTGTCAAGGCGGCAGTATCATATCCCTCGTAGTAATGAAAGCGTCCGGCAAGGCATAGTACCCTTTGCTTGCCAATCGTTCCGCCGACAAGCTCTCCCAGGTGGCCTTTCACGGTAGAGCGCGGAAACCCGGGGATTGCCGAATAGGGTATGGTTACTGCGTCCTGGATTCTACTGACGAAGGAGGATAGCCCGGAGCCAAGTACGACCATGGTCCCAAAGTCCGAACCCATGCGCTTGACAAGGCTGTCCGTCGCAAGGCGAACCTCCTGCTGCAACTGAAGGGCATCCATGGCTACTCGACGGACCCGACGACGTCGTAGAACGCCTGTCCCCCGAAATATGGTTGAACTTCAAGGTCGGGAAACTCCTGTGTGAGCATGGCCACGTCCTGGTCAAAGGCCTCCTGGTCATGTTCCGCACCACGATACACAGAAACGAGCGACTTGTCGGACCATGCAAGCTCTGTCTCTTTGAGGTGTTCCAGCACAGCAGGCACAGAATCGCCCGTGGCCACAAGATTGTCATCAACGAATAGCATATATGACCCTTCCTGCACAGTCAGCCCGGACACGGTGGCATTCTTGGTAGCCCGGGTAACCGAGAAGAAGTCAGTTGCCGCGACAGCTGCCCTCGCAGTGGCTGCCCGGTCGTCATCCGGTGAGGTGGATGCAAGCTGGACGAGCGCGGCGACGGCTTGAACTGGATGCCGCGATTCAACGACTGTCACATCCTTGTCAAGCAATGTGGCCGCCTGACGGGCAGCCAGGATAATGTTCCTGTTGTTCGGAAACACGAGAAACGACTTTGCATCGCAAGCGGCGATCGGATCAACAAACGCCTCGGTTGGCGGATTCATCGTGTCGCCACCGCTTACGATGATGTGCGCTCCCAGTTTGTGGAAAATCTCGTCGAAACCAGGACCAGGTGAGACGACAACATAGGCTGTGTCCACCTCTTGTTCGGCGCAGCCACCGGAAGGCTCCGTCCGTGCGGTTGCCCCTGCTGCCGCAGATACTCCGGTGTATTCGTCCGTTTGATACTGCATGTCCTCGATGCGGCCCTCGCGTATCGGGGCAAACTGCATCAGGTAACGTATCGCGTCGTAGGGCTCGTTGGTGTGCACATGGACCTTGGTGAGGCCACCGGCAGATGCCATGACCAGACTGTCGCCCCGTTCCGTGAGTTTGGCTCGAACCTGCTCCTCAGGGAGATGATCAGAAGCCACCAGCATCACGGTGTCATACCGGTAGGTCAACTGCTGGCCAGGTACCCGTTGTTCTCCCTGTACCTCGGCACCCGGTTCCTGCGTCTTGACGAACTCACCACGCACACCCATGAGCATACCTTCCAGAATCGTCACCAGCCCCTCGGCGCCAGCATCGACAACATGAGCCTCTGCCAGGGCGGGCAGCTGTGCAGTGGTCTCAACGACCGCCTGACGGCCCACCGCTATGACGTCAGCAAGGTAGTCGGCGAAATCCTCTATCTGAACTGCACCGGCATGCTCGGACATCCTTCGAACGACGGTAAGAATGGTGCCCTCGACAGGCGTCACGACCGCCTTGTATGCAACCTCGCTTGCTTTGGTCAGCATCTGCGAAAAGTCTGCCGTCGTAATCCGGGTCTTGTTGTCAGCCGCAGCCGCCATGCCACGAATGATCTGCGAGAGAATAACTCCGGAGTTGCCACGGGCGCCGATAAGGGAACCCGAAGAGAGGGCCGAAACGAACTCCTTCATCGATGTCGGTTGGGCTTTGCGCACTTCATCAAGCGCAGTGCGCAGGGTGAGTGACATGTTTGTGCCGGTGTCGCCATCGGGAACGGGGAAGACATTGAGACTGTTGACAAAACTCTTGTGCGTTTCGAGATTTGCCAGACCGTTGGCAAACAACGCCTCAAGCTGAACGTGATCAATTTCTTTCAAGTTCTCCTCCGGCTGGTAGGCTAGTCAGGCTGATTTTCGATGCGTATCGACCAGACAACAACATTCAGAGTCACCTGGTCCTCGGGAATGCCTGTCATGGTCGAGAAGGCATACCGTACCTGGGACGTGATGGTGCGAGCCACCTCGGAAACGCGGAGACCATACTGGAGCCGAACATGGATAGTCGCCTCGATACTCCCGTCCGGCTTGATCTGTGCGTCCACGCCTTTTGGCGTTGCGGTAAGGGCGAGGGCCTGGGAAAACCGCTGACCGAATGTTACCGGAGCCAGGCCCGTTACTCCATACACGTTCAGGGTCGCCAGGCGCAGGATCTCTTCTATGGCATTTCTGCTGAGAACAACGGTGCCTTTCGTGTCGCTCATCTCCACTCTCCAAGCAAAATGTGGTATTCGATTATACCACCGAACTTGAATTCACGAGCCTTTGACGTAGAATTAACGTACATTTTTCCGGAGGTTCATTGAAATGAGCAGAGTATGTGAGATCTGTGGCAAAGGCCCCATGGTAGGAAACACCGTCAGCCACTCAGTTCAGCGGGCATCGCGTCGTTTCCTGCCGAATCTTCATACCGTTCAGGTAGAGAAGAATGGGACTGTTCAGAGGATTCGTGTCTGCAGCAAGTGTCTCAAGAAGCTGAAGGCGTCAGCGTAGGAATCATTCAGTCAGTATGAGCGAAGAACTCCGGAGCCTGTTGTGGACAGGCTCCAGTCTGCGCGTGCTGGACCAGGTTCGCCTTCCGTTTGAGTGGGCTTGGATTGAGTGCACCTCTTACCGTGATGTGTACGATGTCATCAAGAACATGAATGTTCGGGGTGCTCCTGCCATCGGCGTGGCTGCCGCTTACGGAATGGCACTGGCGGCGCGGGAAGCCGTGAACCAGCCGGACCCTGCGCAGTTCGTGCGTGATGCTGCCGAGTTTCTCAAGAGCGCTCGTCCCACGGCCGTCAATCTGACCTGGGCAGTGAACCGCTGCATGACGGAGGGAGCGCGCGACCTCGGGCGTGATCCTGAGGCCGTGGCTGCAGAATTGACAGAGTTCGCGGGTACGATGGCGCACGAGGATGAAGAGCGCAATCTGGCGCTTTCCACATTTGGTGCCGGCCTGTTTGAGGATGGGGACACGGTCATGACCATCTGCAACACCGGGGCGCTTGCCACGTATCGGTACGGCACCGCATTCGGGTGTATCAATGCGGCTTTTCAGAAAGGGACACAAATCAGCGTCATCGCGCTGGAGACACGGCCATATCTGCAGGGCGCACGCCTCACGGCTCTCGAGCTGGTTCATGCGGGCATCCCCTTCCGCCTTGTCACCGATGGCATGGCTGGGTTCGCCATGGCACGTGGCATGGTGTCCAAGGTGATCGTCGGCGCTGACAGGATTGCTGCCAACGGCGATTTCGCCAACAAGATTGGCACGTATCAGCTGGCTGTGCTGGCTCGGTATCATGGAATCCCGTTCTATACCGCTGCTCCCATGAGCTCCTTTGACTTCAGCCTGTCCTCTGGAGCGCAGATTCCCGTGGAAGAGCGTGACGAGAACGAGGTCCTGTGTTTTGCGGGACAGCGGGTTGCCGCCGAGGGTGCCCATGCATGGAACCCGTCGTTCGACGTGACTCCCAATGAACTACTCACTGGCATCGTGACGGACCGAGGCATCTTCCGGCACCCGTTCGGCAGGTGGGAATAGCCTCGCGCCCGCGCCGGACGGCACCTCGCAAGCTTGCGGAGGGTTCCGCGACCGAGGTCGTCCAGGGTGAGTCTGCTCCCGCAGACTGCCTGACGGGTATCCTGCATCCTTCGTCATCCTACGCGCTGATCCCCAGTCTTCTGTGTGGTCAGACATTCCGATTCAGGCAATCGACCGGAGGGGTCGCAGGTGTGTGTGGAAACCTTGCACTGGATGTCGTACCGGCAGGCTCCTCACTGAGGGTTACTCTTCCCGCAGGGACCGCTGTCATGGCGGATGCCGCCCGCTTCCTGGGAGTAACTGACAAGTTGCACGACGATGCTGCCGAGTCGTGCGCCTACCTCTGCGCCCACTATCCCGACTCGGCAGCTGCTGTACGCGAAGTCTTTGCGTTCTCAGAAGGGCTGCACCTGCTTCATCAACCGACGGTGGAAACGATTATCGGGTATGTCCTGTCTGTGCAGTCGTCGGTCGAACTGGTCGGAAGGCGTCTGAATGCTGTTGCTGAGCTGTTCCCAGCCAACCGGCGCTCGCTGGCGGGCTGGGACGTCTTCCTGTTTCCTGCCATGGTCGAGCTCCGGTCCCTGACAGCAGCCGAGCTTGAACGGCTACACCTGGGGTACCGCACCAAATGGCTCAGAGAACTGATTGCAGGGCTGCCTGAAGAGAACGCGCTGGAACAGTTGCGGGAGGAACGTCCTCCGGAACGCCGCCGCTTCTTCAGGACATTCACGGGCATTGGGCCCAAGGTCTGTTCATGTATAGACCTGTTTGTCTATGGCAATGATGACGCGTTTCCCGTTGATGTCTGGGTAGGCCGCGGCCTGGAACACGTCCTGGGATTCTCAAGCAGGGAGGTTCACGCTGTTGTCGGGGACCCTTCGGCGCTGGGGCCGCACTGCGGTCTGTTCGGAGAGTACCTGTTCCGGTACGAGCGAGAGCGCTCGGTCAGGCTTGATCCTGCTTGCGGCCAGACACTGGCGAAGCCACCCCGTTCCGCGGACACAGACTAGCGAGGAAGCATGTAGCACATGCGGGACGACGCGCGCTGCACACAGTTCTTCCATGAGCGATAAGCGCGTCGCAGAGTGCATTCCACTCGCTCTCCTTGACGAGTTGCATGATGTCGGACTCGATCCTCGTGGGGTCGAGACTGCTGCTGAACCCGATACGATAGGCCAGCCGCTTGACATGCGTGTCGACGACAACCGCTTGTTTGCCGAACGCATGCGCCAGGACGACATTTGCCGTCTTGCGTCCAACGCCGGGCAATGCTGTCAGGAAGTCCATATCCGGGACTACGGTGCTGTTCCACTTCTCGCAGAGCTCCCGTGATTCGGCGATAATGGCCCGGGCCTTGTTGTGATAGAAGCCCGTGGGCTTCACAATCCGCTCTACCTCGAGGATGTTCGCGTGACCCAGCGCGCAGGGCGAAGGATAGGCGGCAAAGAGCAATGGCGTCACCTTGTTGACCGTAGCGTCGGTGCACTGCGCACTGAGGATGGTGGCTGTCAGAAGCTGCCACGCATCATGGAACTCGAGCGCCGTGCCCCGGACGGGATACTCTCTCTCGAGCAGCTTTACCACCCTCGAGACGTTGTGCTGTTGTGTGAAAGGCGTCATGGCCTCACCTCTCTTGACCGGTTCATGGCAATCACTGTATACTTCATCGTGTTAACGGCAAGAGGGCGTGGTCGCAGCTAGACTTGAGCAAACCCTTTCCGGGACGTTGTCCAGGAGAGGAACGCGCCCTGACAATGCCGCTGGGCTTGCAGTGAAGCGTGTTCTGCATATACTTCACCTAGTCCGGTTTTGTGGGCGGTTAGTTCAGAGGTAGAACGCTTCGTTGACACCGAAGAGGTCAGAGGTCCGATTCCTCTATCGCCCACCATTTCTGTATCCAGGGAGCGGACATGGATATCAAACTTGTTCTCGGTGATCATTCGTCTCTGTACTCGTTTGCGCAAGGAGAATCTATTCTGTCTGCCGTGGAGAAGTCCTTTCCAGAGCAGAAGCGGTCTATTGTCGCTGCCAGAGTTGAAGGATCGCTTGTCGACCTTACCACGGTTCCATCATCGGAGGGTACGATTGAGCTGGTGACCACAGCCAGCAGCGAAGGGCTCGAAATCCTTCGCCACAGTGCGTCGCACATCATGGCTGAGGCAATCAAGGAGCTGTACCCTGATGCCAAACTTGCCATTGGTCCGGCCATCGACACGGGTTTCTACTACGATATCGACATGGCAAAAACCCTGACCCCCGACGATCTTGGAGTCATCGAGGAGAAGATGCACGAAATCACGCAGCGCAGCGAGCACTTTGTGCGTCGGGACGTTCCCATCGCTGAGGCTATTCAGCTCTTCAAGGAGCAGGGTGACCAGTACAAGGTCGAGATTCTGTCCGAGATTCCCGCGACCACTGTTTCTCTCTATACGCAGGGAGCGTTTACGGACCTGTGCCGTGGTCCTCACATCCCGTCGACCGGTTACCTGAAGCACTTCAAGCTCCTGTCTATTGCCGGGGCCTACTGGCGCGGGGATGAGAAGAACAAGATGCTTCAGCGCATCTACGGAACAGCCTTCCCCTCAAAGGAAGAACTGGCAGGCTTCATTACCGCTCGCGAAGAGGCAGCAAAGCGTGACCATCGGAAGCTCGGCCAGCAGCTGGACCTTTTCAGCATCCAGGAGCAGGCAGGCCCGGGACTCGTGTTCTGGCATCCCAAGGGAGCCATTGTCCGTAAGGAGATCGAGGACTTCTGGCGTGCAGAACACATCAAGCGTGGCTATGAGTTTGTTTACACGCCGCACATCGCCAACCTCGAGCTGTGGAAGACCTCGGGGCACTGGGGATTCTATCAGCAGAACATGTACTCCCCGCTGCAGGTAGACGAGGAACAGTACATGCTCAAGCCCATGAACTGCCCCTTCCATATCCTCATTTACAAATCGCAGGTGCGCAGCTACCGGGACCTTCCTCTGCGCTGGGCCGAACTGGGTACAGTCTACCGCTATGAGAAGTCAGGCGTCCTGCATGGTCTGCTCCGCGTGCGTGGCTTCACACAGGACGACGCACACCTGTTTGTGCGTCCCGACCAGCTGAACGACGAAGTCAAGGGTGTCCTCGACTTCACCCGGTACATGATAGAGACCTTCGGATTCACGAAGTACAACGTGTATCTGAGTACGCGTCCCGAGCATTCCGTAGGGTCCGACGAGAACTGGGAGATGGCAACCGAGGCGCTCAGGGTTGCGCTCACCGAGATGCAGTTGCCGTACAAGATCGATCCCGGCGAAGGCGTGTTCTACGGTCCTAAGATCGACGTGAAGCTGGTTGACGCCATTGGTCGTGAGTGGCAGGGTCCGACAGTACAGGTCGACTTCAACCTGCCGGAACGCTTCGATGTGACCTACGTTGGCGAGGATGGGAAGGAACACCGCCCCGTAATGCTGCATCGTGTCGTCCTGGGCTCTATGGAGAGGTTCTTCGGTACGCTGATTGAGCAGTACGCGGGCGCGTTTCCCGTCTGGCTTGCTCCAGTGCAGGTCGAAGTTGTGCCGATAACCGATGTCCAGGAAGAGTATGCCGCACACGTCACGGACCGCCTGGTTGCCCGAGGCATTCGTGCCAAGGTGGACACCCGCCGCGAGAAGATGCAGGCGAAAATCCGGGATGCGGAACTGCAGAAGGTCCCATACATTGCGGTTGTTGGTGCGCGTGAGGCCTCGGCCGATGCTGTCGCCGTACGCAAGCGCCATGAAGGAGACCAGGGTGTCATGCAGGTCGACGACTTCCTGGAGAAGGTCCTGGAGGACATTCGGACCAAGGTCATCTTCCCGTAGTTGTCATTTGGTCTCTTTCTGATATACTTGGGACGGCTCGTGAGAGTTGAGCCACTGTAAAACGAAGCCACTGAGCTTCTACCTCCAGCCCTAGGCAAAGAGGTCGAGTGTTCGCCCGTACTATAGTTTATGAATGTGGCGGCCGTTTTGCAGCGGCCGCCATTTTTTGTTCTGGAGGTGTGGAATCAATAAGGATTCGGATCTGATCTACAACGAACGAGTGCGCTGGAAGGAAGTACGCGTGATCGACGAGAACAACGCTCAGCTTGGGCTTATGTCGTCTGAAGCGGCACTGGACCTCGCGTACTCCAAGGGGCTTGACCTCATTGTCGTGGCGCCTAACGCCACCCCGCCGGTGTGCAAGATCATGGACCTCGGAAAGTACCAGTACGAGCAGATGAAGCGGCAGAAAGAGGCCAGGAAGAAGCAGGTGACAGTCGAGATGAAGGAGATGAAGTATCGGCTGCGCATTGACGTTGGCGATCTGACCGTGAAGAATCAGCACCTCAAGGAGTTCCTGTCGGCCGGGAATCGTGTTCGCGTGACGATCATGTTTCGCGGGCGCGAAATGGCCTTCCCGGACCAGGGACGCGCTCTCCTCAAGAAGATCGCTGAGGACCTCGCCGAGTATGGGACGGTGACCCAGGAGCCGAAGATGCAGGGGCGCAATATGTCGATGATGATGGAGCCATCAAAGGAAGTCCTGGCAAAGATGAAGCAATCCGGAAAGGAGTAAGACATGGCTATGAAGAACAAGGTGACGAAGATCAGGACGTGCAGAGGTGCGGCCAAGCGGTTCAAGGTGACCGGGACCGGCAAGTTGCAGGCATATGGCGCCAACCACGGCCACAAACTTGGCAAGAAGACGATGGCGAAGAAGAAGCTGATGCTGAAGAAGCGCGTGCTCACCGGAGCCGATGCTACGAACATGAAGCGACTTGTGCCGTATCTCAAGGGCTGATGGAGGCGTGTAATGGCTAGAGTCAAGGGTGGAAGCTCGATTCGCAGAAGGCACAAGAAGATACTCAAGCTCAGCAAGGGCTACGTCGGAGCTCGCTCGATTCGTTATAGAGCTGCGCACGAAGCAGTTCAGCAGGCGGAACGTCATGCGTACTTCAACCGCAAGGAGAAGAAGCGTGAGTATCGTTCGCTGTGGATCGTTCGTATCAATGCGCTGTGCCGTTCCAATGGGATTACGTACTCGCAGTTCATCGGCAGCCTGAAGAAAGCAGGAGTCAAGCTTGACCGCAAGGTACTGGCCGACATGGCCGTGCATGATAAGGAGACGTTCCTCGGCCTCGTCAGCGAGGCGAAGAAACAGCTGACTGCCTAGCCTGTATGGTTTCATCCTTTGGCCGGGTGGCTCTTGCCCTCGACCTCATGCCTCTTGGCGTCTGCAAGTGGGACCTGGCCGGTCTGCTCCAGACGCCAGGTTCTTTAGAAGACTTGTCCAGAGAGCGCCTCGATGGACTGCTGGCGTCGTTGCCGGCGGTCAGCGGCAGGCGCGTAAGCTCGGCGGACTGGGACCTGGCATTTCAACGAGCTGACGCTGAATTGACTGCCGTGCAGGCGATGGGCGCGTCTGTTGTGAGCATATTCGATGAGCCCTGTTTCTACCCTGCGCGCCTCCGGGAGTGTTACCGGCCTCCGCTGATCCTCGAGGTGCTGGGAGATGCGAGCGTCCTTGTGCGTGATGCCGTTGCTGTCGTCGGCAGCCGCAAGGCAACTGCCGAGGGCGTCCACACCGCTTCGGACCTTGCCGGTCAGTTGTCCCGTGCGGGGCTTGTCATCGTGAGCGGTCTTGCCTATGGGATAGACAAGGCGGCACACGTGGGATGCCTGGACGCAGGAGGTGCCACCATCGCGGTCCTTGGTTCTGGCATTGACAACATCTATCCGAGCGCTCATGAGAACGTGGCGCGGCGCATTGTCGAGTCAGGAGGAGCTGTCATCTCGGAGTTTCACTTGGGGACACAGCCCGCGCCATATACGTTTCCACAGCGCAACCGCATCATATCCGGGCTGTCGCTTGGGGTGATTGTGGTTGAAGCGGCCAAGGACAGTGGCTCTCTGCTGACTGCCAACTTTGCTCTGGAGCAGAACCGCGAGGTATTCGCAGTCCCCGGGTCCATCTACGCTGCAAACCATGCGGGCACAAATGCCCTCATCAGATCAGGCGCAACACTGGTGCAGGATGTCAACGATATTCTCAGTGAACTTCCGGGATTCGGTCCCTCCGCTGGAACGTCAGCGGCTTCTCGGCTCACAGATCGTGATGCTCTTGTCCTTCGCGCAATCAGGGATGGTCAGACGTCCGTCGATCTTCTCTGTCAGCGGCTGCAGTGGAGCGCCGCCGACGTGCTTGCAGTCATTACGCGCCTTGAGGTTGCGGGAGTGCTGCTCCGCAGCGGACCGGACACGTTCACAGCGACAGGACTGGGTGTTGATGACGCATAGCGTCAGGGTTGTTGGCGGAGGGCTTGCCGGCAGCGAGGCCGCTCTCACACTGGCCAGTCTGGGCGTACCGGTTGAATTGTGGGAAATGCGCCCGGTTCATGGTACGGACGTTCACAGGACAGATAGGTTTGGGGAGCTTGTCTGCAGTAATTCGCTTGGTTCAGACGCCCTCAAGGATGCAAGGGGCCTCCTCAAGGCCGAGCTGCGGACGCTGGGATCTTCCGTGATGGCCTGTGCTGATCAGAGCAGGCTGCCAGCAGGCAAGGCATTCGCGGTGGACCGAGACCAGTTCAGCATGCTCATCACGCAGAAGATTGCCAGCAATCCCCTTATCACTGTGCGCCGTGAGGAGTATGTTCACGTGGATGCATCCATGGCGACGATCGTTGCCACAGGACCGCTGACCAGCGATGCTCTCCAGCATGACCTTCAGGACAGACTCGGAACGGGCAACCTGTTCTTCTATGACGCGGTGGCGCCTTCCATCTGGGCGCAGTCTGTGACAACCGAGACAACCTTCCTCAGTTCACGCGGCGGGGACAGCTCTGACTACCTCAACTGCAGTCTGACGAGGGAGCAGTACTATGCGTTTGTTCATGCGTTGCAGACGGCACGCCGACACATTCCGGACATTGCTGACGAGCAGAGGTACTTTGAAGCCTGCCTTCCTGTCGAGGAGATAGCACGGCGGGGCGACGACGCTCTGCGCTTCGGGCCCATGCGCCCCGTGGGCCTGCCCGGACGTCCTGCCGATTGTTTTGCGGTTATTCAGCTGCGCAGAGAAAACCGTGCAGGCACAGTTCTTGGCCTTGTCGGATGCCAGACATCTCTTGCCATTCCCGAACAGGAGCGGGTCTTCGGGTTGGTACCAGCACTGGCGCATGCCCAGTATGTGCGCTATGGCCGCATGCACCGGAATGTGTTTCTCAGGGGTCCGGCGGTACTGAGCCGGGACCTGCAGCTCGCTGCAATCCCCGGTGTCTGGATAGCAGGGCAGCTGGCAGGGGTCGACGGGTATATGGAGTCGACCGTCCTGGGGCTGGTGGCGGCGTTGAACGTCGCAGCTGCGCTGCTTGGCGTGGAGCGGCCC
>DAONFE010000014.1:17038-24672 GCA_035403525.1 Candidatus Cryosericum sp.
TGGTTCCGGAACGGTCTTTCTGAGCGGCTGCAATCTCAATTGCTGCTATTGCCAGAACTATCCCCTCAGCCAGCTGCATCATGGAACTGAGATGTCGACAGCGTCGTTGGCATCTGCCCTCGTTGATCTCCAGGCAAGAGGAGCCCACAACATCAACTTTGTTACCCCTTCCCATCAGGTACCGCAGATTCTGGCCGCTCTCTTTCTGGCACGGCGGCTTGGCCTTCATGTTCCTGTCGTCTACAACACAAGCAGCTATGATGAGCTGTCCAGCCTGAAGCTGCTTGACGGCATTGTTGACATCTATCTGGCCGACCTGCGCTATACGGACGAGGACGTCGCGAGGGAGTTCTCAGGTGTTGGCAACTACGTGGATACTGCAGAGAAGGCGCTGGTGGAGATGCATCGCCAAGTGGGGGATATTCAGACAGACGCAGCTGGGCGCTACATTCCACGGGGCCTTATTGTACGCTACCTCATCCTGCCCCGCCATGCGGCGATGGCCTCGGATGTTTTTGCGTTCGTTGCGCAGCACCTGTCCCGCGACACGACGGTGAGCGTCATGACCCAGTACTTCCCTGCGTACAGGGCTGTCGACCCGACCCTTGGCATTGCGCGCAAAGTAACTGAACACGAGTTCGACACAGTCATGCGGGCTTGGTCGCGGTCTGGCCTGAGTCGCGGCTGGGTTCAGGACATGAGCGAAGAAGGCGGCGCCTAGCAACTCTCAGATCTTGCTGACAACCTCGCGCGTGATGCCTTTCAGGCAGTCCATGACGGACACGCCGCTGCTGGCGATACCAAGGAAGACGGGTTTCCCGCCAAGGTCGAGCTCATCCATCAACTGATCAACCGGCATGACGTCCGGCAGGTCCCTCTTGTTGAGCTGATAGACGACAGGTGTGTCTGGCAGCTCGTACTCCTCAAGGTTCCTGGTCATGTCTGCAAGGTTGTTGATGTTGTCATCCCGCCGGGCACCACTCGAGTCGGCAACGAATACAATGCCATCGACCGACTTGAGGACGGACTTGCGCGTCAGTTTGTACAGTTCCTGGCCTGGCACGGTGTACAGGCTCAGGCGGATCTTGAAGCCTTTGACGCTGCCCAGCTCCACGGGAAGAAAGTCAAAGAACAGCGTGCGCTCGGTTTCTGTAGCGATGGACGTGAACTGACCCTTGACCTTGTCGGGTATCATTCGATAGATCCAGCCGAGGTTGGTGGTCTTGCCACTCATTGCCGGGCCATAATACACAATCTTGAAGGTGATCTCAGACTTCGAGAAGTCGATCAGCGACATGAAGTGACTCGCACCCGAAATCAGAAGAGATTGTCGATCTCGTCCTGGAGCCCTTTTCTGAACTCCTCGCTGGGTTCCTGGTGTGGAACGGCCGCCATCTTCTGCAGTACAGGCCGGATGGAGGCAGAAATCTTCTTCGCCCAGAATCGAATGGCGCCGATGGGCGCCTTGTTGTCGAAGATGACTGCGAGAAGGATCAGCGGGTCTACCAGCGAAATGTGGATATTGGTTTCCTTTCCCTGATGAAAGGTCAGCGTGAACTCGTGCTCTCCGAGAAGCTTGGCCAGTTCATTGGTCGCCGAGAACACCCCGGCCGCCAGCGCTGACACAGCCACGGCTGATTCGCGCGTCACGGTGCCGCTCTTGGCAAGGAGTTCACCGCTCTTGTTGAGAAGGATGATATCCTTGGCCTGAGAATCGACCAGGTACTGAGAAAACAGTTCGTCGATGGTATCCATATCTTCCTTCGTAATGACCAGTGAAGACAGCTGACCTTCCATCTATGCCTCCAATTTCGACAACGTAGCCATGTTCTTGCCAGCGAGCCCTGTCAGAGCAGCCCAGCCGCGGAAGAAACCAAACTCAGCTTCCTTGAGAATCCTGTCGAACGAACTGCTGTCCCCGGCTTTCTGGAGCAGCAGGAATTCATCTGCTGTCAGTGTCACGGGACTCGCCGAGTCGTTCTGCTCAATGTGCACGACTACGGCAGCCGGTTCGGGACGTTCCTCTGCGTGCACGTACTGCTCTACCAGCGCTGTCGCCTCCATGAGGAGACTCGTGTTGCTCTGGGTGATTCTTCGCGGGGGCAGGATAACATTGGAGGCAAATGAAAACGTTCCCTCAGTCTCGAGAAACGCGTCAAAGAAGGCCGGCAGGCCGCTGCTGTACGGCGACTGGGCATGAATCACGCGCCCCTTCTGGAAGAAGATCCCGAAGTTGCCAAGGTGTCCCTCTATATCAAGCTTGCCCGTTCTCTGCGCACTCTCCAGCGTCTGAACCAACTGGGTCAGCGGAAAACTCTGCAAGTCGCCGTGAAGTTCCATGGATTTCCTCTTCGCCTCTGACTTAGCATGCTATTTGAATTCTACGCAATTTCAAGATATGCTGTTTGCCTCAACCACACGGAGGTGTGACATGAAAAAGGGGTCCGAGACCGAATTGAACAAAAGATCTGCCTGGAATCTTATTGACCGCGACGCAGCAGAGAGACTGGCGACTGAGTATATGTCCGTGATCAGTGATGCGAAGACCGAACGTGAGTTCGTGCAGTCGGCTGTCGTCATAGCACAGGCTGCTGGGTACAAGCCCGCTGATGCTCTCTCTGCGGCCGCTTTGCCATCCGGCGGGAAGCTGATCTTTGTCAATCGCGGCAAGAACGCCGTGGTCGTGCGTCTTGGCAGGAAACCGATTTCAGATGGCGTCAATATTGTGGCAGCTCACGTCGATGCTCCACGTATCGACATCAAGCAGAATCCCTTGTTCGAGAGTACTGGGCTTGGCCTGTTTCAGACACACTACTATGGTGGCATCAAGAAGTATCAGTGGGTGACCATTCCGCTCGCGCTCCACGGTGTCATCTATGACAAGACCGGGAGGAAGCTCGAGCTTCACATCGGAGAGGCTCCGTCGGACCCGGTGTTCAACATTTCCGATATTCTGCCCCACCTGGGACAGGCGCAAGCCGAGAAGAAGCTTGGCGAGGCAATCCCAGGGGAGGCTCTGGACGCGATTGTCGGCCATGTTCCGGTGGACGCAGACAGCGACAAGACTCCCGTGCGCACATCGGTGCTCCGGACACTTGCCAAACAGTTCAGCATTGACGAAGAGGCATTTGCTGCGTCGGAACTTGAGTTTGTGCCGGCGATGAAGCCCAGGGAAGTGGGGTTTGACCGCGGGCTGATGCTCGCTTATGGTCATGACGACCGCATCTGCGCTTATACCGCGCTTCGGGCACTTCTTGACCAGAAACAGGTTCCCGAACGCACTCAGGTTGTCTTCCTTGCGGACAAGGAGGAAATCGGCAGTGATGGCGATACTGGCATGCAGAGCGAGTTCCTCGAGCTCGTCCTGGAAAAACTGATTGAGGACTCAGCGGCTTCAACGACATGCCGGAAGGTGTTCTGGAAGTCTGTCGCGCTCAGCGCGGATGTCGACGCTGGCATGGACCCCAATTACCTGGACCTCTTCGAAGCCGCCAATGCTGCTACTGTGGGCAACGGTATTGTGGTAACCAAGTTCACTGGTTCGCGGGGCAAGTCGTCTGCCAACGATGCATCGGCCGAGACACTCCACAAAGTACTGGCCATCTTTGACGACGCCCGCGTGCCGTGGCAGGTGGCAGAGATGGGGAAGGTTGATGTCGGCGGCGGAGGCACTGTTGCCAAGTTCCTCTCGAAGCGCGGAATCGAGACACTGGATGCTGGCCCTGCTCTGCTGTCCATGCATGCGCCGGCGGAGCTTGCGAGCAAGGCGGATCTGTACGCCTGCTATCTCGCATATAAGGCGTTCCTGGAGAAGGCGCGCGCATCCTGACGGTGCTGGTGTGAACGCAGGCCGCTGTTGAACACGGCCCAGTCCTGCGTATACTGACAATGCTCTCTGCCGTCGCGAAGACGGCCGAAATCTTAGTCCAAAGGGAGGAAGTTTTGAGAGAGTTTGAGCTCATGTATGTGGTAGACGGGACCATGCCGGAGGAAGAAGCGGCAAAAGTGGCCGAGGGCGTGCAGTCCTTTGTCTCATCCCATGGTACGATCGTCAAGATTGACCCGTGGGGTCGTCGTCGGCTCGCGTATCCGATCAAGAAGAAACAGGACGGGTACTATTGGGTCGTCACCTTCGAGGTGGAGCCTGAGGCGGTTGATGTTCTGAAGCAGCAGCTGCGTGTGAACGAAAGTATCCTGCGCTGGATAGTGACACGGGTCGAACATCGCAGGGCGCGCAAGGCGGCTGCGGAGCCAGAGGTACAGCAGGCCCCGGTAGCCGAAGCTGCTCCCGCTCCAGCGGTTCAAGAGGAATCCCCTGCGGCCGCTCCTCAGCCGGAAGCCTGACACATGAACGACATCAACCAGGTTGTTCTAACTGGGCGCGTCACCAGGGATCCCGACATCCGGTACACGCCGACGGGCAAGAAGACTGCACGCCTGGGTCTCGCTGTCAACCGGAGCTGGAACGCATCCAAGGACCCGTCTGCCAAGGATTGGAAGGAAGAGACCTTCTTTGTCGATGTGACCGCCTGGACATTTGTGGCGGACAAGATTGAGAAGGCGGCAGAGAAGGGACTGCGAGTCCTGGTTACAGGCCGGCTTTCAATCAGGGAATACACTGCGAATGATGGAACACGGAAGCGCGCGACAGAGATCGTAGCGTCATCGTTCGAGGTTATCGGTGCCCCGCAGAACCGTCAGACTGCGGGCGGGCCCGGCGAGGCTCTTGGAGAGGATGACCTGCTTGGGGATTTCGATGTTCCCGAGGGTTCTCTGCAACAGGGTTCCGAGTCCGATGATCACGACGTACCATTCAACTGAGACGAAGGAGTAAACCAATATGGCAAACGCACCAGTCAGGAAGCCGGCCAGAGCCGGGAAGAAGAAGTCGTTTTACTTCAGGGCGCGCAAGAAGTTCTGCCCGTTCTGCGCAGACAAGACTGATATCATTGACTATAAAGACGCTGCACGTCTGCGCCGGTTCGTGAGCGACAAGGGCAAGATTCTCCCTCGTCGTGCAACGGGCGTGTGTGCGAAGCACCAGCGAGCCCTGGCATCTGCCGTCAAGAAGGCACGTGTGATGGCGCTGCTGCCGTTCGTGAGCAGGTAAGAGCAATCGAACCATGGACAGGAAGGTAATCCTGCTTGCCGACGTCAAGGGTGTAGGCCACAAGAACGACGTGGTCAACGTGTCGGTTGGCTATGCGGCAAATTACCTTCTTCCTCAGGGCCTCGCCGTAGATGCTACTCCGCAGAGGCTTGCGGGTCTGGCGAAGCGCAAGGTTGCCCAGTCTCAGGAGAAGGACGCCGCCCTTGCCCGCGCCAGGGAGATTGCCGCAAAGCTGGAAGGCCAGACTGTCACGGTACACGCCAAGGCAACTCCACAGGGACGGCTCTATGGGGCCATCACTCCCGAGGAAGTTGTGGCCGCTCTTGCAAAACAGCTTGGCGTTGCGGTGGAGAAGAAGGCTGTAAGCATTGATGAACCGATCAAGGCGCTGGGCGTCTACCAGGTCAGTCTCAGGCTTAATCCAGAGGTGATCGTGCCGCTTGCTGTGACGGTGGCGGAAGCTGTTTGAGGATGCCCGAGCAGTCTGATTCGCAACTTGACGAAACGCGCGAGGTGCGCCCATCCACGGCTGGTGGAGTTTCAGAGCCCGCCGCAGTCGTTCCTCCGTATGACATGGGAGCCGAGCAATCCCTGCTCGGCTCTTTTATTGTGGACAATGCCACCGTTGACGAAGTCATGGATTATCTCAAGCCGGATGACTTCTACTTCGACGAGCACGTCACGATCTGTGACTGTATCTTCCGTTTGAGGGCCGCCAACAAGCCAGTCGACGTCGTTGTTCTCAGCAATGAAATCAAGAGTCATGGTGACCTTGACCGCATAGGCGGCGTAGCATACCTGGTCAAGTTGACCGAGCTGGTCCCGACGACGCAGAACGTCAAGTACTACGCTGAAATCGTCAAGGAGTGCTCTGTCAAGCGCAGCATCATCCAGGCTGGGCGCGACATCTATGAACTCGGATTCTCACCCGTGGTGACAGCCATGGAGCTCATTGACCGCACCGAGCGGTTGGTGTATGAAGCTTCGCAGGGCATGGTACGTGGCGACTTTCAGCCTCTTGAACGGATTCTTCCGAATACCCTGCAGGTACTCGAGGAAAGGTATGACCACCGCGGTTCCATACGCGGCATAGCGACTGGCATCAAGAATCTCGACCTGCAGCTCGGCGGCCTTCAGCCACAGGAACTGGTTGTTCTGGCTGCACGGCCGAGCGTTGGCAAGACCTCGCTCGCCCTCAATATTGCTGCCTACAATGCAGTTCGTCTGCACAAGCCTGTTGGGATTTTCAGCCTTGAGATGTCCCGCGAGCAGCTCGCTGAACGCGTCATCTCCTCGGAGGCGATGATAGAGGCGGACAAGCTGCGCTCGGGGTACCTGTCTCAGGAGGACTGGCAGGCGCTGACACAGGTCAGCAACAAGCTCGCAGAAGCCCCACTCTTTATCGACGATACAGCAGGACTTACAGCCCTGGAAATCCGAGCAAAGGCAAAACGGCTTGCCGTTAGTGCCCGGGCTCAGCTGCTGATAGTCGATTATCTGCAGCTTGCATCTTCCGGTGAAAAGGTCGAGAGCAGAGTGCTTGAGGTGGCGCAGATTACCAGGATGCTGAAGAACCTGGCACGCGAGCTGAACGTTCCCATCATTGTCGTGTCGCAGCTGTCGCGCGACATCGAGAAGCGTGACCGCAAGAAGCCCCAGCTGTCCGACCTGCGCGAGAGCGGCGCAATTGAGCAGGATGCAGACATCGTCATCTTCCTCTACACAGACGAGTCGGTCGACACTGCCGAGGTCAATACCAGGACACCGACGAACGCACTCGTCGCCAAACACAGAAATGGAAAGCAGGGCAACGTGAAGTTGATGTTTGACAAGCGCTATACCCGATTCGAGTCGCTGGACATGGCAGCTGAGGACTGACGCGCCTGTCCGCTGACCGCAACTATTGACGAGGAGCCGGTTCTCAGTAGAATAGAGCGGTGCGCGGGCCGTTAGCTCAGGTGGCAGAGCATCTGCCTTTTAAGCAGAGGGTCACAGGTCCGAGTCCTGTACGGCTCACCAATGCCCTCGTAGTCTAATGGTCAGGACACGGCCCTTTCAAGGCTGCGATAGGAGTCCGATTCTCCTCGAGGGCACCACAGGTATGGGCGGATGGCTCAGCGGTAGAGCACCTCCCTCACACGGAGGGGGTCGCAGGTTCGAACCCTGTTCCGCCCACCATTTTCTTGAGAGCGCTTACAACAAGCGTTTCTGAACTTGCAGGGCCGGGAAACCGGATGCATGCTTGACTTATTGCAGAACGACGTATACTTGCATGGTACGGGGTCGTGGTGTAGCTGGTCTAACACGCTGGCCTGTCACGCCGGAGACCACGGGTTCAAATCCCGTCGATCCCGCCAGAGCGGGAGTAGCTCAGGGGTAGAGCACTGCCTTGCCAAGGCAGGTGTCGCGGGTCCGAATCCCGTCTTCCGCTCCATTTCTTTTAGGCACGCCGGCGTAGCTCAGTTGGTAGAGCAGCTGATCCGTAATCAGCAGGTCGTCTGTTCAAATCAGATCGCCGGCTCCA
>DAONFE010000015.1:0-24627 GCA_035403525.1 Candidatus Cryosericum sp.
TTCACATGCGGCTTGGTACGCTCAAACTTCTCTTTCGTCGCCATGATAGCCTCCCTGAATTATTGAGCCTTGCTGGAAGAACCTTCGAACTTGCTGACGACCTGATCCCTCACGTCGTCTGAAACCTTCTGATAATGCGAGAACTCCATCGAGAAGGAGCCACGTCCCTGAGTCAGCGACCGCAGGACCGTAGTATACCCAAACATGGACGCGAGTGGCGCCGAGCACTCAACAACCTGCAGATGACCACGATCCTGGATCTGCTGGATAGTACCTCTCCGCGCCGTCACACTGCCAATAACGTCGCCAATGTTCTCCTTCGGAACAACAATTTCAAGGCGCATGATTGGCTCCAGGAGAAACGGCGATGCCTTCGCACATCCTTCGCGCAAAGCCTTGGATCCAGCAATCTTGAATGCCATCTCGGACGAATCCACAGGATGGTACGAACCATCGATCAGGGCAACGGAGAGATCGACCAGCGGGAACCCCAGAATGGGCCCCGACGTTGCAGCCTCTCGAACTCCCGACTCGACAGACGGAATAAACTGCCTCGGGACAGAACCCCCAACCGTTTGGTTGAGGAAGACAATCCCTGAGCCCCGCTCCCCAGGGGTGATCCGCAGCACGACGTCACCGTACTGCCCGTGACCGCCAGTCTGCTTGATGTACTTGCCCTGCTGAACAACCTCTCGTCCGATCGCTTCGCGGTATGCAACCTGAGGTTCGCCTACCGCGGCATTCACACCGTACTCGCGCAGCAGTCGGTCAATGATGATCTCAAGATGAAGCTCCCCCATTCCCGAGATGATCGTTTCAGATGTTTCTTCATCTGTTTTGATCCGGAAGGTAGGGTCTTCGATCGCGAACTTCGCCAGTGAGGCGGCCAGTTTCTGCTGATCGGCCTTGGTCTTTGGCTCTACGGCCACGGACACCACTGGTTCGGGGAAGTGCATTGTCTCCAGCTGAACCAGTTTCCCCTCATCACAGAGGGTGGTGCCGGTAATCACGTCCCGTGACCCGACAATTGCTCCAAGATCGCCCGCACCCAGCTCCTCGATGTCCTCGCGCTTGTTCGCGTGCATGCGGAGGAGTCTGCTGACGCGCTGCTTGTCCCCAGTATTAGCATTGACAACGTATGAGCTGCTGTGCATGACGCCTGAGTAGACACGGATATAGGAAAGGATGCCCACGTATGGGTCTGAAACAATCTTGAACACCAGAGCCACCAGCGGCCCGTTCACATCACTGGGTATCTCCACCTTCTCATCGCTGCCCGGAAGCCTTCCAACTGCCGGCTTGACGTCCACGGGAGAGGGAAGATAGTCCACGATACCGTCCAGCAGGGGCTGAATGCCCTTGTTGCGGAACGAGGACCCCACAAAAACAGGCACGACAAGGTTGGCGATTGTTGCTCGACGCAGCGCTGGCTTGACATGCTCCCAGACCATCGTACCTGAGCTGACGTACTCCTCCAGGGCCTGGTCATCAACCTCTGCTACCGTCTCGATAAGCTGCTCGCGCGCCTCGGCAATGCGGGCGTTCTCGTTGGCATCCGGTTCAAGCGTTTCAAATGTCTCGCCGGTCGGATCGTTGAACAGGTACTTCTTTCCCTCCATGACGTCCAGAATCCCTGAGAAACTGTCCTCCTTGCCGACCGGCAGTTGAACGATTGCCGGGCGTGCACCCAGCTTCTCACGGATTGACACAATGGTCTTGTCGAAGTCCGCCCCGACACGGTCGAACTTGTTGATGTACACGATGCGCGGAACGTGATACTTGTCTGCCTGTCTCCAGACCGTTTCAGACTGAGCCTGAACGCCCTCGACTCCAGACAGAATAATGACCCCGCCGTCAAGCACTCGCAGAGCACGCTCGACCTCTGCCGTGAAATCCACGTGGCCGGGCGTATCAATGATGTTAATCTTCGTACCCTTCCAGAACGCCGTGACAACGGCGGACTGTATGGTAATACCCCGCTCCCGTTCCTGTGGAAGGAAGTCGGTTGTGGTATTGCCGTCGTCGACATTTCCCAGTTTGTAGGTAGATCCTGTGAAATACAGAATCCGCTCTGACGTGGTCGTCTTGCCAGCGTCAATGTGGGCAATGATGCCGATATTCCGTATGTTGGTGAGCTCGTTCTGATTGACCATGCAGTACCAATTACCTTCGAAGTCTACCAGCGATAGTGCGAGTACGACTTGTTCGCCTCTGCCATGCGGTGAACGTCTGACTTCTTCTTGAACGCTGCGCCCGTTTCGGAGACCGCATCCATCATTTCGTATGCAATCTTCTCAGTCATCGACTTTCCTGAGCGCTTCTTGGCAGCATCAACAATCCACTCCATGCTCAGGTTGATACCACGACGCGACTCAACCTCGACCGGAACCTGCAGCGTCGCGCCACCGACACGGCGCGGCTTGACCTCTACCAAGGGACGACACTTCTCAACGGCCTGCTGAAAAACCTCAATCCCAGGCTTGGAACCCTTGTCGTCAATGAGCTTGATGGCACCGTAAACGATGCCCTGCGCCTTCACCTTCTTGCCTTTCTTGAGGATCTTGTTGATAAAGTGGTTCAGGAGTTCGCTGTTGTAAATGGGATCAGCCTGAGCTGGCTTCCGGAACTGCCGCTTCTTCCTGGGCATTACTTGCCACCTTTCTTGGTCACTGCCGTTTTCTTGGCTCGTTTGGCTCCGTACTTCGAACGACCCTTCATGCGGTTGGCAACGCCTGCCGTATCAAGAGTTCCACGAATGATATGATAACGAACGCCAGGCAGGTCCTTGACCCTGCCCCCGCGAATCAACACCATGGAGTGTTCCTGGAGATTGTGGCCAATACCGCCTATGTATGCGGTTACTTCCATTCCATTGGTCAGGCGGACTCTGGCGATTTTGCGCAAAGCCGAGTTAGGCTTCTTCGGCGTCGCCGTTTTCACCTGAGTACAAACGCCCCTCTTCTGTGGGCAGCCCTTCAGAGCCGGAGTTTTTGTCTTGTACTCTGGCTGAACGCGGGGCGACCGCACCAGCTGGTTAAATGTTGGCATGCGATTTCCTCCCTAAGAAAGCAAATGCATCTGTACATGATACCCACAAGGGGCTCTCTGTCAAGCGCTTGTCCCCTTGACAAACCACGTCACAAACATCGCGTACCGGCAATCCTCCTGCCTGAGGAGCTGCCACCAGGCAGGAGGATCTGCATGAGTGCTGCTGCTACAGGCCTTGCGCCTGTGACTCTCGACTCTCCACCATAAGGTCGGGCGATGAGGTTCCCGCCGGGATCGACTTTCCGACGATGACCGCCTCTTTGAGGCCGGTCAGGCGATCGATTCTTCCCTTGATAGCGGCGTCCGCCAGGACGCGCGGCGTCTCCTGGAATGAGGCGGCCGAAAGGAAGCTGTCTGTCTCCAGCGAAGACTTCGTGATGCCCTGGAGTACAAGGTCAAACGAGGCAGGCCTGCCTCCCTGAGCGCGCACCTTACGGTTCTGAAGCAGAAGTTCGTGCTTGCTGACAATCTGGTCGGTGAAGAACGTCGTGTCGCCCGGGTCAACAACCTTGACCTTCTTGAGCATCTGCCGAATGATCATCTCCACATGCTTCACATTGATGTCGACACCCTGTGACCGATAGACCTTCTGAACTTCCTGCACCAGGTAGCGGGCCGTCTCCTCAACCCCGACGAGCTCCAGAAGCTCCTTGGGGTCAACCGAACCCTCGGTCAGCTGGTCCCCGACGCGCACATGGTCACCGTCCTTGAACCGGAACCTCGCCATCGGCGACACCTTGAACTTGGTCTCCGTGCCACCGTGCCCGCTGATGACAATCTGCTTGCGTTCCTCGATCCCTTTCTCCTTCACGTTGATGACCTGGAACACACCATCGATGGGAGACACGATCGCCTGCCCCTTGGGCGTGCGACCCTCGAAGATTTCCTCAACACGAGGCAGACCAGTCGTAATATCCGCCACCGCGATACCTCCCGTATGGAAGGTTCGCAGGGTCAACTGGGTTCCCGGCTCACCAATCGACTGCGCGGCGATCACACCGACAGCTTCGCCCACTTGGACGTCGCCGCCCGTGGACAGATCGCGGCCATAGCACTTGGCACAAACGCCGTTCTCGCTCTGACACGTAATCGGGGAACGAAGCCGGACACTCGTGATACCAAACTGCTCGATGGCTGTGGCAGTTTCATCAGAGATGACTCCATCCTTGGGAACGAGAACGATGTCCTCCTCGACAGCCACCTTCACCGAGGAAATGCCGGCGCGCCGAACCGCGGTCAGAACCTTCTCACTCAGCACGTCCCCCTTGCGGGCCACGACGCGTTCCCCGTCCAGTGAAACGACGTCTTCGCCTAACGGACGCTCCATGATTCTGCGCAGCGTCGAGGGCGACCAAGAAGGATTGACAGCGATCGTCGATGCCCGAAGCACAATGTCATCGGCGGCGTACCGTCCCGCGATCTGTTCCTTGAGTCCAACAATAACAGCCCCGCCGTCCACAACCGGCTGAACCGTGAGTCCACCGACGTAGCGCTGAATCTTCAGAGACTTCTGTCCTAGAGCCTCAAGGCGCTTGGCCTGATCCCACGAGATCTCTTCACCAGGACGAATAACAATCTCACCCGTCAGCGGGTTCACGACCTCTTCGTCTGCTATCTTGCCTGCTAGTTCCTCGGGCAGAGAGGAGACGACCAGATTGCCAATCCTGATCTCACGAGCCTCGGAATGGGTGCAGTCCTCCTCACGGACGACCAGCTCGTGGGCAACATCGACGAGGCGACGCGTAAGATAGCCGGAGTCCGACGTCTTGAGAGCTGTGTCAGCCTGACCCTTGCGGGTGCCATGAGTCGACAGGAAGTACTCCAGAACAGAAAGGCCCTCACGGAGGTTCGACTTGATGGGGAACTCGATGATCTTGCCCGATGGATCCGACATCAGACCACGGATGCCGGTCATCTGCACAATCTGCTTCTTGCTTCCCCGGGCGCCGGAGTCGGCCATGATACGCACCGAGTTCTCTTCCGTCAGGTTCTTGAACACTGCGCGCTCAATCTCAGCATTCTTGTCCTGCCACACCTGCACGACTTTGAGGTAGCGGTCATTGTAGGAGAGGAGACCCTCGTCGTAGAAGGCATTGATCTCACGAACCGCCTTGTCGGCCTCATCAAGGATATGCTGCCGTTCGGGCGGCACTTCCATGTCTGACAGACCGATGGACATGCCGGACTCCGTCGCATACTTGAACCCCAGAGCCTTGATATTGTCCAGGAGGACGTTCGTCCGCGAAACGCCAAACTGACGCGAAAAGTCAGTAATCATAGACTCTATGTCCTTCTTGGGCATCGTCCGGTTCTGGAATGGGAAGTCACGGTACTTGTCCTCCCCCTCGAAGATCCCAGCCCGCAGCTCGTCGTTGAAAACAACGCGCCCCACTGTTGTCCGGACCTTGGTTCCTCCGATACGGACAAGGACCGGGTCGTGGACCCCGAGTTTTCCGGATTCGAACAGGTACAGGACGTCCTCTTCACCATACACGGGAGCAGTGTTCCACTTCATTGCCTTCATCTTCTCCTTGACTTCGTAGGTGAGATAGTAGGCACCCAGGACCATATCCTGCACAGGACCCGCCATGGGATTGCCACTGGCCGGGGAGAAGATGTTGTATGAGGAGAGCATCAGAAGACGCGCCTCTGTCTGAGCCGCCAGGCTCAGGGGGAGGTGGATGGCCATCTGGTCGCCATCGAAGTCCGCGTTGAATGGGGTGCACACAAGCGGCGAAATCTGGATGGCCTTATCGTCGATAAGCACTGGCTCAAAGGCCTGAATGGACAGGCGGTGGAGTGTCGGCGCTCGGTTGAGCAGGACGACGTTGCCCTTGACCACCCTCTCCAGCGTGTTCCACACCTCGGGAGTTGGTTTTTCCACCAGGTCCTTGGCCACCTTCATGCTGCCCACGACACCCTCGCGCATGAGCCGGTAGATGACATGTGGCTTGAACAGCTCAAGGGCCATCTCCTTGGGGACTCCGCACTGACTGATCTTGAGTTGCGGGCCGGACACGATGACTGCACGCCCTGAGTAGTCAACGCGCTTGCCCAGCAGGTTCTGGCGGAACCGCCCTTCCTTGCCTTTGAGTTTGTCGCTCAGGGAGCGAAGGGGGCGTCCGTTGGCGTTCACGACGGGATACTGTCGCTTGCTGTTGTCCAACAGGGCATCAACGGCGTCCTGGAGCATGCGCTTCTCGTTCTGGAGAAGAATCTCCGGCGCGTTTTCATCGATCATCTTTCCCAAGCGGTTGTTCCGATTGATGACACGGCGGTACAGCTCGTTGAGGTCATCCGAAGCGAACCGTCCTCCCTCAAGCTGCACCAGCGGGCGCAGGTCGGGGGGAATGACCGGAATGCGGGTCAGAATCATATCGGTCGGCTTCCTGCCGTTGTTGATGAGAGCAGTCACGACGTCCAGCTGTTTGACAGCCTTGGCGCGGTCCTGACGGGACTTGCCCTTGATACGCGCAAGCAGCGCGTCTCTCATCTTGTACAGGTCCAGGTCCTTCAGCAGGTCCAGGAATGCGTCCGCGCCCTTCTTGGCCACGAACTTCTGTCCGTTGATCTTCCGTTCCCGGTACTCTTCGTCGGTAAGGAGCTGCTTGACGGCAAGTCCCTCAACATCGCCCGGATCCAGGACCAGCCAGCTGCCGAAGTAGATCACCTTTTCGACAGCCTTGCTGGGCATTTCCAGAAGGAGCGCGATGTAGTTGACCGCGTTGCGGAAGTACCAGATGTGCGCCACAGGGGCATGGAGTTCGATATGGCCCATGCGCTCGCGGCGGACACTGGAGTCGGCAACCTCGACATGGCACTTGTCGCAGACCTGGCCTTCGAAGCTTTTTCCCTTAAGCTTGCCGCATCTGCACTGGTAACTCTTGGTCGGTCCAAAGATTATCTCGCAGAACAGTCCATGGGGCTTGGGCTTGCCGCTCCTGTAGTCAAGCGTTTCAGCCTCGGTCACTTCACCGTGCGACCAGCTGCGTATTTCCTCTGGCGAAGCCAGATGGAGGGACAGAGCTTCTATCTTGTTGTTTCTCAATCTTCCTCCCTTGAGTTACTCTTCTTCCTCGGCGACCATTGTGGCCTTCGCGTCAGCGATGATTTTCTCCGCGATGCGCTCCGGCACTTCCTCATAGTGATCGATCTTCATTGAATACGTCCCTGTCCCCTGGGTCATGGACCCAAGGTCGATGCCATAGTTCAACATCTCTGCGAAAGGCACGAAGGCCTTGATAATCTGCTTGCCACCAACATTTTCCATGCCTGCGATCTTGCCGCGCTTGCTGGTCAGGTCTCCCATGACGTCGCCCATGTACTTCTCGTCAACGACCGTTTCAAGTGATACGATCGGTTCCAGGAGAATCGGGCTGGCCTGTTCGAATCCCTTCTTGAACGCGAGCGAGCCCGCTGTCTTGAACGCCATTTCTGACGAGTCTACCGGGTGATACGAGCCGTCAATGACGGCTACCTTGACGTCCACGACTGGATAGCCTGCCAGCTGCCCCTTGCCCATGGTCTCGAGCATGCCTTTCTCAATGGCTGGAATGTACTGTTTTGGGATTGCGCCCCCGAACACCTTGTTCTCAAAGACCCAACCGCCCCCTCGTTCGTTAGGCTCCATGTCGATCCAGCAGTCCCCGTACTGTCCGTGACCACCGGTCTGCTTCTTGTGCTTTCCCTCGACATGAGCCTTGCCCTTGATGGTTTCACGGTAGGGAACCTTGGGAACTTCAAGGTCGATGTTGACGCCGAACTTCTTCTGCAGGCGCTCGACAATGACCTGCAGATGAGCTTCTCCAAGACCGCTCAGAATCGTCTCGTGCGTCTCACTGTTCTTGTCAATGATGACAGCTGGTTCTTCTTCTTTCAGGCGGCTCAGCGTAGAGCTCAACTTGTCGTCGTCAGCCCTCGTCTTTGGCTTCAACGAGCGCATCAGGAGAGGCGGCGAGAAGACAATCGGCGCAAGTTCCAGAGGCATTTCTTTTGATGAAATCGTATCATTGGTCGCCGTCTGCACCAGTTTGGAGATGACGACAATGTCGCCGGGAACAGCCTCGTCGATGGGCTCCTGCTTCTTCCCCAGGGTATGGAAAAGACCGCCGACCTTCTCCGTCACGTCTTTTGTCGAGTTATAGATCTCGTGCCCGACCTTTCCGCTATAGACACGCACGAAAGAGAGCTTTCCAACAAACGGGTCGGAGGTTGTCTTGAACACAAAAGCGGCCGTTGGCCCTGCCGCATCTGCCCGCAGCTCCACGGTTTCGTCGGATCCTTTCCGCTTCGCCTGGACAGGTCGGTCAACGGGCGAAGGCGCATAGCTCGAAAGAAAATCCATGATATAGTCGCAGCCAGTTCCCTTGAGTGCCGAGGTTACCAGCACCGGGAACACCTGGCGCATGCGGAACGCCTTGGTAAACACCATGACCAGCTCGTCCTGGGTCAGCGTCTCTCCGCCCAGGTATTTTTCCATGACAGCGTCATCCGACTCAGCAACTGCTTCCGTAAGAGCAAGACGCGCAGCCTCAAACGCGGACTGCATCGTATCGGGAATGGCGTCAGTCACCACCGCATCATCGCTGCTCCCGGCATAACTGTGTACCTTGCCCGTCAGAACGTTCACGAACCCGGCAAACGAGGCGCCCGCAGATATGGGAATGACAAGAGGAACAACTTTGTTTCCAAAGGCAGCTTGGAGACTGGCCACGAGTCCATCGACGTCCACATTGTCCAGGTCGAGCTTATTGATGAGAAAGGCCACCGGAACATTCTGGCTTTCGCACAACGACCAGAACCGAGGAGTCTGAACTTCAATTCCGGCACCCGCATTGATTGTAAGCAAGGCGGTGTCCGCAACCCGTACTGCCTCCTGTGCCTCTGTCATGAAATCGGCATAGCCTGGCGTATCAAGCAGATTGAAGCGAGTTCCCCTGTAGTCGAACTCACACAGTCCAATACTTGTGCTGATGTGCCTCTTGATTTCTTCATCGAGGAAGTCAGATACAGTGGTTCCATCCTCGACGCGGCCTACCCTCTGGCTCGCGCCCGCACGAAACACGAGACGTTCGGTGATGATGGTTTTTCCAGAACCGCCTTGCCCTACCAGCACAACGTTCCTGATGTCACTCGGGCCAAATCTGCTCACCTTTTCCTCCCTAGAGAATGTTATTCGTTGTCTTCCAGCACGAGTTTGGTGCTCTTGACGCGGCTGTCTCCCTGCTTGGGCAGAGATTCAAGATCCAGCGCAAGCCCGCGAAGTTCTTTGACGAGAACATTGAAGGATTCAGGAGAACCAGTCTCAAAGAGGTTGTTCCCCTTCGTAAGCCGTTCATATGCGACGCGTCTGCCTTCCAAGTCATCCGACTTGATGGTGAGCATTTCCTGCAGGACGGTAGAGGCACCATACGCTTCAAGGGCCCAGACCTCCATCTCGCCGAACCGCTGACCGCCGAATTGTGCCTTGCCTCCTATAGGTTGCTGTGTGATGAGGGTATAGCGCCCAGTCGACCGCGCGTGCATCTTGTCTTCCGCAAGGTGGATGAGTTTCAGTATGTACGCCTCACCCACGGTTACGGGACTGTCAAAGTAGTTGCCATACACGCCGTCCCGTACCGCTTCCTTGCCACTGTCATCCAGGTCAGCCTTGCGGAGCAGGGCCTTGATTTCATCCTCGGTTGCACCATTGAACACCGGCGTGACGGTTCTGACGTTCAGCTTGCGCGCCGCGATTCCAAGACTTGCTTCCAGCAACTGACCAATATTCATACGCGATGGGACGCCAAGAGGGCTCAGGATGACATCAACAGGCGTTCCATCCTGAAGGAACGGCATGTCCTCCTCGGGCAGAATCCTTGTGATAACACCCTTGTTTCCGTGTCTCCCCGCGACCTTGTCACCAACGATGATCTTGCGCTTCTTGGCCACGTAGACCTTGATGATGCGTTCGACGCCTACGGGCAGCGCATCGCTCGTGCTGTCCTTGGTAATCTCCTGCACATCAATGACCACACCGTCCTCTCCAGGCGGTACCTTGTAGGAGGTATTCTTGTAGTCACGCGCCTTATCGTGGAACAGAGCAAAGTAGACGCGGACCTCGGGGGACTCTTCCTGCTCTGCGCGTGGCGTGATCTTGCCCACCAGAACATCCTCCGCCTTGACGTGCGCGCCCACCCTGACAACGCCCCGGTCGTCCAGGTGTCTCGTCAACTCCTTCGACACATTCGGAGGGTCGCGTGTAATCTCTTCCTTGCCAAACTCCGTCGACCGCACCTCAATCTTGTGCTCCTTGATGTGAATTGAAGAGAGGCTGTCGTCACGGACAAGCCGTTCGCTGACGATGACTCCGTCCTGATAGTTGTAACCCCGCCAGGGAACGTACGCCACCAGCAGGTTCTTACCCAGAGCCAGCTCACCTTCAGCGCTCGCATATCCGTCGGCAAGCAGGTCCCCTGCCCGCACGGAGTCACCCAGGGACACTGCGGGGTGCTGATTGATACAAGTATCCTGGTTGGTGCGCTTGAACTTCTGCAGCTCGTATACACGAGCCTGAGGCACCGACACGTGGCTCACGCCGTTCTTCGCAAGCAGAATCAGATCCTCATGAGTCAGTTTGCGGCCGATTGGCAGCTTCTTTGACCTCGGTTTGCGCAGTTGTATGTCCTCCGCAAGTGTCCGCCCGACGAGCGCCCCGTTGACACGGAACAACTCGTAGGAAGCCGCCTTGGCGGGATCATACGTTAGCACGCTGGCATTCTTATCCTTGAGGTATAACGCATGCAGACTCTCATCGCTGACAACCTGCCCAATGGCAGAACTGAGATCCATTGCCGAGGAAACGCGCAAAATGCGGTGTCCGACAACCTGCAGTCCGATGGGCGTCATAGTGAGCGTCTGAAGCTCAACAGACACGGCTTCGCCATCTTCAAGAACCGGCACGGACCGAATCTTGGCATTGTTGATAAACCTTCCAAGCAGGGTTTCCGTGATCTTCGTGCCAGCCTTGTGTACCTTGTTCTTGCCTTCCTGCACGTCCTCCGCCAGAACCTTGCCCACCAGCGATTCATTGGTCTGCACGTCAAACAAATCAGAGAGGGAGTTTTGAAGTATGGACCCTGCGGGAACATACTGGAAGGACTCGACACCCTGATCAATCAAGGTATCAATCTGATCATGGGAGAGTTCAGAACCGACGAGCTCGAGGATGTCCGCAGGCAACTCGGCCGGCATGAAGGAAATGGGCACCATGCGCACCTCTGCACTGCTTCCGGCCTCGATATGATCGGATGCCAGCATCACAGGAACGACGTCGACCGCCACCTTGCCAGCCTGCAGATCGGCCACGTTAACGATGGGCGAAACGCGAACCTCGCCCGCATCGACGTAAGACACCGTCCCGTCGATATCGCTGAGTACCAAATCCCCATTGTCACGTACAACCCGCTCCTCCATGCCGGTGGACACACGCGCACGGTCGGGCTGAACAAGGGGAACGGCCTGCCGTTGCATGTTGCATCCCATGAGCGCGCGGTTGGCATCATCATGCTCCAGGAAAGGAATCAGTGATGCTGACACGCCAAAGACCTGTGACGGCAGGAGGTCGATGTAGTCCACGCTGCCCGCAGGCAGCTCCTTGGGAAGAATCTCTCCTCCCTCACTGCGCTGTCTGGCGATGACAGTCTTGGAAACAAGATGCCCCTTCTCATCAACCGGTGTGTTCGCCTGGGCAATCGAGTGAGACTCTTCCTCCTCGGCATCCATATAGGCGACGTTGTCCTCGTCCTTGCGTCCGTGCTCGACCTTCGCGTAGGGAGCTGTAATAAAGCCGAACTCATCAAGCTTCGCATAGGAACTCAGACTGTTGATCAGACCTATGTTGCCACCTTCCGGCGTCTCGATCGGGCAGATGCGGCTGTAGTGCGATGAATGGATGTCCCGGACCTCAACGCCTGCTCTCTTCCGATTCAGCCCGCCCGGGCCAAGGGAGCTAAGGCGTCTCTTGTGGGCGAGGCTGGCCAAAGGATTGATCTGTTCCATGAACTGCGACAGCTGGCTCTGACCGAAGAAGTTACGGATAGAAGAAATCACCGGTTTGGTGTTCAGGACATTCTGAAGGTTCATCATCTGCTCCGAAGAGTAGATCGTTACCTTGTCCCGAGTCGCCTTGGCGACCTTGAGCATACTGTCCTGAATCTCCTCTGCTAGCAGTTCGCCGACACACCGGATGCGCCTGTTTGCCAGACTGTCGATGTCATCGAAGGAGGCACGCCGCTCACGGATGTCGATGAGCCTGCGAATGACTGCCACGTAGTCTCCGGAGGTCAGCACCGGAGATGTTTCCTCCAGACCGAACCGCTTGTTTATCTTGTACCGCCCGATAGGAGCAAAAGTGTTGTAGGCTTCATCGGTAAGCAGAGTAGACAGCAGGCTTTCGGCGGCCTCGAGTGTAAGCCTCTCTTTGGGCTGCATCTCTTTGAAGATCTGTTTGACGGCATCTTCCTGGGTGGTGGTCTTGTCAGCCTTGAGCGTCTTCACAATCCACCGGTCAGGCTGTCTGCTGCTTACCAGCAATGACGCTTCTCCATGGTTCTCAAGTATCCCGATGGCTTTGGCACTGATGACAGAACCCTCCTTGACAAGTTCCCTGCCCTTGTCATCGATGAAGGACTCGGCCGCCGTGTACTCGACCTGTTCGTACAGGGACCTCAGCTGGTCAAGGGCCATGCGCTCTGTCTTGTCCACCGTGAACAGCTGCTCGATCTCCTCATTGGAAGTGATACCGAGTGCCTTGAGGACCAGGGTGACCGGTATTTTGTGGGCCTTCTTGCGCAGGCGCGTGTAGATGACGTCGTCCTTGCTTACTTCGATCTCCATCCAGTTACCGCGGTCGGGTATGAGGGTCACCATATAGATCTGTGCACCGGACAGTTTGTCCTTGCCACCCTCGAAATAGACTCCAGGCGAACGGACCAGCTGAGACACAATGACACGCTCTGCCCCGTTGATGAGAAATGTCCCATACGGTGTCATGAGCGGAATCTGAGTCACGATAAGAGGTTGTTCGCGGATTTCGCCCGTCTCCTTGTTGATGAGCCGGAAGTTCGCACGCACCATCGCCTCAAAGCTCATTCCCGCCTTTCGGCAACTCTCAATGGACTTTGCTGGCTGCTCTATGTCGTGCGACACGTACTCGATGCGCAGCTTGGCTGTGTCAATCGGAAAAACCCGGGTGAAAATCTGTTCAAGTCCTGGTCCCAGAAGCCAGTCGTAGGAGGTCTTCTGAAGCTGGAGGAGGTCGGGCATCGCGTAACTTGATTTGATTTTGGTAAAGTCTATAATATCGTCTGCCACGCGCATGGCTCTCCTTTCATATCGGTGTGGAAAAAGCGGTCAAAACAAAAGTCTACTCTCTTTTGTTTGGCAGTCAATCGGGTTGTATCCATGGTTTACCGGCGACGCAGCTCAGTCGGTACGCTCTGTGAGTCCCTCCGTTCACAATTCACCTTGTTTGACGTGTTCGCCGAGCGCCGTTGTCACGGTGCCCTGGTACCTTCTGCCAGCCACGGCACTCCCCACACCGCTCAGCGGCGCAGAATGCCATATCGCACAAGAACCCCGACAAATCGAAGCGTATCAGTCACAGAGTTGAACTTGCTCTTGGCGTCAGTCCTGTAAATGGTCCGCGTAGGAACCCAGCCGATACGGTATCCGGCGCGGCCCATCTTGAAAATCACCTCAGTCTCCATGTCATATTTGCTGGCCTTCAGCGGAAGGCTCAACACTGAACTCAGACGGTAGTAGCGGAACCCGTTCTGGCTGTCCCGGATGTTCTGGCCCAGGAACAGGCTGACGAGCAGCGAGGAAATGTGGTTCGCAAACCTGCGCACAGGTGGCATGGTGGAAACATCGGACATACGGTTGCCCACAACCATATCGTATCCCTGCTCTGCTGCTCTGACGAAGGAAGGAATCTCGGCAGGATCGTGCTGACCATCCGCATCAATGGTCACAGCGCCATCAAATCCCTGCTCCTGAAGATACTGGAACCCTGTCTTGAGAGCGGCTCCCTTTCCGACGTTCGATGCATGCCTGATAACGGTAGCTCCCGCTCGCTCTGCAGCGGCACTGGTAGAATCAGCAGACCCATCGTCGACCACGAGCACGAGTGAGACGAATGGACGCGCGCCCGCCACAACGGCGGCTATATTGCGCTCTTCATTGAAGGCTGGAATCAGGGCTGCAATTTTCATGCGCGCGCATCCTCCCAATAGGCGTAGAAGTTCAGGAACTGCGTGGGATCTTTGCGCGCGACCGCTTCGTACTGCCTCGCAAACTCGACAACGAACTGCCGTATCCACAGATGTTCGTTGTCAGTCTCAGGTCTGATGGCACTCCCGAGCTCAAGGCGGAAGCGCCCGTCTGGTTGACGCACAAGAAACCCCGGGATGCCTACCAGGTCTTTGCGGAAACATATCATGGCTGCGCCGCGGGGAAAAGAGACCGGTCTGCCAAAAAACTCAACCCGCTCGCCACTGCCCGTGTAGTCCCGGTCCGAAACGATGGCTGGCACGTCGCCCTCCGGAAGGTTGCGCAGGATGTCGCGAAGCCCCGAACGGATGTCATGGGCTAGGACGCCGAACCGCGTCCGAAGCGTTTCGTACAATGATTGCAGAGCTCCACTGGCCTGTGGCAGCGCGATGGCATGTACCCTATACCCGGCAAGACCCAGCATTGCTCCTGCAAGCTCCCAGTGACCGTAGTGGCCAGTTACAAGACAGAAGGGCCGACCGCCAGCAATGTCGTACAACTGACCAGGCAGCTCATCGAAATTGATCGCAAGCTTTCTGATGTCATCGTCGGCAGTAGAAGGCAAAGAGAAGAAGTCCACGAGGTTCAATGCTGCCTGCTGAAATGTGCGGACTGCAAGAAAGAGCCGCCGAGCCCAGGAAAGGTCCGGCTCCATGACCCGAAGATTTGCAAAGACTCCGCGCCGTTGCGACCGGTTGATGATGAAGTACCCCCACGCGATAACCCTCGCCACAAGGCGGCGCAACCACGGTGGCAACAGTGCAGCAGCGCGGAACGCCAGCGCATACCAGAACGCCATGTCTAGCGACCGTTCTGGCATTCAAACTGCGCATACCAGAGTATTCCCACCAGTGTCTTTGCATCAACGATGCCGCCATTCTGACACAGCTTCAGGGCTTCAGGAAGCGGGACCAGCCTTGTTGTAATAAACTCGTCGGCATCCATGTCCGTGCGCCCTAAGGTGAGATCACGTGCCAGAAAAAGGGTGAGGCGCTCGTCCACGAATCCCGGACTTGGCCAGAACGTGGCGCACTTCTTCCACCGGGCCGCCATGTATCCCGTTTCTTCGGACAGTTCACGGCGGGCAGCAGTAAGCAGATGTTCATGCACACTGCGCCGCCCCGCAGGGATCTCAAGCATGGTCATTTCCGGAGCGGGCCTGAACTGCCGCACGAATACGACACGCTCATCGTTTGTCACAGCCACGACGCAGACGGCCCCGCCGGGATAGGTCACCACATCGCGGTGAGCTACACGGTTGTCCGGCAGCCTGACGGTCTTGTCCAGCACCTCGATGGATGTCCCATGATAGGCGTGCTGGCACTCGAGCACTGCCTCTGCTACACCGGCATGTGTCTTCAACGTGCCTGAATGATCTCCTTGACCTTCAGCAACCGGTTTGTATTGGCCCGCTCATTCTCGTCCAGCTTCGAACTGATAAAGCGGATGGTCTCTTCGAGGTTGGGAATCATGACGTATTCCAGCGCATTCACTCGCCTGCGCGTACGCTCTATCTCCTCAGCCATCCGCCGAATACTTGCCTCGATCTCGGCAAGCCGCACGATGGATGGCATCAACCTGTACAGTCCAAGAAGGGACGCCTCGACACCAGCCCCTTCGAGGCCGGCAAAGGCAGGGGATTCAAAATCAGACATAGTGTGTGCAAGTGTGGGAAGTGGTACGTTCATGATGCTCCTGGTTCCTGCGTCAATGTCGAGGCGCGTCGATACCGTGTGTGCGAGGAGCTCCACGACGGCCGAGGGATAGGACGCTGTTTCCCCTTTGAAGGTAGCCAGCGCATCGGGCAGGTCCCGGTCGACTCTCGCTCGGTAGGTTCCATACTCCTGAGCCAACCGGATGAAAGTCTTCATCAGACCCTCCAGCTTGTCCTTCAGCAGCTTGTGGCCTCTGCGGGCGAGTGTATAGCGCTTCTGGAGCCGAAGCAACTCCATCCGCGTCGGATTGACTTTGAGAATCATGTCCGCCTACCGCTGTTCCGCCGGCATGTATTTTGCCACCATTGCCGGCGCAACGCGCTTGAGCTCGGCACGAGGCAACATCGAGAGCAGACTCCAGCCAATTGTGAGCGTCTCCTCAATAGAGCGGTCTTCGTCATGACCCTGGTTCACAAATCTGCGTTCGAACTCCTCCGCGAACTTCACGAAGATGCGGTCGGTCTCCGTCAGCGCCGACTCCCCCAGCACGACGGCCAGCTCCTTGGCATCCCGCCCCCGGGCATAGGCTGCAAACAGCTCATTCAGAAGACCTGCGTGATCCTCACGGGTCTTGCCTGCTCCGATACCTTTGTCTTTCAGACGTGACAGAGATGGCAGAACATCGATGGGGGGATAGACACCTGCCTGTTGCAGGGAACGACTGAGCATGATCTGGCCTTCCGTAATGTATCCGGTAAGGTCAGGAATTGGATGAGTCTTGTCATCCTCCGGCATGGTAAGGATTGGAATCTGCGTAATGGAGCCCTGCTTGCCCTTGATTCTGCCTGCGCGCTCGTAGATAGTCGCAAGGTCCGTGTAGAGATACCCCGGGTATCCGCGCCTTCCTGGCACCTCCTTGCGCGCGGCCGACACCTCACGGAGAGCATCACAGTAGTTCGTCATGTCCGTAAGGATGACCAGCACGTGCATGCCCAGGTCGAAGGCGAGGTACTCCGCGGCAGTCAGGGCGAAACGTGGCGTAGCGATGCGCTCGATAACAGGGTCGTTGGCAAGGTTCATGAAGAGGACGGATTGGTTGATAGCGCCGCTTCTCCGGAAGTCAGAGACAAAGTAGTCCGCTTCTTCAAAGGTTATACCCATGGCTGCGAACACTACCGCAAACTCCTCGCTGCCTGTCAGCACGCGCGCCTGCCTCGCAATCTGAGCAGCCAGTTCAGCGTGAGGCAAGCCGCTCCCCGAGAAGATAGGCAGCTTCTGCCCGCGCACAAGGGTATTGAGGCCATCGATGGCCGAAACACCTGTCTGAATGAACTCATCGGGATAGTCGCGGGAATAAGGATTCATCGGGTTTCCATTGATGTCCACGACCTTGTCCGGAATAACCGGCGGAATACCATCCGTAGGTGTCCCCAGACCATTGAACACACGTCCGACAATGTCCCGCGAAACGCCAAATTCCAGCCCATGCCCGAGGAAACGGGTGACAGTCCGACCTCTGTCCATGCCGGACGAGCCTTCGAACAGCTGCACGAGAACGCTGCTCCCCGACACCTCAAGCACCTGGCCATGGCGTGGCCCGGACACGGTACGAAGCTCAACAAGCTCGCCGTACTTGACGCCCTCAGCTTCGTCGAGAAAGACGAGTGGCCCGACGATCTCGCGGACAGTCCGATAATCCTTATTCATGATATTCCTCCGGCACTGTCGTCTGTGCTGCAGACAGGGATGCGAATGCCTCACGTATGGAGTGCTCGAGCGCGTCGAAGGCGGCCAGGTTTGTCTCCCCCACGAACTTCGCCCTCGCGATATCCCCCCTGACGGGCATTGAGAGAATTGCTGCCAGCTGTATGCCGTTGGATGCGGCGGTGTTGGCCTCGTGACTCCAAAGCAGGACCACGTTCAGCATCCTGAGCTGTTTGGCCAGCGACGTATAGCTGTCACCCTCCGTAAAGGCGGACTGCTGAAGAAAGTCCTCGCGGACAGACTTCGCCGATTCGAGCACGAGGCGGTCAGCTACTGACAAAGCATCTACTCCCACCAGACGTACCAGCTCCTGCAGCTCGGCTTCCTTCTGAAGCAACGCGCGCACTTCGCGAATGTCCTGAGCCCACAACGTTCCCAATTGTGCGTCATAGAAGCGCTGAAGTGACTCACTGTAGAGAGAATAGGACTGAAGCCAGTCTATGGCAGGAAAGTGACGTGCGTCCGCGAGCCTGGAGTCAAGCGCCCAGAAGACCTTCACGGCGCGGAGCGTCGCCTGAACGACAGGCTCAGAGAGGTCGCCGCCAGGTGGCGACACGGCTCCGATAACGCTCAAGCTGCCTTCCCGGGGTGAGGATGCAATGGTCGTCACACGCCCTGCGCGCTCATAGAAGGACGCAATGCGAGACGCCAGGTAAGCAGGAAAGCCTTCCTCTCCCGGCATCTCTTCGAGGCGTCCGGAAATCTCCCGCATCGCCTCTGCCCATCTCGATGTCGAATCGGCCATAAGAGCAACGCTGTACCCCATATCCCTGAAGTACTCGGCGATGGTAATACCCGTGAAGACCGATGCCTCGCGGGCAGCAACCGGCATGTTTGAAGTGTTCGCAATGAGGACAGTCCGGTTCATCAGAACCTCACCTGTCTTCGGGTCAGTCAGCTGAGGAAACTCCTGCAGAACGTCAGTCATCTCATTTCCGCGTTCGCCGCACCCCACGTAGACAATAATGTCAGCGTCCGCCCATTTGGCCAGCTGATGCTGAATCACTGTTTTTCCGCTGCCGAAGGGACCTGGAACACAGGCAGTACCACCCTTTGCCACCGGGAACAGCGCATCAATAACCCGTTGGCCTGTTACGAGTGGCTCGTTCGGTGCCATGCGCCTGGCATACGGTCTCGCGGTACGTACGGGCCACCGCTGCAGCATGGATACGGACTTCTCCTCGCGGGACTCAGTACGGATCACGGCCACCGGTTCATCAACAGTGCAGTCCCTCTCCTCAATCGAGACAACCGTCCCGGCAGTGCCAGGGGGAACCATGATGTAATGAACGACTGCCCGTGTCTCCTGGACTGACCCCAGAAAATCTCCCGGTACGACGGTGTCACCGGCTGCAGCGGACGGTACAAAGTGCCAGACGCGGTCACGAGGCAGTGCGGGCAGCGACACGCCGCGTGGAACAAAGTCCCCGTACTGAGCCCGGATAGCATCCAGGGGCCTCTGAATCCCGTCATAGATAGACGTTATGAGTCCGGGGCCCAGTTCGACAGTAAGTTCACTGCCCGTCTGGACAACAGGTTCTCCCGGTCCAACGCCGCTGGTTTCCTCGTAGACCTGGATGCTAGCGAGGTCACGCCGCAGCTCAATGATTTCACCAAACAACTGAGCATCGCCAACCCGAACAAGCTCATACATCTGGGGGTCAGACAATCCCTTGGCAACTACCAGAGGCCCAGCAACTTTTACAATCTCACCGTGTGTCATGACTCGCTTCCTCCGTCGTTTTTCCAACCAGGTCGATTCCTACTGCATTCTCAATCAGTCGTCGCACTGCAGCGGACGCAACACCCGCGTCCGAGGACGTCACCGGCACAACAAGCACGACCGGAACTACCATGCTGCGAGCGGCTTCAGACTCTATCCAGCCACCTGCCACGTCTGAGGTGAGCAGAATCAGGCCAAACTCTCCTGTCCTCGCCAGTGACAGGACTGCCTCGGCAGCCTGGACGTCGCTGTCCACGACACGCCCCACGAAACCCAGCGCTTCGAATGCACCAACTGTCTCGCGCGTGGTGACCACACCAGCCTTGCTCATCGCGTGCTCCCCGCGCTGGCAGCGCGGACATCTCGCGAGGCCGCGGCCTTAAGCAGCCTGCGCAGCAACCGCACCTCACGCCGAAAATCCATGAGGTACGAAAACACGACGGTGACCCCGTACGGCTCGCTTGCCGTTGCCTGCGTCCGATCCACAATCCACGAATCCAGGGCGTCTTCCAGCAATCCGATGCGCTCCTCCGGCGTGTACCGTCGATCGACCGGGAGCACCACCATCGACGCCTCGGGAACAAGGTCCGAAGGCTGCAGGTTGTCCCACGAAATACCCTGGACACGTGTGATAGCGGCACTCAAGGCGTCGCGCACCTGAGGCTCCAGAAAGGGCAGCAACCGGTCGACGGCAACTCCCACGCCGGCGCCGCTGCGCAGTTTGGCCTTGAGCGCGTGCCCTGCTATCATAAGGTCGCGAAGACCCCTGATATAGACGAGTACTGAGGGGTGCGCATACTTTCGCGCAAGCTGCTCCAGGGTGCTCTCAAACGAGAACTCAAACACCGTCTGTGCGTCAGAGCAGGAGGCTCCCTGCTCTGCAGCCTTGAGACCGTCGGCAAGCGCACTGCCGAACACAGTTTCAGCAAGTACCTGCCCTGAGTACCGGCTTCCCCGAAGGCGAAGACAGTATGCTGCATATTCGTCGCTCCGCTCATCGGCCACGCCCAGCGTATCGCCAAGTAATGCCTTGGCCAGACCCGCCTTGGCATATTCCTTCTCGTCAAGCGCCGCCAGAACATATGGCAGGAACCCCTCCGGAAGGTCGCGCGAGGCCTGAGACACGAACGCCTGCCAACTTGCTTCGACACGCGCCAGGGCCTCAGTCGGCGAAAGGTCGACCGCGACAGGGGCATAGACGCCTCGGTTCAAAAGTGCCAGAAGCGCCTCAGTCCTGCCTGACGCTGCCTGCCGGAGTTCGTAGACAGGGAGCAGCAGTCCTCTGCGCACTGAAAACGAGCCCGAAGCATACGCGTAGGCCGGCGGTTCTGCCTGAGCCGGAACAACAGGTGGCATCATTGTTCGTCGTCACCAAATAACAGGTGCGCCACCTCGACGGCAGAAGCATCGCGAAGACGTGCGCAGGCCTCATCCAGCGTCAGGTCCAACTCCGCCTCGTTGTAGTGAGCGACAAGGCCAGGCGTTGTATCGGGAAGCGCTGCGTTGACACGGGTTTTGTCGCTGAGCCCATGCCGCTCCAAAATGCCGGAAACCAGCTCTTGGTCCTGAGACCGGCAGTCGAGTGAGTCGGGAGGTTCAGTCTGCACCTGCTCCACGGCATGCTCCAGAAACAACGTGTACTGTTCAGGGTCGCCCTCGATGCTGCGCCGAACCTCCTCGAACAGAGAGTTCAGCCATTCCTGCTTGCGCGTCAGGATCCGGTTTCTCAGTTCGATCCGCAGTGCCGAAGTACGCGCCGCTACTTCACGGCTCTTTTCGGCACGATGTTCTGCGATGCGGGCAGCAGCGAGTTCCTCAAGCAGCTGACGCTCCTTGTGCGTGCGCTCCGCAACAGCTGCAGTCGCAGCATCCACTAGGGCAGCGGCCTCGACTGCCGCCTCCTGGAGAACCGCGGCTTTGAGTTCCTCAGTTCCCATGTTTGAAACGCCCTAGAACGCCGCCTGAGAAATCCAGAGGATGAGCAGTATGCCGGATACGAGTGCGATGACCGCGTACGTCTCCACAAGAGCCGGGATCAGGATAGCCTGACCTGAGCTGCCTGGCTGACGCCCTGTCAGGCTCTCGGCAGCAGCGGACGACTGTCCCTGAAGAATCGCCGACAACCATTCAACCAAGCCGACGCCCACGCCCACGGTCAGAAGCGCAAACCCCTTTGCGCCGGAGACAGTAGTCCCTTGGTTCAGTACCCCCGACAGGACAATCATCATGATGCCGCACACGAAGCTGTAGAACCCCTGCGTACCTGGAAGGGCCATCATGACGAACATCTTACCGAACAGCTCTGGTTTCTCGGCAAGGACGCCTGCCGCCTGCGAACCGGATATCCGGATGCCGATAGCAGAACCGAGACCGCCAAAGACAACGACCATGACCGCGCCCGCAAAGACAAGGACAGGGCCCAGGGATGTCATTGGCGTACCCGAAAGCTTGAACGCAAAGGATCCACCAATAGCCGTAATCACGACGACGACCATCCCAACCAGTACTGACCACAATGCCTCAAGACCCATGACGTTCCTCCTGTTTTCCTTGAATACCAGAGTTTTCAACCACCTTGACGACCTCTGACGAGAACCCGAACCTGTGGAACCGGGGTGCACCCCCTTCATAGAACCGACCAAAGAACTCAAGCAGAATCAGACGCGCGGAGTGAATAAAGGCTCCCATGGCTCCCATGAAGTAGTTCAGCAGATGTCCGAACAGGAGCACGGCACCGCCAAGCACAATCCTGATGATAGTATTGATGACCACTCCCGCGGAAGGGAACTGGATGAGTCCAGCAATCATGTTAAAAGCGGACGCCAAAATGGCGGTCGTCAATCCGAGTGCAAGCAGTCTCGAGTAGGAGAGGACATCGCCAAGGAACGACCCGACGCCATACGAACTCTGAATTCCGTAGAGGTTGACGAGAGCCGTCAGGAGTTTTGCGGGCCCCTTTGCCTGTCGCGCACCTCCAAGCAGGAGCAGCACGAGGCCTACGGCGAGAGCTGCCAGATAGCCAGCCCTGAAGCCCGATCCCCACTTGGTGCCGATAAACAGGAGAGCTGAGAGTGCAGGAAGGAACAGCAGCCATCCAACACAGTCGTACAGAATGGTGGCGTAGTCCTTGCGGCGAGCTGCCTTGTAGATTGCAAGCACGACACCGTACAGCTGGTTGACCCCTCCGATGATCCACACAATAATCAGGAACTGGAATGCCGCCTCCGTAGGATTGATGACAGTCATCCACGACACGAGCTTCGAAACAAGATTGCCGGTGCCCAGGTACGTTTCCGACAACAAATCGCCTGCCCAGCTGCCTGTCAGAGCCCCGACTATGATCGCCGCAATACCGCCGTAAATGAACACCGTCATGAAATTGCGCACGCCAGCGGATGCTCGGTACCTGCGGATGAAGTAGAGGCACAGGGCTATCTCAATGATGCCGTAGACCGCATCCCCGAGGCATAGTCCGAAAAAGAGCAGGAAGGGCAGAATCAGGAACCTGGTTGGGTCAAACGACGAATAGACGGGATAGCCAAACATGTTGATGAGAATCTCCATGGGTTTGAGCCACCGGGCGTTGGTAATCGAAACAGGAGTGTCGTCTCCCCGAGTTGTCTCCCCGGTCATGCACACCGTTCCACCAACCCTGGCGCAAACCTGCTGCAGACGCTCGGCATCGTCTGCTCGCACGAAGCCAGCAACAACACTGCAGTGCTGCGTGCGGGTCAGGCCACTACCAGCCTCGAGCCGCGACCTCTCATTGATGAGATACTCACGATAGACGACGAGCTCCTTCCGACGGGCGAGCAGCGAGCCGACCTCGGCCCTCAGATCGCCCACATGAGCGCGAACTTCGCGAGCTTCATCGCCAAGGCGCTCGAGAACAGCCCCTGCAGTACCACCAATACGAGCAAGATCCTGCTCGGCAAATCCCTCGGAAGCCAGCACCGCGCGAACCTCGGTTTCACGCTTGCGGAGACAGGCAACGAGCACTGCCTTTGTGGCTTTCGACTCGGCGACGACCTCGACCTGGGCGGGAAGCCCCGCAGCATCGAGGCGCTGAACGAGCGCAGCCAGAGAGGAACTGGGCACAGTCCCTGTCATTACCGACAGATACTTCCACTGCAGGGTCTCCGAAACATTCAGCGGGAGGTCTCGCCAAAGGTACAGGGCTTGGGTCTCGTGTTCGAGCGACGCCAGCCGATGCTGCGCATCCTCGAGTTTCCCCTTGAGGGCAAGCGCATCTCCCATCATCTCTGTGTAGCCGTGGAACACGTGCGTTGCGGCCGCGCGTGCGATGTCTTCCCGGGTCACATAGGTCTCGTCCGGGAAGAAGCTCTGGACCAGGCCCTTCTGAGGTGGGTCAATCTCCGCGAAAAACGCCAGTGTTGCACTAACGAGGTCAAGCTCACGGGCCACCTCGGCCAGCGCAACATCGCGCTCAGGACGATGCGTGTCCTCGACGGCAGGAACCTCTGAAACAGGCGCCTCTGGTGATGGCGTGTACGAAGTGAGATGCACCAGCCCGGCGCTAAACAGTGCTGACAGCACCTCATCTTCCTTGCGGTGGGGAAAGGCAGCGGCAAACTCCAGAACAGAGTCGATTGCCATGCTACTGTGAAAGGAGCCGCGAAAGGAGTGTCTTCAAACAATCGGGCCGCCTGGTCTCAACGCGGCGATCCAGAAGTTCGAGCTCGCGGGCCAGTTCCTCGCCCGAAAGCCGTTCGGCTTCCGAGATCTGGCGACCTGCCTCCTGATCGATGGCAGCCAGTTGCTCCGCCAGCTCAGCATCCGCCACAACTTTCATGCGGCCAAGAGCGGACTGTCCTTCCTGTTCAATTTCGCGAGCTTTCTGCTGTGCTTTCTCGACCAGATCCCCCGCTTCCATCTCTGCAGCCTGCAAGCTGTGGATAAAGTCCTCGATCATAGTCGTACCCCCTCCGGCCTGCAAAAAACTGGTCGGGATGGTGGGATTCGGACCCACGACCTCTTAGTCCCGAACCAAGCGCTCTACCAAGCTGAGCCACATCCCGATGTCAAATGGTCGGGGCGACAAGATTCGAACTTGTGACCCCCAGCACCCCATGCTGGTGCGCTAGCCAAACTACGCCACGCCCCGAC
>DAONFE010000016.1:0-3219 GCA_035403525.1 Candidatus Cryosericum sp.
ACTGTCTCGGTGTCGATGTCAGGGCGTGCCCTCTTGTCAAGGCACGCCCTGATGGCGCCTGTCAGCTGCCGGTAGTAGGCTTTCGCAAGCGTCAGATTGACGAACTCGATCTGACGGAACGTATCGTAAAGAGCCGTGTTGTCACGGATGGTCGAGACATAGGCGCGCACGATGTTTGCGATGTTCTCGGACACGTCCAGTCGGTCGTCGACCGCTTGCGTGACGTTGGCAATCATCGTGGTCTTGAACGTGACGGCGAGCTCGTTATAGATTGCTTCCTTGTTATCGAAGTACTTGTAGATGCTGGCGGGGGTAATGCCGATACGCGCCGCGATGCTGACGATGGAACTGTCCTGGAAGCCGTCCTCGCGGAAGACCTGGGTGGCCCGCTCCAGAATCTGCTGCTTTGTCCGCTGGCCCTTGCTGAGACCTGACTCGTTACTCACGCTGGCGGTTGCTCCTCAGTCTGCCGGAAATCCTGTAGCCTATCTCGGACAGCCCCCTCGGCAGGAAGAGGACGACAAGCAGGAGAATGACACCAAAGAGAACGCCGGTCAGCATTTCCAGCCCGGAGCCCATGAGGTTCCGTACAAAGACCCACAGCAGCGAGCCCAGCACAACGCCCCAGACCGTCCCCATGCCACCGATGATGGTAATGGCCAGCAGGTTGATGGACAGGTCGAGTCCGAAGTTGGTCGTGTTGAGGTAGGTGACCGAATGCGCGTAGAGGACACCGGCAAGTCCTGCGAATGCAGAGGCAAGCACGAACGCCAGCAGCTTGTAGTGCGATGCATTGACTCCCACGGCGAGGGCTCCCGTTTCGGAGTCGCGCATCGCCTGCAGGGCCATGCCGCTCTTGCTGCGGATGAAGTTGCGCGTCACGAGAATGGTGAGGAGCAACCCCGCAAGAATCAGGTAGAACTGCGACAGCGAACTTCCAAAGGTGAAGCCGAACAGCGACGGCGCCGGGATGTTCCTCAGCCCGTAGTCGCCGCCCGTGATGCTGAGCCTCTTGATGATGTCAGTCACAACGTTGCCCAGCGCCAGCGTCGCGATGGCGAGGTAGAAGCCCTGCAGGCGCAGCGCGGGGAACCCGATGACCAGCCCGAACACACAGGACAGCGCCACTCCCGCAAGCAGGGCGATGCCGAACGGCACGTGAAGGACGGTGACCAGCACGGCGGACGTGTAGCCGCCAATCGCCATGAACGCGGCGTGCCCCAGCGATATCTGCCCGCCGATGCCCATGAGCACGTTGAGCCCCTGGGCCGAGATGGCGTAAATCATCGACAGGTTCAGGTAGTAGACCACCGAGGGCTTCTGCCGCAGCGCCACGGGAATGAGCAGGGCGAGGACAAGCACAAGGAAGGGTGCGTACTTTTTCATCTATGCCCTCCTCGCAGCCCGCCTGCCGAACAGTCCTTCCGGCAGGAAGAGGAGCACCAGGACGACAAGAATCAGCGAGAAGCTGTCCTTGATCTGCGGGACATAGTACGCGACCAGGTTCTCCATCACGCCCAGCAGCAGCCCGCCCACAACGGCGCCGACGACCGAGTTCATGCCGCCCAGCACCGCAGCGATGAACGCTTTGAGCTGAATGACAATCATGAACCCTGGTTCCAGGGAAAGTTTCGGCGCAACCATGATGCCTGCGAGCCCTGCAAGTCCGAAGCTCGTTGCCCAGATGAAGATGTAGATGCTGCGCACGGGAATTCCAAGCAGTTTCGCGGCGTACTCATCCTCGGCAAGGCTCCTCGAGGCGATGCCGATTTTTGTGCGGTACAGGACCAGGAACAGGATGAACACGACAACACCGGCCACCGCCAGGGAGAGCAGGTCCTGCCGGTCCAGAATGGCGCCGAACACATGCAGGGGATCACCCTGCAGCGCGGGTGGGAACAGCAGAGGCGTCGTTCCAAAGAAATACCCCGCAAGACCCTCGAGGATCATCGTGAGGGCGAGGGTAACAATAAGCATGCCCAGATGCGACGTCGTCTTGCGGACCTTGGCCATGAGGCCGCGCTCGAGAAGAGCACCCAGCAGGAGCCCGACCACCACGACAGCCAGAATGGCGATGGGATAGGAGACGTGCCGCAGCAGCAGGGCAAACGCAATGAAGGCCAGGAACATGCCCATGTCGCCCTGCGCAAAGTTCATGACGTTGGTGGTCGACAGGACAAGCACAATGCCCATCGCGGTCAGGCTGTAGATCGAGCCTGTGGCAAGTCCCCTAAAGACGAGCGTCCACATTTCTTCCTCCCAGGTACAGCTTCTGAACTTCCGGGTTCTCACGCAGTTCCTCGGAGGCTCCTGCCAGTTCGACGCTTCCATTCACGAGAACGTATCCCCTGTCTGAGATTTCGAGCGCCTTCCGCGCGTTCTGTTCGACCAGAAGCACACCGAAGCCATGCTCTTTAGCGAGTTTGCGGACAATCTCGAAAATCTCGGAAGTGACGATTGGAGCGAGACCAAGAGATGGCTCGTCCAGGAGCAGCACTCTGGGATTGCCCATGAGTCCGCGGCCCAGCGCCAGCATCTGCTGCTCTCCACCGGACAGCATGCCTGCCCGCTGGTGCAAACGTTGCTTGAGCACCGGGAACGTCTGCAGGACGAAGGCCATATTCTCGCTGTTCTGGGCAGCACTGCCGAAGTAGCCACCCAGGATGAGGTTGTCCTGCACCGTGAGGTTCGGAAAGATATGGCGTCCCTCCGGCACATGCACCACGCCACGCCGCACGACCATGGACGGTTCCATGCCGCCGATGACGACACCGTCGAGGGTGATAACGCCCTTCTTTGGGCTGAGAATCCCGGAAATGGTCTTGAGCAGCGTGGTCTTGCCAGCGCCGTTGGATCCCAGGACCGATACGATCTCCGAGGTTTCCACCCCGATGGAAATACCGTGCAGAGCCTCGATGGGGCCATAACTGACGTGCAGGTCCTCTATGTTCAGCATCAGTTGACCCCCAGGTACGCTTCGATGACGTCGGCGTTTTCCGATACCTCGCGCGGCGTCCCCTCGGCAATCTTGTGTCCAAAGTTCATGACGGTAATCGTGTCCGAAATGTCCATGACAACTCCCATGTCGTGCTCGACCAGCAACACGGTGATGCCTTTGTCCTTGACTTTCCGGAGGATGTCCTTGAACTGGTCCTTCTCGCCGGAGTTGAGACCGGCAGCGGGTTCGTCCAGCAACACCATCCTGGGGTCATTGACCAG
>DAONFE010000016.1:3319-7003 GCA_035403525.1 Candidatus Cryosericum sp.
TTCTGAAACGTCCTCGTCATGCCCATCTGCGACAGGCGATACGTGGGCACGCCATGCAGGTTTTTGCCGTCGAAGACGATATTCCCCGCGTACGGCACGAAGTTGTAGATGGCATTGAACACCGTCGTCTTGCCCGCTCCGTTGGGTCCGATCAGGGAATGGATGGTCCTGAGAGCAACGCTGGTGCTCAGGCCATCTACGGCAACAAGGTTCCCGAACCGGACAGTCACATCCTTGAGTTCAAGCATCACACTCTCCTCGCGTGTTCGTTCCGGGAGGGGCAGCGCCCCTCCCGGCAAATCAGGTTCCTACGGTTTCTGAAGAACAGAGACCCAGCCGCTGACCTTTACCAGCTGGTTGTTCTTGACCTGCATGAAGAACATGGAGTACTTGCCGGCACGTTCGTTCGGGCCGTAGCTGATGTCCTTGACGACGTCGCCGCTCCATCCGTTGAAGGTCTCAAGCGCCCACACCAGGGCGTCGCGTGACGGATACTGGCCTGCCCTTCGCAGAGCCTCGACAAAGATCTCCCCCGCGGCATAGCCTGCAACGGCATACGCAAACGTCAGTGGATTGTCCTTGGGATAGTACTTGAGCCAGACTTCATAGAACTTCTTGACGCCGGGGTCATTGACGTTGCTGAAGTCGATCCAGCCGGTCACGTAGACGCCCTCGGCCGCAGCGCCCGCTGTCGCGGCAATGCCTGCCATGGAGTAATCCAGGATGATCTTCTGGGTAAGGCCCAGCGACTTCGCTGTCTTCACGATGTTGCCGGCAAGCGCAACGCTGATGGTGTAGACCAGCAGGGCATCGGCGCCACTGTCCTTGACCTTCATGAGGTAGGAGGTGAAGTCGGTTTCGGTGACGGGGAAGGGCGATTCATACACGATGTTCGCGCCGAACTTCTTGGCGCCGGCCTCGATGCCGCCCTTGCCCTCGTTGCCCGCATCATCGTTGGAGTAGAGGACGGCGACGTTCTTCCAGTTGTTGTCCATCGCGAACTTGGTGAAGATCTGCCCCTCGGTTGTGTAGTTGGGCTGAACCGCGAAGACGTAGTTCTTGGGCGGATACGCGATTGCAGATACGCCAGAGCCCTGGTACACGAACGGGACCTTGTTGGTGTTCAGGTAGTCCATGACCGCCAGGCAGCCAGGCGTTCCAAGCCCGGCGACCACGGCAAAGACCTTGTCCTCCTCAACGAACTTCTTGACGGCGGGGACAGTGAGCGCCGGGTTCATCTGGTCGTCGGCTATGTTGATCTTGATCTTGCGGCCGTTGACGCCCCCGTTGTCATTCACGTAGTTGATGTATGCCTGGAAGCCATGATAGAACGGAACGCCAATAACGGAGACCGCTCCGGACAGGGCGGCAAACGATCCGATAAGGACTTCCTTGTCAGTAACGCCAGGTGCGTTGAAGGTAGGCTTGGCGCTGATGTAAACCAGCTTCTTCTGAGGCTCCCACTGAACGGAAAGGCCAAGCGCCTCGGAGATGAAGCGGATGGGAACCATGGTACGGCCCGCGCGAATGTACGCAGCCGCATCCAGAGTGTAGCTCTTGCCGTTCACGGTTGCTGTGACGGAGCCGACCTTGAGAACAACATTCGTGCTCCCCAGCTTGACGGTGACCGTCCGGGTCGCATTGTCCCACCCCACTTCGGCGCCATATGTTTCGGAGATAAGGCGGATAGGGACAAACGTGCGCCCTTTCACGATTTCTGGTGCAACGTCGATCTTCTGCTGGACACCGTTGAGCACATAGTACGGCAGGCCAACAGGGAGCATCAGGAACATTTCCTTGGTCTCGGCTGCGGCAGCCTTTGGAGCCACCACGCCCACGCCGAGTCCGGCGACGAGCGCGATGACAAGCAGTACGCTGATAAGCTTCTTCATTGCGAGTTCCTCCCTTGTTTAGAGTACCACGCCCCCGTCGACCTGCAGGATGTGGCCCGTTACGAACGACGATTCATCAGAAGCCAGGAACAGCAGCGCGTTGGCAATTTCGATTGGCTCTCCCATGCGGCCCATCGGCGTCTTGTCGACGACCATCTGCACGACTTTGTCGGGCATCTTGGCGGTCATGGGGGTCTTGATGAACCCAGGTGCAATCGCATTCACGCGCATGCCCTTCTTGGCGAATTCCTTCGCCCAGGTCTTGGTAAGACCGATAAGGCCCGCCTTGGTTGCCGAGTAGTTGGTTTGACCGATATTCCCATACACGCCCACGACCGAAGACACATTGATGATGTTGCCCGTGCCGCGCTCCATCATGTGAGGGGCCACGGCCTTCGTGCAGTTGAACGGTCCGGTCAGGTTGATGGCGATGACCTTGTCCCAGTCCGCCACGTCCATCTTGGTCAGGAACCCGTCGCGCGTGATGCCCGCCGCATTGATGAGCACGTCGATGTGACCGAAGTCCGCGATGGCCTGCTGCACGTTCTTGCTGACGTCATCGAACCTGGCCACGTCGACGACGTACCCCTTCGTGTTGCCGCCAATTTCTGCGACTGCTGCATCGATGCCTTCCTGGCTGACATCAAAGATGGCAACCGATGCCCCCTCCTTTACAAACAGTCGGCTCGTTTCCTTGCCAATGCCACCGGCCCCACCGGTGATGATGACGACTTTTCCCTTCAGCCTGTCCATACGCTCCTCCCTATACCCAGTTGAAGACTGCCGATGACATCACATAGCCGACGCCTGAGGTGCAGAACGCAACCAGGTCGCCGTGCTTGATTTTGCCTTCCTTCAGGGCGTCGTCGAGCGCCATGAAGGCGCAGGCAGAACCGGTGTAACCGTACTTGTCCATAATCCAGTGCGTCTTGGTGAGTGGCAGGCCAAGCGCCTCCATGGTTCCCTGAATATCGGACAGGCGCACCTGCGTGAGGATGATCATGTCGAGGTCCTCAACCTTGTGCCCCGTTTTGTCCACCGATTTCCGGATGACACGCGGCCAGTTGCCCGTATTGACATCAGCGGGATACTTGTGGAAGTTGGGGTGGAATCGCAGGTACTGCTCCTTCTTGTCCACCATCTCCTTCGTGACAGGGAACTTTGTCCCGACGTAGACTCCATAGCTATCCCAGTACTGCCCGTCCGCAACAATCGACGACGCGATGTAACCAGGCTCGTCCGACTTCGTGATGATGACGGCCGAGGCGCCGTCCCCTAGCATCGGGGCAAGGACCTTGTTGTCCCAGTCCAGCCACTTCGTCATGGCATAGGGGGCAACAACCAGGACTGTGTTGATGGTAGGGTCCATCATGATGTGCTGGCAGGCAATGCTCATGCCGATGACCGCGTCTGCACATGCCCCGTTCACATCAAACGCGCCTGCGTTCACCGCTCCCAGCTTCCAGGCGATCGCCGGCGACGTCGGTGGTGTCACATAGTCGGGCGAGTCAGTCGTCATGATGACAAGGTCGAGGTCTTCGGGCTTCACACCGGTCTTCTTCATGACATCCTGCGCCGCCTTGACCGCCAAGTCCGACGCGGATTCATCCGGTGCAGAAACATGCCGCAGGGTGATGCCGGAAAGGTACTGGCTGACATCGTACCCCAACCGCGCGCTGAGCTCCTCATTGGTGACAATCTTCTCGGGAAGGTAGATGCCCGTCCCCAGAATCTTCGCATACCGCTGTTCCATCCTAGCACTCTCCTTTCAGAAATTGGGTTACCGTTCTGC
>DAONFE010000016.1:7103-12570 GCA_035403525.1 Candidatus Cryosericum sp.
TGCACCTCGGCCTCCATATTGAAACTGCCGCCGACTGCCGCCTGTCCCTGGTAGGCGTATGCCGGCTGTGGTTGCTCCAGCGTGCAAGCGACAATGCGCTCGACCACATCATGGTGCTCCCGCAGGAACGCGTCTGTGAAGTCATAGCGCAGGGCGTCCACGCCACGCTCGAGCGGCGTGTCCCCGTGTGGCCCCTGCAGCAGCGCGTTGATGACGTCCATGCCCGGCGGCGCATACTTCGGCCCGCCAAAGGCGGTGTTCACCAGCACCAGCCTGCTCAGTTCGTCTCCATGCCGGCAGGCAAGAGCCTGTGCGATGAACCCTCCGAGTGAGAAGCCAAGGACGTGCGGCCTGTTCAGTCCCAGAGCCTGGATGACAGCCAGCGTGTCTTCGACAAAGGCATCCATGCTGTACCCAGTCTGGGGTTTGTCGCTCCTGCCCGTCCCGCGGTTGTCAAAGGCAACAACCCTGAACGAGCGGGCAAGCAGCCCCAGGACCTCCCCCCACATGCACACCGGATGACCGATACCACCGATGAGAACGAGCGGGTCGCCGTTCCCCTGCTCCTCATACCAGAGCCTCGTTCCTTCACGAGCAACTTCGCCCACCAGCCACCTCCTCCAAAAAGCAACACCTGACCCACCTGTAACTTTTAGTAGCATTCATTTTTTTGTCAAGATGTGTCAAGGTTGTCCTTTATCGGCGAAGTTTGTGTGACGCTCGCGCCATCGCCCGTGGCGGTTGTCGAAGCTTTCGAAACGACAACACGGGCCCGCGCAGATGGCGGGTCCGTGAATGCAAGAGGAGTATTACTTATGCCCTGTTACATTCCGGCGCGCAGGAAGGCATGGAAGGCGGCACGGAAGTCGTCGGCCTTCTCGATGTGCGGACTGTGGCCACAATCCGGCAGCAACAGCTCTGAATAGCGCCCACCGTTCCTCTGGTACTGGTCAAGAACTGCGCGCGTCTGCGAAACCATTGGCTGCGGGGGATACTCCTGGTCGCCCGGATAGCCAGGAACATACCCGAACTTGCCCAGCATCCCCAGGTCAAACATTGAGGCATCTGACACAACCAGGTCATTGGCGCCATGCACCCACAGAACCGGCGGCTTTGGGGTAATGTCCGCGAAGGCGCTGACATTGAAGTATTTTGCCGAGGTTGCGTTCATGGGACCCCACCGGCCTGGTCCGACGAAGGGCCACGATGTGGTTGTCACAGAATCCCCGGGGTAGCGATCGTCGCCGGTCTTCTCGAGCAGTGCTGCGCTCAGAAAATCCTCTTCGCGCGCTGCACGGAAGGGAGGCTTGTAGTAGAACGCATTGATGACGTTGCGGGGCGAGTTGGGGTCAGTATCGCTGCGGTCATGCTCCTCGATGCGCCGGATGAAGTCGCGGTTCACCGTTCCGCCGCCGGTACCCGCCCAGTCCGGCGTACACGGCGTTCCATCGGGCCCTCGGGTTCCCCCGAACCCGAACGGAGCAATGGGCGCGAGCAGGGTGAGCGACAGCACCCGCTCAGGGTGCGCCAGCGCGTAGGCCATGACAATGCCGCCCCCGATGGACCAGCCCACCAGGTGTGCGCGGCCGACCTGGAGCGCATTCAGCAGTTCGTCGAGGTCGTCGACCCAGTCCGCCGCCCCTCGCGTCGCGTCGATGAGCTTGTCCTCAGTCAGGCCGTACCCCCGCATGTCCGGCGCGATACCCCGGTACTCGCGAGGCAGCGCCAGCATCGTTTCCTCGAAAAAGGTTGCCGACGAAAAGTTGCCATGAACGAACACAACCGGCACAGCGCCGTCCGTGCCTGAAAACAGGACATGGCTTGCGATGCGCGGCGTCTCCACCATGCCTTCCGTGATACCGCCCAGAATCCGTGGTATATCCGCCATGGTTCACCTCCACCCCCAGCATAGGCACCAGATGGAACCGTGCAACCGGCAGGGAAGTCTGCTTCGCCCATGCGTGTCTACAAGTTGGCACGAACGTTATCCACCTCGCAGACGCCCGGCAAGAAACAGGGTGTCAAAGCCGTCCTGCCTGTGGGACCAGGAGTGACACTGTTCCAATGGTATCAGGCAACCCGCCCTGTTCTCCGTACTTGCAAAGAAAACGATTGACTCCATGATTTACGGTAGATTGACTGGCCATGTCGCTACTACGGTACGCTGCGTTGCACCTACACCGAATTGTTTGATACAACAACAGGGGGTTGCTCGTGCACAACACACTACGGCGGTTCAGGTCTATCATTGCTTGTCTTCTCGTACTTGTACTTATCCTTGGAGAGTTCGGACGGGCCACCGACACGTCTGCCGACACCCTTCACCTTGACGGCACTGAGAGCGCCTGGGCAAAGCCGGAACTGGAGAAGGCCTTTCTCTATGGACTGACCTACCCGGCGGTAATGAGCGCATTCCAGCGCCCCATCACACGTGAGGAATTCTGCGTGGTGGTGGTAAAGCTCTACGAAAAGTTGACCAACAACTTGGTCGAGGCGGGGCCTTCGCCCTTCAGTGACACTGCAAATGCAGAAATTGTCAAGGCGTACAGCCTCGGCATTGTCATGGGCACCGGTGCGGGCAAGTTTTCTCCAAGTCTCTCTATTACTCGCCAGGAAATCGCCACAATGCTGTACAGAGCGCTCGACAAGGCAGTGCCACCCCTGAAGCCGCCAAACAGTGCCGACTTCCCGTTCTCGGACAAGGGAAAGGTGGCAGCCTGGGCCATGACCTCGATGAGCTTCGCGTACCAGAACAACATCATGAAGGGGACCAGCGCCACGACCATCGACCCTCTCAGCAATACGACGCGCGAACAGGCAATTGCCCTTATCAAGCGAACGTTTGAGGCGTTCTGCCCGGGGTCAGACGTACGGGCGGTCCTCCGAATGCCATCGCAGGCCGAGCGCCAGTTGACACAGGAAATGAGATACCTGCGTACAGACTGGAATGGACTTCTCAACGCACCCGTGTATGACAAACGCCTTACCCTGTATGCAGCTACCGGCTCCGACAAGCCCGCGAGCAAGCCGACCGACAGGCTGCAGATCATGTCGGCATCAGTGTACTCCGAGGCCGACTGCGGCGCACTCATCGAGCGCAGTGGGAGCCGCTTGCGATATTTCGCCTACAAAGTCTCGGGCGTGGCTCCCACGAAGATAGTGTGGCAGGTTTCCACCGTTCCCTTCGCTGGCTACCCCGAAAACTGGCAGAATCCACCGGGACTTGTCGCTTCTGGAGAAGCATCGGGAACTGCTGGCGAGTTTGCAATTGACTTCTCGGGAGTCGCTTCGAAGCTCGACAACGTCACTGGACTCAAACCGATGGTCTTGCCGGTCATTCCTCGGGTTTCGGCCGCCAAGACGCAGCAGACACTGTATGTGCGAGCCGTCCCGGTCGATGGAGCTGGGAGGTGTTTGGGCGATCCTGGCGAGGGGTTGCGTGTCCTGTACGGTGACAGGCTGAACGCACCCTCTGTGTCTTTGGCGTCCAGCCTGTCAGCTCAAGTCTGGACTCCACAAAGGGATGGGGCGCCCGGAGGTTCGACTGAGTTCCCGAACAAACTCCTGCACCTCCAGGAAGTATCCACTTCCTGTGTGAACGGGTCACAGCACTGGTTTCAGTTCCGTGAGATGGATTCTTCGGTGACCAGCGTCGTCGTGCAGGTGGCAGCACAACCATTCGCCGCCGGGCAAGCCTGGGATGCTCCATCCGGATTGATGTTCTCCAAGGCGTATTCGCCTCTTCCCATCGATCTGGCGGCCGGTTTCCCCAACGCAATACCCGTGACGTTCACTCAGTTTGCGCCATCTGCAGAAGTACTCAAAGCGGGCGACGTTATCACCTACTACCTGCGGTTTGTAGGTCTGCAGGGCGGATCAGTTCCTGGAGTGACCAGCGTGGTGCTTTCAGAGCCTGTTACGGTCAAGTACTACAAAGAACAGACGGTGAACATCTATCAGCAGAAGACGACCGTAGTTCCGTCGTACGTGCCGACCGTCCAGGTTGTCCACTATGAACCAGTCCAATGGGAAGATCCGGAGTGGGCGCACTACTACACAGTATACAGGTATCCGCGGTGGAACGAGCTCAATTTCTCTGTTACTGACGGGACTAACACGCTTCATCCATACGCCTACTATGCGCTCGCCGATCCCACTATGACGCCGTCGCGCTACGAGAAGGAGTTGCTGTGGAAATGGCTCGCACCCGGATCAAAACTGCAGGTATGGGATCGAGAGCAGGACAAGTCCTTCTGGGAAGAGCTCTGGTCTGGAGTCGTGAGTTTCTTCAAGTCCATCGTCGAAGTCGTGACAAAGGTAGTCAACTGGGCTTCAACGTCGTTTGCCAAAATCAAGATGGGCGTGGTCGCTTTCATCGCCAAGAACTTCCCGGGCATTCCCGACGCCTGGCGGGGCTACCTGCAGTCGGTTCTGACAATACTTGCTGACTCGGGTCTGGCAGCCCTTGGAATTCCGCCCACTCTCCCCAACTTCGACGCTCTCGCGAACGGCGGTTTGGACTATCTGGCGAGGCAAGCGCTGTCTGCCGCCGGTGTCCCGGCGGACGCGGTCACGGACGCCCTCGTCAACGAGGCGAAGACAGCTATTACCAAGAAGCTTGCGGATGCAACAGATACCGCTAGCCCAAATCCGCTCGACGCTCCTTTCCTGCATCCGGATCCAGCGAAGCTCTACCGGCCTGCCTATATCGACATCAAGATTACAAATCACTACACCGACAAGGCGTCTCAGCCAGGATTCCTCAATGTGGACGCACGGTGGCCATGGCAGGAGACAGGAGTCACCGTCGAAACCTGGGCATGGGCCCAGAAACCGCCGGGCGAACAGGTGGCGGCGGGAATCGCTTACACCAGTCACTTTTTCTATGGCCTGAAGAAGGGATACACGGCCTCCACATGCTACTATCTCATCTATGAACCGGTCCGAAACGTCCCAATACCGTCATTGCAGCCGGGGACGTCCACCTCCATTCGACTCTATCTCAAGGAGTATGCAGGGAAACCCTATCCTTTTGCTCCACAAGGCGAGCAGGTGTCATGGGACGACTTCTCGAATCTGTACTGGGGCAATACGGGAAAGGCGGTGTTCACCGTCTGGACCAACGGCTTCAACCTGCCACCCATTAGTCCAGCCACGTCCCTCAACACCAGTACAAACACCATTACCACCTACGTGTACGACGGCGGAGCTTCTGCGGCCACGTTCAACGTCGTGCCAAAGGTCGCGTGGAACCCATGAGTTGACCAACCGGACAAACGCCGGCCCCGCAGCTGGCCACTCGATGGCAAGCCTCAGGCAAGATCAGTGAGGTGATCTGGGCACACACGTCTATATGACCAGACTGTTCGATCTTGACGAGCTGCTGGCCGACGTGCGTGCCATCCTGCGCCGCCAGGGCAGAACAAGGAAGACGGTTCTCAGCCCGGGGTCTGTGTCGCTTGGCGGA
>DAONFE010000016.1:12670-17321 GCA_035403525.1 Candidatus Cryosericum sp.
ACAGGCTTGAACCTTCAGTCCCACACAGTCATGACGCCACCCGGTTCGGCACGGATAAGGCAGTCGGCACGCCCGTTCGTCAGCAGACACTCGCGCAGTGTTCCGCGCAGAAAGCAATGACCCTCGAGAACACACAGGCTCGTGCCTGCTTCGTGAAGGGCAACAGCGTCTGGTGACAGGCTCTCGACGTCCTCGATGGGGGCTCCCTTCGCGTCGAAGCAGCCAGGCAGGAACGAGGTGAGCTGCGTCTCCGTGCCATCCGCGAGGTCATACCGGTAGAAATCGTAGGCTCCCCCGTACTTCATGTAATAGACGGCACCATCGCTCACGTTGTAGTAGTCGCCGCCCGACAGGATGACGCTCGTGTCGGTCCCATCCTGACTGGTATGGTAGAGCTTGGTCTCATCCGGTGCAAAATAGTAGACACCGGTCGCATCGACGGTCACACATTCGGAGTACACGCTGGACAGCTGGGTCTTTGCCCCCGTGGCCAGGTCATACCTCCAGAGGTACAGGCGGTCGCCCAGGTAATAGAGGCAATCGTCGTACCAGTACATGAGCCGCGCATCCGCGATGACCTCTTTGTCTTCGCTGCCGTCGAGATTCATGCGGTGAATGCATGGCACGTCCTCTGCGTTGCGCACGCCATAGAAAATGGCGTCGCCTGCCACATAGACGCCCTGACAGTACCCCGCCTTGAGCAGTTGGCGTCCCGTCCCATCCGTCCGGATGCGGTAGAGTGAAAACCCGTCACGGTAGTTGGCGTAGTAGACCCACCCCCCAAGGACGTTGATCTCGCAGGGAACATCGTCACTCAACTTGACCTTGTTGCTGCCATCCAGCCTGGCCTTGTACAGGTGCCAGTTGTCGGCTTCGCTGCGGTAGTAGACGTTGCCGCGCCCGTCCCCACCCATCAGCCCGCCGCCACAGTTGATGTTGCAGCCAGAGAAGCCCGTCTTCTGCTCCTCGGCGCACCCCACTGCAAGTGGCACGAGCAGAGCGACCATGACAATCAACGGGGCAATCCTTCGGAACATACTCACTACCTCACCTCCCCAGGCGCACTACGGTCAGTGACCCGGCATCAATGCTGGGCATTGTGGCGCGCCTGCTCCGCCTGCACGCAGTCAATCGCCAGCACAACTGCGAGCACCGTCACCGCGTCTGCTGAGTCTGCGACGTCGATGACATAGCAGTCGCCCCAGGTCAGCCACTCCTTGTGAATCGTCGCAATCTGCTGTTCCTCGCGTGCAATGGTGTAGTTGTGGGCAAGGAAGTCGCCCTCCACGTCCCATTCCAGGTCCTGCACCGTGTAGCGCGGGTGCAGAAAGGTGAACTCCCGAACGATCTCGGCCACCTGCTCGCCGCCCACGTAGACGAAGAAGCGTGGCAGGAAGGAGAACAGCTTGCGCTCGACGAGCGCTACCTCCTGGCCGGCAGTATCCTTGACGTGCAGGCGCTTGCCGAACACGAGGAACTCACCCTCGACCACGTACCGGTCCTCTCCGGCCTCATCCCAGACGCGGAACCGGTCCGTCCATGAAAACACCTTCTGCTGCATGATCAGTTTCACATGAGCACCTCCGCCCTCCTGCCGCCGTCACGCATGTTCCCTTTTCTAAGACGCTGGGGCACACGTTGCAGTTCCCGCATGACAGTGTCCACCGTTTTGCCCGTCTCCACCCTACCCCGACTGCACAGGAATGCAACAACAGGAGCCGCTGCGGCAGGGTGCTGCGCGGATGAACCGTGAAGAATCCCTCTTGCTGTGACCCCTTGTCCTCGTATACTCTCAAAGGGTCACGCACCCCGGTTATCTGGCAATTGGGGGAACAGCATGCTACAAGGCAGGCACCTGCTCGACCCGACGGACTTCAGTCCCGAGGAGCTCGACGAGATCTTTGACTTCGCTGATCAGATCATCCAGTCTCCCGCTCAATTCAATCACCTCTGTGACTCATCCCTGCTCGCAACCCTCTTCTACGAACCCTCCACGCGCACCCGCTTCAGCTTCGAGGCCGCCATGCTGCGTCTTGGAGGCAAGGTCGTCGGCTTCTCCGAGGCATCCTCCAGCTCTGTGGCCAAGGGCGAGAGCGTTGCCGACACGGTCCGCACGGTCGCCTGCTATGCAGACATCATCGTCATGCGACACCCCAAGGAAGGAGCGCCCCGCATCGCCAGCCAGTACTCGCCCGTGCCTGTCATCAACGCCGGTGATGGCGGACACCTGCACCCGACGCAGACGCTCACGGACCTCATGACCATCCGCGCGGCAAAGAGCCGTCTGGGCGGCCTGACCATCGGCTGCTGCGGCGACCTCAAGTTTGGCAGAACCGTTCACTCCCTCATCAAGGCCATGTCGCGGTATCCGGGCACGCAGTTCGTGCTCATTTCGCCCACCGAGCTCCGTGTTCCCGGTTATGTCACCGCCGACCTCGAGGCCAGAGGAATCACGTTCCGCGAGGTTGAACGCCTGGACGAGGTCCTGCCTGACCTGGACGTCCTCTACATGACGCGCGTGCAGAAGGAGCGCTTCTTCAACGAGGACGACTACGTGCGCCTCAAGGACTTCTACATCCTGAACGCTGACAAGATGCGCCTGGCGCGGCCGGATATGATTGTCATGCACCCCCTTCCGCGAGTAGGCGAAATCGCCTACGACGTCGACGACGACCCTCGTGCCTACTACTTCCGACAGGCCCGCTACGGCATGTTCGTGCGCATGGCGCTGATTGCAAAACTTCTGGGAGCGTGCTGACATGCTGACCATTACAAGCATCAGGAACGGTATCGTCATCGACCACATCCATGCGGGGCTGGGCATTCGCATCTTCTATCAGCTTGGACTGGACAAGGTGGACACCAGTGTCGCACTCATCATGAATGCAACCAGCACCCGCATGGGGCGCAAGGACATCATCAAAATCGAAGGCACAAGCGGCATCGACGTCACCATGCTGGCACTCATTGACCCTAACGTCACCATCAACGTCATCGAGGACGAACACGTCGTGCGCAAGGTGAAGCCTGAGCTGCCCGAACGCGTGGAGAACCTCATCGTCTGCAAGAACCCCCGCTGCATCACTTCCCTCGAAAAGTACGTGCCGCAGGTCTTCACCCTTGTCGACCGTGAACACGGGCAGTACCGCTGCGCGTACTGCGACGAACTCTACACGGTGGGAAAGGACTGAGACGACATGGCCTTCCCGATGTCATCACTGCTTGTCCGCCATGCGCGGGTCGTTGACGCCGACACGGACGGCGTCATGGACGTGCTCGTGCGCGACGGCATCATTGCCGCCGTCGGACGGGCCCTTCCGGTCCCCGAAGACGGCGGCGTCCTCGAAGCGGGCGGGCTCACGTGCCTGCCCGCTTTTTGCGACCTGCACGCTCACTTCCGGGATCCCGGACAGACTGAGAAAGAGGACCTGGCGAGCGGTTGTGCCGCCGCTGCCCGCGGCGGCTACACCGCGGTCAACCTGATGGCAAACACTGCTCCCGTCATCAGCACGAGGAGCCAGGTGGAGGACGTCCTGACGCGCGCCCGCGCCGTCGGCCTTGTCGACGTGCACCAGTGCGCCTCCATCACGCGCGACATGGACGGCAGAACCACAAACCACCTCGAGAGCCTTGGACCGGACGTCCGCATCGTCTGTGACGACGGGCACGACGTCATGGACAGCCGCGTCATGCTGCAGGCCATGACTGCCGCCGCACGTCTAGGGCTGACGGTCATGTGCCACTGCGAGGACCAGAACCTGGCGCCTCTCGACAGCCGGCTCGCCGAGGACCTTATGACACAGCGCAACATCGCCCTCGCAAACGCGGCGGGCTGCCGCCTGCACATTGCCCACGTCAGCACCGAGGGGGCCATGCAAGCAGTGACACGCGCGAGGCAGCAGGGGGTGCTGGTCACCTGCGAGGTGACGCCCCATCATCTGAGCCTCACTGAAGACACGTCCTACCGGGTGAATCCGCCCCTGCGGAGCCGGCGCGACGTGGATGCCCTGGTGCAGGCAGTCGCTGCCGGCTGGGTCGACGCAATTGCGACGGACCATGCTCCGCACACCGCTGCCGCCAAGGCCGCGGGAGCGCCGGGCATGGTCGGGCTGGAAACGGCATTCGGCGTCTGCTACACTGCGCTCGTTGCATCCGGCCGCATCACGCTGCCTCGCCTGACCGAGCTCATGAGCCGGAATCCCGCGCACATCCTCGGGCTCAACAAGGGCTGCATCGCCCCGGGGTATGACGGCGACCTGGTCCTTGTGGACGTCGCGACGCCGTGGACCGTGGATGCCCGGACGTTTGCCAGCAAGAGCCACAACACGCCCTTTGACGGCAGACAGTTTACCGGCAAGGTCGTCACCACCATCAAGGCCGGCGTTGTCACCTATCACCAGAAGGAGGAACCATCATGATCATGGACAAGCTGGCAGAGGCTGTCGCTGCGCGCGGACCCGTCTGCGTCGGACTCGACACCTCGCCCGAGTATCTGCCGCCCTCGTTCCGCGCTGGTTTTGAGGACCCGGCAGAGGCGGTGTTCCAGTTCAACCGGCGCATCGTCGATGCCACGGCGCAACTCTGCGCCTGCTACAAACTGCAGATTGCCTACTATGAGGCGCTGGGCTTGAGCGGCATGCGCGCCTACGCC
>DAONFE010000016.1:17421-20766 GCA_035403525.1 Candidatus Cryosericum sp.
GGCGCGACGGACATCCAGTACCTGGAGGGGCAGTCCGGGGAGCGCGTCTATACGCAGGTCGCCCGCCGTGTGGCCGACCTTGGGCTGCCGTTCGTGGGGGAGCAGGGCTTCAGCGGTGTAGGCGGCGTCGTCGGCTGCACGCATGCCGAGGAGGCACGTGACCTGCGCGCTCTGCTGTCCCATACCTTCTTCCTTGTGCCAGGCTACGGGGCGCAGGGGGGAACAGCGCGTGACACCGTCCCATACTTCGAGAACGGAAACGGGGCCGTCGTCAACGCAAGCCGCAGCATTCTGCTCGCATGGAGAAGCGATGCCGGGCACGACGAGGAGTGGCGCGCGGCGCACTTCGAGGAATGCGCGGCAGCGGAGGCGCAGCGGATGCGGGACGACATCCGGGAAGCCCTGAGCAGGGAGGATACATGACGACCGCTCCAGCCTATGCTGAGGATGCTCCTGTGCTCGCACAGGAGCGCGTCGCGCAGGACATATATCTGCTCACCGTTGCCGCAAGGGGTAATGGCGCACCTGGGCAATTCTACCTGGTGCGCGCCTGGGACCGCGACCCGCTGCTCTCGCGCCCGCTCAGCATGTACGCCGCAGCAAAGGACAGCGTGAGCTTCCTCTACCAGGTGCGCGGCCGCGGCACGGGGCTGCTTTCCCGGTGCAAGCCCGGCGACTGCCTCACCCTCCTCGGTCCCCTCGGCCATGGGTTTCGCCTGGCGGACCTGCGGGGAAGGGTGGCCATCGTGACTGGTGGCATCGGCATCGCGCCCATGCGCGCGCTCGCGGAGCAGCTGCTTCCGCAGCATGTCACCCTCATCGCCGGATTCCGCAGTACGCCGTTTGCCCTTGGAGACTTCGAACAGCTGGGCGTACCCGTGCAGCTGGCCACGGAGGACGGATGCGCCGGCACCCGCGGCCTGTGCACTGACCTGTTCGACCCCGGGCAGTTCGACAGCGTGGCAGCGTGCGGTCCGGCGCCGATGATGGCACGTGTGGCCGGCATGTGCGCCGCTGCTCAGGTGCCCTGTCAGGTGTCACTTGAGGCGCGCATGGCCTGCGGGGTGGGCGCATGTCTTGTCTGCGCCTGTGCCACCGTGCAGGGGAACCGGCGTGTCTGTACAGATGGGCCGGTCTTCGACGCAACTGAGGTGGTGTGGCATGCCTGAGACCGTCCTGTGTGGTGTCCACCTCAAGAATCCAGTCATTGCGGCGTCGGGCACGTTCGGCTTCGCCGCGGAGTACGGCCAGTTCTTTGACGTCGGCCGGCTCGGGGCCGTCTGTACCAAGGGGCTGACCCTGCGGCCACGACAGGGCAACAGTGGCGTGCGCGTGTGGGAGACCACGGGCGGCATCCTGAACTCCGTCGGACTGCAGAACCCTGGCATCCCCGCGTTCCTTGAGCAGGAGCTGCCGCGTATGCGCACTCTGGGTACCGTCATCATCGCCAACGTGGGGGGCGCGGACCAGGCGGAGTTCGTGGAGGGCGTGCGCCTGCTGTCCGATGCCGAGGGCATCGACATCATCGAGCTCAACATCAGCTGCCCCAATGTCGAGCGCGGCGGGGCGACCTTCAGTGCCACCTGTGACAGCGCCCGCGCCGTGGTGGCCGCCGTGCGCCCTGTCTGCCATAAGCCGCTCATGGTCAAGCTCTCGCCGGATGCCGAGGACATCGCTGTAGTCGCCAGAACCTGCGAGGAAGCCGGAGCCGACGCACTGTCGCTGGTCAACAGCTTCCGGGGCATGGCCATCGACATCCGCGCGCGCAGACCGGTCTTTGACAACGTCACCGCGGGGCTTGCGGGGCCCTGCATCAAGCCCATTGCGCTGCGCATGGTGTGGGAGGTGACACATGCGGTGCACATTCCCGTCGTCGGCATCGGAGGCATCAGCACGTGGGAGGATGCCGCCGAGTTCCTGCTCGCCGGCGCCAAGGCCGTCGGGGTCGGGACCGCGACGCTCGTCAGGCCCACGGCCATGCTGGATATCATTGACGGACTCGAGCGCTTCGGCGCTGCAGCACTGGCACCACTATGACAGCACAAGGAGAAGCCATGACAACCGATGAACTTGTCCTCAATGAACTCAAAGAAAGCGGTGCCCTGCTTGAGGGACACTTCCTGCTGACGTCCGGCCGGCACAGCGACCGCTATGTCCAGTGTGCGCGGCTGCTGCAGTATCCCGAGCGGGCGGCGCGCGTCCTTGCCGTCGCGGCCGACCAGTTCCGGGCTCTTCCCTTCGACCTGCTGGTCGGGCCCGCGCTGGGCGGCATCATCGTCTCCTACGAGCTGGCGCGCCAGCTGGGCAAACCCGGCATTTACGTGGAGCGCGAGAATGGCGTCATGGCGCTGCGCAGGGGTTTCACCATTCCCGCCGGAGCACGCTGTGTCATCACCGAGGACGTCGTCACCACAGGCGGTTCCTCGGAGGAAACAGCCATGGTCATCACCGAGCATGGCGGCGAAGTTGTGGGCATTGCCTGCATCGTCAACCGCAGCGCCGAGCTGATTCCCCACCCTGTGTGGAGCGCCATCCGCCTGAGCATCGAGAGCTGGCCCGCAGACGACTGTCCCCTGTGCCGGCAGGGCATTCCGTGGGTCAAGCCGGGGAGCAGAAGCATCGCCTGAGCCATTACGCGCCCGCGAATGTTACAGATTGGACCAGTCCCCAGAAGTGTTACAGTGCTAGACTTGTCTATCCGTAGGTAAAGGGGTCAGCAATGGAACGAACGAAAGTCGTCGTCTGTGGCGCCACCGGCATGGTTGGCCAGATCTACGTCGCCCGGCTTGCAACGCACCCGTGGTTTGAGCTGGTCGGGGTCGCCGCCAGCGAACGGTCCGCGGGCAAACCGTACGGGGATGTCGCACGCTGGTACATCCCGGGGGATATTCCACCCGCAGCACGGTCCATGACCGTCCTTCCCTGCACTGCCGACGCTGTCCAGTCGACCGGCGCGACGCTCGCGTTCTGCGCCCTGCCCAGCGATGTCGCGGGGCCGGTGGAATCATCGCTTGCCGCGGCTGGCATGGTCGTGGTTGCGGACACCGCAGCGCACCGCATGGATGCGGATATTCCGCTCATCGTGCCGGAGGTCAACGCAGAGCACCTGGCTGCCGTGCCGGCCAGATCTTCCCGGGGCAGCGCAGGCTTTATCGTGACGGGTCCCAACTGCAGCACCGCCGGCCTTGTTCTGTCTCTCAAGCCGCTGCAGGCAGCCTTCGGCATCCGCCGGGTCATGGTCGTCACCATGCAGGCGCTGTCAGGGGCTGGGTACGCCGGGGTGCCGTCAATGGCCATCGTGGACAACCTCATTCCCTTCATCCGCGGCGAGGAGGAGAAGATGGC
>DAONFE010000016.1:20866-23847 GCA_035403525.1 Candidatus Cryosericum sp.
GAAGCTGACCGTCCTCAGCCGCGCCTCGACCGCCTGGCCGGCACACCTGAACGGGCACGGGGCATGGCGGCCGTCGTGGGGCGCATCCGCCCGGACCCTGCCTTTCCGGCAGGCATCCGCTATACGGTCCTGTCGCACAACACGATTCGCGGCGCTGCAGGCAATGCCATCCTGACCGCAGAACTGCTTGCCGCGCGGGGACTCCTGTGAAAACCATCGTGATGAAGTTCGGCGGCGTCCTTGTGCAGGACGCTCCGGCCATCCTGCATGCCGCCCAGCTGGTCGCACAGACGACACACCGGGGCATGCGCACGGTGGTCGTCGTCTCCGCCATGGCCGGGGTCACGGACCAGCTGCTCACGCTGGCCGACCAGGCCAGTCAGGGCAGGGAGGGCGAAGTGGCACAGGGGGTGGACGCCCTGGAGCACCGCCACGAGGAAGCAGTGCGGACGGTCTTTGCCGCTGCGCCGGCCATGGCAATCCAGCCGGTGCTGGATGAAGAGCACGCCCTTGCCGTCGCGCTGCGGCAGACCCTGGCAGGGGTCGCCATGCTGCGAGAGCTGACCGCACGCTCGCGCGACCTCATCGTTTCCTTCGGCGAGCGCTGTTCCGCGCCCATCATGGCCGCCGCCCTGCGGGCCGCTGGACTGAAGTCGCGGTCCCTGACCGGAGGGGAGGCAGGCATTGTGACCGACGATGCCTTTGGCAGTGCCGCTCCTCGCATGGACATGGCGAAGAAGACCATTCCGCGCGAGGTCGGCCCCCTGCTCGAACGCGGACTGACACCGGTGGTCACCGGCTTCATCGCAGCAAACGAGGAAGGCGTCATCACGACCCTCGGACGCGGCGGCTCGGACTATACCGCGACGATTCTGGGCGCCTGCCTGCCCGCCGACGAGGTCTGGATCTGGAAAGAGGTGGACGGGGTCATGACGGCGGACCCCAAGCTGGTCCCCGACGCGGTGCGGGTGCCCGCCCTGTCGTACCGCGAGGTCATGGAACTGGCATGGTTTGGCGCCAAGGTCCTGCACCCCATGACCGTCTCCCCTGTCCAGCAGGCGGCGATTCCGCTCCGCATCCGCAGCGCCTTTCTTCCCTCCTCTCCAGGCACCATCGTGTGTGAAAGCGCCCCCGGGAGTGGCCCCGTCAAGGCAGTCACCTCCATCCGCAGGCTGACGGCGCTCACCGTCAGCGGAGGACCTGCGACCGGCACCTCGGAACTGGTCGGCCGCGTGTTCAAGGTACTCGCGGCAGCTGACCTGCAGGTCCTCATGATCTCACAGAGCTCCTCTCTGGCCAACGTGTCGCTGGTCATGCCACAGGCCGACGCCGACAAGGCGCGCCGGCTGCTTGCGCGGGAGTTTGCAGGCGGCAGCATTCTGGGCGATATCGCGGCGGTCCCCCACGTCTCCATCGTCACCATCGTCGGCGACGGCATGCGTGGCACCCCTGGTATCGCCTCGACGCTGTGCTCCGCCCTCGCGGCGCAGGGGGTCAACCTGCTCATGATTGCGCAGGGCTCCAGCGAGGTGAACATCTCGGTTGCCATTCCCGAGAAGCACACGCAGACCGCAGTCCGTGCCATCCATGCAGCCTTCGGCCTGGCCGGCTGCGGCGGCAACCCCCAGGCTTGACATCTACTTCACACAGAAACGCGATATTGTGTGCGGCTGTGCTACAATACCGACAGATAGCCACATGGCCATCCGGCACAGACAGTGATACACAAGGAGGCAAGGCATGACAGAGAAGTACGAGATCTACAAGTGCGACGTCTGCGGCAATATCGTTGAAATGGTTCACGAGGGGCGGGGCACCCTGGTCTGCTGCGGCCAGCCCATGACGAAGATGGTCCCGAAGACAACCGAGGCCGGCACCGAGAAGCACCTGCCTGTGGTCGAGCCCAGTGGACAAGGCGTTCTCATCAAGATCGGGTCGGTTCCGCATCCTATGGAGGAGGCTCATTACATCGAATGGGTCGAGGTTTTCCGCAAGGACGGGAAGGTCGTCCGGATTCCGCTCAAGCCAGGCGACAAGCCCGAAGTCCACTTCGGTCATCCCATCGAGGACATCCTCGAGGTCCGCGCATACTGCAACGTCCACGGTCTCTGGTCGAAGAAGCTCGGCTAGGTCACGCGCTCGTCTGGCACACCAACCCCCCAGCTGACGTCAGCCGGGGGGTTGTTCAGTTCTCTCCTGGCACCAGCTCCGACAGAACCGATGGCAGGTCAAAGGACGTCGTGGCAACGGCCGCCTGATTCCGTGCCATCATCCGCTCGGTTATCGCAGGAGCGCCGTCAACGACTACTACCGGAATGTCGCGTGTTGCACTGCGTGAAGCGAGCGCCGCAGCTGCTTCCTGGGAGCGGGAGGCCTTGTAGAACAGATCGAGGACGACGACGTCCGGTCCTTGTGCCGCCACCCGCTCGACGCCGCGGGACGGGTCCGCCGACTCGCGTTCGACCTCCCAGCCGTCCGCGCGCAGCAGTTCGGCCCGCGCTTCGGCGGCATCCTCATTCCATTCAAAGAGAAACAGCTTGCGCATCGTCGGACCTTACGTCAGCGGGTACTGGAGCGTGACCATGCGGGCCGCGTTGTTCCAGAAGACAGTCCAGCCAAGAGATTCTGCTATGAACCGCACCGGAAGCAGGGTACGACCGTTCTGGATGGCGGGCACGACGGAGGGATCAGTATCAACGGCGGTGGCCAGGCCATTCACCAGGGCTGTTCCCGAGCCGATAGAGAGGACAATGGTTTTCCCTTTCCAACTGATCGTGACCGTCTGCGTGCTCGCATCCCAGTCCGCTGTCCCTCCTGCCTGCTCCACAAGGGCGCGGATGGGCAGCATGGTCCGGTCATGGAGAATCACGGGAGCGGCCTCGAGAGGAATGGTAGCCCGGCCTGCGCACAGGGTATTGGCGCCGATGACAAGCTGCATGGTGCCAACTGCTTTCCCCGAAAGGTCATAGCGGTAGAGGCCC
>DAONFE010000017.1:0-3648 GCA_035403525.1 Candidatus Cryosericum sp.
AGGAGTGCTGACAGAAACGAGAAGAGGGTGAATATCGACAGCAGGCCATAGACTCCTTCCCGGGACCGTATGACGGCGTCGATGCGATCTTGTGCTTCAGCGGAACTTCCCCTTGACTCTCCCGGATGTCTTTGCTCCAGAAGATCGAGAGCAGTCCGCACAATTTCCACTGTGTTTTCTCCCTTCATAGGCTTGATAAGCAGCCTGATGGACAACCCCCCGGGATTTACAAAGAGAGAGGATTCCGACACAGAGACGTACACCGTACGATCGATCAGGGACGAGTGAGCATCGAGAATGCCAATGACCTCATCTCCCACAAAGACGTCACCGAGCTGCAGGTCCATGGATGACGCAACGGTCGCTCCCACAACACATTTCCCGGTGTCTGTGTCGGTAAGGAAACTGCCATTTCCAACGGTCATCTCGTATATGGCTGGGAAATCCTCCGTTGCTCCGGCAATGCGCACATCGATAGTACCACCAGACGGGAGGGGAATACTTGATATTGCCGGTGTGCTCTTGCGGCATCCGACCAGGGCTTTGCCCCGCAGGACCTGTCTGACGGCGTCGTAGTCGTCCTCAGTATAGATGACCGTTGAGTCTAATGGCCCGATGATCGTTGTCTGTTGTGGAATGTCGTGTGCGAGATCTTGCGTCGTCCTCCGGATGGTTGCCATGAGAGAGAGTGAGGTGAATGTAGCCATCACACTGACGGTGGTTACGATGGCAAGGACCACCAGACGTGTCCGGTTTGCCTTTTCTACACCAGAAGCTATCAAGAGGCCGGCGGGTGTCTCCTTGAGGCTGTGGTGAACAAGCGCCGTGGTTGCCCCGGCGACAAGAATGGCAAGGAGCCCGAAGGCAGACAGAACAGCTGTTACGCTGAGATGGAGAGGCAGGACCTCAGCGGGTGATCGATAAGCAGTAAGATATTCCCCCAGCATGTTAAAGCGCGTAAGAACAGGAAGCAACAACACAAGCACCAGGGAAGCCATCAAGAAACTCAAGCAAAGCAGCTGCAACAACGAGGATGTGTACTCGCGTGCGATCTGTACAATCGTCGCGCCGACAGATCTCTCAATCCCTAATTTCCTTCTCTTGGCTGCAACATCGACGTAGATGAGACTGCTTATGGTCAATATTCCGACAAGAACTGTCAGTGCGGAGGACGCTGCAAGAGCCGCGATGCGTTCCCTACGTACCTGAATACCGAAAGAGTTCTCGAACTCCCAGGTGGAGGACGAAACCACTGCCTTATACTTTTCGCTACCAAGAATTTCTTGTATCTTCACCAGCAGTCGTTGTTCGCATCCTTCTTGTGGAACGATCCATAACTGGGGTTTGGGTGGCAGCGGGATGATCTTGCCGTCACCCCGTACATATGATGATTCACGTCCCGGTCGGTACGGAACGACAACAGGAGCCGGTAGACTCGTGCTGCTATCACGATATGAGGGAGGAATGTTGGCAAGGACACCAATGATTGTGAATTGTTCGGTTCCAGGGCGAGTATACACAGTGACACTCTTGCCAAGAATATCTGTCCCCTGGACGAGGTTCTTGACATAGTCTTCCTGAACCAGGAGGACGTTGGGCGGATCGGCTTCGTTGAAGTATCTCCCTTCCTTCAATGGTGGATGAAGCGCCTTGAGATAATCAGGCGTGACTGGATATACGAATTCTCCTTTCCCGTAGGAAGCTCGCACGGTCCATCGTCTAATAAGATCCGTGTTGTCAAAGAGGAATGCGGATTTGATGCCGCTGAGGTTGGAGATACTGGCAACTTCTGCATCGGTCAGGACGGGTATTTCAATCGTTTTGGTGGTAGATGGAAACGTGTATGCTTCACCTGCGAGGTAGTAGACCAGGTCATTCAACCGGCTCATTCCCTCAGGAACTCCCATGATGACCCTCGAGTAGAAGCCCATATCTCCCACCCGGATCGTGGGAGAGTAGGGAGTTCCCCGCATGTAATCGCCCAGTTCCCTATCAAGGCTCGTGATGTTGACACAGACATAGAGAGTGCTGAAGGATGCAACGAACATCACGGCGGCGATGATAAGGTTGATTGTCTTTCTCATGCCGGGAACCCCCAAGGATCAGTAGTTGTCAAGGACAGTAGTTCTGACACCCAAGAATCAAGTAGCCGGTGCATATGCCAGAATAGGGATAGTGAGTGGGCGTTGTGCACACTCCCTCATAGACATTCCAGTATCTGATTCCGTTCAGCGAACAGTCGAAGAGGCATCCAATACAGTATTCCCCTGGTGTGTAGCACTCCGCCGGCCAGTCGACCGCCAGCGCAGCCGTGCCCATGGGGCTCAGAAGACCCACGATCAATATGGTGCGGAGCAGGAGGGAAATAGATGTCCTGTGATGTTTCAGGTTTGTCATGTGGTATCACCTCCTTTCGTCAAGGATCTTCACGCACTCTCTGAAGAGACCCGTGAATTCCTCCGCGGTATCAAGCTTCACTCCGTTGATACCCAGCACTCTCCCCTCCGCGTCTAGCATGCACATAAACGGACCTCCCACGAGAGCAATCCTGTTGGAGATCTCGAAGAAATCGTCTTCAATCACGGTCGTGCTCTTGAAGCCGCTCGTTCTTTTCAGCACATACGCCAAGTCGATTTGCCCGGACATTCTTGACCTTGCTTGCCTTGCTGGAAGCGTACAGGAAAAACATCAGCGTCGGCTTGCCCAGGAAATCGTCTGGCAATTCCGTGGCGACACCGTTGCTACTGTGGGCGATCTTCGGAAAGGGGTTTCCGATATCGATGTTCTCCTGATAGTCGTCAAAGGTTGAACGACCCTCTGAGAATTCCTTGATTCTCTGCTCATACCTCACGTAGTCTGACATAAGAAAGCCGGTGCTCTTCCATACAATCCTGTTGTCTGCGTCGAGGAAGAAGACTGACGGAGTGCTGGGCTCTCCAAAGGACTTGAAGATGCTAGAATTGCTGTCAGAGATGATATGGAAATTCTGGTACGATCGGAGTTCGCCGTCTATCAAAGGGATTTGATCTGTCTTTTCTATGTAATAGAAACCGGTATCTTTGAACTTCTGGACCCATTCAATAATCGGGAATGCGAGATACAGACAACTGCCGCAGGACTTGTCGCTGAACACCAGTACCTTTCTGCCAGTCATGCTGACTGTTTTGCCCCTCACATCTTGAGCTTGTGCGGCAAGTCTAGCTGTGCTTCCTACGACAAGGGATTGCTTTGGGACGAAGGCGGTACTCTGAATGATACTCGTTGCTTTCTGGTTGGACGACAGGAAAAGTGCCGTCCCCAGAATCACCGCACACACAGACAGCATTGCCACAACCTTGATCACAGTTGTTCGAGACTTTGTCATGTTGCTCCCTCCTTGCAGGTTCTCGTGACAGACTCCCCCACTTGACCATCGTTCCGTGTGCTGCCGGACGCTCTCGCCCGTCTAACTGCAGGGTAGCACAACAACGTTAAGCCAACGTTAAAACCGGGAGTGACAGTCACCGACGATTGTGGCTGCTTCTCCGTTGCGTTGCGGCGCAAGCAGCAGACAATAGACCCATGACAGAGACAGGTGGCTTGGTACGTAGTCGTTGGGAGGATACGCCGAGGCGGGCGGCGTTCTGGCAGGTGACGGGCACCCTGGTG
>DAONFE010000017.1:3748-15716 GCA_035403525.1 Candidatus Cryosericum sp.
TTGGGAGGATACGCCGAGGCGGGCGGCGTTCTGGCAGGTGACGGGCACCCTGGTGCTCGAGCTGACAGCGGCCCGGCGAACGGGGCGGGGCGACGAGCGCAGACTGCTTTCCTCGGTCCTTGCTCCGTTCTCGCCGGCTGGCGCCGTCATGCTGACCGTCGGCGTCACGGCGCTGGCAGCGAGTGTCGGCCTCAACTACCTCCTTGGCTTTGTCTGGGGACTTGGCGCCTTCGGTCTTGCCGTTGCATCGTCGATTGCGGCATTCCTCAGCGTGAGCGCGCTCTATCTCACCTACCGCCGGATGTACGCCAAGGTAGGGTGGGGACTGGTGATTCGGGCGGTCACGCGCATGGGCGCCGCGACCGTGGCGATTGCCATCGCCATCTGGCTACTCCGGGAGCATTTCCCTGTCCTCTCGCTTCCCCAAAGACCGCGGCGCACGGGATCGAGGCCATAGCTTCAGAGGCGCTGAGGATGTGGACTCGAAGCAGTGCGGTGTCCCTCACGAGTCGGAGCACCATCAGACCAGTCCGCTCGCCGATCTCCCTCTGACCAGTGGAAAGACCCTTGGCTTTCAGATCCTGTGCTGTGAGATCTCACAGGGCACTGCCCCATGTTGAGGTTGATATACGTAGTCTGCCGGCCTTTGACCCTTCTTCCACGTGTTCCTTGCCCGACTGCACGATGCCGCTACGAGCGGCCGTTCCAGTGCTGCGCCTATCGTGCGCCCGGGATGATTCATGGCGCCTGCTTGAGGAACTGTCACGGGAAACTTGACAGGATTCTTGAATCAACTAACGTACTTGCAGGGCAAAGGACATGACTGGGAGGACGTTGTGGCCGATGTGGCCGGTATTATTGAACCTGTAGAGGCGAAATTCAGGAACTCGGAGCTGAAGTGGTCTTGTTACAACATCATCTCTTTGTTGAAGGATGGTGCAGTTGTGTGGAATACGGCAAGTGGAGCAATCGTTCTTCTCAGTCACGAGGACCAACTCAAACTCGAAGCTTTCTTCCTACATTCTCATAGGACCAAGGATCGCGGTCTTGTAGACACCTTGGTGACATCTGGATTGCTTGTGCCATCGACTCTCGATGAACGAAGAGAGATGCTCAGCAGATTTCGAGAAACGGGCAAGAGTGACTATCTGCAGCTGACTATTCTGCCAACGACATCCTGCAATTTTCGGTGTGTCTACTGCTATGAGGATTCTTCCAAAAGCCTGCGCATGTCCAGAGATGCAGAGGACAGGATTCTTGCTTTCGTGCGAAAACAATGTGACAGCAATCCCAACATCAGGACCCTGCAGGTTGCGTGGTTTGGAGGAGAGCCACTTCTCAACCTAGAGTCAATTGAAAGGCTATCCTCCTCTTTCCAGAAGTTCTGTTGTTCCCACGGGCTCAACTACTGTGCCGGCCTGACCACAAATGCCTATCTACTCGACCGCAGGACGTTTCTGACTTTGCTGCATCATGGCATATCAAAGTTCCATATGACGATTGATGGCTTGGCCAAGAGCCACGATCTCCACAGGCCCCTCAGAAATGGCGACCCAACCTTCGAAACCATAACCGGCAATCTACGAGACATCGCTTGCCTCAATGCAGACTTCAAGATCATTGTCCGATCGAATTTTGATAGAGACAACATCAGAGACGCCGAGGATTTCGTGTTGTGGTTCAAGGATTTCTTCAAGAGTGACGATCGTTTCTCCTTCTACTTTGCCTCCATCTTCAAATCCGGAACGGAAAAGGACAGGGATATCAATTTCTGCCTTGGCGTGGATGAAATTGACAGTGACATATCCCATGTCCTGGATTTTGCATCAAAGAAAGGGATCCACAGTTACTTCTTGCCCCTGCCGGAGCCTAAGCCTTCATACTGTCCAGCAGTCATGCCGAATTCGTGGATCATAGGACCGGATGGAAGCGTCTACAAATGCACGCTGCTTCTTGACCTTGAGGACAGGGTGGGGGATTTGGATGATTCCGGGAACATCACTTTTGAAAAGAAAATCGATTTGTGGCTGAAGTACGAGTTCGAGGACGACAGGAAATGTCTGAATTGTGCACTGCTGCCCGTTTGTTACGGTGGCTGCCCAAATGCAAGATTCGGAGGGCACAGAGGGTGCCTTTGCAGCATGGAAACAGCCAGAAAAGCCATGGTGTCATACTACCTATCCCAACGGGGGTGGAAAGGAGGCGAGCAGGAATGGTAATTCTGCGGGAAGCAAGCGACAGTCGAAACGTTTCAGCCGACGGAAACGGTATCTGTGGCAATAATTGCAAGCCAGAGTGAACTTGGTCGCCAAGGTCTGCGTGTTTTTCTCCGTAGTTCGTAACGTTGTGGGAATGGCACTGAGAGACAGCTCGCACGTCATAGAAATGAAGCCTGACCAGATCGCTGTACGGATTCGTGCTCAGAAGGATCAAGCTTGCTGACAAGAAGGAGGCTCCGAGCAAGGGCCTCCTCCTTGGATAGCGGACGAGGAGGAGAGCGGGTGAAGAGAGACCCCTACTACCTGAAGAGATTCCTCGACTATGCACTTGTCTACAGGGGTTTCTCGGTTGTCGTTTTCCTGATGTCGCTTTGTGTACCCCTCATCAAGATGGCCATACCCTTCTTGCTGGGCGGTTTCATCGATGTTGTCACATACACTCAGGACTACCGGAAAGCAGTCTTCTGGATCTTCTCCCTGCTGGCAGTGACCTTGCTCTGGGCCGTTCTCGAAAGCGCACAACTGTATCTCACCGAGAAATACAAGCAGAAACTGTCCATCGAGCTGCGCAAGAGCTTCATGGAACGTTTCCTCAAGACCGAGCTGGGCTACTCCACCCGGATGGGCTCCGGTTACTACCTTGGCAGGATGCAGGAAGTGGTTCAACTCCGGGATATCATGATCGACTCGTTCGCCAACATCGTTTCCGGCGTTCTTCTCTCTGTAGTAAGCTTGATCTTTCTTTTCCGCGTCAATCTATGGGTGGGGCTGGTATTTCTGGTGTCTGCTGGTCCTGCTGTCTGGTCTACCATTTTTCCGCGGACCAGGACGCAGACATGGAGCAAGGAAGCAGCTGAAAGTGAAGCCAGGTTGACGGACTGGGCTCAACTCTGCTTTGGGCAGGCCGAGAAGATCAAGGCTCGTTCCCTGGACAAGAGTGTCGTTTCCAAATTCTCCATGCTTGCTTCCCAGGTATATGGCAAAGGGATCCTGCTGGAGAGATGGAAGGATTCTTGGAGAGCTATCTTTACTATTGTCGATGAGCCATTTTACGAACTGGCTTTTCTGATCTGTGGGTTCCTTATCATGAAGGGACAGATGACCATTGGCACTCTGGTCATCATGAATTGGCTTGCAAACATCTTCACCGACAGCAGTCTGATGATGTTTACCACCGTGACGAAGATATCCTCCAGTTTGCCGGCGTGTGTCAGGGTGTTCGAAATCCTGGAGAATGAGCCGAAAGTCAAAGAGGGGACGGAGAGTCTGCAAAAAGAACACGATGATGCTGCCCCCCAGGGCATTACCTTTGCAGATGTCGGTTTTCATTACCCTGACCACGAGGTCGTCGTTCTCTCACACGTGAATTTCGAAATAGAGCCAGGCGAGCATGTGTGCCTGGTCGGCAGGAGCGGCAGCGGCAAATCTACCATCCTCAAACTGCTGCTGAGGATATATGATCCTGTCCAGGGTTCTATTCTTCTGGATGACAACTCTGTTCAGAACTACAGCCTTGAACACTTGAGAAAGCTGGTGGATTACCTGCCGCAGGAACCCCTTCTGTTCCCTGGAACCATCATGGAGAACCTGCTGATGGTGAGCGGTAGCCTGGGCGAGCGTGAGATTGCCGAGAGAGTACGGGCATGCGGTCTTGAGGATTTCATGGAGACGTTGAGCAACGGGTTCCAGACAGATCTGGGCGGAGAAGGAAGAGGCATCTCCCAAGGTCAGAAACAGATCGTCTCGTTGATGAGTGCCATCGTGAAGGGATCTCCGACCCTCTTGCTGGATGAGCCCACCTCCTCCCTTGATCCGTTCCTTGAAACCAAATACGAGGAAGTCCTTAGTGCCTATGGCAACGGCAGAACCCTGATCATCATCGCCCACCGGGCTTCCACGCTGTTGTGGGGAGACCGGTCCCTGATCCTGGACAACGGTCAGATCGAGGACCAGGGAGCACATCAGGAGCTGATGGCAAGGAACCGGATCTACCAGGAATACTTCAGAGAAGTGTCTGAAGCGTCACTCAAGAACCAGGCCGGCAGGGAAGGTGGTTAGGTGAAAAGAGACACACATTATCTGAAGAAGTTCTTCAGATACGCTGTTTCCTACAGGGGTTTCTCGGTCGCCGTTTTCCTGATGTCGCTTTGTGTACCCCTCATCAAGATGGCCATGCCATTCTTGTTTGGTCGTTTCTTTGATGTTGTCACGTACACTCAGGACTACCGGAAAGCAGTCTTCTGGATCTTCTCCCTGCTGGCAGTGACCTTGCTCTGGGCCGTTCTCGAAAGCGCACAACTGTATCTCACCGAGAAATACAAGCAGAAACTGTCCATCGAGCTGCGCAAGAGCTTCATGGAACGTTTCCTCAAGACCGAGCTGGGCTACTCCACCCGGATGGGCTCCGGTTACTACCTTGGCAGGATGCAGGAAGTGGTTCAACTCCGGGATATCATGATCGACTCGTTCGCCAACATCGTTTCCGGCGTTCTTCTCTCTGTAGTAAGCTTGATCTTTCTTTTCCGCGTCAATCTATGGGTGGGGCTGGTATTTCTGGTGTCTGCTGGTCCTGCTGTCTGGTCTACCATTTTTCCGCGGACCAGGACGCAGACATGGAGCAAGGAAGCAGCTGAAAGTGAAGCCAGGTTGACGGACTGGGCTCAACTCTGCTTTGGGCAGGCCGAGAAGATCAAGGCTCGTTCCCTGGACAAGAGTGTCGTTTCCAAATTCTCCATGCTTGCTTCCCAGGTATATGGCAAAGGGATCCTGCTGGAGAGATGGAAGGATTCTTGGAGAGCTATCTTTACTATTGTCGATGAGCCATTTTACGAACTGGCTTTTCTGATCTGTGGGTTCCTTATCATGAAGGGACAGATGACCATTGGCACTCTGGTCATCATGAATTGGCTTGCAAACATCTTCACCGACAGCAGTCTGATGATGTTTACCACCGTGACGAAGATATCCTCCAGTTTGCCGGCGTGTGTCAGGGTGTTCGAAATCCTGGAGAATGAGCCGAAAGTCAAAGAGGGGACGGAGAGTCTGCAAAAAGAACACGATGATGCTGCCCCCCAGGGCATTACCTTTGCAGATGTCGGTTTTCATTACCCTGACCACGAGGTCGTCGTTCTCTCACACGTGAATTTCGAAATAGAGCCAGGCGAGCATGTGTGCCTGGTCGGCAGGAGCGGCAGCGGCAAATCTACCATCCTCAAACTGCTGCTGAGGATATATGATCCTGTCCAGGGTTCTATTCTTCTGGATGACAACTCTGTTCAGAACTACAGCCTTGAACACTTGAGAAAGCTGGTGGATTACCTGCCGCAGGAACCCCTTCTGTTCCCTGGAACCATCATGGAGAACCTGCTGATGGTGAGCGGTAGCCTGGGCGAGCGTGAGATTGCCGAGAGAGTACGGGCATGCGGTCTTGAGGATTTCATGGAGACGTTGAGCAACGGGTTCCAGACAGATCTGGGCGGAGAAGGAAGAGGCATCTCCCAAGGTCAGAAACAGATCGTCTCGTTGATGAGTGCCATCGTGAAGGGATCTCCGACCCTCTTGCTGGATGAGCCCACCTCCTCCCTTGATCCGTTCCTTGAAACCAAATACGAGGAAGTCCTTAGTGCCTATGGCAACGGCAGAACCCTGATCATCATCGCCCACCGGGCTTCCACGCTGTTGTGGGGAGACCGGTCCCTGATCCTGGACAACGGTCAGATCGAGGACCAGGGAGCACATCAGGAGCTGATGGCAAGGAACCGGATCTACCAGGAATACTTCAGAGAAGTGTCTGAAGCAACCAAATCTGGTTGAACCTCACGTTTGGCGGTTGTGCCCCTGTGCAGGTTGATGACAATGAACGCATGCGAAGCGAAGAGCAGAACAATGGCCGGCGTAATGCGAGGTACTCTGAGGGTTGGCAATCGAAGAGTGGCAAGCACAGCGACAGCGAACAGCGCATAAGTCCTGTGGCTGGAGAATACACGCTGGTGCGCTCACGGCGCAGAACCATAGCGCTTGAAGTGCAGCCGGACGCCACGCTGGTCGTGCGCGTTCCCACGCGGACGCCTCTCTGGTATGTGGAGCGGACGTTGGAGCAGAAGGCCTCATGGGTCCAGAAAAAACTGGCCGAGGCCCGCGGCAGGCTGCCTCTCCTGCCCCGGCACGCGTTCCTGACAGGGGAGCGCTTTCCCTACCTCGGGCGGGACTGGCCGTTTGTCGTCACGGCGTTTCAGGCCGCGCCGCTCATGTTTGACGAGGCTGCCGGGTTCAGTCTGGACGTCTCCGCTTTCGACCGCAGCGAGGTGTTGTTCGCATCCTGGTACCGTGCTCGCGCCCGCGCTGTCATCACTGACCGCGTGGCCTGGTATGCCCCGGCGATGGGGGTTCATCCTGGGCGCATCCGCATTACCGGAGCCGAGCGGCGGTGGGGGTCGTGCAGCGCGAGTGGCACGCTCAGCTTTGCGTGGCGTCTCGTGATGGCGCCCCCAGAGATCATCGACTATGTCGTCGTACACGAACTGGCCCACCTTCGCGAGATGAACCACTCGGAGCGCTTCTGGGCGGTGGTCGCCGGAGCGATGCCTGACTACGATGCACGCAGACGCTGGCTGAGGGACAACGGGGGCTTGCTGTCAATGTGAATTGAGGCGGGTTGACGCCTGCAGCCGGCAGCGGTACAACAGTAGTGCACGCGAAATCTTGTGGAAAAGAGGTGTTGCTTCATGAAAAGAGTTACAGGAGTGCTCTCTGTGGCGCTGCTGGTGGCAGCGCTCATGGTTTCCGCCGGTTGCGGGAATGCCGCGCCCACGGATTCCTCGTCGACGGCCAACCCGCAGGACGGCCAGAGCCAGGTCATCTATGAGGACCAGAGTTCAGGCCAGACAGGCACGGACCAGACGCCCAGCACTGAAACACCGGGAACCGATGACACCACGCACGTGACGTCTCAGGGAGGCGTCGGCCAGTAGACAGTTCGGCGCTCAGCTCACAGTTGTTCAGGCCCGCCCCGCAGAAAATCTGCGGGGCGGATAGCGTCTTACCGCGTGAGCCGCCACCAGACCGTGTGTCCGCTGAACCCGCAGGCACTGAACAGGTGGTCGGGATGAGTGCCCATCCGGAGGGGCAGCGTCACTGTGGTAATCGCAGCCATGCGCTCGAGGCGTCCCATGAGTTCCTGCAGGAGCATGGTGCCCACGCCACGGTTGCGATGGTCGGGGAGCACCTCGAGGCAGACGAGCGATGCTTCCCGTGTCTCGGTGTCGACATCCGCCACGGCAAGCGCCGCGGGACGCCGTGTGGTCCGGTCGATAGCCCAGAGCCACGCATGGGGCTGAACTACCGGGCGCCGTGCCCACGCCATGACGTCATCCATGCCGCGCGCCGAACCGCCCGAGGAAGCACGCAGGAGTGTCGCTGCAAGCGGCAGTTCCTCGGTGAGGTCCACCTCGCGGACGCTGTAGCCCGGGACGGCTGCCTTGAGCGGCAGGTCGCCACCTACGTGCAGCATGCGCACAAAGGCGTCCCGGTGGTCAAACCATGGTGTCAATGGTGCCGCAAGGTCCGCATGGATCCAGACGACCGGTACGCCGTCCAGCTTGACGGAGGCGGCGGCCAGGGGTTCACCGGTGAGCGTGCCGTATACCAGGAACGTTCCAGGCTGCCGCAGCTCTACGCCGGTTGTCTGCCTCCCATGCGTTACGAAGCGGCACTCGAGCGTGCCAAGGCGCGAGGCAGCCTTCCACAGCGGCTGTGGAAGTATTTGCAGAGGCCCTGCGCGGTACAGGTCACGAAGCGGTGCCAGATTGCGGGATGCGTCTTGCGGGAGTGAAACAACTGGTTCTGAAGGTATGCGTGGCATAGGGCAAGGATAGCCCGCCCGCGGCCATCGTCAACCGTGCTCCCCCCGCCGGGCCGGTCTTGATGGCCCGCGTGCGTCAGCTGGTAACAATACCGCGGCCCCAGCGGATGAGGTCAGCGGCGCACCGTTCCTTGTCGTTCTTGAGGGGAGCCTTGAAGCCGATGGTGCCGACGACCTTTGCTCCGGGCACGAGAGAGGCGAGGATGCGCTGGGTTTTCACGTCACTTGCCGCATAGCAGGTGAAGAAGGCGACGCGTTTTCCCTTGAGGTCGGCGTCCTTCAGGAATGACCGGACCGCCGGAGCGGGATGCCTGTTCCACACGGGCGTGCCGACGAAGATGACATCATAGTGGCCGGCATCATGTGCCAGCGGGCGCAGAGGCGGCGTCGCGCCGGTGGCCGCCAGCAGACCGCCCTTGAAGTACTTCATGAATCCGTGCTCAGGGTGGGGCTTGATAAGCTCTAACTCCATCGAGTCCAGTGAGAGTTCCTTTGCCAGGGTCCTGGCCAGAAACCGGACGTCCCCGTCGAGCGAATAGTACACGACCAGCGCATTTGCCATGTCGCACCTCCCGTCACTGCCAGACTAGCCGTGCACTGCAGCGTGTCAAGCGGAGTGCGCCTAGGAAGCAGCGCCCCCTCGTGCATGCGCCGCTGCCGGCTTCTTGCCGAGCGATGCGCAATAGATGACAAACTGCTGGTCGCCGTCGAATCCCAGGTAGTCGTTGAACTCATGGTCAAAGAAGGCATTGATGGCACAGACGCCGCAGTCGATTGCTTCTGCTGCAAGGTACAGGTTCTGGCAGACGTGCCCCGCGTCAAGGAACAGCCCCCGGTAGGCACGCTGGTTGTAGCGCCAGATCATGCGATACGGGACAGCGGTCCAGATGAAGGTGACCGCACTCAGTTCGACCATCTTCTGGTCGCCGCACAGTTCCGTGATGTCACGCACCACCCCGGCTCCTGACTTCACCAGCTGCAGCGCATGCTCGATGGCAAGGAAGCGGTAGATGCCCGGCTCCAGTCCGGTGACCGCACGCACCATGAGGTAGGTTTCGAACGCGTGGCGCGCCCCGCCGGAGGGGACCGTGCGCAGGGTGCACGGTCTGGCCGTGACTGCCTTCACGCCCTGCGTGCACCACAGCAGGTAGGACAGCTCCTCAAGGGAGAGTGGCTCGTCACGGTACAGGCGCAGGCTGTGCCGACGGTTGATGGCAGTCAGCAGGTCGATGCCCGGAACGGAAAGCTTCTTCGGGTCAGGGAGGGGGACGAGGGGAATTCCTGCTGCCGGGGGGAGTTCAAGCGGCGGCTGGGGCAATCCCTTCTGCTGGTCTGACAGTACCTCGGGCATGTCGGCTCCGTACCGCGTCTCGTCCAGGAATCGATGACCTGTATCCATTGTGCACCTCAAGTGATGGTATACTGGCAGTGTATCGCGACGAGGATTGTTTGCAATCCGAACGGAACATGGGTGCCGGTCCTCCGCATGGACTGCGGCGACTGGAGGATTCCTGGGAGAGCGAAGCATATGAAGCGTCTTATGTGGATTGTAACGGCGGTATTCCTGGCTGCTGCGGCAGGGGTGGTATGGTATGCCATCTTCGGCAGCGCGTGGCAGACACGACTGACGATGACCAACGCTCCGGGAGTTCCCACAGGCGTGACATGGGTCTATGCGGACACTGGCCTTGATGGCGGACCAGTGACGGCCCTGGGCAGTGCCGGCGCAGACACGCTGTATGCCGAGGCGCTTGGGGACGTCCTGTATGCTTCCTCTGACGGCGGAACAACCTGGGAGCCGGTGAGTGGAGCGTCCTCCGGGCACTATGTCGCGGCCATCGAGGCTGACACGTCTTCGGGAACGACGGTCCTGTGGAAGGCGGTGTATGGTGCCGGCTTCTTCGCATCGAAGGACGAAGGGAAGACGTGGGCGGCGTCCAGCCACGGCCTCCGCAGCCGGCAGCTGACGTGCTGCGCGCGTCCTGCAGGGGTTCCTGCCACGCTGTACGTGGGCACTGCCGATGCGGGGCTGTTCGTTTCAAGGGATGGAGGCGCGTCGTGGCGGGTGTCCATCCCCGCGAGCCTTGCGCGGTACGTTGCCGCCGTCGCAGCGACCGCAGACGGGAGGGCGCTCTACGCGGGCACCAGGGACAGCGGTCTGCTGCGTTCGCAGGATGCCGGCGCCACGTGGACAGCCGTAAACCTCCCGTCCGGGCCTGCGCCCATTATTGCCTCCGTTGACATCGACCCGCAGGATGGGTCGCATGTCGCGGTCCTGGGGAGCGGGGGTCTGGTCGCCGTGTCAGAGGACGGCGGACAGACGTGGAGGGCTCCAGCCTCGGAGAAGCTTCCCTCGGGCTGCTCCGCGCTGCGCTTCCTTGCAGATGGCAGCGGCCTGGTTGCGGGGACGCAGGGCGGAACCCTGTGGCGGTCGGTCGATGGATTAGCGTGGCAACTCGTGTACAGCCTTCCCGAGAGTGGCTGTGTCTATCAGCTCCAGCGCTGGCAGAAGCACATGCTGGCGGCGACGTCGCACGGGGTGTTCTCCTCGACGGACGGGAAAGCCTGGGTCAGCATGAACAGCGGCATCAGGAACCTTACCATCGGAGAAGTCGCAGCATCGCCCACGCAGCCTTCCGTCGCGTTTGCTGCCACAAGTCAGGGTGTGTTCCGCAGCGAAAACGGCGCCGCTTCCTGGATACGCTGTTCTCCCGAGATCCCGACGCTGAGCGTCCTCGCTCTGCCGGATGGGCGGACAGTACTGGCTGGGACCTCTGGGGGCCTGGTACTGCGCAGTACTGACGGGGGTGACCACTGGACGACGGTTCACGCCGGCATCCCCGGGATGCAGGTGTCCATCCTCGTCTCCTCCGCCACGGAACCCGGCGTCGTGTACTGCGGCACGGACAACGGCGTGGCAGTATCGGTGGATTCTGGTGCGACCTGGGAGACCAGAATCCGGGGGCTTGTGCCCACCGTACGGTCAGGAGAGGCGGCGCCACGGGTGGAAATGGGGGCTCTGCTCTCCGACCCGGTGACTCCTCACCGCGTGATGGCGGCGCTCCTTGGTCACGGGCTGGTGGTGTCGGATGACGACGGCAGCGACTGGAGGCTGATGCCGTCCTGGCGTGCCACGCCGTGGGTATACAGCCTCGCTGCAGACCGGACGGGAACGCACGTCTTTGCAGGTACGGATGTGCAGGGGGTCCTCGTGTCCCATGACGGGGGCGCTACATGGACAGCCTCTGGAACGGGCCTTTCAACCCTGCTGTCGGTGCCTGGGGTGATACGCGACCTGCTCGTTGCACAGGATGGAACGGTCTACGCTGCAAGCGCAGCCCGCGGTGTGGCACGCTCCAGCGACGGGGGCGCCACCTGGCTGCGGGTGAATCACGGCATGCCGGAGCTGGACGTGCGGTGCCTTGCGGAGGCGGGCGGAAGGGTCCTTGCCGCCACTGCCCACCGCGTCCTCGTGCTGCAGGGTCAGTAACTCGCGCGCACCCAGCGCTCAAAACTGTCGCTGTCTGAGACGTGGTCGGCTCCTGAGGATGCAGCATCCCCCAGCAGGTAGTCGGTGACGAGATACGTTTCGATGCCGACTGCGCGTGCCGAGACGTCCTCCGATGCATCGTTGCCGACCGCGACGGCCTGGGCGGGGTCCACGTGCATGAGCGTCGTCACGTACTGCCAGTACCTCGTGTGGGGCTTGCTGTAGGTGCAATTCTCCATCGTACTGATGTATTCAAAGGCAGCCGGAGCGAAGCCAGCCCATGCAAGCCGCTTGTACGTGGCCAGCTGCGGGAAGATGGGGTTGGTGGTGAGCAGGACGCGGTGGCCGCGACCGCGGAGATAGTCGACGCTGCGGTGCAGTGGCTCGTTGCGGCTGACG
>DAONFE010000017.1:15816-23524 GCA_035403525.1 Candidatus Cryosericum sp.
GCCGCGACCGCGGAGATAGTCGACGCTGCGGTGCAGTGGCTCGTTGCGGCTGACGACATCCTGGACGCGGTCGAACGTCGTGGCGTAGAACTCCATGATACGGTCCCAGACTGCCTGGTGGTCGACGTCTGGATACAGGTCGGCGAACGCCGCCCTGAACTTGGTCAGATTGGTGCCCGAGGGGCTGTCGTCCTCCTGCATGCGGGTGGTGGCGGTCAGCATGTTGCGAGCAAGTCCGTCCGCTGGCACCAGCCCGTGCAGGGCCCGCGCCAACTCCCCGAAGTACGTCTCGGTGAACGATCTGGCGTTCATGGCAAGCAGCGTTCCATCAAGGTCGAACAGAAATGTTTTCAAGGGTTTGTCCCATCCTCGTGTTGTTCGTTGTCCTCACGAGTATACCAGAAAACCGGGGGCCGTCGCGAGCGAGCTTGAAGGCTGTTTTCATGCCGGTTGCGCGTCCTGCGTCACAAGCTGTTGACTTTCCTGTGAAATGTCCTACGATTCGTTATGTGACGTTAGTATTGTTACGTTCGTGGCTGCCCAATTGAAACAAGGAGGATTGAGAATGAAGAAGTCCGTACTGCTGTTTCTTGTTGTTGCCATGGTACTTTCCATCGGTGGTTGCGCCAAGAAGGCCGCAACTCCGAAGATCGGTGTGTGCATCTACAAGTTTGACGACACGTTCATGTCCTATGTGCGCAATCAGATTGAGACCGCAGCCAAGGACAAGATCGAGCTCTCTGTCCAGGACAGCCAGTATGACCAGCCCAAGCAGAACGACCAGGTCGACCAGTTCCTGACGCAGGGCGTCACCGCTCTTGCCATCAACCTTGTTGACCCATCCGCCGTCTCCGTCATCATCGGGAAGGCCAAGGCCAAGAACGTTCCGCTCGTGCTCTTCAACCGTGAACCAGCCGCCGAGGACATGGCTGCATGGGACAAGGTCTACTATGTTGGTGCCAAGGCTCAGCAGTCCGGAACCTATCAGGGCGAAATCATCGCGGACTACTGGAAGTCTCATCCCGAGGCTGACCTCAACAAGGATGGCATCATGCAGTACGTCATGCTGATGGGCGACCCCTCCAACACAGACGCCAAGTATCGTACGGAGTTCTCCATCAAGGCCGTCGAAGACGCCGGCATCAAGACGGAGAAGCTTGCGCAGGACACTGCCATGTGGGACCGCGTCAAGGGGCAGGAAAAGATGGCTGCCTTCCTTGCCGCCTACCAGGGCAAGATTGAAGTGGTCTTTGGAAACAACGACGACATGGCGCTTGGTGCCATCGAGGCTCTCAAGGCTGCCGGCTACTTCAGCAACGGCAAGTACATGCCCGTGGTCGGTGTTGATGCAACTCCTCCAGCTCTTGACGCGCTCGCCCAGGGCACCCTTCTGGGAACCGTGCTCAACGACGCTGTGAAGCAGGGCCAGGCCACCTTTGACCTTGCGTATGCTCTTGCAACCGGCGCGACGGACGTCAAGACGGACATTGCTCCCCTTGCGCTTGCCGATGGCACCCCGGATCCTTCCGGAAAGTATGTCTGGGTTCCATACGTCAAGGTCACCAAGGACAACTACAAGGATTTCGTCAAGTAGCAGTGGTACGCGCAGCACAGGGAACGTCATAATTCTCTAGCAGTTACGAAGCAGGAGGGCGTACGCCCAGCGTGTACGCCCTCTGTCCGTATGTGCCTGGTTTGGGAGGTGCCCACGCGATGAGCAGCAATGAGTTCGTTCTGGAGATGCGGAACATCTCAAAAGAGTTTCCCGGGGTCAAAGCACTTGACGACGTGACCCTGCAGGTTCGGCCCGGGTCCGTGCATGCCCTGGTCGGCGAGAACGGCGCCGGGAAGTCGACGCTCATGAAGTGTGCATTCGGCATCTACCAGGCGGACGCAGGGCAGATTGTGCTCCAGGGAAACCCGGTCGCCTTTGCAGACACGAGACAAGCTCTGGATGCTGGCATTGCGATGATTCAGCAGGAACTCCTGCCTGTTCCCCAGCGCAGCGTCATGGAGAACTTCTGGTTGGGACGCTACCCCGAGAAGAGGTATGGTGTCATCCGCATTGTGGACGACCGCAAGATGTATGCAGACTGCAAGGCTGTGTTCAATGACCTGGGCATGGACATCGACCCCGCGACGAAGGTCATGAACCTGTCAGCGTCGAAAATCCAGTCGATGGAGATTGCACAGGCGGTGTCCTACAACTCGCGCGTCATCATCATGGACGAGCCGACATCCTCGCTGACCGAGAACGAGGTCCAGCACCTCTTTTCCATCATCCGCAAGCTGCGCAGCCAGGGAGTGGCCGTCATCTACATCTCGCACCGCATCGAGGAGATTCTCGAGATTTCCGACGAGGTGACAATCATGCGCGACGGCCGACTGGTCGGAACCTACGACGCGAGCACTCTCAACAACGAGTTCATTATCAGCCAGATGGTCGGCAGAACGCTGACCAACATGTTCCCGCCGCGCGAGAATACGCCGGGCGACGTCGTGCTCAAGGTGGACCACCTCACGTCGGGCATCGAGCGCTCGTTCCGCGACGTCTCCTTCGAGGTGCGGAAGGGCGAAATCTTCGGCATCGGCGGCCTGGTCGGTGCCCAGCGCAGTGAGCTGGTCGAGGCGCTGTTCGGACTGCGCAGCGTGCGCAGCGGCAGTATCTCGATCAACGGGACAAAGGCGGTTATCACCAACCCCATCCAGGCCAAGCGCTACAAGCTGGCCCTGCTGACTGAGGAGCGGCGTGCCACAGGTATCTTCCCGGCGCTGTCCGTCCTGGACAACACGCTGATTGCCAACCTGGAAAAGTACGTCCGCAGGAACGGCCTTCTGGACGAGAAGCAGGGCATCAGCGATGCCACGCGCCATATTGAGATGCTGAGGGTCAAGACGCCCAGCGTCAGGACGCACGTTGAGAATCTGTCTGGCGGGAACCAGCAGAAGGTCATTGTGGCGAGGTGGCTGCTCACGGAACCGGAAATCCTCATTCTCGACGAGCCTACACGCGGCATCGACGTCGGAGCCAAGTACGAAATCTACTCCATCATCGCTGACCTCGCGAAGAGCGGAAAGTCAATCATCATGATCTCGTCGGAAATGCCGGAGCTCATCGGCATGTCAGACCGCATCATGGTCATGTGCGAAGGCAGAGTGACCGGCATTCTTGATGGAAAAGAAGCGACGCAGGAGCGCATCATGACTCTGGCGACGCAGCTCAGCTGAAAGGGGAGACGAAGATGAGGGATCCTGCATCGAAGAGTTCGAACAGGCGCCTGAGCGCTCGCTCGGTCCGGGAGTTCGCGACAAGAAACGCAATTATCCTGGTGCTGGTGGCGCTGGTGCTTGTCATTGGCATTGTCCGCAACGGGTTTCTTCAACCCGACAACCTGGTCAACATCCTGAGAATCTCATCCGTCCGCCTCATCATCGCGCTGGGGTGCGCGGGCGCGCTTATCAGCGGCGGTACGGACCTTTCCGCCGGCCGTACGGTCGGCCTGTCTGCTGTCATCGTCGCGTCCCTCGTTCAGCGGCCTGACTATGCCAGCAAGATTTTCCCGACTCTGCCGACCCTGTGGATTGGCATTCCCATTCTGGCGGCGATTGCAGCAGGCATGCTTATCGGCCTGACCAACGGCATCGTCATCGCCTTTTTGCGGGTTCCTCCGTTCATCGCCACGCTGGGCACCATGACGATTGCCTGGGGCGTTGCATCCCTGTATGTCGACCGGCCTCCTCTGGGGGCTCAGCCCATCGGCGGACTGCGCAACGAGTTCACCAACCTCGGCACCGGCTCCATCGGCTGGCCAGGGTTCTCCATTCCGACGATTATCGTCATCGCGCTCCTTGTGTTTGGCATCTACTGGGTGCTCCTGAACAAGACCCAGCTGGGCAAGAACATGTACGCCATCGGCGGCAATGTCAACGCGGCGACCGTTTCGGGCGTGAATGTGAGGAGAAACCTCGTGATGGTCTACACCATCGCGGGTATCCTCTACGGCATCGCCGGTGTGCTCCTTGCAGCCAGGTCAGGTGGAGCGACCAACAACTACGGCCAGGGGTATGAACTGGACGCCATCGCTGCAGCCGTCATCGGAGGTGTCTCGACAAGCGGCGGCATCGGAACCGTAGGCGGCGTTCTGACCGGTGTCCTGATCTTCGAGGTGCTCAACAACGGCCTTGTCGTGCTGGGTGTCTCGGCGTACTGGCAGCAGGTTGTCAAGGGTATCATCATTGTTTCCGCAGTCGCCCTGGACATCCGCAAGTACGGCAAGAAACGGTAGGGGCGGGGCGTAATCAGACCGGGCGGGCTTCTCATGCCTGTCCGGCAGCCTCCTTCGTGGTGGCAATGCAGAAAAAGTGGCTCATGAAGGGCGTGGAAGACACGACCGAGAGGGGATGGTCCAGATGAAGCAGTGTACCATTGGCATCGACATCGGCACCGCAGCCGTCAAAGGCCTGCTGGTGGACACCGCTGGCACTGTTGTTTCCATGGCGTCGACACCCCTCAGGATCTCGACTCCGCGGCCCGGGTGGATGGAGGAAGACCCGGAGGATTGGTGGAAGGCAACCGTTGAGGTGTGCGAACAGCTGACCATCGACCGCAACGTCGAAATCCTGACCATTTCCGTTTCGGGGCAGATGCACACGCTGGTGCCCCTCGACGCCGCGGGAACAGTGGTGCGCCCCGCGATCCTGTGGTCGGACCTGCGCGCGGCAGGGGAGTGCCAGGAACTGACGGACGTTCTGGGGGGCGAGGAGCAGACGCTCGCGAGGGTAGGGAATCCCGTCATGCCCGAGTTCACGGCTCCCAAGTTCCTGTGGCTGGAGCATCATGAACCCGAGCTCGTTCAGCGGATTGCGCGCGTATGCATGCCCAAGGACTACGTGGTCCTGCGCCTTACGGGTCGATTCGTGAGCGAGCCGTCAGATGCCTCAGGTACCCTGTTCTACCGTGTTCCAGGGGGAGGGTGGGACCAGCAGGTGCTTGACGCCGCCGGGGTTGAGACCTCCATGCTGCCGGAAATCGTCGACACGGGTTCCATCGTGGGGGCGGTCATCTGTTCCGAGTTGCCTCGTCTCAGGGGCATTCCCGTGGTTGCCGGCGGGGCAGACAACGCCGTGGCCTCGCTGGGATGTGGCGTACAGCAGGCGGGTGATGCCGTCATCAAACTGGGGACCAGGGGCACCATCGTTGCGGCAACCGAGGTGCCTCAGCCCGACCCTGCGGGGCGGCTGTGCCTGTTCAACCTGGCCGCGAAGAGCCGGTACTACCACATGGCCGTTGTTCCGACAGCCTGTGGCGCCTTGAGCTGGTTCCAGGAGCGGTTTGCACGCGAGCTGTCGCATGGACACATCGACGAAATAGTGGCGCAGAGTCCTGTGGGAAGCAACGGCGTCGTATTCCTGCCCAGTCTGGCAGGGGACCGTACACCCCATCGCAACCCTGACGCCACTGGCGTCCTGTACGGAATGAGGCTGTCAAACAGTCAGGGGGACGTCCTGCGCGCGGTGCACGAGGGCGTGGCGTTTGCTCTTCGGCAGGCTGCCGAGGCAGTGGTGGAAACAGGCACGGAGCTTGCAAACGTGCGAATCATCGGCGGCGGGTCGCGGTCGCGCGTCTGGTGTCAGATGCTGGCAGACTGTCTGGGGCTGCCCCTCTGGAGCCCGCTTGTAGACGAAGGGGCATCCTATGGCTCCGCGCGCCTCGCGGCGGCGGCAGCCGGCATCGACACCTCCGGCTGGGTCAAGGTAGTGGAACGCTACATCCCGGACCCTTCGGCGACCGAAGCCTTCGAGCCCTGCTACGAGAAGTACAAGGCTCTGTACGATTCTCTGAAACCTATGTTCAATTCACGTCCGCAGGTGGTTCTGTCTGCCCTCTCCCGATAGAACATGTCAGAATACGAATGAATTGTGAACTCACCTTCGGGCTCGGTTTGGGGAAGATTTCACAAGCTTCTGGAGGATCGGTCTGGTCGATGCCGGGCTTGACGTACATCAGGACGTTGTATACAATTGCTGTGAAGGAAATCCTGTGAAAGGGAAGGAGAATGAAATCATGACCAAACGCATTCTGTCTGTTGTGTTGATTGCTGCTCTTGTTGTCGTTGCCGTCACCGGCTGCGCCAAGAAGTCAGCGTACATTGATGGCACCTATGTGGGTCAGTCCTCCATGGATGCGCATGGCAACGTTGGCGAAGTCACTCTTACCATCGCTGGTGACAAGATCACAGAAGTGAAGTATGTGGAGCGCATGGCCAAGACCAAGGACAACTATTCATATCCTACGGCCGTTGATGCCATTGCGACCATGCAGGCCAAGCTCATCGAGACCGGCGACATCTCCAAGGTCGACGCCGTTGCCCAGGCCACTGGCACATCGACTCAGCTGAAGGACGCCGTCAACGACGCACTCAAGAACGCCGGGACCCCGGGCTCGTACACCGATGGCACCTATGTCGGGTTCTCCAGCGCGGATGAGCGCGGCAATGTTGGATACGCCAAGATTACCGTCTCGGGTGGGAAGATTACGGATGCTGTCCTTGCAGACCTTCAGGTCAAGACCTCTGACAACTATCAGTATCAGACGTCTCTGGATGCTTGGGCTACGCTCGAGCAGAGCCTCGTGACGACGCAGGACGTTACCAAGGTGGACGCCGTTGCCCAGGCAACCGGCACCAGCAACCTCTTCAAGGAAGCGGCGACAGCCGCACTCGAGAAGGCAGCGAACAAGTAGTCCTCCTGTTTGCGCGCATAATCAGGCACACCAGGCCGGTCCTTCGGGACCGGCTTTTGCGTCTGGTGACCCCTGGAGGGAGTGTGCTATCATACAATGAACGATGGAACGTGGGGAGGAACCAACAATGCGCAGTGATGAGTTCCACTATCTTGCAGCAGATGGTCTGAGCCTGTATGCACGTGTCTGGGCACCCGATGCAGAACCGCGCGGCGTGGTGGCGCTGGTGCATGGGCTCGGCGAGTACGGTGGCCGCTATGAGGCGGTGGGCCAGCAATTTGTTGAACGGGGGTATGTGTTTGTGGCGGGAGACCTGCGCGGGCACGGGATGTCCGAGGGCAGGCGTGCGTACGCCAAGCGGCTGGATGACTTCCTGGACGACCTTGACCGGTACCTGGAGGAAGTCCGTGCGCGCTATCCGGGACTTCCGCTGTTCCTGTACTGCTTCAGCATGGGCTCCACCATAGGCGCGGTGTACCTCATCCGCAGACACCCCAGGATTGCCGGTGCCGTGCTCGCCAGCGGAGGCTTCCTCCTTCCGGGAACGTCAGTGGGCGCCATGCGCACGGTGAAAGCGATGCGCCACCTTGCCCCGACGCTGGCAGTCAGCAACGGCATGGGTCCCAACCGCGACAAGGTATGCCATGACACGGGAGTCCTGGACGCGTATGACGCCGACCCGCTGGTTTACAAGAAGATAACGGTCGGGCTGGCGGCCATCATCGCCGAGGCGGCGGGCGAGGCGCTTGAGCGCGCCTCTGAGATTCAGGCGCCGCTCCTCGTCATGCATGGCGCCGACGATGTCATCGCTCTTCCCGAAGGGTCCGAGCGCCTGGCCCGGGCCGTCCCCGGGGACGCAACCCTCAAGCTGTGGCCAGGATTGTACCACTTCATTCACCACGAGCCGGATGGTGCTGGTCAGCAGGTCATTGCCTTCGCAGCCGACTGGATGGACGCGCATCTCCC
>DAONFE010000018.1:0-20899 GCA_035403525.1 Candidatus Cryosericum sp.
TGAACTGCTGCGCTCCAGCGATACCTACGTCGCTGGTGGGGTCGGGAGCAGTCTCGAAGACGAACTTGAGCCCCAGGTCCTTGCACGCCTCTTCCATGATATAGCGCCTGCGGCTCAGCAGCTCATAACTCATGTGACGAGGGAAGGAGATGTGGACAAAAGTCTTTGCTCCCATCTGCTTGGCCGCCCAGATGATGAGGTACCCACGGGCAACGTTGTCAGCGCTGACAGCCTGGTCGGCGGCTGCTTCGATGACGTTGGGGTCCTCGTGAGGTTCACCGGCAAGCAGCAGAATGTCGGGTCTCTTCTCACGAACGCGCTTGAAGGCTTCCGCGGTTCCCGGGACAGCCTGGTTTACGACAATTGCCTTCATGAGAGGATCATCAGCGAGGCCGACAATCTGGGCAATTGTGGTTTCCTGTTCCGATGTGAAGTTGTCCGGATACGTAAGAGTTGTGATCATGCCACCGTTGGCCACGTCGCCATACTCCTGGACGAGGCGCTCCCCACCACGGAGATCGTCCTCAGACTGGGAGACGGTTCCTGTGACAACACCGATGTGATACTTTGCGCCCGTGTCTCCGCCCGGCTCCTGGGTAGTCTTGCAGCCGGTGAACAGCATACCAACGAGCATGAACGTCAGCAACACAGCTAGCAGCTTCTTCACGTTCTTCCTCCTCTAGAGAATTAGCCTGGACCTCAGCTAAGGTTCTGTATAGCGTCTTTACGTTTTTTTGCAACGCAGGGGCAGGAAACAAGAACCCCCGGCAACATGGCCGGGGGTTGGACGTGAACAAGCTGAGTGATGTTCTAGTACTCTGGATATGCGGGGGCTGCGGGAGCTGGGGTCTCGGGCTTGGGGATGCTCGTGACCACCGCTGCAGTGGAAAGCAGAAGGCTCGCGATGCTCTCCGCGTTGAGCAGTGCCAGGCGGGTGACCTTCAGGGGGTCGACGATACCAGCCTTGAAGAGATCCTCGAACTTGCAGTTCAGGGCGTTGAAGCCAAGGTTGTCCTCACCCTCGAGTACCTTCTGGACCGCGATGATTCCCTCGTAGCCGGAGTTGTCGGCGATAATCCGAAGCGGCTCACGGAGGGCCTTGCGGACGATTTCAGCGCCTGTCTTCTCGTCACCCGTCAGATTCAGGCCGTCGATTGCCTTGCCTGCCTTGACGAGCGCAGCCCCGCCACCAGTGATGATGCCCTCGGCGACTGCAGCCTTGGTCGCGTTCACGGCGTCTTCGACGCGGTGCTTCAGCTCCTTCATGGCTGTTTCAGTCGGGGCGCCCACCTTGATGATGGCGACACCGCCTGCCAGCTTGGCAAGGCGCTCCTGGAGCTTCTCCTTGTCGTAGTCCGACTTCGTTTCCTCAATCTGCTTGCGGATCTGGTTGACGCGTGCCTTGATCTCTTCCTTGTCGCCATGACCGCCCACAATAGTGGTGTTGTCCTTGTCGACCTTCACTTCGTCAGCAGAGCCGAACATGTCATCGGTGACCTTGTCAAAGGTCAGGCCAAGGTCCTCGCTGAGCACCTGTCCGCCGGTAAGGATGGCAATGTCCTGCAGCATCTCTTTCCTGCGGTCGCCGAACCCAGGGGCCTTGACGGCAGCAACCGAGAACGTGCCGCGCACCTTGTTCAGTACGATTGTGGCAAGGGCTTCACCGGTGATGTCGTCCGCAACGAGCAGGAACGGGCGGCCCTTCTGAGACAGCTTCTCGAGAACGGGCAGGAACTCCTGGATGGAGGTAACCTTCTTGTCGGTGATGAAGACAAGCGGGTTCTTCAGCTCGACCTCCATGCGATCCGGGTCAGTAACGAGGTACGGAGAGATGTATCCGCGGTCAAACTGCATGCCTTCGACCGTCTCGACCTTCATGTCAAGCCCCTGTGACTCTTCAACGCTGATGACGCCATCCTTGCCAACCTTGTCCATGGCGTCGGCGATGGCCTCGCCTACTGTTGGGATCTTGGACGAAACAGTCGCAACCTGCGCCTTTTCCTCGCGGGTCTTGACCTGGCGGGCAACCTTCTTGAGTTCATCGACAATTGCCGCAGTTGCCTTGTCCATGCCTGCCTTGAGAGCTACTGAGTCTGCACCGGCGGTGACGTTCTTGATGCCTTCCTGAACCATGATCTGAGCCAGAACTGTGGCAGTCGTCGTACCATCGCCCGCCTGATCTTCGGTCTTCTGAGCGATTTCGCGAACGAGCTGGGCTCCAATGTTCTCGTTTGGATCCTCAAGTTCAATTTCCTTTGCGATGCTGACTCCGTCATCCGACAGGACCGGCGAGCCATACTTCTTCTCGAGGGCCACGTGGCGGCCCTTGGGTCCGAGGGTCACCTTGACAGTGTCTGCAAGCTTGTCGACGCCAGAACGAATCTTCTCGTAGACATCCTGATCAAAGATAATCTGCTTTGCGTCCATGGGGATTCCTCCTTACTTGACGATCGCGAGAATGTCATGCTGCGACAGCACAACAAACTCTTCGTCGTCAATCTTGATTTCGTTTCCGCTGTATTTGGAATAGACTACCTTGTCGCCTTCCTTGACCTCCAGGGGGACTCTGGTGCCGTTGTCCAGCATCATGCCGGAACCAACTGCCATGACCGTACCCTGCTGTGGCTTCTCCTTGGCACTGTCAGGCAGAACAATACCGCTCTTGACAGTTTCTTTGGCTGCCTCAACCTTAATAACGACGTGATCACCAATCGGAACCAACTTTGCCATGCTATCGTACCTCCTGTGCAAAAGTTCTAGGTGGATTAGCACTCTCTAGTGCTGAGTGCTAGGCCATTATATGTTCACCTCGCTGGCTGTCAAGTGTGAAGACCATGTGTAGGACCGCATGACCTGCGGCGTGAGCGGGGACGTGTGGACGAAGCCTTGCGCAAGGCGAGTCTTGTTGCTAAGATGAGAGGCCGACAATGATGTACACAAGTTGCATAGAAGTACCATTCGCAAGCCGCAGCCGTCAGTCTACGGAGGGCATCGGCGTATTGGTCGGAAGCTGCCTTCTGGAAGTGCTGGGCTCCGGGGCTCGTTCATCGGCCATTGTTGCGCTTGTTGGACCGCTTGGCGCCGGGAAGACTGTGCTCACGGGCGGGATAGCCATGTCGCTTGGCATCAGCCGTTCGGCGGTGGCGAGTCCTACGTTTGTGCTCGAGCGCAACTATCGTGGCAGGCAACCCATGCGGCACCTTGATCTGTATCGCATTGACAGCCCGGTCCAGCTCACGGAACTAGGATTCGAGGAAGAACTGGAAAGGCCTGGACTTACGGTTATTGAGTGGGCAGAACGTGCCGGAGATCTTCTGGAGCTTTATGAACGCATTGAGGTCGGTTTTGAGGTGCTGGGTGACGATACACGGCGCATTACCGTGCGGGACTTCTACCAGCCATCGGTGATTGCGGGGTGTTTCGGTGTCGGAACCGCTGTCTCTGCTTATTAACACGGCGACTGTTTCCGGCGTGGTGGGGCTCGCGCGGGGAACCAGCCCTGTCGCGTCTGAACTGCTGCAGCTTGCGACAGCATCCAATGCTGTTGTTCCCTCGATTCAGCGAATGCTGGAGCGGCAGGGTTGTACCGTCCCCGACATCGAGAGGATTGTGGTAGTGAAGGGCCCGGGCACGTTCACGGGGTCCCGTATTGGCACCAGTATTGCGAAGGCCCTCGCCTACGTGGCAGGCTGCCCGCTGGTGTCTGTCACAACGCTGGAGTGTGTAGGGTGGACTGGCATGGCCCGTCTTGGTCGGCAGGACGGCGCCCTGCCGGTGTGGACGCTCCTGGACGCGCGGCGCCATGAGTTCTACGTGCAGCAGTTCATGTGGCGCAGCGGAACGCTGATGCCGACAGATGAGCCGCGGTGTACAGGGCGCGAGGTGCTCGAGGCCGTGCAGGACTCGGGCGGGGTGGCGCTGTGCGCTTTTGCGTCGTCGCTTGCTCCTGGCGTGGGCGCAGCGGGCGCGGCTGAGTGGCAGTTCGACGTGTATCCCACATGCGAGGGCATCATAGCGGCGTCTGGCACGGGCCACCTTGAAGACCCTCTGACGCTGGAGCCGTTGTACCTGCGCAGTATGGAAGAGCTGTTTGACAAGCCGCGGAACAGGGCATGATTGCCAATAGTTCCATCAGTGTGAGACTGGCAAGCATTCGTGACCTCAAGGCCATCTGGGCCATAGAGGAGGCCTCGTATGCGACGCCATGGCCCAGGGAGACCTTCTTCGTCGACATCACGCTGAACGCCGATGCGAAGTACTTTGTTGCAGTTATAGATGGTCGCATCGTGGGGTTCATCGGAGGATGGTTCAAAGAGGGGGCCCTGCACATTGTGAATGTCGCCACGGACCCGCGCTACCGGCGCATGGGGGTCGCGAGGCACCTGATGACATTCCTGCTTGGACTCGCGGGCGACCTCAAGGTAGATCGCGCATTTCTTGAGGTACGCAGGTCCAACACTGCCGCAGAGGAACTCTATGAGTCTCTCGGCTTCGAGGTGAGCAGTGTCAAGGAGATGTACTATCCCGATAACCTCGAGGACGCGCTGGTCATGACCAAGGAGCTGAAGGATGCGGATTCTGGGAATTGAAACGTCCTGCGACGATACAGCGGTAGCGGTCGTCGACGAGTCAGGACTCGTGCTGTCGTCGGTGATTTCGAGCCAGGATTCCTTTCACCGCAAGTACGACGGAATTGTTCCCGAGATTGCATCCCGCAGACATACTGCGACTATCATAGCCTGTGTGGACGAAGCACTGCTGCAGGCGGGCATGCGGATAAGGGACGTCGACGGTATCGCAGTCACGTACGGGCCAGGTCTCATCGGCTCCCTTCTGGTCGGCGTTGAAACGGCCAAGGGGCTGGCGCTTGCGTCCGGAAAACCCCTCATCGGCATCAATCACCTGGAGGGACATATTCTCGCTTCATTCCTGAGGGATGCAGCCGAAGAGAACGCGCCACTGACTGCTGGCGACTTCCCTGTACTCGCACTGATCGTTTCGGGCGGGCACACGGAACTGGTCTACGTTGACCGCTGGCTGCACTACGAAGTGCTGGGTGCGACCCGGGATGATGCCGCCGGTGAGACGCTGGACAAGTTTGCCAAATACCTGGGGCTGGGCTACCCGGGCGGTCCTGTCATTCAGCGGATAGGGGCAGCAGGAGACCCCTCCTATCATGCCTTTCCGAGGGTGACGTTCAGCAAGGGTGGTTATGAGTTCAGTTTCAGCGGCCTCAAGACGGCGGGCATCAACTACGTGAAGTCTCTTCCACCAGCGGAGCTCGAGGCGCATCTTGCGGACGTGGTCGCAAGCTTTGAGAGCGCGGTTGTCGAGGAACTGGCAGGAAAGGCACTACGAGCAGCGCGCAAACTGTCGCCGCGTGTACTGACGGTTGTTGGTGGCGTCGCTGCGAACAAGCGATTGAGGACACGCCTGTCCGGACTGCAGGGGCTGCGCGTCTACTTCCCTCCCATGCGCTACTGTACGGACAATGGCGCCATGATCGCTTACGCTGGGGCGCGGCGTCTGATGACAGGACATTCGGCGTCGCTGGACCTGGATGCCAGCTCGTCGCTCGGTATAGAGGACAGCTCCGCCCAGTCCTGACACCTGGGCCGAGGAGCTGCAGGGCTGCTGTTCGTTTCAGGAAGACACATCCCGCGGAGTCAGCTCCCGGGATGATGCAGTACAACGGGGGTGAAACATGGACGTGCGCACAGAAGGGGAGCCGTTCAGCTTCAAGGGGTCACGTGACATCGGTGTCCTGGTCATGCAGGGGTTCACAGGAACCGTGGGGAGCGTGCGCTATTATGCGCAGCAGCTTGCGCAACGGGGGTATTCCGTAGAGGCCCCCAGGTTGACCGGCCATGGCACACAGTGGCAGGATGTCAACAAGGCACGCTATCAGGATTGGATTGCAGATGCAGAACGAGCCTACCAGGTGCTCGCAGCACAATGTGACAAAGTTTTTGTGACCGGCCTCTCCATGGGCGGAACGCTGGTGCTGTACCTGGCTGAGCAGCACCCTGAAATAGCCGGTGTCATGCCCATCAACGCGCCTGTGTTCATGAATGACAAGCGCATCTTTCTGCTGCCTGTTCTGAAGCACATTATTGCGTCGACGCCTGCGATAGCCTCCGACATCATGGAGCCGGGCGTCGTGGAGCCGGCATACGACCGGACGCCAACCGCCGGTACGCACGAAATGATAAAACTGCTGAGCATTGTGCGCTCAAACCTGGTTAAAGTGGCGCAACCATTACTTGTCATGCGTTCTGCCCACGACCACGTGGTTCCGCATGAGTGCGGACAGTTCATCATGGATCATGTGAGTTCGCGACACAAAGAGCTTGTCGTGTTTGAGAGGTCGGCCCATGTTGTGACCATGGACTACGACAAGGACGCCGTAGTCGAAACCGCTCAACGCTTCATCGAACGGTTTGCCTCCTGATGTGACCCCGTTCCTGAGTACCCGTTCTGCGGGATCAAAATAACAAACCGGACAGCAATGCGCTGTCCGGTTCTATCATGAGAGGCTGCTTCCATATGGTAGCGCCGAGGAGAATTGAACTCCTGTTTGGGGATTGAGAGCCCCCCGAACTAACCACTGTTCTACAGCGCCATATCTGGCTGAGGAAGATGGATTCGAACCATCATTGATAGCTCCAGAGGCTACTGTCCTACCGTTGGACGATTCCCCAAAACCATGGATATTATACGAGGAACTCTGTGCTATTCAAGACGCAGCGAGTTCACCTATGGATCTGGTTCAAGAAGTCGGTTCGCCTGGCTCTCCGATGTCAATGCCCTCCTGGGTCAGAAGCTCTCTTCCCTTCTCCTTCAGGCTCTCGGTCTGGTTACCAATCTCCTTGCCCAGTTCAATAGCCTTATCCCGGACCAGTTTCCGCGTTTCCTCGCCGCTCTGCGGGGCAAGGATGAGTGCCGTCAGGGCGCCGACGATGCCGCCCAGAATCAACCCTCCCAGGAACGAACTGCAATCACGTTGACTCATGCTTTCCTCCTTGAGAATACTGACCTGACCATCCCGATGACAGGAATGACACGTACGACGGCATGCACGACTTTGGAAAGGTAGTCTTCCTCCCTGGAAGACGCTGATGTCGACAACGTTCCGACTGCTTTCGTCGCGGTAGAGGACAGTCGGGCCAGCTGCTGTGTGAGCTCATCCAGGTGACGTTCAGACACCTGCGTCGCCTGCATGAGGAGCAGAGCCTCTGACTTGAGCTCGCCAGCCTGACGGCCGATGTCTCCGATCTGGTGAGACAGGACTTGTGCGAGCGCCGAGAGTTTTCGCGAGAGAACCAGGGCGGCGACCAACGCGAGCACAAGGCCGGTCGCGAAAATGATGTCCAATACCCAGATGGCAGCGCTGCTCACTGCCGGCCCCTCCCACTTACTGCGACCTTGTGAAGGACACGCGCAGTTGGATTCATGTGAGAAGCCATCCTGCGCGAAACAAGAATGCCGGGAACGAGCAGAAGGAATCCTCCAATGACAGGGAGCAGGATGGACATTGCCGTACCGGGCTGCATGAGGAAACTCAGTCCGTACCCTGTGAGTACTCCTGCAAGGAAGGAGGCCAGGGGAAGCCCATACATGACGAGAGAGGCCTTGAGGACAACAGAGTCGTCCAGCGCCACCTCCACAACGTCGCCGCGGTCTATGTCTGTTCCGGCCGTCGCGCGAAGCGAGGCAACGCTCCCTTTGCTGCCTGAGCAGAATTGAGCCAGGGAACACGACACACACCCTTCCCTGGGCTGCAACTCAACAGTCACAAAATCGCCATCGCGCGCGACAACGACACCTTCATCGGTCTGCATCAGGACTCTGCCCTCGCAAATGAGTTCAAGAGCCACCCCACAAGGTCGTGCCTTGACGTAAGTTTTGAACCTGCCTAAGCAGGTGGGAGCATAAAGTTCCCCGTTTCAAGAACACTGCGAAGTGCTCGTATCCACAGGGCATCTGCTTCCGAGTGATTTGTGTTGGCTCAAACCCGTCAAGTGGTTCACGGGCATCGCAGGGTGGCACACCAGTATTATATCTGAAACTGCCCGAAATCCAAAGCAACTTTCTACCTGTCCACATGGCGTGGGTCATCCTCGCTCGAGGTCAACTCCTGCAGCGCCGACGGCACATCAGAACCAGGTATAGTCCGCTGGGCGCCGGAGGCAAGCACCTTGATTGTGCAGGTTCCGGCAGCAAGTTCATCATCGCCGAGAATGAGAGCGAGGCGTGAACCTCTTTTCGAAGCTCTGGCCAGTTGCTTTGCAAAGCCATCCCCACGCGCGTCTATATCCACTGCCCACCCGTTGCCTGCAAGGGCGTGACGCAGCTGGAATGCTGCTGCGACGGCTGACTCGGAATGGACAATGTAAGCGCGAGGCATCGCCAAGGATGCCACAAGGTCGGGATAGCGTGCAGCCAGGACCGATGTCAGGCGTTCGAGACCGAGTCCCCAGCCAACGGCGGGAGTCTGTGGACCACCAAGCTGGTGGACCAGGTAATCGTATCTGCCGCCGCCGAGCAGCGCATTCTGGGAGCCGAGGTCATCCGAGACCACCTCGAACACAGTCTTGGTATAGTAGTCCAGACCCCGGACCAGTCGATGATTGACGTGGTAGGGGATGTTCAGCTGGCTCAGGCATGACAGCAGCCGCTGAAAGTGGTCCGAGCACTCCTCACAGAGAAAATCCGCTGACTTTGGCAGTGAATCCAGCAACGCGGGGTCTTCCTTCTTGCAGTCCAGTACCCGCAGGGGATTGTCGTGCATGCGTCTCCTGCAGTCGTCGCACAGTTCATCCTCATGTGCGGCAAGTGCCGCCCTGAGCGAATCCTTGTACGCGGGCCGGCAGGTGTCATCTCCGATGCTGTTGATATCGACCGACAGATTATTGAGGCCAAGCCTTCCAAGCATCGTGACGACCATGTCAATGACTTCGGCATCCTGCACGGGGGACTGTTCTCCAAGTGCCTCGACGCCGAAACTGTGAAACTCACGCTTGCGCCCGCTCTGGGGCTGCTCATACCGGAAAAACGAACCGGCATAGTAGAACTTCGCGGGAGAGGGCTGGAGATTCATCTGATGCTCGACATAGGAGCGGCAGACTGCAGCAGTCCCCTCTGGACGCAGCACAAGGCGCCTCCCCTTCTTGTCGGGGAATGCGTACATCTCTTTCTCGACGATATCTGTGCCTGCCCCTACTGATGTCAGGAAGAGCTCCTCCATCTCGATGGTGGGTGTGCGGATTTCCTCGTAGCCGTACGCCTTCGCGACGACAGCCATGCTGGCCTCGACCTTCTGCCAGAGCAGTATGTCAGGCGACATGATATCGTTTGTTCCCTTGACGGACTTGAGCATTCGGTTCCTCCGGATAGGTATGAGGCTAGTATACGTAGCACAAACGAAAATCAAACGGCCGTTTGTGGAGCGTTCGGACGGGGCCTGGTGCATGTGGGCAGACATCGGAGGGAGTGACAGGCGGTCTGTTTTCTCTAGAATACAGGGGGTGGAGTTGTCTGATTCGGGGAGACAATGATAAGGCAGCACGGTGGATGGGGCGATGGCTGAAGTTCATGGCAGGGCAGGCGCTGCGACGTGTTTCAGGGGTGACCGGCTCATGTCTCAGGCTATTGTGCCGATGCTCTCGATGGGGCTGCTGACCTACATCCTGTTTAGAGCAGGCTCGTCGCTCACCCAGCCCGTGCGCGTCGTGGTCATCTGTCTCGCAGTGTTTCTTGGCTACCGGTGCGTCGATGACGTGTTCTTCCTCGAGGCTGCTGCGGACCAGTACTACGGCGGGGCTGCGGGTGAGCGGGATGTGGGGCGCATGCTCTCTCGCCTTCCCTCAGGATTTCATGTATTCAACAGTATCCGGTTCCCATCCGGGGACGTCGACCATGTCGTGGTGGGGCCTACGGGCGTGTTCAGCATCGAGACTAAGAACTACAGTGGCACAATAGGTGTTCGCGACGGTCGCCTCATCCGGAACGGGGAACTGCTCACGCGCGACCCTATCCGGCAGTCACGGCTGGAGGCTCGCTATATCAGCAGCCTGACAGCTTCGCCGACGGAGCGGCCCCAGGTGGTGCCTGTTGTGGTGTTCGCCCGCGCCAGAGTGCGGGTACATGATGCAATCGCAGGGGTGACGGTTGTCAGTCTGGAGTCTCTGCTGGATGTCATTCTGTCGCGCACGCCTCAACTTTCGCAGACCGCTGTGGACGAGGTAGCGCGCCTGATCGAAGTCAGGATTCACTCGAGAGCTCCGGGTCCTCAGTACCGCGGGGGACGACTGGCTGTAGCCGTATGGGGCTGGCCTGGAGAACCGGTTGGTCTGCTCCGGTCGGGTTCACTTCGCATTGTTCACCGGGGAGGGCGGCGGTCTGCGGCTACGGGGAGAACATCAGCACGGCAAGGTCCTTAATAAGCGCAAGTTCTTCTCTTGCTATTGCGCGTGCCTGCAAGGCGAAATCGACTGAGACGGGTGACGTTGCCGGAGGGCAGGTGACAGCGTGGAGACCCTTAAGCGTTGCGAGTGTCATGATGCGTGCCATATGAAACGGCGACGACACCATGAGGCAGGACGTCATGCCGTTGTTAGTCATGAATTGCCGCAGGTTGTCCAGCGTGCGCGCAGTGTTGATGCCCTTTGTGTCCAGAACCAGGGCACTGCGCGGTACGCCCAGCCCAAGCGCCACGTTTGCCATCACGTCAGGTTCCGTGAGGGTACCTCCTGTTGGGCCTCCGGAGAGAAAGATGACTGGAGCTCGCCCCTCCTGGTACAGGCGGCAGGCCCAGGTCACGCGCGCCTCGAGCTCGGGGGAGGGTGAGGCTCCCCAGACGGCAGCACCAAAGACACAAATGATGTCAGCATTCTGGTGCTGCTGAATGCGACCATAGGAGCCGATAAACACAAACGCAACGGCCAGCAGCAGGATGGCGCAGCACACGATTATGGCGGTAGTTCGCAGTAGTCGTTTCACCTGAACACTATACGCCCTCGGACGCATCTCTCAATGAATTCGGCCAGGTTCCTTCCTTGCAATGGTGTTTGCTGGCCATATACTGACCATGATATGAGTGCAGCTGAGTCGTATGTTTCTCTGTACCGCAAGTACCGGCCCACTACGTTCGCGGACGTCATTGGTCAGGAGACGATCGTGCGCATTCTGCAGGGGTCGGTTGACCATGCGCGTATCTCCCACGCCTACCTTTTTGCCGGTCCAAAGGGAACGGGCAAGACAACGGTCGCGCGTATTCTCGCGAAGGCCCTCAACTGCTCGCAGGGCCCGACGAGCCGGCCCTGCATGGATTGTGAGCATTGCAGAGCCATAACGGCGGGAACCGACATTGATGTCATTGAGATCGACGCGGCGAGCAATCGTGGAATCGACGAGATACGGGATCTGCGCGAATCGACCAGGTTCGTTCCGGCGCGCAGCCGGTACAAGATCTTCATCATCGATGAGGCGCACATGCTTACGCCCGCGGCCTTCAACGCACTGCTCAAGACGCTCGAAGAGCCGCCGGACTATGTTGTTTTCATCCTGGCTACAACGGAACCTCAGAAACTGCCGGAGACCATCATATCGCGCTGCCAGCGATTCGATTTCAAGCGCATCTCTGATGGTGCCATGCTCAGCTACCTCAAGACGATCAGAGACACTGAGGCACCCAATGTCACGGATGACGCGCTGAAGCAGATTGTCGCTCTCAGCAGTGGGTCCATGCGTGGTGCGATCGGCCTCGTCGACCAGTTCTCTGTGTTCGGTCCCGAGCCGGTGACGGCGGCGACGGTGCTTGATCTCCTTGGTCTTCCCACTGAGACGATGCTCCTGCTCCTCGTTGAAGCACTCCTGTCACATGACGCCAAGGCTGCGGGCTCCGTACTGGACGATCTGGAACGGAGCGGCATCGAACCAGCAGATCTTCTGGAACGGGCGATAGCGCTTATCAGCTCTCACATTCTGGCGCGTGTGACGGCTGCTGATTCGGGCGACGAAGAAGTGCGCGCACATCTGGGACGATTCGGGGACGGCGCGCTCGTTGACCTGGCCGAAAGCCTTGCACGTCTGCAGCAACAGTCGACCTATCTGTCAGACCCTTATCCGCTGGTTCAGGCATTGCTGCTTGCCATGGCGCTCGGACTTTCTGCCCCGGGTGCTCGGATTCGGGAGGAACGGCAGGTTGAGCCGGTTCAGTTCATTGCACGGGATACGGGAAGAAGCCAGCCGACAACGGCCGGTGCGGAGTCTCCCGCTGGCCCCGAGGCCGAACCAGAACCGGTTGTCCAGCCGGCAGGGTCAGTTTCCGCGCAGGATCCCGACGCTCAGGAGTGGGCTCGCTACAAGGCGGTCGTCTCCGAGGCCAGCAAGCCGATTGGAGTCATGCTTCAGGCTCTCGACGTCAGGAAGGTGGGGGTTGACCAGGGAATGCTCCGTATCGTGCTGGGGCCCAAGGCCCGGCTCTTCCGCACCACCCTGGAACAGAAACAGGACGAGGTCCTGGTGCCTGCTGCTCATGCCGTCTACGGTGTGGACCGCGTCGTCCTTTCGGAGGAGGGTTCTCCGGAGGAGAGTCAGGACAGACCTGAGCCAGCCGCGCCCGACGAAAAGCTTCAACTGCTGAAGAAGACCTTTGATGCGACAGAGTCCCTGTTCGACCCATAGAGAGGGAGGAACGGCCATGTACAATGTCAACAACCTGATGAAACAAGCACAGAAGATGCAGGAGGATGCAGCCCGGGCGGAGCAGGAGCTGTTGGATATGAGGGTATCTGCTTCGTCAGGGGGCGGAGCAGTCACTGCCGTCGTCAATGGGAAGAAGGACCTCATCGGACTGAGCATCCAGGAGGGTTTCGATTGTTCTGACGCAGAGATGACCGCGGATCTGGTGTTGGCGGCGGTACGTGAGGCGCAGTCTGACGCCGACCGCCAGGCAGACGAAATCATGAAGAAGGTCACCGCCGGAATGCCGCACATCCCGGGACTCGGGTAGCCGGTGTTTCTGCCGAGACGCTTTGTTGAACTGTCCACGCAGCTTGCGGGCCTTCCTGGCATAGGACCGAAGGCTGCAGACCGCCTGGTGTTTTATCTGCTGGACCAGCCGGACGAGCAGGTACAGGCGCTCGCGGACTCTCTTGTCGCTGCAAAGCGTGAGATAACGTTCTGCAGGAAGTGCGGCAACTTTGCGCAGGGCGATCTGTGCGAGGTATGCCGGGACACGTCCCGTGACATGAAGCTGCTGTGCGTCGTGGAGGAGATCCGTGATCTGGCTGCCATCGAAAAAACCGGCGCCTACAGAGGCCTGTACCATGTGCTGCACGGCAGGATTGATCCCATCTCGCGTGTCGGCCCAGCCGAGTTGCAGCTGGACCGCCTGGCCGAACGGATTTCTCACGACGAGGTGGGCGAGGTGATCATCGCGACGAATCCGAATTTCAATGGGGACATCACGGCAATGTACATCGCGAAGCTGCTGGCCGGGCTGCCTCAGGTGCGTGTCACGCGTATCGCCACTGGCATACCGAAGGGCAGCGACCTTGAGTTCGCCGACATCTTCACGCTGACCCAGGCCCTCGAAAAGAGGACGGACGTCCAGGTGTAGTTCGTAGCCGTGCGCCCGGGGTGCTGCGGCAGGCTGTGTGGCTTGCCCGGGTGAGCTGGTCGACTCGGCGCCCTGTGACCGGGAGACCCATCCTGAGGCACAGGCTGTGACCGCACATGAAGGCAGTACGCCTTGCGCTTGGTGCGGTTGACAACTCTTCCCGGTGTTCGTATACTTAAGGACTGAGTTATGGTCATCCTTAATTGCGAGGGGTCAACATGGTGGACAAAGACAACTACGTTGGAACGGACAGCAAGGTTGAAAACGACGGGCTTGACGATGTGCGCGCACTTCTTGATGCGGTTGCACAGCCAACTCTTTCCCCAATTCCACAGGTCACCGAACCTGCCGGGGAGGGTACACCGGAACCAGAGAAAACTATAGAACAACCAGCCAGTGCTGAGTCGTCCGGGACTGGGGAAACCCCCATAGCGGCAGTCGAGGAGACTGGTGCCTCGGAGCTCGAGGCTGCGCTGCCACCGGATCAGTCTCCCAAAGCTGGTTATGCCCCGCGCCTGCTGCGGCGCGGCGACGTTATCGATGTGTCTGTCGTCAAGCTGGAACGTGACGGCGTCATGGTAAACGCTGGCGGCAAGGGGGACTATTACATTCCGCTGAACCGCCTCACTACGCGAACGGACGTGTCTGTCGACCAGATTGCGCACGTCGGGGAAACCATGAAGGTTTCTGTCATCAAGGAGGAGGACGAGCAGGGCACTGCCGTACTCTCAAAGCTGAAAGCCGACCAGGAAGAGATTTGGGGCGACGTGGAGAAGTACTTCGAGGAGCAGACCATCGTCACGGCCAAAGTCACGAAGGCTATCAAGGGCGGCCTGCTTGTCGACATCGGCGTTCCGTGTTTTCTGCCGCAGTCTCAGGTAGCCAGCGACTATCGCAATAACATCGCTTCGCTGGTCGGGCAGGAAATCCCTGTGAAGATCACCGAATTCGACAAGAAGCTTCGTCGAATCATCGCTTCACACCGCGCAGCCATGCAGGTCATCCGGCAGAAGCAGAAGAAGGAGTTCTTCAGCCAGATCAAGGCCGGCGACATCTACGAGGGAACGGTCAATGGTATCGCAGAGTTTGGCGCCTTTGTGGACATCGGCTACGGCGTAGAGGGTCTGGTACACCTGTCGGAGTTGACATATGGCAGGCGGCGTCCAGTCGAAGAAATCGTCCAGAAGAAGGACAAGGTCAAGGTAAAGGTCCTGAAAGTTGATCCGGAGACAGGCAAGGTGTCCCTGAGCATCAAGCAGACCAAGCCGCATCCGTGGGAGACTATTGAGGAGGACTATCCAGTCGGCAGGATTGTCGAGGGGACCGTCATCCGCATCCTGACGTTCGGGGCCATAGTCGAACTGTCCGAAGGCGTGACCGGACTGCTTCATATCTCCCAGATCTCCAATGACAAGATCCGGAAGGTCGAGGACGTGTTGAAGGTGGGAGACGTCATCAAGGTCAGAGTTCTTGAAGTGCTCAAAGAGGAGCGCAAGGTCAAGCTCAGCATGAAGGGTGTTGACGGCAACGACGGCGTACTTGATCGTGAAGTCGGACAGACTGCTCCCGAGACTGCCACTGAGGACACCGCAGGCGACAAGTCCACGGGCGAAGAGTCTGGCGCGTTCAGCGAGGCCGCAGCGACGGGTCAAGAGATGGAAAACGAGTCGACAGAAGGCGCCCCTGACGCTGGTTCGGACGAGGGGACAGCAGGCCCATCTGAGGCATCGGAGGTCTGAGCAGCTGTCCGCACCAGACAGGGCGTCTCGCAGGACGATAGCACCATGTGGCAAAGGAGACGGTGAGCAGTGCCCCAGCGAAAGAATGGCTGGCACGGGCGGGCCGTCTCCTTGCGTTGACAGCTGCGACACGCTGGGAACGCCGAGGACCGGCGTGGTTCTGGAGACGTGACGACGGTCGTGACGCTATGATATCGTTGCGGGGGAGGTAGTTGTGACAGCATTTCTGTTTCCTGGACAGGGGTCCCAGTACGTTGGGATGGCACATCGTATCCCGGACGTCGAGGCATCCCGTCAGCTGTTCGCCCAGGCGAGTTCCGTGCTTGGTTTTGACCTGTGGGAGCTGATTGAAACGGGCGATGAAAGTACGCTCATGCGCACGGAGAACACGCAGCCGGCGCTGTTTGTGACAGAGATAGCGTGGGCCCGGGCTTTGTCAAAGAGGGGTATCACGGCAGACATCGCAGCCGGGCACAGCCTGGGCGAGTTCAGTGCACTATGCTATGCAGGCGTTTTCTCGTTCGAAGACGGCGTTCGACTCGTTCAGCAGCGCGGTGCGCTGATGGCCGAGGCGGTTTCCAGCAGCCCCGGGAGTATGGCAGCGGTCATCGGCCTCAACAGCGACGACCTCGCGGCAGTACTCGCCGAGGGGCGCAAGGCAGGCATTGTCGAACCTGCCAACTACAACGCAGTGGACCAGACTGTCGTGTCGGGCGAGGCAGCAGCCGTTGCGAAGGTGGTGCAGTCGGTGAAGGCTCTTGGCCGAGGTCGGGCCATTCCACTCAAAGTCGGGGCCCCATTTCACTCCTCAATCATGGCGCCTGGGGCAATCGAGTTTGAGCGCGTTCTGAAAGAAGTCACGCTTGCACGGCCCCGGATTCCTGTCATCAACAATGTAGCCGCCGCTATCGAGGACGACCCTGGAACCATCCGTTCCTGCCTGGTCGCTCAGTTCAGGAACCCGGTGCAGTGGGTGCGCACGATGGAAGTATTGAAGGAAAAGGGCGTTGACCGCTATGTTGAAGTCGGCCCGAGGAATGTGCTCAGCGCACTGGCGAAGAAGGCAGTGTCAGGAGCAACCATCGAAGCAGTCGAGGAGATGACGTGGCAGTGACGCTGCAGGGCAAGACCGCAGTTGTGACGGGCGGCTCACGGGGCATCGGCAGGGGCATCGCACTCGAACTTGCCGCGCGTGGCGCGAACGTGGTCATCGACTACCATGCCAACCGTCAGGCCGCGGACGAGGTTAGTTCCCGGATCCACGAACTCGGCCAGACATGTGTGGCGGTTCAGGCGGATGTGGGTGACCCCGCTCAGGCGGACGCACTTGTGGATGCCGGTATCAGGGTCACGGGGTCGCTGGACATTCTGGTGAGTAATGCCGGGATTACGAGGGATGCTCTGCTGGTACGCATGACCGATGAAAAGTGGTCGGAGGTGCTGCGTACCAACCTGACGGGGGCATTCAATGTGACCCGCGCCGCGGGTCGCCAGATGATGCGGCAACGCAGTGGGCGTATCGTGCTCATTTCTTCTGTCGTCGCGTTCGCAGGCAATGTCGGTCAGGCCAACTATGCGGCGAGCAAGGCCGGCACCATAGCGCTGGCGCGCACGGCTGCCAAGGAACTTGGGCCAAGGGGCGTCACCGTAAACGTTATAGCGCCCGGTTTTGTGGAGACTGACATGACAATGTCGCTTGACAGTGACGTCATATCCGCGTATCTTGCCAGCATTCCGCTTCACCGCAGTGGAACGCCTGACGATGTTGCCAGGGCTGTCGCGTTTCTCGTCAGCGACGAAGCGTCGTATATTACAGGCCAGGTTCTTGCAGTCGACGGCGGCATGTCGTGCTGAAGTGCCTGGAACCATTCTGTTTGGAGGTATGAAATGACGAAGGATGAAGTTCGCGCAAAGGTCATCGAGATTGCCAAGGAGAAACTGGGAGTGGATGAGGCACGCATCACGGATGATGCTCAGTACGTGAAGGACCTCGGTGCTGACTCGCTTGCGCTGGTTGACATCACTATGGCGCTCGAAGACGCGTTTGGCACGTCGATTCCAGATGAGGACATTGAGAAGATCGCATCGGTGGGACAGACGGTTGACTACGTGATGTCCCACATGTCCTAGACGACTCGCGGAGGAGGAAAGAACGACATGGGGCTGACCCGCGTCGTCGTTTCCGGACTCGGTGTCATATCACCGGTCGGCAACAGCGTGCCGGCATTCGAGGCAGCGCTGGCCGCTGGAGTCTCAGGCGTCGGACCGATCACGCGGTTTGACCCCAGTACCAGCAGCTGCCGCATCGCAGCCGAGGTCAAGGGATTTGACCCTGAGCAGTATTTCGAGAAGCGCGAGGTTGGACGCACGGACCGCGTTCAGCAGCTGGCTCTTGCTGCAGCGCAGGAGGCGATTGTTGACGCAGGCCTTGACCTGGAAGCCGAGGACCGTGAGCGCATTGGCGTCTATGTGACGAGTGGCATCGGGGGCGACAGCACCTTCGAGTCGGAGGTTCTGCAGCTGGGAGCCAAGGGCCCTTCGCGCGTTTCCCCGTTCTTCATCCCGAAGGTCATCATAGACTCCATTCCTGCCACGATAGCAATGCGGTTCCGGCTGTACGGGGGCACCAGCTCAGTTGTCAGTGCCTGCTCGAGCGGAACTCAGATGATTGGAGAGGCGTTTGAGGCCATCCGGCGCGGCGACGCCGACGTCATTGTCACGGGTGCGGCGGATGCTGCGGTGACCATGAGCGCGATTGGTGGTTTTGCCAATATGCGTGCGCTGTCGACACGTAACGATGACCCGGCTCATGCATCACGCCCGTTTGACAAGGACCGTGACGGCTTTGTGCTCGGTGAGGGTGCCGGGGTGCTCATCCTTGAGAGTCTTGACCACGCGCTGGCTCGGGGCGCACATATCTATGGAGAGATTCTCGCTGAGGCGGTCACCTCTGATGCGTATCACATCACGCTGCCCGACCCCGAAGCAACCCAGATTGTCCGGGCAATGCGACTGGCGATTGGGCGTGCAGGGCTGACTCCCGCCGATATTGACTATGTCAACGCGCATGGCACCTCCACTCCTGCCAACGACAAGACAGAATCTCTCGCGCTCCAGAAGCTGTTTGGGGAGCGCGCAGGGAGTGTACCAGTCAGTTCAACCAAGTCCATGATCGGGCATCTGCTGGGCGCGGCTGGCGCCGTAGAAGCGGTCGCATGCATGCTGACCATCAAGAACGACATCATCTATCCAACCATCAACTACACGACGCCAGACCCGGAGTGTCCACTCGACTATGTCCCCAACACAGGCCGCGCAGCGCACGTAAACCACATCCTCAAAGAGTCATTTGGCTTTGGGGGTCACAACGTGTGTCTGGTCCTTGGACGGTACGAAGCCTAGAGCACTTGTGTGTCAGACCAGGGGTAGTGAAGGCCCCCTGGCGCACTCCTGTTAGCGTTCACTGGGATACTCTGTGACGTATGTCCTTATGGGTGGGCGGGTAGCCGAGGCTACCCGCCTTAACGCTGTTTATGCGGTCTCTTGTTCGTTCTCCACCGGTTCGGTCAGTTCTTCAAATCCCTGTTCGCCAGTTTCAACCGGCTCCACCTTGTTCGTAACGCTCACGTCCCGGTAGGCGATGCGGATCTTTTGCTCGGCTGCGGGAGAGTATCTTTGCTGCGTTCCCCGACCTCAATCCGCTCAATGAACAGCCGCAGGGGCCCGGCCGTCAGTTCAGGGATGTTGGTGTACCATGTGGCCTTTTCGATGAACGCTTCCACCTTGGCGGCGGACGCCTTGAGCCTTTCCAGCCTCTCTTCCTTTGCAGGGACGGCTGCGTTCAGCTCCTTTCTCACTGACGAATCAATGAGCATTCTCATCGAATACAGGAATAGGAACATTTGTGCGCGAACAAGCGTCTAAGGGTGAGACAAGAAAGGAGACGTACCGCAATGAGAAGAATAGTCTTGCCGTTACTCATGTTCGTTATTGCTTGTGGCTTGGCAATTCCGGTGTTAGGCGCCGCGCAGACCTCAGCTTCAATGACCAATTTTCAGCGGTCCGTTTCCTATACCAGAGGACAGTTCTCTGATGTGGATGAAAATAGGTGGTATGGCGCGCAGCAGCAGGGTGTCATAAAGGACGCCTGCGAACTTGGGATCATGAATGGTATGGGTGACAGTAAGTTCCTGCCGGATGGAAATCTCAAAGTCTGCGAGGCGATCAAGATGGCCGCAGTCATACACAGCATTTATGAAGGGGACAACGTGTCGTTTGATGCGGCAAAAGAGCCCTGGTACAATGACTACGTCGGGTATGCCATCTCAAACGGAATTATTGGTACCAATGAATATGCAAAGTATGAAACCTATGCCACCCGCAGCGAGACGGCGCATATCTTCGCAAAGGCGCTACCTGCGGAGGCATATCTCGCGATCAACGCCGTCGAAGGGATCCGTGATGTCTGGACGAGCCGGAAGATTTCTGTCTCCGGAGCTGCCGAATACGCCGACATTCTACTGCTGTACCGGGCGGGCGTACTGACAGGCGATGCAGGCACTCACGCATTCCGTCCTTATGACACTATTACCCGCGCCGAAACTGCGGCTATCATCACTCGGGTCGCGCTCTTGTCGGAGCGCCAGCATTTTACGATTTTGCCGGCTCACGCCGTCAATACCGTTCTCGGAGCAGAATGCACCGTGTACAATTCGGCTGGCGACGCGCTTGTACTCGGACCTCAATCATGGAAGCAAGTATTGAGCTTTTTCGGCGGCGAAACCCCGGTAATCAGGAACACGGGTTCTGACGACGTGATGAATACGCTTGAAGCGGACTTCTTCTTTGGTACTGTAAAGTACCTAGCGTCAAAGTTCAACCCAGACTCTATCTATCTCTGGAGCATAATTGTCAAAAAAGACGGCTACAGACTTTCAAACGGGCTTGTCTGCGGCAGCATGGCACAGAAGGTTTTGGATTCTTATGGTACCGAGATGCAATGGTGCGACTATGATACCGCTGAATACTATGCGGGTGGTGTCAACTATGCCACAGGCGACAAGGTCACGTTTGATGTTTCCGCATTTAACGGAACCCTCAAGTACAACCCGACCTATTATGATCCCTGTGGGAAGTTGGAAGACTGTACATGGCCAAACGTTCTCTTTGAAACAGCGGGTGGCTGTGTGACATCTTTCAGTGTGAACTGTGCCAGCAATTAACCGGAATCGACCTGATTGCGCTGTATGTCTTTGATCACAAAAAAGCAGGGATTCGAACCCACGACTTATTGACATGTCATTCTAGGACAGGAAGATTGGATGGTCTCTGGTCCTAAAACAGACATCCTTTCACGCACAGGTGAAAGGATGTCTGTTTTCGTTATCGCCCCCGTACTAGTGGTTACCGCCTCGGTTCAATTGCTGTCCCTGTCGGTGGTCACTCTCTGTGCAAGGGGGTGTTCACTTGATATGAGGGCTCTGCCTCAGTTACTCCTGAACAGTGATTGCTGCTACGGGGCACGACTCAGCCGCCT